>NZ_CM007717.1:4178656-4883487 GCF_002019855.1 Streptomyces antibioticus | reverse complement strand
ACCGAATAATCAACGTTCCACCCATGAGCTGACCGTGCAGAACATTTGCCTGCAATCGGTACTGTGCTCCTTAGAAAGGAGGTGATCCAGCCGCACCTTCCGGTACGGCTACCTTGTTACGACTTCGTCCCAATCGCCAGTCCCACCTTCGACAGCTCCCTCCCACAAGGGGTTGGGCCACCGGCTTCGGGTGTTACCGACTTTCGTGACGTGACGGGCGGTGTGTACAAGGCCCGGGAACGTATTCACCGCAGCAATGCTGATCTGCGATTACTAGCAACTCCGACTTCATGGGGTCGAGTTGCAGACCCCAATCCGAACTGAGACCGGCTTTTTGAGATTCGCTCCACCTCACGGTATCGCTGCTCTTTGTACCGGCCATTGTAGCACGTGTGCAGCCCAAGACATAAGGGGCATGATGACTTGACGTCGTCCCCACCTTCCTCCGAGTTGACCCCGGCGGTCTCCTGTGAGTCCCCATCATCCCGAAGGACATGCTGGCAACACAGAACAAGGGTTGCGCTCGTTGCGGGACTTAACCCAACATCTCACGACACGAGCTGACGACAGCCATGCACCACCTGTACACCGACCACAAGGGGGCGACCATCTCTGGCCGTTTCCGGTGTATGTCAAGCCTTGGTAAGGTTCTTCGCGTTGCGTCGAATTAAGCCACATGCTCCGCTGCTTGTGCGGGCCCCCGTCAATTCCTTTGAGTTTTAGCCTTGCGGCCGTACTCCCCAGGCGGGGAACTTAATGCGTTAGCTGCGGCACCGACGACGTGGAATGTCGCCAACACCTAGTTCCCACCGTTTACGGCGTGGACTACCAGGGTATCTAATCCTGTTCGCTCCCCACGCTTTCGCTCCTCAGCGTCAGTAATGGCCCAGAGATCCGCCTTCGCCACCGGTGTTCCTCCTGATATCTGCGCATTTCACCGCTACACCAGGAATTCCGATCTCCCCTACCACACTCTAGCTAGCCCGTATCGAATGCAGACCCGGGGTTAAGCCCCGGGCTTTCACACCCGACGTGACAAGCCGCCTACGAGCTCTTTACGCCCAATAATTCCGGACAACGCTTGCGCCCTACGTATTACCGCGGCTGCTGGCACGTAGTTAGCCGGCGCTTCTTCTGCAGGTACCGTCACTTTCGCTTCTTCCCTGCTGAAAGAGGTTTACAACCCGAAGGCCGTCATCCCTCACGCGGCGTCGCTGCATCAGGCTTTCGCCCATTGTGCAATATTCCCCACTGCTGCCTCCCGTAGGAGTCTGGGCCGTGTCTCAGTCCCAGTGTGGCCGGTCGCCCTCTCAGGCCGGCTACCCGTCGTCGCCTTGGTGAGCCATTACCTCACCAACAAGCTGATAGGCCGCGGGCTCATCCTGCACCGCCGGAGCTTTCGACCCTCACAGATGCCTGCAAGAGTGATATCCGGTATTAGACCCCGTTTCCAGGGCTTGTCCCAGAGTGCAGGGCAGATTGCCCACGTGTTACTCACCCGTTCGCCACTAATCCACCCCGAAGGGCTTCATCGTTCGACTTGCATGTGTTAAGCACGCCGCCAGCGTTCGTCCTGAGCCAGGATCAAACTCTCCGTGAATGTTTTCCCGTGATCGGGACAACACGCACGAGAGCGGAACGAGAGGAGGAATAGTCCCCTCGCATCCAGCGTCCTCGCTGTGTTTTATTTCTTCAAAGGAACCTCATCCACGGCTATCACTGCCATGGACGGGGTATCAACATATCTGGCGTTGATTTTTGGCACGCTGTTGAGTTCTCAAGGAACGGACGCTTCCTTTGTACTCACCCGAGAGACTCTCTCAGGCTTTCCTCCGGGCAGTTTCCCTTCGGTCTTGCGTCTCCGACTCTATCAGACCTTTTCTCGATCCGATTTCCTCGGTGCTTTCCGGGTCCCGCTCTCGCGTTTCCTTTCCGGCGGTTCCGACTCTATCAGATCCTTTCGGCGTCTGATTCCCAGTCAGAGGGGGTTTGCCTTCCCGGCTGTTGGGCCGTTCCGACGAGTGAGACTTTAGCGGATTCCCCGCTCCCGAAGCCAATCGGGGGCGGCGTCCTTTCGAACGCGGATTCCTCATTTCGCGAATACGCACACCAATGACACGACGGCAGACGGAACGACTGCTCGTCGAGAAGTGGTTGGTACTTGCGGAATGGCTGTCCGGGGACCGACCGGAGTCGGCGCTCACGTCGGACAACTCGGAGAACACTACGTATCCACCGGGGGCGTGTCAACCCGCGCCTCGACGCCACCCCGGAGGCGTACAGGCGTACCCTTGCCCCATGACTACGCGTACGCGCACGTGCACCCAGCTCTGGTGGGCCGCCTGACGGGCGGCCGTGCTCACGTATGCGTTCAACGGCCGCCGCCTCGGCGGCCGTTCGTGTTTCTCCTCCAGGACTCCGGAGGGTCGGCCGGCCGGGACGGCGGCCTCGACCAGGAGGTGGAGTGGAGATGGCACGGGTTTTCAGCGGGATCAAACCGACCGGGCATCTGACCCTGGGGAACTACCTGGGGGCCATGCGGCGGTGGGCCGAGGTCGACCAGCACCGGGCGGACGCCCTGTTCTGCGTCGTCGATCTGCACGCCCTGACCGTGGAGCACGATCCGGCCCGGGTGCGCCGGCTGAGCAGACAGGCCGCGACACTGTTGCTGGCGGCCGGGCTGGACCCCGAGCTGTGCACGGTCTTCGTACAGAGTCATGTGGACGAGCACGCGCGGCTGTCGTATCTGCTGGAGTGCGTGGCCACGGACGGCGAGATGCGGCGGATGATCCAGTACAAGGAGAAGGCCGCCCGGGAGCGGGAGCGCGGCGGGAGTGTGCGGCTGTCGCTGCTGACGTATCCGGTGCTGATGGCGGCGGACATCCTGGCGTACGGGACCGACGAGGTGCCGGTGGGGGACGACCAGACGCAGCATGTCGAGCTGGCCCGGGATCTGGCGGTGCGGTTCAACCAGCGGTACGGGCACACGTTCGTGGTGCCGCGGGCCACGCCTCCGGGGGTGGCGGCGCGGGTGATGAACCTCCAGGATCCCGGCGCGAAGATGGGGAAGAGCGAGGACACCGGGCCGGGGATCGTCTATCTGCTCGACGAGCCGGACGTGGTGCGGAAGAAGGTCATGCGGGCCGTCACCGACAGCGGCCGTGAGGTGGTCTACGACCGGGCGGGGCGGCCCGGGGTCGCGAATCTGCTGGAGATCCTCGCCGCCTGCACCGACGGGAACCCGGAAGATCTCTCGGCCGTTTACGACTCGTACGGCGCTTTGAAGAAGGACACGGCGGACGCCGTGATCGAGGTGTTGCGGCCGGTGCGGGTGAGGCATCGGGAGTTGTGCGCGGATCCCGCGTATGTGGAGGGGGTGCTTCGGGTTGGTGCGGAGAAGGCTCGGGCCATGGCGCGCCCCGTCGTGGATACGGCCTATCGGGCGATCGGGCTGCTGCCTCCGGTGACGGAGGCGGTGTCGGGTGCCCCGGTGGCCGAGGCCGAGGTGCTGAACGCGGCTCGGTAGGCGCGTGGGCTGGTGGCGAGGCGCGAGGCGAAGTGCTGGCGCATCGTGACCTCGCTGCCGAAGCCGGCGCGGCGGGCGATCTCGGGCATGGGGAGGTCGGTGCGTTCGAGGAGTTTCTGGGCTGTGGCGATGCGCTGGTCGAGGAGCCAGCGGAGAGGGGTGGTGCCGGTGGCCGCGGTGAAGTGGCGGGCGAAGCTGCGGGGGGACATACCCGCGTAGGCGGCCAGGTCGGCGACCGTGAGTGGTTCGTGCAGATGGCGCAGGGCGTGTTCGCGTACGGCGGCGAGGGTGTCGGCGTCGCGGTCGGCGCGGGGTGTGGGGTGCTCGATGAACTGCGCCTGGGTGCCGGTGCGGAAGGGCGCGGTGACCATCGAGCGGGCGATGGTGGCGGCGGCCTCGGCTCCGTGGGCCCGGCGGACGAGGTGGAGGCAGAGGTCGATGCCGGCTGCCGTGCCCGCGGCGGTCCAGATGTTGTCGTCCTCGATGAAGAGCGCGTCGGGGACGACGTTCACCCGGGGGTGGTGGGTGCGGAGGAGGTCGATCAGGTTCCAGTGGGTGATCGCCCGGCGGCCGTCGAGGAGGCCGGCCTGGGCGAGGGTGAAGGCTCCGCCGCAGAGGGCGGCGAGGGTGGTGCCGCGGGCGTGGGCGCGGCGCAGGGCGTCCAGGACGGGGGTGGGTGCGGGAGTGAGGTGGTCGTCGAGGCCGGGGACCACGATCAGGTCGGCGCGGGAGAGCCAGGTGAGGGTGCGGTCGGGGTGGAGGGCCAGACCGCCGCGCATGGGGACGGGGGTGCTGTCGACGGCGACGCGGCGCAGGTCGAAGGAGGGGGCGCCGCGGTCGGTGCGGTCGGTGCCCCAGACCTCGGTGATGACGGAGACGTCGAAGGCGCGGATCCCGGGGAAGGCGACGAGCGCGACGCGGTAGGCCGGGGGCTGCGGTGCCTGGGCTGCCATGGTGGCAGTAAACCATCGATCGCTGACTTTTGTATCGCTGGGCGAGGGTCCTGCCGGGCGGCACGATCGAGGCATGGACATCGCGGAGAACGCAGTGCTGGTGGTCGTGGACGTGCAGAAGGGATTCGAGGAGGAGGACTACTGGGGTACGCGCAACCATCCCGAGGCGGACGACAACATCGCCGCCCTGATCGACGTATGGCAGACGACGGGCCGGCCGGTGGTGTTCGTGCGGCACGACTCGGTGAAGCCGGACTCGCCGCTGCGCGTCGGGTACGAGGGGAACGGGTTCAAGGACTACGTGGAGCGACGGCGCGGGCGGGGTGCCGGGGCCGAGCTGCTGGTGACGAAGTCGGTGAACTCGGCGTTCCTCGGGGCGCCTGATCTGCACGCCTGGCTGACGGCCGAGGGGGCGGGGCAGATCGTGGTGGCCGGGATCCAGACGAACATGTGCGCCGAGACGACGGCACGGATGGGAGGAAACCTGGGGTACGACGTGGTGTTCGCGTTCGACGCGACGTACACCTTCGGCCTGGAGGGGCCGTTCGGGTGGCGGCTGAGCGCGGAGGAGCTGGCGCGGGCGACGGCGGTGTCGTTGCACGGGGGCGGCTTCGCGCGGGTGGTGACCACGAAGGAGATCGTGGCCGCGGCCGCGTGATCCACCGCCCCCGGCGGGTCAGCCACCCCCGGCGGGTCAGCCGTTTCCGGAGGCGAGCTGGCGGCTGCGGTCGCGGGCGGCTTCGAGGGCGGCGATGAGGGCGGCCCGTACGCCGTGGTTCTCCAGTTCGCGGATGGCGTTGATGGTGGTGCCGGCGGGGGAGGTGACGTTCTCGCGGAGCTTGACGGGGTGCTCGCCGCTGTCGCGGAGCATCGTCGCGGCGCCGATCGCGGACTGGACGATGAGGTCGTGGGCCTTGTCGCGGGGCAGGCCGAGCAGGATGCCGGCGTCGGTCATGGCCTCGACCAGGTAGAAGAAGTACGCCGGGCCGGATCCGGAGAGCGCGGTGCAGGCGTCCTGCTGGGACTCGGGCACCCGCAGCGTCTTGCCGACGGAGCCGAAGATCTCCTCGGTGTGGGCGAGGTGGTCGGCGGTGGCGTGAGTGCCGGCGGAGATGACGGACATGGCCTCGTCGACGAGGGCGGGGGTGTTCGTCATGACGCGGACGACCGGGGTGCCGCTGGCCAGGCGCTCCTCGAAGAAGGAGGTGGGGATACCGGCGGCGCCGCTGATGACCAGGCGGTCGGCGGGGACGTGCGGGGCGAGTTCGTCGAGGAGGGTGCCCATGTCCTGCGGTTTGACCGTGAGGATGAGGGTGTCGGCGCTCTTGGCGGCCTCGGCGTTGGTGACCGGGGTGACTCCGTAGCGGGTGCGGAGTTCCTCGGCGCGCTCGGGGCGGCGGGCGGTGACGAGGAGGTCGGCCGGCGTCCAGCCGCCGCGGATCATTCCGCTGAGCAGGGCTTCGCCGATCTTGCCGGTGCCGAGGACTGCGACTTTCTGCGTCATGGTGCGGGGCCCTCCGGGGGTGTGCGTCGTCCTTGTCCATCCTCCCATCGGGGGTGGGGGTGCGGCGGGTGTGTCCGGTGGGCGGACGTGCGGTGCGGGCGGGCGGGTCACGCCGTCCTGCGGCGCAGGGTCGCCGCGCCGAGGGCGAGGACCAGGAGCGCGCAGCCGCCGACGATCAGGATGTCGCGGACGAAGGTGGCGGTCATGTCGGTGTGCTTGAGGACCTCGTTCATGCCGTCGACGGCGTAGGACATGGGCAGCACGTCCGAGACGGCTTCGAGGGCGGGGTGCATGGCGTCGCGCGGGGTGAACAGGCCGCAGAGGAGGAGCTGGGGGAAGATCACGGCCGGCATGAACTGGACGGCCTGGAACTCCGAGGACGCGAAGGCGGAGACGAAGAGGCCGAGGGCGGTGCCGAGCAGGGCGTCGAGGAGCGCGACCAGGAGGAGCAGCCAGGGGCTGCCGGTGACGTCGAGGTCAAGGAACCAGACCGCGAGGCCCGTGGCCAGGGCGGACTGGATGATCGCGAGGGTGCCGAAGGCGAGGGCGTAGCCGGCGATGAGGTCGCCCTTGCCGAGGGGCAGGGCGAGGAGGCGTTCGAGGGTGCCGGAGGTGCGTTCGCGCAGGGTGGCGATGGAGGTGACCAGGAACATCGTGATCAGCGGGAAGATCCCGAGGAGGGAGGCGCCGATGTTGTCGAAGGTGCGCGGGTTGCCGTCGAAGACGTAGCGCAGCAGGAAGAGCATCACGCAGGGGATGAGGATCATCAGCGCGATGGTGCGGGGGTCGTGGCGGAGCTGGCGCAGGACGCGTGCGGCGGTGGCGGTGGTGCGGGAGAGGTTGAGGGCACCCGTGGGCGCGGCGGGTGCGGTAGGGGTGGCGGGGGCGGTCATCGGGTCGTCTCCTTCTCGCGGGCGGCCGCGGTGGCCTGGTCGACCAGGTGGAGGAAGGCGGCCTCGACGGTCTCGGAGCGGGTGCGTTCGCGCAGGGCGTCCGGGGTGTCGTCGGCGAGGATCTCGCCCTCGCGCATCAGGAGCAGGCGGTGGCAGCGCTCGGCCTCGTCCATGACGTGGGAGGAGATGAGGAGGGTGGCGCCGCGGGAGGCGGCGATGTCGTGGAAGAGCTGCCACAGGTCGCGGCGCAGGACGGGGTCGAGGCCGACGGTGGGTTCGTCGAGGACGAGGAGTTCGGGGGTGCCGAGGAGGGCGACGGCGAGGGAGACGCGGCTGCGCTGGCCGCCGGAGAGGTTGCCGGCGAGGGCGTCGGTGTGGCTGGTGAGGTCGACGTCGGAGATGGCGCGGGTGACGTTCTCGCGGCGCCGGTCGGTGGCGGCGCGGCCGGGGTCGAGGATCGCGGCGAAGTAGTCGAGGTTCTGGCGGACGGTCAGGTCGTCGTAGACGGAGGGGGCCTGGGTGACGTAACCGATGCGGGTGCGCAGGGAGGGGTGCCCCGCGGGGCTGCCGAGGACGTCGAGGGTTCCGGTGACCTTGGCCTGAGTGCCGACGACGGCCCGCATCAGCGTGGTCTTGCCGCAGCCGGACGGGCCCAGGAGCCCGGTGATCTGGCCGCGCGGGACGGTGAAGTCGAGGCCGCGCAGGACCGTGCGGGAGCCGCGGACGACGGTGAGGTCCCGGGCCTGGAGGGCGGGGGGAGCCGGTTCCTCACCGGAGGGGTCGCCACGGTCGCCGCTGTCACCGCCGTTACCGCCGTTACCGCCGTCGCCGGCCAAAGAATTCATCATGCGATGAATATTGCTCTCGCGGCGGTACCCCGTCAAGCGTCTCGGTCGGGCACCTCGGTCAGGCGCCTCGGTCAGGGCGCGGTGGCGACCAGCAGGTCCACGTCATACGCCTCGTCGAGCGTGCCGTCCGGGAAGGCGGCGAGGAGGTGACGGCGCTCCTCGGTGAGGAAGGCGGCGGACCGCTCCTTTCCCTGGACCAGGAAGCCCGAGTGGCTGCCGATGTTGGCGAGGTGGAGGTCGACGGGGACGCGGCGGCTCCAGCGGATCCGGCGGTGGGTGAAGGCGAGGCTGCCGGTGGGGTCGGCGCGGGCGAGGTGGGAGGCGTCGCCGTTCGTCCTCACCACGCCGTCGAGGCCGAAGTGGCGCTCCATGCGCCGCGCCTGGGCCTCGATCCACGGCACGTCGACGGCGCTGCTGTTCCACCACAGCGCCAGCGCGCCGCCCGGCCGCAGCACGCGCAGTGCCTCCGGGACCGAGCGGGCCGGGTCGGTCCAGTGCCAGGACTGGGCGTAGGTGAGGAGGTCGAGGGAGGAGGTGGCGAGGGGGAGGTGGTTGCCGTCGCCGCGGACGATCGGCACCCGTGCGAGGGTGCGGCGGAACTGTGCCGCCATGCCCTCCCCCAGCTCGACGGCGACGACGTGGGCGCCGCGGGCGTGGAGCAGGGCGGTCGCGATGCCCGTCCCGGCCCCGACGTCCGCGATCCGCGCGCCGGCGAGGGGGCGGCCGGCGAGTTCCTCGACCGTGTCGAGGAGGGCGGGCGGGTAGGAGGGGCGGTTCGCGGCGTACTGGGCCGCGGCGGCGTTGAAGGAGTGGGCGCGGATGTGGGCTCGGGCCTCGGCGGGGTCCTGGGCTTGTGCCTGTGAAGTGGCCGTCATGGGGCCATGGTCGCCCCGCCGGGTGAGGAGGGGAACGGGGCGTTCCCGGCGCCCGCGGTCAGGTGCGGCGGCGCTTCTTCGCGGGGTTGCCCGTGCGGCGGCTGCCGCGCTTCGCGTACCGCTGCCGGGCGGTCTCGTACTCGGCGCGGTGCAGCTTCTCTCCGGGCGCCTCGGTGAGGGTGCGGAAGAAATAGGCGACGAGCGTGCCCACGAAACCGATGGTCAGCAGCCCGCGCAGGGATGCCTGGCGGTCGGGGTCGGGGCGCTTGGAGAAGCCCTCCCAGGTGGTGCGGAAGGCGAGCGCGCTGCACACCGCGAACATCACGACGACCAGCAGGTTCACGAAGCCGCCGATGTCGGCGACGGCCAGGCCCTGGTAGGCGAAGCGCAGAACGAGGCAGGCGACGGTCGTGGCGGCGAGCGCGCCGACGGCCACGCCGGCGCGGCGCAGGGCGTAGCCCCCGTCGTGGTCCACCCAGGTCGTGCCGAAGAACCGCAGGGGCTCGGGGCGCGGGCCGCCGGGGCCCGCCGCGGTGTCCGGGGTGCCGTTCTCGTCGCTCACAGAATCGCTCACAGAACGATTGTCGCTCACGGGACGATGGTGGCTCCGGCCGGCGGCGGACCCCCGAGCGGGTCGGCCCGCACGCGGGCCGCACTCGGCCCGCGCTCGGGCCTCCGTCAGGCCGCCTCGGTCAGGCCGCCGCGGTCAGTCACAGCGGTCAGGCGCAGCGCGGGGCGACGTAGCCGTCGCTGCCGGTCCTGACGTAGGCGTCGGAGACGAACTGGCCGTTGGCGATGTTGTCCCAGATCTTGGAGGTGCCGTACGGGCCGGTGACGCTGGTGCCCGGCGACTGGCAGAAGATCGGGACCCGGGTGCCCTCGGGCAGCACCTTGACGATCGGGTAGCTGGTGCCCGGGCCGCTGCGCACGTTCAGCCGGACGCCCGGGGCGATCGGGTAGTACGTGAGACTCGCCGTCGCGGCCGCCGCGAGGGACTCCCCCGCGCTCGCGCCGTCGGCCGCTCCCCCTGCTTCTTCCACTTCTTCCACACGGTCCACTGACATGAGAAACCTCCCCCGTCGAACCTCATGGTCGAACCCCGTGAACGCCATGAGGCCCCGTTGATTCCCCTTGAACACGCGATGAAACACATGTGCATGATTCGTACAGTGTGGCTGGCAAGCCGCCACTGTCGTGTTCGAGTCATCGACTAGGCTCCGTGCGTCGCGCGCGCGGAGGAACAGCACGGGGGTGGTCCATGACGCCACAGCGCAACACCGGAGCGGGCGCGGAAGCGGAACTTCCCGAGTACGCCGGTCACTACCGCCTGGAGTCATGTCTGGGTTCCGGCGGCATGGGCGTGGTGCATCTGGCCCGCAGCACCTCCGGGATGAAGGTCGCGGTGAAGGTCGTCCACGCGGAGTTCGCGCGGGACCCCGAGTTCAGGGGGCGTTTCCGGCAGGAGGTGGGGGCCGCCCGGAAGGTCAGCGGCGCGTTCACCGCACCGGTCGTCGACGCCGATCCCGAGGCCGAACGCCCTTGGATGGCCACCCTGTTCATCCCCGGCCCGACCCTCGCCGAGCAGGTGAAGCGGAACGGCCCCATGGACTCGGGTGAGTTGCGTCGGCTGATGGCCGGGCTCGCCGAGGCGCTGCGCGACATCCACCGCGTCGGAGTCGTACACCGGGATCTGAAGCCGAGCAACGTGCTGCTCGCCGAGGACGGCCCGAAGGTGATCGACTTCGGGATCTCGCGGCCGAAGGACAGCGAACTGCGCACCGAGACGGGCAAGTTGATCGGGACGCCGCCGTTCATGGCGCCGGAGCAGTTCCGGCGGCCCCGGGAGGTCGGGCCCGCCGCCGACATCTTCGCGCTGGGCTCGGTGATGGTGCACGCGGCGACGGGACGCGGGCCGTTCGATTCCGACAGCCCGTACGTCGTCGCCTACCAAGTGGTGCACGACGAACCGGATCTGACGGGCGTACCGGCGAACCTGGCGTCCCTGGTGGGCCGTTGCCTCGCCAAGGAGCCCGAAGACCGGCCGACGCCGGACGAGCTGATGCGCGAACTGCGGTCGGTGGCCGCCTCGTACGACACCCAGGCGTTCATACCGTCGCAGCGCACGACGGACGGGGCGCAGCCGGATGCGGGCGGAGCGGAAGCGGCCGAGCCGCAAGTGACCGGATCCCAGGCGGAGTCCGGGGAGCCCGTCTCGGATCCGGAGCCGTCGAAGCGGCGTCGCCGGATCCGGCTGGGCCTCGCCGCCGTGGCCGTCGTCACCTCGGTCGCGGCGCTCGCTACGGCGCTGGCGCTCGGCGGGGACGACGGCGCGGGCGGTACGGGCGGGACGGCCCGGGCGACGGGTGGGCCCTCTTCCTCCGCGGCGGACTTCACCGGCTGGACGGCGACCCCCAAGGCTCCGGCCGCCGGCGGCGAGGCCCGCGACGGCGGAGGGGGAGGTGGCGAGGGTGGCGTGCCGCAGTGCGCGTACGACGCGCGTCGGCTGATCTGCGCCCAGACGGGGCTGGTGTCCGCGCTCGACACCTCCGACGGGCGCGTGCTGTGGCGGCGTCCGCTCGGGAAGGGCGACCGGCCCCGAGAGGCGCCGGCGCTCGCGGGCGGGCTCGCGCTGCTGGTCACGCACTCCGGCAAGCGCGTCGAGGCCCTCGACCCGGCGTCGGGCGAGGTGCGCTGGACGCGGGACGTGTCGTCGTACGAAGGCGTCGCGACCGCCGGTGGCACCCTGCTGCTGACCGCCGCCGACGGCACGGTGACCGGTGTGGACGCCGGATCGGGCCAAGAGGCGTGGAGCGGGCGGGTGCCGGGGCAGAGCCGGCCGTACTTCGTGGCGTTCCCGAAGGATCCGCTGGCGTACGCGACGACCGCCTCGGACGACGGGCGCACCCGGATCACCGCCGTGGACCCCGCCACCGGCGAGGTGCGCTGGGAGCGGTCGCTGGACGGCACGCTGACGCTCGTGGGCACGGCGGACGGCGCTCTCGTGCTGCTGGCGGAGGGCGGGGAGTACGGCAAGGTCGACGCCGTGGTCCGCTACGACCCGCGCGGCCGGGACACCCGGCGGATCACGCTGAACGTGCCGCTCCAGCAGGCGCGGGCGGCCGTACGCGACGAGCGGGTGTATCTGCTGGCCTTCGACGGGGCGCTGGTGGCCGTGGACACGGGCCGGGCGGAGCAGTCGTGGTCGCTGCAGACGGCCGTGAGCCGGGGTTCGGCACCGGTCGCCGACGGCGCGCACGTGTACTTCAGCGCCGCGGACGGCCGTCTCCTCGCCGTCGACGCGGACGCGGGGAAGCTGGTCGGGCAGACGGCGCTGCGGCTCGGCGCGAACGGCGGCGAGGTCGTGTCCGCCCTGCCCGCGCCCCGAGCGGTCGACGGGCGGGTGTTCGCCGGGGCGCCGGACGGCACGGTGTTCGGGGTGGACGGGACGGACCCGGCGGACTGGTAGCCGCCGGGCCCATGAGGCGTGAGGGCGCTCAGCCCAGCTTCGACACGTCCCGCACGGCGCCCTTGTCCGCGCTGGTCGCCATCGCGGCGTAGGCGCGCAGGGCGGCGGAGACCTTGCGCTGACGGTTCGACGGGGCGTACGTCCCGTTCAACGACTCCTCGCGGCGCGCGAGTTCCGCGTCGTCGACGAGCAACTCGATCGAGCGGTTCGGGATGTCGATGCGGATGCGGTCGCCGTCCTCGACGAGGGCGATCGTGCCGCCGGAGGCCGCCTCGGGGGAGGCGTGGCCGATCGACAGTCCGGAGGTGCCGCCGGAGAAGCGGCCGTCGGTGATCAGGGCACAGGTCTTGCCGAGGCCGCGGCCCTTCAGGAACGACGTCGGGTACAGCATCTCCTGCATACCGGGGCCGCCCTTGGGGCCCTCGTAGCGGATGACGACGACATCGCCGTGCGTGACCTGCTTGTTGAGGATCTTCTCGACGGCCTCCTCCTGCGACTCGCAGACGACCGCCGGGCCCTCGAAGGTCCAGATCGACTCGTCCACGCCGGCCGTCTTGACCACGCAGCCGTCGACGGCGAGGTTGCCGCGCAGGACCGCGAGGCCGCCGTCCTTGGAGTAGGCGTGCTCGGCGGAGCGGATGCAGCCGCCCTCGGCGTCCTCGTCCAGCGCCTCCCAGCGCTCGGACTGGGAGAACGCCTCGGCGGAGCGGACGCAGCCCGGGGCCGCGTGCCACAGCTCCACGGCCTCGGCGGACGGGGAGCCGCCGCGGACGTCCCACGTCTTCAGCCAGTCCGCGAGGGACGGGCTGTGGACGGAGTACACGTCCTCGTTGAGCAGGCCCGCGCGGTGCAGCTCGCCGAGCAGGGCGGGGATGCCGCCGGCGCGGTGCACGTCCTCCATGTAGTACGTGCGGTCCTTGGCCACGTTGGGGGCGACCTTCGCCAGGCAGGGCACGCGCCGGGAGACGGCGTCGATCTGCTCCAGGCCGAAGGGCACGCCCGCCTCCTGGGCGGCGGCGAGCAGGTGCAGGATCGTGTTGGTGGAGCCGCCCATCGCGATGTCGAGCGCCATGGCGTTCTCGAAGGCCGCGAAGGAGGCGACGGAGCGCGGCAGGACGGTCTCGTCGTCCTGCTCGTAGTAGCGCCGGGTGATGTCCATGACCGTGCGGGCGGCGTCGACGTAGAGGCGTTTTCGCGCCGTGTGGGTGGCCAGCACCGAGCCGTTGCCGGGGAGGGAGAGGCCGATGGCCTCGGTCAGGCAGTTCATCGAGTTG
The DNA here is from genome assembly GCF_002019855.1 of Streptomyces antibioticus. Taxonomy (NCBI): domain Bacteria; kingdom Bacillati; phylum Actinomycetota; class Actinomycetes; order Kitasatosporales; family Streptomycetaceae; genus Streptomyces; species Streptomyces antibioticus. Next base: position 4,870,148 of record NZ_CM007717.1, on the reverse strand, counting down.
GCGGTGAACATGCCGGAACAGGAGCCGCAGGTCGGACAGGCGTTCTCCTCGATACGGAGGATGTCCTCGTCCGAGATCTTGTCGTTCACGGCGTCGGAGATCGCGTCGACCAGGTCGAGCGTGCGGACCGTGCCGTCGACCAGCGTGGCGCGGCCGGACTCCATCGGGCCGCCGGAGACGAAGACCGTCGGGATGTTCAGCCGCAGCGCGGCGTTCAGCATGCCCGGGGTGATCTTGTCGCAGTTGGAGATGCAGATCAGGGCGTCGGCGCAGTGGGCCTCGACCATGTACTCCACGCTGTCCGCGATCAGGTCGCGGGAGGGCAGGGAGTAGAGCATGCCGCCGTGGCCCATCGCGATGCCGTCGTCGACGGCGATCGTGTTGAACTCGCGCGGGATGCCGCCGGCCTCGCGGATCGCCTCGCTGACGATCCGTCCGACGGGCTGGAGATGGGTGTGGCCGGGCACGAACTCGGTGAAGCTGTTGGCCACCGCGATGATCGGCTTCCGGCCGATGTCCGCACCGGGTACACCGGAGGCGCGCATAAGGGCGCGGGCGCCCGCCATATTGCGGCCGTGGGTGACTGTGCGGGACCTCAGCTCGGGCATCGTCGCTCGCTCCTTCAGACAGATAGGGCTGCTAAAGAGCGTACGCCGGTCATCCACCGTACGGGACGAGGTGTCCGGAATGCGGGACAGGCGTCTCGGCTCCGGTCCGCGGTCTGCCGTCCGCCGTCTGCGGTCCGTCAGGGATTCGTCAGGGGTTCGTGAGGTGTCCCTGGACCACCGGGGCCAGCCGCTCGATGATCGACTCGACGTTCGCCGACGCCAGCGGCTCCACCTTGATCACGTAGCGCAGCATCACGCACCCGATGAGCTGCGCGGCCGCCAGCTCGGCGCGCAGCTCGGCGTCGGGCAGGTCGACCCGGGCGGCGATCCGGCGCAGCACCTGGGCGGCGACGAGACGGCGGAAGACGGCCGCCGCGGCGTCGTTGTTCACGGCCGAGCGGACGATCGCCAGCAGGGGCGCGCGCGTGGCGGGGTTCTCCCAGACGCCGAAGAAGAAGCGGGCCATCTGCTCCCCCACGCCCTCCAGCGGGCCCTCCGCGAGGGCGCCCGGGGTGTCGAGGACGGTTCCGACGACGCCCTCGACGGCCGCCTCGAAGATCAGGTCCTTGGTGCCGAAGTAGTGGTGCACGAGCGCCGAGTCCACGCCGGCGGCCTTCGCGATCCCGCGTACGGACGTCTTGTCGTACCCGCGTTCGGAGAACTGCTCGCGCGCGGCGGCGAGGATCCGGTCCCGGGTCTCGGCCGACTCGGCCCGCGGGGGGCGGCCGCGGCGACGGGCGGCGGGGCGGTCGGCACCGGTGCCACTGCCTGCGCCCGCACCGGCACCCGCGCCCGCGTCCGCGTCCGTCACGAGCGGGGCACCTTCGTCGCCGACGCGAGGTGCAGGCGGGTGAAGGCGAGGGCCTCCGCGAGGTCGGCCTCGCGCTCGGCGCTCGACATGGCCCGCCGGGTGTTGACCTCGATCACGACATGGCCGTCGAAGCCGCTCAGCGCGAGCCGTTCCAGCAGCTCGGCGCAGGGCTGGCTGCCCCGCCCCGGGACCAGGTGCTCGTCCTTGGCGGAGCCGTTTCCGTCGGCTAGGTGGACATGGCCGAGCCGGTCCCCCATGCGGTCGATCATCTGCATGGCGTCCGTGCGGGCCGTCGACGCGTGGCTGAGGTCGATCGTGAAGTGCCGGTAGTCGTCCTTGGTGACGTCCCAGTCGGGGGCGTACGCGAGCATCTCGCGGTCGCGGTAGCGCCACGGGTACATGTTCTCGACGGCGAACCGTACGTCCGTCTCGTCCGCCATCCGCCAGATGCCGCGCACGAAGTCACGCGCGTACTGGCGCTGCCAGCGGAACGGCGGGTGGACGACGACCGTGGTCGCCCCGAGCTTCTCGGCGGCCGCGCGGGCCCGCTGGAGCTTGGTCCAGGGGTCGGTGGACCACACGCGCTGCGTGATGAGCAGGCACGGGGCGTGCACGGCGAGGATCGGGACGCGGTGGTGGTCGCTCAGCCGGCGCAGCGCGTCGATGTCCTGGCTGACGGGGTCGTTCCACACCATGACCTCGACGCCGTCGTAGCCGAGGCGCGCGGCGATCTCGAAGGCCGTCGCCGTCGACTCCGGGTACACGGAGGCCGTCGACAGGGCGACCTTCGCATCCGGGATCCGCACGACTGGCTCTGCCATGGGGGACAGGTTACGGGGTGCGGGTGCCTGGGAACGGGCGTCCGTTCGCCGTTGTGGGAAGCGCCACGGACCGGCCCGCCCCGTGCGGCCGGTTCCGGCCGTCCGGGCGGTACGAGGTGTTCGTCGTCGGTCCCGCACTGTCGCGTGCCCCCTACACTCCCTGGCCGATTACGCTCCCTGGCCGATCCGCTCCGACTCCATGTGGTCGAGGCGCCGCAGGATCACGCCCTCGCGCAGCGCCCACGGGCAGATCTCGACCTTCTCGACGCCGAACAGGTCCATCGCACCCTCGGCGACCAGGGCGCCGGCCAGGAGCTGGTTGGCGCGGCCCTCGGAGACGCCGGGCAGTTCGGCGCGCTGCGCGGTCGTCATACCGGCCAGCCGCGGCACCCATGCCTCCAGGGACTCGCGCTTCAGCTCACGCTGGACGCGGAGGCCCTCGGTGGAGCGGGCGGCACCGGCGATCCGGGCGAGCTGCCGGAAGGTCTTCGAAGTGGCGACGACATGATCCGGGGCGCCGAAGCGGCTGAACTCGCCCACCGTACGGGCGATCTGCGCGCGTGCGTGCCGTCGTAGCGCCCTTATGTCCTCGGGGTCGGGCGGATCGCCGGGCAGCCAGCCCGCGGTGAGCCGGCCGGCGCCCAGGGGCAGCGACACGGCGGCGTCGGGCTCCTCGTCCATGCCGTACGCGATCTCCAGGGAGCCGCCGCCGATGTCCAGGACCAGCAGTTTCCCGGCCGACCAGCCGAACCAGCGGCGGGCCGCGAGGAAGGTGAGGCGGGCCTCCTCGGCACCGCTGAGGACCTGGAGCCGCACCCCTGTCTCGGCGTGCACGCGCGCGAGGACGTCGTCGGCGTTGGTGGCCTCGCGCACGGCGGAGGTGGCGAACGGCAGCAGATCCTCGACACCCTTGTCCTCGGCGGCCTGGAGCGCCTCGTGCACGACACCGACCAGCCGGTCGACGCCGTCGGGGCCGATCGCGCCGTCGGGGTCGAGGAGTTGGGCGAGGCGCAGCTCGGCCTTGTGCGAGTGCGCGGGCAGCGGGCACGCGCCGGGGTGCGCATCGACGACCAGCAGATGCACCGTGTTCGATCCCACGTCGAGGACACCGAGTCTCATGTAGGGAACGCTACTGCCCGCAGGGCCGTGCTCCGCCCCTGGTGCGCCTGGTGGGACGGTGCCGGGGAGGGGCGTGGGCGACTTACCCTGGACACGTGCCAAAGACGAAAAAGGCGAAGGAAGAGAAGGCCGACAAGGCGCCCAGATCGACCAAGGGGGCCTCGAAGCCGTCGAAACCGTCGAGGCGGGCCCCGGCTGGGGACGAGAAGGGCCTCGACTTCGCGCGCGCGTGGGTGGAATTCCCTGATCCGGCGGACGACGAGCAGGTCTTCCGGTGCGATCTGACATGGCTGACCTCTCGGTGGAACTGCATCTTCGGCAGCGGCTGCCAGGGCATCCAGGCCGGCCGCGCGGACGACGGGTGCTGCTCGCTGGGTGCCCACTTCTCCGACGAGGACGACGAGAAGCGCGTCGCCGGGTACGTGGCACGTCTCACTCCGGACATCTGGCAGCACCACGACGAGGGCGCCCGGGGCGGCTGGGTCTCGGAGGACGAGGAGGGGTCGCGCCAGACCCGCCCGTTCAACGGCTCGTGCATCTTCCAGAACCGTCCGGGCTTCGCGGGCGGCGCGGGCTGCTCGCTGCACATCCTGGCCCTCAAGGAGGGCCGTGAGCCGCTGGAGACCAAGCCGGACGTGTGCTGGCAGCTTCCGGTGCGGCGCACCTTCGACTGGATCGAACGGCCCGACGACACGCGTGTGCTCCAGGTGTCGATCGGCGAGTACGACCGCCGCGGCTGGGGCCCGGGCGGCCACGACCTGCACTGGTGGTGCACCTCGGCGACCTCGGCGCACGGCGGGGGCGACCCGGTGTACGTGTCCTACCGGCCGGAGCTGACCGAGCTGATGGGCAAGGCGGGCTACGACCGGCTGGTCGAGCTGTGCGAGGAGCGGCTGGCCTCGCAGTTGCCGCTGCTGGCACCGCATCCGGCGGATCCGGTGGCGCCCGGGGAGCCTGGCCGTTCGTAGGGCCGGCCCGGGTATGCCGCCCGGGGGCCGGTCCCCCGTTCCGTGCGTCCGCATGCCCTTGCGCCTGGCCTCTTATGAGGTCGCCGGGCCCGGGTCGCCGTCGCCGGTCGGCGGCGGGGACGAGCCCGGGTCGGTCGACGGCGGGTCGGAGGGGGTGGGCTCCGGGTCGGTCGTGGGCGGCGGGTCGCTGGGGGTGGGCTCCGGGGAGCCCGGGTCGGTGGGCGTCGGGTCGGGGTCCGGGTCCGGGGAGGACGCGGGCGGGCCGCCGGGGCCGGGACCGGGTCCGGTGCCGGGGTCGGAGGGGCCGGACGCGGTGCCGTAGCCGTCGATCGAGACGACCACGCCGGCCGGGGCGACCGCCACGCGCGCGTGCCAGGCGCCGGTGGGCTCGCGCAGTTGGTCGACATGGACCTTGACCGTCACCGACTCGCCGGGCTTCAGGGTGCCGCTGGAACGGCTCGGATAGAGCCAGCGGGCGCCCGTGGTGACGGACCAGCGAATCGGTTCCTCGGCGTCCTTCGACGCGGTGAGGGTGATCAAGGTGGTGTCGCCGCTGGTGGCCGCCGTCACGCCGAGCAGGCCGCCGCTCTTGGTGCCGAGTCCGGTGACGCTGACGACCTCCACGGAGACGTCGGGACCGTCGCCCTTCGAGAAGCCGCTGCCGGGGCGGGTGCTGGCGTTCCCGGCGTTCTCGTAGCCGCCGGCCGGATCGCCGTCGAGGCCGCCGGGCCCGCGTGCCTCGCCCGCGGTGGCGGCGTGGCCGTCGGCGCCCTCGCCGGTCGGGGTGCCCCGGTAGGCCGCCCACAGCGCGAGCACGGGCGCGGCGACGACGGTGGCGACCACGGTGGTCGTGACGGCACGCGCGCGGAGCCGGTCGCGGCGGGCGGCGCGGTCCTTGGGGTCCATGGGGAAGCCGCGCCGGTCGTAGCGCGGGAGGGCCGCGCCCCGCGCGCGCGGGAGGTGTGCCAGGGCCCGGTGCAGCTCCGCGCGGGGCGCCTCCAGGACGGGCAGTTCGGCGGGGGTGATCCCGGCGCCGGGCCAGCGGCCGGGGACGGCGCGCTCGGCGGTCCTGCGGCAGCGGGGGCAGTCGTCGACGTGCCGGACGAGTTCGCGGCGCAGGGTGGCGCTGAGGACGAGCTGGTGCTCGCCGGTGAGCCGGGCGACTCCGGGGCAGCCGCCGGCCTCGACGACGGCGAGGGCCGCGCGCGTGCGCTCGACCTCGCAGGCGGCGGTGGCGAGCAGTTCGCGGGCCGCCGCGTGGTCCTTGCCGAGGACGGCGGCGATCTCGTGGGCGGCGAGGTGGTGGCGGACGGCGAGTTCGAGCGCCTCGCGCTGCTCCGGGGTGGTGCCGGCGGCCTCCGGCCAGGCCAGCAGGGAGAGTTCACGCCGCCGCCGCTGCTGGACGTCGTCCGGTACGGCGGGCTCGGCCGGGACGGTGGCGCGGGTCGCCGCGTGCGTGCTCTGACGTTTCTGCTTGGCCTCGGTCAGCTTGCGCAGGCACGCCCAGCGGGCCAGCGCGTACAGCCAGGCCCTGCGGTCGCCGGCGGCGTCCGGGACGCGCTGGCCGCGCCGCTCGGCGAGCGCGAGGACGTCGCTCAGGGCGGCGGTGGCCGCGTCGTGGTCGCACAGCACGGACAGGCAGTAGGTGAACAGCCCGTCGAGGTACGGCTCGTAGCGCGCGGGCGGGCGTCGCGCCAGAGCGCGCGCCGCGCCGCGGTCGCGCGCCTCCCGGTGCGCCCGGTGTGCGCCGGTCGTGCGGGTCGAGGTCTCCGGACTGCTGCTCATCACCCGTGCGACCGTAGGCGGCCCGGAACGCGCTCCTCTTGTCCCTTGAGTCCTTTTAATCCGTACGGGTGAAACGATCCCTCAATAGGGGACATGGGCGGGGGGTCCCATGGCTCGTTCGTGACAGGGGGTGGCCGGATCACCGGGGGCGCCCGCCGTTTCCCCGGGTGCGCCGGGGTGCCGGGGGCCCGCTCGTCCACAGGCGCCCCCGGCTGTCGGTGGTGGCGGTTACGGTGTGGGGCATGGCTGCCCGTACGAAATCCACGAAGGACCGTCCGTCCTACCGCTGCACGGAATGCGGCTGGCAGACGGCCAAGTGGCTCGGCCGCTGCCCCGAGTGCCAGGCGTGGGGCACGATCGAGGAGTACGGCACGCCCGCGGTCCGTACGACGGCGCCCGGCCGTGTCACCACCTCCGCCGTCCCCATCGGGCAGGTCGACGGCCGGACGGCCACTGCCCGCGGCACCGGCGTGCCCGAGCTGGACCGTGTCCTGGGCGGCGGCCTGGTGCCGGGCGCGGTCGTGCTGCTGGCCGGCGAGCCCGGCGTCGGCAAGTCGACGCTCCTGCTGGACGTGGCGGCGAAGTCGGCGAGCGACGAACACCGCACCCTCTATGTCACCGGCGAGGAGTCGGCGAGCCAGGTCCGGCTGCGCGCCGACCGCATCGGCGCCATCGACGACCACCTCTATCTCGCGGCCGAGACCGACCTGTCGGCCGTCCTCGGGCACCTGGACGCCGTGAAGCCGTCCCTGCTCATCCTGGACTCCGTGCAGACGGTGGCCTCGCCCGAGATCGACGGCGCCCCCGGCGGCATGGCACAGGTCCGCGAGGTCGCCGGCGCCCTGATCCGCGCCTCCAAGGAGCGGGGCATGTCCACCCTCCTGGTGGGCCATGTCACCAAGGACGGCGCGATCGCCGGACCCCGCCTCCTCGAACACCTGGTGGACGTCGTCCTGCACTTCGAGGGCGACCGCCACGCGCGTCTGCGTCTCGTGCGCGGCGTGAAGAACCGCTACGGCGCGACCGACGAGGTCGGCTGCTTCGAACTGCACGACGAGGGCATCACGGGCCTGACCGACCCGAGCGGACTTTTCCTGACCAGACGTGACGAACCGGTCCCGGGCACCTGTCTGACGGTCACCCTGGAGGGCCGGCGTCCGCTGGTCGCCGAGGTCCAGGCGCTCACCGTCGACTCGCAGATCCCGTCCCCGCGCCGCACGACCTCCGGTCTGGAGACGTCCCGGGTGTCGATGATGCTGGCCGTCCTGGAGCAGCGCGGCCGTATCAGCGCGCTCGGCAAGCGGGACATCTACTCGGCGACGGTCGGCGGAGTGCGGCTCTCGGAGCCCGCCGCGGACCTCGCGATCGCCCTCGCCCTGGCCTCCGCCGCCAGTGACACCCCGCTGCCCAAGAACCTCGTCGCGATCGGCGAAGTCGGCCTCGCGGGCGAGGTCAGACGGGTCACGGGCGTCCAGCGCAGGCTCTCCGAGGCCCACCGTCTGGGCTTCACGCACGCACTCGTGCCGAGCGACCCCGGCAAGGTCCCGGCCGGGATGAAGGTGCTGGAAGTCGCGGACATAGGAGACGCCCTGCGGGTCCTGCCGCGCTCGCGTCGCCGAGACGCCCCACGGGAGGCGGAGGACCGCCGGTAGACTTTGCCCAGGTCTCGCCCGTCCGTACGAACCGAGTGCGCGAAACGGGAGCGCCTGAAGAACCTGCGACCGGAGGAGTGCAGTGGCAGCCAACGACCGGGCGGCAGCTCCCGGAAAGTCCGGCGGGAGTTCCGGTGCCGAGGCCCTGATGCGCGCCGCGCTGAGCGCGGTGGCTCCGGGTACGGCCCTGCGCGACGGCCTCGAGCGGGTTCTGCGCGGCAACACCGGCGGGCTCATCGTGCTCGGCTCCGACAAGACCGTCGAGACGATGTGCACGGGCGGCTTCGACCTGGACGTCGAGTTCACGGCCACGCGTCTGCGCGAGCTGTGCAAGCTCGACGGCGGCATCGTCGTCTCCTCCGACCTGTCGAAGATCCTGCGGGCCGGCGTCCAACTCGTCCCGGACCCGACGATCCCCACGGAGGAGACCGGCACCCGGCACCGCACCGCGGACCGCGTGTCCAAGCAGGTCGCCTACCCGGTCGTCTCGGTCTCCCAGTCGATGCGCCTGATCGCCCTGTACGTCGACGGCCAGCGCCGCGTCCTGGAGGACTCGGCGGCGATCCTGTCCCGCGCGAACCAGGCCCTGGCGACCCTGGAGCGCTACAAGCTCCGCCTGGACGAGGTCGCGGGAACGTTGTCAGCGCTGGAGATCGAGGACCTGGTGACGGTCCGGGACGTCTCCGCGGTCGCGCAGCGGCTGGAGATGGTCCGCCGTATCGCCACCGAGATCGCCGAGTACGTGGTCGAACTGGGCACGGACGGGCGGCTGCTCGCCCTCCAGCTCGACGAGCTGATCGCGGGCCTGGAGCCCGAGCGCGAGCTGGTCGTGCGGGACTACGTCCCCGAGCCGACCGCCAAGCGCTCCCGCACGGTCGACGAGGCGCTGTTCGAACTGGACGCGCTCAGCCACGCCGAGCTGCTCGAACTGTCCACGGTGGCCCGCGCGTTGGGCTACACCGGTTCCCCCGAGGCGCTCGACACCGCGGTGTCGCCGCGCGGCTTCCGCCTGCTGGCGAAGGTGCCGAGGCTGCCGGGCGCCATCATCGACCGCCTGGTGGAGCACTTCGGCGGCCTCCAGAAGCTGCTCGCCGCCAGCGTCGACGACCTCCAGACGGTGGACGGCGTCGGCGAGGCCCGGGCGCGCAGCGTCCGCGAGGGGCTGTCGCGGCTGGCGGAGTCCTCGATCCTGGAGCGGTACGTCTAGCCCTGCGTGCGGATGGGCCGCCCAGGCGGGTCGGCCCGCGGGTGGGACACGGCTCGTCGTGCGCCCGTGCTCACCACCGGGCGCCCCCTGCCGGGTCGGGCTCAGTCCTCCGCCAGCACGAAGGACGTCTGTGCCTTCGCGAATCCCGGCGTCCGCACCTCCACAAGGTAGGTGCCGGGACCGGCCGTACCGGCCGGAGGCGTGGCGCACTCGGCGGCGCTCGGCTTCCGGTTCCAGGTGACGGTGTAGGTGAAGGTGTCGCCGGCCACCACGCGGTACAGCCGGCTGCCGGAGTCGGCCGGGCAGTCGGCGGTGGACCAGTAGGGGTCGGTGCTGCCGGTCTTGGTGATCGTCAACACCGCCTTCTTCGGGCCGAGATCGACCTTGCAGTCGCTGCCGGAGGAGTTCTTGGCGGTCAGCCGGAACGTCGGCGTCTGGCCGGGCGCGTACTCGTTGTTGACGCTGCGCAGGGACAACGTGACCACGCTGGCGGTGCAGTTGGGGAGGGTGGTGCCGGCCGGCAGGGTCGTGCCCGAGCCGATGCCGATGCCGCCGCTGCCGCCCGTCCCGGTGCCGCCTCCGGCGCCGCCGCCGTCACCGTTGCCGTTGGCGCCGTCGTCGGATCCGTCGCCGCCCGTGCCGGAGCCGTCATCGCCCGAGCCGCCGCCGTCGGCGCCCTCGGTGGGCTCGTCGCGTCCGCCCGGCGCCTGGCTGATGGCGGGCCCGGAGCCGCTCGGTCCGGGGGTGATCGAGGACGCGGGATTCTTGCCGTTCGACCCCTGGGCGCCGTTGTCGCCGCCACCTCCGCCCGAGGTGACGACCCAGGTGATGAGCAGCGCCAACAGGGCGATCACAGACAGCAGTACAACCCTCCGTCGCCAGTAGATGGAGGAGGGGAGCGGCCCGATCGGATTGCGCAGAGATCCCACGGCGCAAACTGTACGAGAGATCGCCGCGTTCGCTGGCCCCACCCGCCGCCCGGAGTACAACTTTTCAGGATCATCATCCTGGATTCCCTGTCCACGCGCCCCACTTCACGCCCGCGCGCACCCCCGGCCGTTTGCGACGGCGCCCCTTGCAGCTCTGGCCATGACCACGGCACGCGCGCGTGGAGGCGCCCTCGGGGCGGGACCCTGCCGAGTGGCGGTACGCACGCGTGCACCGTCGCGCATGGCAGGATCGGAAGGGCCATGACTGCTCCCACGAAGCCCCCGCACAGCAGCCCCGCCGACGACGTCTCCGGAGCGGATCTGCACGCCCCCGTCATCGACTGGTTCGACGACCACGCCCGTGACCTGCCCTGGCGGCACCCGGAGGCGGGCGCGTGGGGCGTGATGGTCAGCGAGTTCATGCTCCAGCAGACCCCGGTCAGCCGGGTCCTGCCGGTCTACGAGCAGTGGCTCGCCCGCTGGCCCCGCCCCGCCGACCTGGCCGCGGACGCCCCCGGTGAGGCCGTCCGCGCGTGGGGACGGCTCGGCTACCCCCGGCGCGCCCTGCGGCTGCACGGCGCCGCGGTGGCCATAACGGAGCGGCACGGCGGCGACGTGCCGTCGGACCACGGCCAGCTCCTGGCGCTGCCCGGCATCGGCGAGTACACGGCGGCGGCCGTCGCCTCCTTCGCCTACGGGCAGCGGCACGCCGTACTGGACACCAACGTCCGCCGGGTCTTCGCGCGGGCCGTCACGGGCGTGCAGTACCCGCCCAACGCCACCACGGCCGCCGAGCGCAGGCTGGCCCGCGCCCTGCTCCCCGAGGACGAGGGGACCGCCGCGCGCTGGGCCGCCGCCTCCATGGAGCTGGGCGCGCTGGTGTGCACCGCGAAGAACGAGACGTGCGTGCGCTGCCCCATCGCCGGGCAGTGCGCCTGGCGGCTCGCGGGCAAGCCGGAGCACGACGGCCCGCCGCGCCGGGGCCAGACGTACGCCGGTACCGACCGGCAGGTGCGCGGCAAGCTGCTCGCCGTCCTCAGGGAGGCGCACGCGCCCGTGCCGCAGGAAGCCCTGGACCGGGTGTGGCACGAGCCGGTGCAGCGCGCCCGCGCCCTGGACGGCCTGGTCGCCGACGGTCTGGTGGAGCCGCTGCCGGGCGGGACGTACCGCCTGCCGCTGACCTGACGCATCGGCACGTCACAGACGACCGACAGGCATCCGACAGACATCTGGCAGGCCGGGACAGGCGAATGCCGACTTAACCGGACAAATAAACCCCTCCCTTTACCCAGAACTCATTTCCGTTACACAACCGACGGACAGCCGAGTGCTGGCCGCAGGCTGCTTCGGACAGCCCCGTGACAACCGCTCCGTAGCTTCGTTTGCGTGCCCACCGAGGGCACGAGGGCGACAGACCACGGCAGGAAAACCGGCGGACGACCGCACGCCGGCACGGGGAACACGGAGGGGTTGACCATGGCGCAGGGCGAGGTGCTCGAGTTCGAGGAGTACGTCCGCACCCGGCAGGACGCGCTGCTGCGCAGCGCCCGCCGGCTGGTCCCGGACCCGGTCGACGCACAGGACCTGCTCCAGACCGCCCTCGCCCGGACGTACGGCCGCTGGGAGGGCATCGCGGACAAGCGGCTCGCGGACGCCTATCTGCGCCGGGTCATGATCAACACCCGGACGGAGTGGTGGCGGGCCCGCAAGCTGGAGGAGGTCCCCACCGAGCAGCTCCCGGACGCCCGCGTGGAGGACTCCACCGAACAGCACGCGGACCGCGCCCTGCTGATGGACGCGATGAAGGTGCTCGCTCCCAAGCAGCGCAGTGTCGTCGTCCTGCGACACTGGGAGCAGATGTCCACGGAGGAGACGGCCGCCGCCCTCGGCATGTCGGCGGGTACGGTCAAGAGCACGCTGCACCGGGCGCTCGCCCGGCTCCGCGAGGAGCTGGAAACCCGCGATCTGGACGCACGCGCGCTGGAGCGTGAGGAGCGGGAGCGTTGCGCGGCGGCCTGACCCAGGCCGGGCCCCCACAGGCCCGAGGCACCTTCCAGGCGGCGATCACGGCGATATCCGTGCTCGCCGCCCTCGGCCTTTTCCTCGCCTCCTGCGGTACGGGCGGCACCGGCGCCCGTGACGAGGGGCCGGCCCACTCCGACACCCTGGAGGACGCCGTCCCGGCGGCCACCCCGTCGGGCGCGGCCCCCACCAACACCCTCGGCCGGGTGGACGCGGTGCAGCTCGTCAAGGACGACCCCACGGTCTCGGCGGAGGTCAAGCACCAACTGACGCCCTGCGTCGGGGACGAGTACCCGGTCGACGTGTCGTACGGCGGACTGACCGACGGCCCGGCGGACGACATCGTGGTCAACGTGCTCACCTGCAGCGACGCCGTCGGTATCGGCTCCTACGTGTACCGCGAGACGGACGGCCGGTACGAGAACGTGTTCCGGACCGAGGAGCCCCCGGTCTACGCCGAGATAGACCGCGGGGACCTGGTGGTGACCAAGCAGGTGTACGAGAAGGGCGACCCGGTCTCGAACCCCTCCGGGGAGAACGTGATCACGTACCGGTGGCGGTCGGACCGCTTCGTCAAGGCGTTCAGCTGGCACAACGACTACAGCACGGCGGCGGGCGAGGACCTGTAGGCGGGCGGCCGGAGCGGTCCGCGGACGGCCGCCGAAAAAATCCGCCGGATCGTGAACCGATCGGGCCGCTCGTTCCGATCAATGGATGAGGCGGGCGGGACGGAGCGGGACGGAGCGCATGTCACGTCCCGGCGAATGAACGCACGGCACGGTCCACGCGTCCCCCCTAAGGACCGCCCCGACAGGCACACGACAGACTGACGACCCACAAGACGACCGGCAGACGGCACACCGATCACTAGGACTGAGAGCACCGGGATGGCAGACCAGACACACGTTCTGTTCGTCGAGGACGACGACGTCATCCGCGAGGCCACCCAGCTCGCCCTGGAGCGGGACGGCTTCGCGGTCACCGCGATGCCCGACGGCCTCTCCGGCCTGGAGGCGTTCCGGGCCAACCGCCCCGACATCGCCCTGCTGGACGTCATGGTGCCCGGCCTGGACGGCGTCAGCCTGTGCCGCCGCATCCGCGACGAGTCCACCGTGCCGGTGATCATGCTGTCGGCCCGCGCCGACTCCATCGACGTGGTGCTGGGCCTGGAGGCCGGGGCCGACGACTACGTGACCAAGCCGTTCGACGGCGCCGTCCTGGTCGCCCGGATCCGCGCCGTGCTGCGCCGCTTCGGGCACGCGGGCGGCGGCGACCGGAGCGAGGGGACCGCGCCCGACGGCGGTGTGCTGACCTTCGGCGATCTGGAGGTCGACACCGAGGGCATGGAGGTGCGCCGGGCCGGTCAGCCGGTGGCGCTCACCCCGACCGAGATGCGGCTGCTGCTGGAGTTCTCCTCCGCGCCGGGCACGGTCCTGTCCCGGGACAAGCTCCTCGAGCGGGTGTGGGACTACGGCTGGGGCGGGGACACCCGGGTCGTGGACGTCCATGTGCAGCGGCTGCGGACGAAGATCGGCCAGGACCGTATCGAGACGGTCCGCGGCTTCGGCTACAAGCTGAAGGCCTGAGCGGCGGGGGTATGCGGGGGATGTTCCGGCACCTGATTCCCGGCCGTCTGGAGCGTGCGGGTATCCGCACGGGCCTGCGGTGGAAGCTCAGCGCGGCGATCGCGCTGGTCGGCGCGCTGGTGGCGGTCGCGCTCAGCCTGGTCGTGCACAACGCCGCCCGGGTCTCCATGCTGGACAACGCACGCGACCTCGCGGACGAGCGCGTCCAGATCGCCCAGCGCAACGTCGAGCAGAACGGCCGTCCCAACTTCCCCAAGATCCAGGTCGACGACCGCAATCTGCCGCCGGCCCTGCGGGAGAAGGTCGAGGAGGGCCGGCGGGCGACGTACGTCTCCGACGGCGAGGGCGGTCCGGACATCTGGGCGGCCGTGCCGCTCAAGGACGGGCGGATCCTCTCCCTGCACACCGGGTTCACCGACCGCAGCACCGACATCCTCAACGACCTCGACCAGGCCCTGGTGATCGGCTCCATCGCCGTCGTCCTCGGCGGCAGCGCGCTCGGGGTGCTCATCGGCGGCCACCTCTCGCGCCGGCTGCGCAAGGCGGCGACCGCGGCCCACCAGGTCGCCAAGGGCGAGCCGGACGTCCGGGTGCGGGACGCGATCGGCGGGGTCGTCCGCGACGAGACCGACGACCTGGCGAGCGCGGTGGACGCCATGGCGGACGCCCTTCAGCAGCGACTGGAGGCCGAGCGCCGGGTCACGGCCGACATCGCGCACGAGTTGCGCACCCCGGTGACCGGTCTGCTCACCGCCGCCGAGCTGCTGCCGCCGGGCCGGCCGACCGAACTGGTGCTGGACCGGGCGAAGGCCATGCGCACCCTGGTCGAGGACGTCCTGGAGGTGGCCCGCCTCGACGGCGCCTCGGAGCGCGCGGAACTCCAGGACCTTCTGCTGGGCGAGTTCGTCAGCCGGCGGGTGGCGGCCAAGGACCCCGCGGTCGAGGTGCGGGTGGTGCACGAGTCGATGGTCACCACCGACCCCCGCCGCCTGGAGCGCGTTCTGTTCAACCTGCTCGCCAACGCCGCGCGGCACGGCAGTTCGCCGATCCAGGTCACCGTGGAGGGCCGGGTGATCCGGGTCCGCGACCACGGCCCCGGCTTCCCCGAGGATCTGCTCACCGAGGGCCCCCTCCGCTTCCGCACCGGCAGCGCCGACCGCGCCGGCAAGGGCCATGGCCTCGGCCTGACCATCGCGGCGGGCCAGGCCCGGGTCCTCGGCGCCCGGCTGACCTTCCGCAACGTCCGTCCGGCCGGAGCCCCGCCGCACATACCCGCCGAGGGCGCGGTGGCGGTCCTGTGGCTCCCCGAACACGCCCCGACGAACACAGGCAGCTACCCGATGATGCCGCCGTCCTGAGCCCGCTGCCGGGGGCCAGGTGAACGGGAGCGCGCTCCCCATCCCGCCCGGCGGACAGGGCGCCCCAGATCCGGTATAGCCAACGGCATCACCGCGACGACGCCCCCGCCGGTTGCCCGGCAAACAGAAGCGCACTCCCCGCCCCGCCCGGCGGGCATGGCGCCCCAGATCCGGTATAGCCAACGGCGCCGCCGCGATGACGCCGCCGCCGGTTGCCCGGCAAACGGAAGCGCACTCCCCATCCCGCCCGGCGGACAGGGCGAAAGCACCGGATCCGTAGCCGACGGCACCGCCGCGACGACGCCCCCGTCGGCCCCGGGGCGACCGGGACCGCCGAACACCCCGCTCGCCCCGGCGGGCATGGCGAAGGCCCCGGATCCGCCGGCGCAAGCCGGGGGCCCGAGGCCACACTCCAGGTCGAGGATCAGGCCGCCTAGGCCACCGGCGCGGCCGCAGCCTTCGCCCCGGCCTCGGCCGCGGTCTCGGCGTCGGCCTCGTTGGCGTCGTCACCCGGCTTCTGCGGTCCGGCGCCCTTGAGCGGGACCTCCTTGACGAAGACCGACGCCACCAGCGCGCCGACCGCCACCACGGCGCCCAGCAGGAACGCCGAGTGGGTACCGGCCGACACGGCGTGCTGGTACGCCTCGCGGGCCGCCTCCGGCAGCTTGGCCAGGCTGGCCGCGTCGAGCTGCGCGGACTGCTCGGTGAGCTTCGAGCCCAGCGCACCGGCCCGCTCGGCCATGACGTCCTGGACGCGGTGGTTGAAGAGCGCACCCATGATCGCGACACCGAAGGAGGAGCCGAGCGTACGGAACAGGGTGGTGGAGGAGGACGCGACGCCCATGTCCTTCATCTCCACGCTGTTCTGCGCGACGAGCATGGTGATCTGCATCAGACAGCCCATACCGAGACCGACGACGGCCATGAACACACCGGAGGTGAACCGGGAGGTGCCGGTGTCCATGGTCGACAGCAGATACAGACCGACGACCATCAGCGCGCTGCCGACCAGCGGGAAGACCTTGTACTTGCCGGTGTTCGTGGTGACGCGGCCGGCGACCATCGAGGTGACCAGCATGGCGCCGAGCATCGGCAGGAGCAGCAGGCCGGAGTTGGTGGCGGAGGCCCCCTGCACCGACTGCTGGTAGAGCGGCAGGAACAGCGTCGCGCCGAACATCACGAAGCCGGCGATGAAGCCGATCAGGGACATCAGGGTGAAGTTGCGGCTGCGGAAGATGTGCAGCGGCACGATCGGCTCGGCGGCCCGGGTCTGCCAGAACACGAACCCGATGAGCGCGGCGACGCCGATGCCGATCAGTTCCATGATCCGCGCGGACGTCCAGGCGTACTCGGTGCCGCCCCAGGTGGTGACGAGGACGACGGAGGTGATGCCCACGGTGAGCAGGACGGCGCCCAGGTAGTCGATGCGGGCCTGCGAGCGCTTGCGCGGCAGGTGCAGGACGGCGCTGATCAGAGCGAGGGAGACGATGCCGAGCGGCAGGTTGATGTAGAAGGACCAGCGCCAGCCCCAGTTGTCGGTGATGGTGCCGCCGACCAGCGGGCCGCCGATCATCGCCAGCGCCATGACGCCGGCCATCATGCCCTGGTACTTGCCGCGTTCCCGCGGCGGGATCAGGTCACCGATGATCGCCATGACGCCGACCATCAGACCGCCGGCGCCGAGGCCCTGGACGGCGCGGAAGCCGATCAGTTCGCCCATGTTCTGGGCCATGCCGCTGAGCATGGAGCCGATCAGGAAGATCACGATCGAGGACATGAAGGCGCCCTTGCGCCCGTACATGTCGCCGATCTTGCCCCAGATGGGAGTCGAGGCGGCCGTCGCGAGGGTGTAGGCGGTGACGACCCAGGAGAGGTGTTCGAGTCCGCCGAGTTCGCCGACGATCGTCGGCATCGCGGTGCCCACGATCATGTTGTCGAGCATCGCGAGCATCATGGTGATCATGAGCGCGAGCAGCACGACCCGCACACTTCTCGGCTGCTTCTCCGGCTCGGTCTCCGCCGGTTGTACGTCCGCCATCCTCATCACTCCCCTGGGTACCGCTCCGGGCCACCTACTTACTTGCCGCCCGGCAAGTTCACTACACTGGGGAAGGTAGACCCGTCACTAGCCGGTCGTCAAGTAAGTTTCCGTGGGAGCCCGAGGAGTACGAGGATGGACGTCACCATGGACGGCACGAAGCAGCAGCGCCGCGGGAACACCCGCCAGCGCATCCAGGACGTCGCACTCGAACTCTTCGCCGAGCAGGGCTACGAGAAGACCTCACTGCGCGAGATCGCGGAGCGTCTGGAGGTGACGAAGGCCGCCCTGTACTACCACTTCAAGACGAAGGAAGAGATCATCGTCAGCATCTTCCAGGATCTGACGAAGCCGATCGAGGAACTGATCGAGTGGGGCGAACAGCAGCCGCACACCCTGGAGACCAAGCACGAGATCGTACGGCGCTACAGCCAGATCCTCGCCGACGCGTCCCCGCTCTTCCGCTTCATGCAGGAGAACCAGGCCACCGTCCGTGAACTCCGGATCGGCGAGTCCTTCAAGGACCGGATGCGCGGCCTGCGGGACATCTTCATCGACCCCGACGCCCGGCTCACCGACCAGGTCCGCTGCGTGAGCGCCATCTTCACGCTGCACGCCGGGATGTTCCTGCTCCAGGACCTCGAAGGCGACCCCGAGGAGAAGCGTGCAGCCGTCCTCGAAGTCGCCGTCGATCTCGTGACCCAGGCCCACGAGGGCACCCTCCCGTCCTAGAGCGACACCGCCGTGTCCACCCCAGGGGATGCCTCCGTGGATCCTGCCGTGGTCACGGAGTGGGTCAAATGGACAGACCCTTGGCGCGCAGGAAGGCGGCCGGGTCGATCGCGGTGCCGTAGTTCGCGGACGTACGGATCTCGAAGTGCAGGTGCGGGCCGCTGGAGTTGCCCGTGTTGCCCGACAGGGCTATGCGCTGGCCGGTCTTGACGACCTGACCGATCTTCACGTCGATGCGCGACAGGTGGGCGTACTGGGAGTACGTGCCGTTGCCGTGCTTGATGACGATGGCGTTGCCGTAGGCCGGGCCGTCACCGGCGCCGTTGCCGCCGGCCTTGACGACCGTGCCGCCGTGCGCGGCGACGACCTTGGTGCCGGTCGGCACGGCGAAGTCCTGGCCGCTGTGGGTGGACTGCCACATGGCACCGGCCTGGTGGAAGCTCGCGGACTTGGCGTACTTGGCGACCGGCTTGACCCAGCCCTTGGCCGCGACGGCCTTCTTGGCTGCGACGGGCGCCGCGGCGGGCGCGGCGGCGGACGCCACTCCGGCTCCCAGCACGACCGAGGCACCGACAGCGGCGGCGCCGACGGCCACGCGAGCGCGAAGCAGGGACGTACGGGAAGAACGGAACGTGACGCGCTTGAACATGAAGACCTCATGGGTTCGGGGACTGAGAAACCACCCGGCACACGGACGTCCGCCGGATGGCCATCCCTTGGTAACCCGCGCTCCGCCGCACCCCCAAACGTGTGATCTACGACGGAAGCTAGTACTTCAGATCAAAACTGCCCAGTCCTTGACAGAGGCCCTCAAGGCCGCAATTTGGACACTCGGCACGCCGCAGACATAGGGGCACTTCACACCCCTGGGGTGTATGTCCTTTTTGCCCAAATGGCCTGATCCACTATGCGCCCTAGTACCCCTCGGGCGGCCTGTGCCGCTTGTCACCGGCCCCCGCCCGTAAGGGACTTCAGGATGTGACCGGGGCTACTCCCCTACCCCTTGGGGGACTTGTGACCCCGGTCACCTCGCGTGCACGGGTCTGTGATGGGCCTCTCAGACCCTCTACCGTCCAGTAACCCATCGGTTCCCGCCAGTAACCCGTTGGTTCCCCTCAGGCCACCCCCACCGATCAGCATGCTCACGACACCCGGCATGCAAGGACGCGAGAGGACCCCCACCCATGACCAGAGGCACCTGGACTCGCCGTATCGCCCTGACCGCGGCGGCCACCGCCGCCGTCACCGCGATGGCCGTCCCGGCCGGCGCTCAGGCCGCTCCGGCCACCGGCATCCCCACCGTCGCCACCGCCTCCGTGACCGCCGCCGCGGCCGCCGAGGACGTCGACTACGCCACCTGGCAGGCCGACGTGCGGGCCGTGATGGACCAGGCGCGGCCGTACCTCGAACAGCGCATCGCCACGACCACGCCGGGCGAGAAGAAGGCGATCGTGTTCGACATCGACAACACGACCCTGGAGACCGACTTCGGCTTCAGCTACCCGCAGCCCGCCAACAAGCCGGTGCTCGACATCGCCAAGTACGCCCAGGACCGCGGCGTCGCGCTGTTCTTCGTCACCGCCCGCCCGGGCATCCTCTCCGGGGTGACCGACTACAACCTCAAGGTCGTCGGCTACAAGGTCAACGGGCTCTACGTCCGGGGCTTCCTGGACCTCTTCAAGGACGTCGCCGCCTACAAGACCGCCCAGCGCGTCGACATCGAGAAGAAGGGCTACACGATCATCGCGAACATCGGCAACAGCGCCACCGACCTCTCGGGCGGCCACGCCGAGAAGACGTACAAGCTGCCGGACTACGACGGTCAGCTCTCGTAGCCGACAAGGCCCGACAAGGCCCGGCACGGCGCCCCGAGGGCCGTCAGGGCATGCGAAAGGGGCCGGTGCTCGAAAGCACCGGCCCCTTTCCGTGGCGACGCGCGGTGGCGTCGCCGTGAGGCTTACGCCTCCTTGCTCAGGTTCGGCCCGGCACCGCCGGCCGCCTGCTCGATCGGCGGGACGTCGGGCAGCGCCGACTTCTCCTCACCGCGGAAGGTGAAGGTCTGGGTCTCGCCCTCGCCCTCGGTGTCCACGACCACGATGTGACCGGGGCGCAGCTCGCCGAAGAGGATCTTCTCCGAGAGCGTGTCCTCGATCTCGCGCTGGATCGTGCGACGCAGCGGACGCGCGCCCAGCACCGGGTCGTAGCCCTTCTTGGACAGCAGCTCCTTGGCGGACTGGGACAGCTCGATGCCCATGTCCCGGTCCTTGAGGCGCTCGTCGACCTTGCCGATCATCAGGTCGACGATCCGCAGGATGTCGGCCTGGGTGAGCTGCGGGAAGACGACCACGTCGTCGACGCGGTTGAGGAACTCGGGGCGGAAGTGCTGCTTCAGCTCGTCCGACACCTTGTTCTTCATGCGCTCGTAGTTGGTCTTCGAGTCGCCCGAGGCCGCGAAGCCCAGGTTGAAGCCCTTGGAGATGTCCCGGGTGCCGAGGTTGGTCGTCATGATGATGACCGTGTTCTTGAAGTCCACGACCCGGCCCTGGGAGTCGGTCAGACGACCGTCCTCCAGGATCTGCAGAAGGCTGTTGAAGATGTCCGGGTGGGCCTTCTCGACCTCGTCGAAGAGGACGACGGAGAACGGCTTGCGGCGCACCTTCTCGGTGAGCTGGCCGCCCTCCTCGTAGCCCACGTATCCGGGCGGGGAACCGAAGAGACGCGAGACCGTGTGCTTCTCGCTGAACTCCGACATGTCGAGGGAGATCAGCGCGTCCTCGTCGCCGAAGAGGAACTCGGCGAGCGCCTTGGACAGCTCGGTCTTACCGACACCGGACGGGCCGGCGAAGATGAACGAGCCACCGGGACGCTTCGGGTCCTTCAGACCGGCGCGCGTACGGCGGATCGCCTTGGACAGCGCCTTGACGGCGTCGACCTGGCCGATGACCCGCTTGTGCAGTTCCTCCTCCATGCGGAGCAGGCGGCTGGACTCCTCCTCGGTCAGCTTGAAGACCGGGATGCCGGTGGCCGTGGCGAGGACCTCGGCGATCAGCTCGCCGTCGACCTCGGCGACGACGTCCATGTCGCCGGCCTTCCACTCCTTCTCCCGCTTGGCCTTGGCGGCCAGGAGCTGCTTCTCCTTGTCGCGGAGAGAGGCGGCCTTCTCGAAGTCCTGCGAGTCGATCGCGGACTCCTTGTCGCGGCGGACGCCGGCGATCTTCTCGTCGAACTCGCGGAGGTCCGGCGGAGCGGTCATCCGGCGGATGCGCATCCGGGAACCGGCCTCGTCGATCAGGTCGATCGCCTTGTCCGGCAGGAAGCGGTCCGAGATGTACCGGTCGGCCAGGGTGGCGGCCTGGACCAGCGCCTCGTCGGTGATGGAGACGCGGTGGTGCGCCTCGTACCGGTCGCGCAGACCCTTGAGGATCTCGATGGTGTGCGGCAGGGACGGTTCGGCGACCTGGATGGGCTGGAAGCGGCGCTCGAGGGCGGCGTCCTTCTCCAGGTGCTTGCGGTACTCGTCCAGCGTGGTGGCGCCGATGGTCTGGAGCTCACCGCGGGCCAGCATCGGCTTGAGGATCGACGCGGCGTCGATGGCGCCCTCGGCGGCACCCGCACCGACCAGCGTGTGCAGCTCGTCGATGAACAGGATGATGTCGCCGCGGGTGCGGATCTCCTTGAGGACCTTCTTCAGGCGCTCCTCGAAGTCACCGCGGTAGCGGGAGCCGGCGACCAGCGCGCCGAGGTCCAGGGTGTAGAGGTGCTTGTCCTTGAGGGTCTCGGGCACCTCGCCCTTGACGATGGCCTGCGCGAGGCCCTCGACGACGGCGGTCTTGCCGACGCCGGGCTCACCGATCAGCACCGGGTTGTTCTTGGTACGGCGGGACAGCACCTGCATGACCCGCTCGATCTCCTTCTCGCGCCCGATGACCGGGTCGAGCTTGGACTCACGAGCGGCCTGGGTGAGGTTCCGGCCGAACTGGTCGAGGACCAGGGACGTCGAGGGGGTGCCCTCGGCAGGGCCGCCGGCGGTGGCGGTCTCCTTGCCCTGGTAGCCGGAGAGCAGCTGGATGACCTGCTGCCGCACCCGGTTCAGATCTGCGCCCAGCTTGACCAGGACCTGGGCGGCGACGCCCTCGCCCTCACGGATCAGGCCGAGCAGGATGTGCTCCGTGCCGATGTAGTTGTGGCCCAGCTGAAGGGCCTCGCGGAGCGACAGCTCCAGCACCTTCTTGGCACGGGGGGTGAAGGGGATGTGCCCGGACGGGGCCTGCTGGCCCTGGCCGATGATCTCCTCCACCTGCTGGCGGACCGCCTCGAGCGAAATCCCGAGGCTCTCAAGGGCCTTGGCGGCGACACCCTCACCCTCATGGATCAGGCCCAGGAGGATGTGCTCGGTGCCGATGTAGTTGTGGTTGAGCATCCGGGCTTCTTCCTGAGCCAGGACGACAACCCGCCGCGCGCGGTCGGTGAACCTCTCGAACATCGTTAATCGCTCCTCAGAGCGGTCAGGCAGTGGGGGGAACTTCCCCTCCCTGTCCTTCCGCAGCTTAGTCCCGCAAGCGGGGACCGCTCATTCCAACTGCCGACACCGTCGATGGCCTCCTGACCCCGAACGCCGACATCTGCTCCAACCCGATGGTGCGAGACGATGTTCCCGCAGGCCAGGCAGTTACCCACACCATCAGTACGCCGATGGCGAACGTGAGACGTCCTGTTCTGCGTGTCGCCCCCTCCCACTAGGCATGTCTTACCCGCTGGGACTGACACTCCATGCCCTGCGCCCCGGTTCCCTCCGCTACGGGCGAACAACCTTGCGCCTCCCGGCACCGCCACCCGCCCCCTTTTCCGGCACCCTGCGCAGCAGACACGACACCCAGCGTAACTCTCGGGACTTTCGGTCCGTTGCACTTGGCATGGCTGGCCCGGTCCCACCTCCGACGCACCCCCTGCTGCCCCTCCCCCGACGGCCGCTCGCCCGGGAGAGCCGGGAGGGCCGGGAGGGCAGGGGTGGCGGAGACGACGTCCGCGGCTGGTACGAGAACGAACTGGGGTGGCCGACGGTGCCCGGGCACCCGGTACGACTTTTGACCGGCGAACGCTTCGACGTCCTGGACGTACCGGCGACGGCGGGCCACGCGGCCCTACGGCGTCTGACGGCGGCCACGACCACGCCGGCGGGCTTCCCGGTATCGGCGGGCTTCCCGGTATCACTGCACGGGAACTCGGCATCACCGCACGGGCACACGGCGAACGGCATCCGCATGCGGCTCCTGGTGGCCGCGGGCGCGGCGGAGGAGCTGCCGGGGATCCTTCAGTGGCTGGAGTGGGGCGCGCTGCCGCTGGACCTCACGGCGATCGGCGCGGGCGGGGTCATGGAGGCCCCGCCGCCTCCGGCCGTCCGCCGGCCGCCACGGGCCGGGCCATTGCAGGGGGCCGCTGTGTGGGTGCGGCCCCCCGTCGCGGGGTGCGAGGTCGAGTCCTCGCTGCCGACGATGTCGGCCCTGGGGGCCCCAGGGGGCGCCCCCGATCTCGTACGACTGGTGAACACGCTGGCGACGGAGTGCCACCGTGTCCGACTGCGGCGCGCGAGCGCTCAGCCGTTGGCCTTCTCGTAAGCCTCGCGAATGGTCGCGGGAACACGGCCACGGTCATTGACCTCGAAACCGTTCTCCTTCGCCCACGCGCGGATCTGAGCGGTGTCCTGGCTGCCACCGGCAGCGGCACGCGCCTTTCCACGCCCACCCGAAGCGCGGCCCCCGGTACGCCGGCCACCCTTCACGTAGGGCTCGAGAAGACCACGCAGCTTGTCGGCATTGGCAGTGGTGAGATCGATCTCGTACGTCTTGCCGTCCAGCGCGAACGTCACGGTCTCGTCCGCCTCGCCGCCGTCGAGGTCGTCGACAAGAAGGACCTGAACCTTCTGTGCCACCGGATTTCCTTTCATCGATAACGTGAGGGCCGGGGGTCCTCGGCTTCCGCCGTTTAGCCGCACCCTGTTATATGCAGTACTGCGTTACGTCGGAAAGCAAACCGCTTTTGCTGAGAAAACACAAACCCCTGGCGGAGCCCGGCAGCCCGCCCTCCGCCCGGAAACGTGCGCGTTTCGGACATAGGGAACCCGGGCAAGGGGGGTCGGCCGGAATGGGCCCGACGATCACAGATGCAGAAGCATCCGGCTGTTGCCCAAGGTGTTCGGTTTCACTCGTTCGAGTCCGAGGAACTCCGCTACGCCCTCGTCATATTGATCCGAAACGGTTTGGGTTCTGGGTCGTTGGAGGGGTGTGAGCGATCTGGTGGGGGACGCGCGGCATCTGTCGCCGTCGGCGCAGGAGGCCCTGCGGCTGCGGGCGGTGGCCGCGTTGGTGGCGGGGCGGGACCGTGAGGACGTGGCGGCGGTGTTCGGGGTGTCGCTGAAGGCCGTCGACATCTGGTGGGCGAAGTGGCTGGCCGGCGGTCGGGAGGCTCTGGTGATGCGGCCGCGTGGTAAGCCGGTCGGGGTGCACCAGGTGCTCGGGGAGGCCGAGCAGGCCGCTGTGCGGCAGGCGGTCCTCGATCACCGGCCCTGTGACGTGGGGCTGAGTGGGCAGTTGTGGACGCGGCGGCTGATCGGTGACCTGATCGCGAAGCTGTACCGGGTACGGCTGACCGAACCGGGGGTGGGCAAGTACCTGAAGCGGTGGGGTCTTTCCTTCCAGCGCCCGGACAAGAGGGCCGTCGAGCAGGACCCCGAGGCCGTCCGGCGCTGGCACGCCGAGACCTGGCCCAAGATCCGGGCGAGGGCGAAGGAGGACGGTGGGGAGATTCTCTTCGCCGACCAGGTCGGCATCCGCTCCGACCAGGTCACAGGCCGCACCTGGGGAGAGAAGGGCAAGACCCCCGTCGTGCGACGGGCCGGGAACCGGTTCTCGGTGAACGCGATGTCGGCGATCAGCACCAAGGGCCGGATGCACTTCATGGTCTTCACCGAGAGTTTCACCGCCGAGGTGATGTGCCGCTTCCTGGACCGGCTCGCCGGCCACTTCGACCACAAGGTCCATCTCGTGGTCGACGGGCACTCCGCCCACCGCTCGAAGAAGGTCCGCGACTGGCTCGCAGCCCACCCCGACGACGTCGAGCTGCACTTCCTGCCCCCGTACTCGCCCGAGCTCAACCCCGACGAACTCGTCAACGCCGACCTCAAGCACAGCCTGCCCAAGCAGCACCGAGCCCGGAACCAGGCCGAACTCGCCGCCGAGACCCGCCGCTTCTTCCGCAGACGCCAGCGCCAGCCGCACATCGTCCGCGGCTACTTCGGCGGCCCACACGTCCGCTACGTCCTGGACGAGAACCCCATGAGTTTCTGATCAATAGGAACGCAGCAGCTCCGCGTAGACGTCTGTGTCGACGGGTGTCTCACCGATCTCCACGAAGCCGTGCTTGCCGAAGAAGTCCACTTCGAAGGTGAGGCAGAAAACCCGGCGAACGCCGAGCCAGCGGGCGGTGTGCAGCAACTTCTCCAACAACTGATGGCCGACGCCCGCGCCCTTCAGGCCGGGCTTCACCGCGAGAGTGCGCACTTCAGCGAGGTCTTCCCACATCACGTGCAGGGCTCCGCAGCCGACCACCTCGGCGTTGTCGTCCCGTTCGGCGACCCAGAACTCCTGGATGTCCTCGTAAAGCGTGACGGTCGCTTTGTCGAGCAGGATGCGGCCGCGGACGTACGCGTCAAGGAGTCGGCGTACGGCAGGGACATCGCTGGTCCGGGCCCGGCGGACGGTGATGGCTTTACCGGTGACTTCGGCGTTCTCGGCGGAGGGGCTCTCTGCGGACATGTCCGGACGCTATCGCCCGTCGTCCTCCGTTGCCGAGCCGGGGTTCTCCCGCGGACTCGCCGTTGCGGGTTCGGATGTTTCCGGACCTTGGACGATGCGTACGGCGTCGCTCAGCGCCTGTCGCTGTTCGTCGCTCATCATCCCGAAGAAGGCGACGAGTGCGGCGGCGGGGTTGTCGCTCTGCGCCCAGGCGTCGTTCATGAGGGCGGCGGCGTAGGCGGGACGGGTCGAGACCGCCTCATATCGATAGGCCCGGCCTTCCGACTCACGGCGTACCCAGCCCTTCTGATGGAGATTGTCCAGAACGGTCATCACCGTGGTGTAGGCGATGGAGCGTTCCTGCTGAAGGTCTTCCAGGACTTCCCGAACGGTCACCGGGCGGTTCCACTTCCACACCCGCGTCATGACCGCGTCTTCGAGTTCTCCCAATGGGCGAGGCACCCTCAGAACAATAATGGGAGATCTCGCCAATCGCGTGCCGGACGTGCACTTTCATCGGCAAACACGAACAAAAAGGGCGCACGGCTCCGGGAAGGAGTCGTGCGCCCTCGTGTCGTGGGGACGCGGCGTGCGCGCCGGGTCAGGCGTCGGGGGCGGCGGACGCCTGGCGGGCGCTCTCCGCGCGCGCGAGGGCCGCGTCGACGGCGGCGTCCTCCTTGGACTTGTTGGCACCGCCCTGGGTCTTCACGATCACCCGGATCAGTCCGATGAAGAACACGGCCATGACGGCCGGGGGCAGCAGCGCGGAGACGTAGTCCATGGACCCAGGGTAGCCAGGGACGAAGGGGACATCGGGGCGGGGTCGGGGTGTCGGCCCCGCCACCGATGACGATCTCGGCCGGTACCGGCCTCGGCCTCAGCCGGCCACCAGCCGCCGCTGCTCCGGGTCCGCGGGCGGCGGGGCGGGCTTGCGGCGCGGGAAGACCTCGCCCGGGGTGGGGACGGGTCGGCGCGCCGGCTGGGAGGGGTCGGGCTTGGCGGGGGCGGGGCCCGGGGCGGGCGCGGCCGGCCGCTCGCCAGGCTTGGCGCGCGGCTGCCCGCCCCGCTCGCCGGGTTCGTCCTGCTCGCCCTGTGCTCCCACCGGCTCGAAGGCACGGTCGTCGTGGTCGCCGGAGCGGCCCCCCGGGAGCGCCAGGAGGCGCGTACGGGACGCGGGGACCAGCGGGACGGTGGAAGTGGCCGTGCGGGGCGTACGGCGGGCGAGACGGGCCCGTACGTCGTGTTCGGCGAGGGCCTGGCAGCGGTCCAGGAGGGCGGCGGCCGTCGGGTTGCCGCGCAGGGCGCGCAGGGCGGCCAGGTCGTCAGGTCCCGGCCGCTGGCCCGTGGCCAGGACCTCCTCCAGGAGCGTGAGGTAGCCGGCGGCGGTGCCGGGGAGGGCGGCGCGGTACCGGGCGAGGTCGGCCACCAGGAAGGCCCGCAGCCGGGCGGCCTCGCGCATCGCCTCGTCGAGGGACTCGGCGAGGCGATGACAGTCCTGGACGTCCTCGGCGGAGACGGGGCCGGGGTGGAGGGCGAGGGCGAGGGCGCGGCGGAGCACTCGCAGCTCCTCCGTCCCGAACGCCATGCCGCCGCGGGATCCGTAGGGCGTGGGCATGCCGCGACGATACGCGCTAATCAGACAAATTTGACATAAAGGCTGGAAGCGACGCGCCCGAATCCGCCCTGGTGGACGCGTGCACGCACGCGAAAGGGGTCCCCGGACCGTGTTGGCTCGGGGACCCCTTCGCGCGCGGGTCACATCCGCGAGACGTTCCGCTCGTACACCAGCCGCAGGCCGATCAGGGTCAGCCAGGGCTCGTGCTCGTCGATCACCGAGGACTCGCCGAGCACCATGGGGGCGAGGCCGCCGGTGGCGATGACCGTGACGTCGTCCGGGTCGGTGGCCAGCTCGCGTGCCATCCGGCTGACGACACCGTCGACCTGGCCGGCGAAGCCGTAGACGATGCCGGACTGCATGGCCTCGACCGTGTTCTTGCCGATCACGCTGCGGGGCCGGGCCACCTCGATCTTGCGGAGCTGGGCCGCCTTGACGCCGAGCGCCTCGACGGAGATCTCGATGCCGGGGGCGATGACCCCGCCGACGTACTCCCCGCGCGCGCTGATCGCGTCGAACGTGGTGGCCGTGCCGAAGTCGACGACGACCGCCGGACCGCCGTACAGCTCGTTCGCCGCGACCGCGTTGATGATGCGGTCGGCGCCGACCTCCTTGGGGTTGTCGAAGAGGATCGGCACGCCCGTCTTCACGCCGGGTTCGACGAGGACGGCCGGTACGTCGCCGTAGTAGCGGCGGGTCACCTCGCGCAGTTCGTGCAGCACGGAGGGGACCGTGGCGCAGATCGCGATGCCGTCGATGCCGTCGCCCAGTTCGACCCCGAGGAGCGGGTGCATGCCCATCAGGCCCTGGAGGAGGACCGCCAGTTCGTCGGCCGTACGGCGGGAGTCGGTCGAGATCCGCCAGTGCTCGACGATCTCCTCGCCGTCGAACAGTCCCAGCACGGTGTGCGTGTTGCCCACGTCGATCGTCAGCAGCATGGCCGGTTCCCGCTCTCTACTCGGCCGCGCGCAGATCCAGGCCGATGTCCAGGATCGGCGAGGAGTGGGTGAGGGCCCCGACGGCCAGGAAGTCGACGCCCGTGTCGGCGTACGCGCGCGCGGTGTCCAGCGTGAGCCGGCCGGACGCCTCCAGCAGGGCGCGCCCGCCGACGATGCCGACGGCCTCGGCGCACTCCGCGGGCGTGAAGTTGTCCAGCAGGATCAGGTCGGCGCCCGCGTCCACGACCTCGCGGAGCTGGTGCAGGGTGTCGACCTCGACCTCGATCGGCACGTCGGGGAAGGTCCCCCGGACGGCCTTGAACGCCTGGGCGACTCCGCCGGCGGCGACCACGTGGTTGTCCTTGACGAGCGCCGCGTCGGAGAGCGACATGCGGTGGTTGACGCCGCCGCCGCAGCGGACCGCGAACTTCTCCAGGGAGCGCAGGCCCGGCGTGGTCTTGCGGGTGTCACGCACGCGTGCCGTGGTGCCCTCCAGGACGTCCGCCCACGCGCGGGTGGCGGTCGCGATGCCGGAGAGGCGGCACATCAGGTTGAGCGCGCTGCGCTCGGCGGTGAGCAGGTCACGCGTGCGCGAGGTGACCGACAGCAGCTTCTGCCCGGCCTCGACGCGGTCGCCGTCCTCGACGTGCCGTTCGACCTCGAACTCGTCCGTGCAGACGACCGAGAGGACCGCCTCGGCGATCCGCAGGCCCGCGACGACGCCGGCCTCGCGCGCGGTGAAGTCGGCGGTGGCCACCGCCTCCTCGGGGATGGTCGCGACGGTGGTCACGTCCACGCCGTGGTCCAGGTCCTCCTGGATCGCGACGTTGGCGATGTCCTCGACCTCGACGGGGTCGAGTCCGGCGTCGGCCAGGAGCTGGGCGAGCGCGGGGTCGAGCCCGCACTCCAGGTACTCCTCGCCGCCGGGGTCGCCGTCGGCGCCACAGGCACAGCCGTCGCCGCAGCCGCCGTTCGGGGCGAGGGGAAGGTCGGGGGTGCTCACGTCTGTCACTGCTCCTGCTGGTGCTGCCGGGTCGGGGGGAAGTCTGCGGTATCGGTGGTGCGTACGGCGAGTGTGCGGTCCGGATTCAGCCGTACGACGATGTGGCGGCGCCAGTCGGCGTCGTCGCGGTCGGCGTGGTCCTCGCGCCAGTGGCAGCCGCGGGTCTCCTCGCGCAGCGCGGCGGCGGCGACCAGGACACGGGCCACGCACAGGAGGTTGGTGGCCTCCCAGGTGTCGACGCCGGGCTCGGCCGTCTTGCCGTTCTCGTCGAGGGCGTCGCGGGCCTCGGAGTGCAGCCGCTGGAGCTGGGCGGCGGCCCGCTCCAGGGACGCGGCGGAGCGCAGCACGCCCGCGCCGTCGGTCATGGTCCGCTGGATCGCGAACCGGGCCTCGGGGGCGAGCAGCGGGTGCGCGGGCCGCTCGGGGTGCTCGACCGGCGCGGGCACGCGCGCGTGCGGGCCGTCGCCGGAGCGGTCGGCGGCGCCGGGGGCGAATTCCGCGGCGATGTCGGCGACGATCCGCTCGGCGTAGACCAGGCCCTCCAGGAGCGAGTTCGACGCCAGCCGGTTCGCGCCGTGCACCCCGGTGCAGGCCACCTCGCCGCACGCGTACAGGCCGGGCACGGTCGTACGGCCCCGGGAGTCGGTGCGGACGCCGCCGGACGCGTAGTGGGCGGCCGGGGCGATCGGGATGGGCTCGTGCACGGGGTCGATGCCGTGGGCGCGGCAGGCGGCGAGGATCGTCGGGAAGCGGTGCTCCCACATGGCCGCGCCGAAGTGCCGGGCGTCGAGGTACATGTGCTCGGCGCCCTGCTCCTGCATCCGGCGCATGATGCCCTTGGCGACGATGTCCCGGGGCGCCAGCTCGGCCAGTTCGTGCTGGCCGACCATGAAGCGCACGCCGTCGGCGTCGACCAGGTGGGCGCCCTCGCCGCGCACCGCCTCGGAGACCAGCGGCTGCTGGCCCTCGGCGTCCGCGCCCAGGAACAGCACGGTCGGGTGGAACTGCACGAACTCCAGGTCGGAGACCTCGGCGCCGGCCCGCAGCGCGAGCGCCACGCCGTCGCCGGTGGACACGGAGGGGTTGGTGGTCGCGGAGAACACCTGGCCCATGCCGCCGGTCGCGAGGATCACCGCGGGGGCGTGCACGGCGCCCACGCCGTCGTGCTGGCCCTCGCCCATGACGTGCAGGGTGACGCCCGCGGTACGGCCGGACGCGTCGGTCAGCAGGTCCAGGACGAGCGCGTTCTCGACGGTGCGCACGCCCCGCGCGCGTACGGCCTCGACCAGCGCGCGGGAGATCTCCGCACCGGTCGCGTCACCGCCCGCGTGCGCGATACGGCGCCGGTGGTGGCCGCCCTCCCGGGTGAGTTCCAGGCCGCCTTCCTCGGACTCGTCGAAGTGGGCGCCGGTCTCGATGAGCCGCCGTACGGCGTCGGGGCCCTCGGTGACGAGGATCCGGACCGCCTCCTCGTCGCACAGGCCGGCGCCCGCGACCAGGGTGTCGTCGAGGTGCTGTTCGGGGGTGTCGCCCTCGCCCAGGGCCGCGGCGATGCCGCCCTGCGCCCAGCGGGTGGAGCCGTCGTCGAGGCGGGCCTTGGTGACCACGACCGTGCGCAGCCCGGCGGCCTCGCAGCGCAGGGCCGCGGTGAGACCGGCGACGCCGGAGCCGACGACCACGACGTCCGCGGCGATGCTCCACCCGGGCGCGGGCGCGTGCAGTCGTATGCCTGTGCTGGTCACGAGGCGGCTCCGAGGGTTCCGAAGGTGAGCGGGAGGTTGTCGATCAGCCGGGTCGTCCCGACCCGCGCGGCGACGGCGAGGACCGCCTCGCCGGTGAAGTCGTCCGCGATCTCGGTGAAGTCGGCCGGGTCGACGAGCGCGAGGTAGTCCAGCACCAGCGGCGGGTCCAGCCGGACGGCCTCGTCGAGGACCTGGCGGGCGGCGGCGCGGACGGCCGCCGGGTTGCCGGGGGCGGCCTTGGCGACGGCGTGCGCGTCGGCGGCCGCGCGCGACTCGCCTATGGCGCTGAGCGCCTCGGCGCGCGCCTGGGTGGCGGGCACCTCCCGCGCGCGGGCGCGCAGCGCCTCCTGCGCGGCGTGCCGGTCACGGCCCGCGAACAGGGCGGCCGACAGCGCGAGCGCGGTGCGCCGCTCCCGCGCGGAGAGGTAGCGGTTACGGCTGGACAGGGCCAGGCCGTCGGCCTCGCGCACGGTGGGGACGGCGACGATCTCGACGCCGAAGTTCAGATCGCGGACCATCCGGCGGATCAGGGCGAGCTGCTGGGCGTCCTTCTGCCCGAAGAACGCCACGTCGGGCCGGGTGAGGTGGAGCAGTTTGGCGACGACGGTGAGCATGCCGTCGAAGTGCCCGGGGCGCGTGGCGCCCTCCAGCCGCTCCCCCATCGGGCCGGCGCTGATCCGCACCTGGGGCTCGCCGCCCGGGTAGACCTCGTCGACGGACGGGGCGAACACAGCGTCCGCGCCCGCCTCCTCGGCGATCTTGAGGTCGGCGTCCAGGGTGCGCGGGTAGCGGTCGAGGTCCTCGCCGGCGCCGAACTGGAGGGGGTTCACGAAGACCGTGACGACGACCTCCCCGTCCGGGCCGGCGATCTCGCGGGCGGTGCGCACGAGCGTGGCGTGGCCCTCGTGCAGGGCGCCCATCGTCATCACGACGGCCCGGCGGCCCGCACGCGTGCGTGCGTGCAGCTCCGCGGCGGTGCGCAGCAGGGTGGTGGTCATCCGGCATCTCCTTCGGTGCCGTGCGTGCCGGGTGTACCGGGCGTCTCGCCGGAGAGCACGCCGAGGAGGTCCTCGGCGAGTTCGGGCTTGAGCAGTCCGTGGGCGAGCGCGCGGTCGGCGGTGGCGCGGGCCATCGCGAGATAGCCGTCGACGGCCTGCGGGGCGTGCCGGCGCAGCTCGGAGACGTGCGCGGCGACCGTGCCCGCGTCGCCGCGCGCGACGGGGCCGGTGAGCGCGGCGTCGCCGGAGCGCAGCGCGTTGTCCAGGGCGGCGCCGAGCAGCGGGCCCAGCATCCGGTCGGGGGCCTCCACGCCGGCCGCCCTGAGCAGCTCCATGGACTGGGCGACCAGGGTGACCAGGTGGTTCGCGCCCAGGGCGAGGGCAGCGTGGTAGAGCGGGCGGCTCTCCTCGGCGATCCACTCCGGCTCGCCGCCCATCTCGATGACGAGCGCCTCGGCGGCCAGCCGCAGTTCCTCGGGCGCGGTGACGCCGAAGGAGCATCCGGCGAGCCGCTGCACGTCCACGGGCGTGCCGGTGAACGTCATCGCCGGGTGCAGGGCCAGCGGCAGCGCGCCCGCGCGCAGGGCCGGGTCCAGGACGCGCGTGCCGTAGCGCCCGGAGGTGTGCACGAGGAGCTGGCCGGGGCGGACGGCACCGGTCTCGGCGAGGCCCTCGACGAGGCCGGGCAGGACGTCGTCGGGGACGGTCAGCAGCACCAGGTCGGACCGCTCGAGAACCTCGGCGGGCCGGACGAGCGGCACGTCGGGCAGCAGCAGCGCGGCCCGCCGCCGGGAGGCGTCGGAGACGCCGGAGACGGCCACCGGGCGGTGCCCGGCAAGCTGGAGGGAGGCGGCCAGCGCGGGACCCACGCGGCCGGCGCCGACGACACCGACGGTGAGCCGCGCGGGGCGGTCCCTGGGGTCTGGCTGTTGGACTGTACTCACGCGACGGCGGCCTTCCGTTCCAGTCCGCTCCGGGTACCGGACGATTTCTCGTCATGTTAACGCGATCGGTTCCACGGGGACCCGGCTGTCCACAGGCTGTGCGTAATCTCGCAACGCAGCGCCACCACCGGGCGGGACGGGCGGGGCAGGGCAGGCGGGGGCGGGGGGAAAGCCGTGTGCACGCCCGCACCGGCGCACGGCATGATCCGCGCATGACGCATACGGCGAACCAGGGCGACCGGGACGGCCGCCAGGACGGCGACCGGGACAGCGGCGGGGACGGCGGGCAGGACAGCGGCCAGGGCCGGGAGGAGTCGCCGCAGCAGCGGCTGCGGGCCCGGCGCAGGGCGGCCCTGCGGGCGGCCGGACGCGTCCTGTCGCGCGGCGCCGCCCTGGGCACCCTGGCGGAACGCCTCGCCCTGCTCCAAGAGGCCGCTCCCGAGGTCCACGACCTGGACGAGCCCACGGACCTCTACGGCGACGGGATCGTGACGGCCCTGGAGGAGCGGGTCGCCGCGCTGCTGGGGACGGAGGCCGCCGCGTTCTTCCCGACGGGCACGATGGCCCAGCAGGTCGCCCTGCGCTGCTGGGCGGGCCGTACCGGCAACCCGACGGTGGCGCTGCACGCGCTCGCCCACCCCGAGGTGCACGAGCGCAACGCCCTCTCCGTGGTCAGCGGTCTGCGCACGGTGCGGCTGACCGGCGAGCCCCGGCAGCCGACGGCCGACGAGGTGCGCTCCTTCGAGGAGCCGTTCGGCACGCTCATGCTGGAGCTGCCGCTCAGGGACGCGGGTTTCGTGCTGCCCACCTGGGAGGAGCTGACCGAGCTGGTCGCGGCGGCACGCGAGCGTGACGCGGTGGTGCACTTCGACGGCGCGCGCCTGTGGGAGTCCACGGTCCACCTCGGCCGTCCGCTGGACGAGATCGCCGCCCTCGCGGACAGCGTCTACGTGTCGTTCTACAAGTCCCTCGACGGCTTCGGCGGTGCCGCGCTCGCCGGGCCGAGCGGCCTGGTCGAGGAGGCGAAGACCTGGCGGCACCGGTACGGCGGCGCGGTCTTCCAGCAGTTCCCCACCGCCCTGTCGGCGCTGATCGGCCTGGAGCGTGCGCTGCCCCGGCTGCCCTCCTACGTGCGGCACGCGCGCCTGGTGGCCGCCGCGCTGCGCGAGGGGCTGGCCGCGTCGGGCGTGGCGTGGGCGCGCGTGCACCCCGAGGTGCCGCACACCCACGAGTTCCAGGTCTGGCTGCCGTACGAGGCCGACGTGGCGGCCGAGGCGGCGGTGCTCCAGGCCGAGGAGACCGGGGTGATGCTGTTCACCGGCTCCTGGCAGGCCGGCGGGCCCGGTCTGTCGTTCACCGAGGTCACGGTCCGCTCCGACGGCCTGGAGTGGACGGCGGACGACGTACGGGCGGCCGTCGCCGGCTTCGTCGTACGCGCGGAAGCGGTGGCGGACCGCCGGTAGCGGCGTTGTCAGTGGGTGGGTGCACCATGAGGACATGAGCGTCAGCATCGACATCGCGGGGCTGCGGCCGGAGAGGGTGGCCGTCGTGCCCTCTCCGCTGGCCGAGCTGGGGATGGCGCTGCACGCCCTGTCCGAGCCCGGCCACCACCCGCGCCTCCAGGGCTGGGCGACGGGCGTGACCGCCCGCCTCGACCCGCACCTCGCCGACCGGATGTGCGAGGCGGACTTCCTGTGGCGCACGACCTTCTCGGACATCTTCCTGCCGTACGCGGGCCTGCCGGGCAGTGCCGTGCTCCCCGGGGCCACGCTCGCGGAGGACCTCGACCTCCTGGACAAGCTGACGGACGAGCAGTTCGTGGACGCGGCCCTGGAGTTCATCACCTGCTCGCTCGACTACGACACCCGCACGCCCGACCTCCTCGCCGACAGCTCGCTGCGGCCGCGCGCCCTGGAGGCGGCCGCCTACCGCGGCCCGCAGCAGGTGCGCTTCACCCAGCGGCTGTTCGACGACCCGCCCGGCGTCCGCGCGTGGGTGCGGCGCTTCCTGGAGGACTGCGACGAGGCGTTCTTCGGGGAGGCGTGGGCCCGGCTCACCCACCAGCTCGCGGCGGACGCCCGGCACAAGACCGAGCTGCTGCGGCACAAGGGGCTGGCCGAGGCGCTGGCCGCGGTGTCCCCGGTGGTCACGCTGGACGAACCCGCCGGGCGGATCGTCGTGGACAAGCTGCTGGAGGGCCGCACCTCGCTGCGGGACGGCGGGCTGCTGCTCGTGCCGACCAGCTTCGGCTGGCCGCACCTCAGCGTGCTGCACCGGCCCGGCTGGCAGCCCGTGCTGCACTACCCGGTGGGCTCCCCCGACCCCGCCGTGCCGCCGTCGGTCGAGCAGCTCACCCTGCGGCTGACGGCCCTGTCCCACCCCGTGCGCATGCGGATCTGCCGCTTCCTGGCGCGCAGCACCTACACGACGAGCGAGCTGGCCCAGGCGCAGGGCATGACGGCCCCCGAGATATCCCGGCACCTCGCGGTGCTGAAGAAGGCCGGTCTGGTCACCACCCGCAGACGCGGGCGGTACGTGCTGCATCAGCTCGACGTGGCGGTGGTGGCCCGCCTGGGCAGCGACTTCCTGGAAGGCGTCCTCAGATAGCGCGCGCGGGTCGGGCGGGCCCCTGGCGTGCGGGTCAGCCGTGGCCCCCGCCGCCCGCGCGGACCAGCCCCGTCTCATAGGCGAGGACGACCACCTGCACGCGGTCGCGCAGCCCCAGCTTGGTCAGGATGCGGCCCACGTGCGTCTTGACGGTCGCCTCGGACAGCACGAGCCGGGCCGCGATCTCCCCGTTGGACAGCCCCTGGGCGACCAGGATCATGACCTCGCGCTCGCGCTCGGTGAGCCGCTCCAGCTCCTTGTGCCGGGGTTCCTGGCCGGTGGACGGCAGCATCGGCGCGAACCGGTCGAGGAGACGCCGCGTGGTGGAGGGGGCGACGACGGCGTCCCCGCTGTGCACCGAGCGGATCGCGGCGAGCAGCTCCCCGGGCGGCACGTCCTTGAGCATGAAGCCGGAGGCGCCCGCCTTCAGCCCGGAGAACGCGTACTCGTCGAGGTCGAAGGTGGTCAGGATCAGCACCTTCGGTGGCTCGGGCTCCGCGCAGATCCGCCGGGTCGCCTCCACGCCGTCCAGCTTGGGCATGCGGACGTCCATCAGGACGACGTCGACCGCCGTGGAGCGCACCACCTGGAGGGCCTCGACGCCGTCGCCCGCCTCGGCCACGACCTCCATGTCCGGCTGGGCGGCGAGCACCATCCGGAACCCGGTGCGCAGCAGCACCTGGTCGTCGACGAGCATCACGCGGATCGTCATCGGGTCCTCTTCCGTGGGTCGGTTCTCTGTGCGGGGGGCGTGGGGCAGAGCCAGGGGGCGTGACAGGTGTCAGTGAGGGGCGTGCGTTCGCGTCAATGCGCCGGTTTGAGCGGGAGCAGGACGCTGATGCGGAATCCTCCGCCCGGCCGCGGTCCCGCGTCCAGGGTGCCGCCGACCATGCCGACGCGTTCGCGCATACCGATCAGGCCGTGGCCCTGGCCGTCGACGCCGCCCTCCTCGTACAGCTCGTGCGGGGCGCCCTTGCCGTCGTCCTCGACGAGCAGGCCGAGGCCGTCGTCGAAGTAGACCAGACGCACACTCGCACCCGCGTTCGGCCCGCCGTGCTTGCGCGTGTTCGTCAGGGCCTCCTGGACGATGCGGTACGCGGTCAGCTCGACGCCGCTGGGCAGCGGGCGCGGGGTGCCCTCGATCTTGAAGTCCACGGGCAGCCCCGAGCCCCGGCACTGCTGGACGAGGTCCTCTATCTGCTCGACGTCCGGCTGCGGCACGTACTCGCCGCCCTCCTGGTGCTCGCCGGTGCGCAGCACGCCCAGCAGGCGGCGCATCTCGGCGAGGGCCTGGCGGCCGGTCGAGGAGATCGTCTCCAGCGCCTTCTTCGCCTGGTCGGGGGCGGCGTCCAGGACGTACGCGGCGCCGTCGGCCTGCACCACCATCACCGACACGTTGTGCGCGACGACGTCGTGCAGCTCGCGCGCGATCCGGGCGCGCTCGGCGGCCACCGCGACCTTCGCCTGCGCCTCCCGCTCCTTCTCCAGGCGCGCCGCGCGCTCCTCCAACTGGGCGAAGTACGCGCGCCGGGTGCGCATCGAGTCGCCCAGCACCCAGGCGAGGGCGAACGGCACCGTCTGGAAGACGATGACCGCGACCTGACCCGGCACGCTCGCGTTCTCGTGCGGCCAGCGCAACTGCGCCAGGGTGGCCGCGCACAGGGCCATCACCAGCGCGAGCCGGGACGCCCAGCGGGCGCCGTTCGCCGCGACCGTGTAGACGATCACCAGCAGCGCGAAGTCGGCCGCCGTGACCCCCACGTTCAGCACGAGCTGGGCCAGCCCGAGCGCGGCGGCGAGCACGAGCATCGCCTCAGGCATCCGCCGCCGCAACGCGATGACCAGGCACAGCAGGAACACGACCGGCACCAGCAGCGCCGTGGAGTCGGTGCCGCCCCGATCCTGACCGGCGGTTCCGGCGGCCGCGGTGATCCCGAAGAGGACGAGGGCCCAGAAGCCGTCGACCCCGGTCGGGTGTCTGCGGAGGAAGTCATAGAGGCGCTGCACGTGACCCAGCGTAGGGAAGCGGGATGTGTGCGGGGGTCAACCGGAGGGCCGATCCGTCCCCGACGCGTGTACTCCGCAAGGTGGAGGCCGTGATCACCTGTACGCCTAGTCTGTCCGGGTGGTGCGAGACGGGACCGGTTCCGGCGGATGGCGCGGATGGCGTGCGGCGACACGGTCCGCCCTGTACGGGACGGACGGCGAGGGCGGCAGCGGTACGGGTGACAGCGACGCCCGTGGCTTCTACCGGCGGCCGGAGGGCCCCGCCGGGCACTTCCGTACGTCCGTCCACGCGTCGCCCCTGTTCGCCACGGCCGTGGCCCGCCTGCTGTGCCGGGTCGACGAAGCGCTGGGCCGGCCGGGGACGCTGGACTTCGTGGACATGGCCGCGGGGCGGGGCGAACTGGTCACCGGGGTGCTCGCCGCGCTGCCCGCCGACGTGGCGGCCCGCACACGCGCGTACGCCGTCGAGATCGCCGGCCGCCCCGAGGGCCTCGCTCCCCGGATCACCTGGCTGAGCGCGCCCCCGCCGCAGGTCACCGGGCTGCTCTTCGCCAACGAGTGGCTCGACAACGTGCCCGTGGAGGTCGCCGAGGTCGACCCGGCGGGCGTCCCGCGCCTGGTGCTCGTACGGGACGACGGCACCGAACGGCTCGGGGACCCCCTCTCCGGGGCGGAGGCCGAGTGGCTCGCGCGCTGGTGGCCGCTGCCGGCCGAGGAGGGCCTGCGCGCGGAGATCGGCCTGCCCCGGGACCTCGCGTGGGCGGCCGCCGTCTCCTGTGTCGCGCGCGGGCTCGCGGTGGCGGTGGACTACGGCCACACCGCCGACGCCCGGCCGCCCTTCGGCACGCTCACCGGCTTCCGCGAGGGACGCGAGACGGCACCCGTACCCGACGGCTCGTGCGACATCACGGCCCATGTGGCACTGGACGCGTGCGCGACGGCGGGGGCGGACGCTCCCGGTCCCGCGCCGCTGCTCACCCAACACGCCGCCCTGCGCGCCCTCGGCATCACCGGCGCGCGCCCCCCGCTCGCGCTCGCCGGCACGGACCCCGCGGCCTACGTCCGCGCCCTCGCGGGTGCCGGGGAGGCCGCCGAACTCACCGCGCCGGGCGGCCTGGGCGACTTCGCGTGGCTCCTCCAGCCGGTCGGCATCGCGAACCCGCTGCCGCGGGAGCCCGCCTGACCGTCCGCCCGGCGGCCGCTCGTCCCGCCGCGCGGGCTGCTTGCCGCCGCGCGGGCTACTTGTCGATGTCCCCGACCACGAAGAACATCGACCCCAGGATCGCCACCATGTCCGCGACGAGCGTGCCCGGCAGCAGCTCGGTCAGCACCTGGATGTTGTTGTAGGAGGCCGACCGCAGCTTCAGCCGGTACGGCGTCTTCTCGCCCTTGCTGACGAGGTAGTAGCCGTTGATGCCGAGCGGGTTCTCGGTCCACGCGTACGTGTGCCCCTCGGGCGCCTTGAGGACCTTCGGCAGCCGCTGGTTGATCGGGCCGGGCGGCAGCTCGGCGATCCGGTCCAGACAGGCGTCCGCGAGGTCGAGCGCGTTGTGGGTCTGACCCAGCAGGCACTCGAACCGGGCGAGACAGTCCCCCTCGCTCCGGGTGACCACCTTCAGGGTGTCCGCCAGCTCCCCGTAGGCCAGGTAGGGCTCGTCGCGGCGCAGGTCGAAGTCGACGCCCGCGGCGCGCGCGATCGGCCCGCTCACGCCGTACGCGTGGACGGCGCGGGGCGTGAGCGTGCCCACCCCGCGCGTGCGGCCCCGGAAGATCTCGTTGCCGAGGACGAGGTCGTCGTAGACGTCCATGCGCGAGCGCACCGCGGAGACGGCCGCACGCGCGCGTGCCGTCCAGCCGGCCGGGAGGTCCTCCTTGAGGCCGCCGACGCGGTTGAACATGTAGTGCATGCGCCCGCCGGAGACCTCCTCCATGACGTTCTGGAGCACCTCGCGCTCGCGGAACGCGTAGAAGACCGGGGTGATGCCGCCGAGTTCCAGCGGATAGGAGCCGAGGAACATCAGGTGGTTGAGGACCCGGTTCAGCTCCGCGAGGAGCGTGCGGGTCCACACCGCGCGCGGGGGGACCTCCATGCCGAGCATCCGCTCGACGGCGAGGACCACGCCCAGTTCGTTCGAGAAGGCGGACAGCCAGTCGTGGCGGTTGGCCAGCATGACGATCTGCCGGTAGTCGCGCGCCTCGAACAGCTTCTCCGCGCCCCGGTGCATATAGCCGATCACCGGTTCCGCGTGCTGGATGCGTTCGCCGTCCAGCACCAGCCGCAGCCGCAGCACGCCGTGCGTGGAGGGGTGCTGGGGGCCGATGTTCAGCACCATGTCGGTGCTCTCCGCGGCCCCGCCGATCCCGACCGTGGTCTCCGTCGTAGGAGTCATGAGCCCAGTCTCCCCTACGTACGCTGGCCGTATGGAGACGGGGAGCGCGGTGGGCGAGGAGACGGCGGCGGACGGGCCGGTGTGGACCGGACTGCCGCCCGGGCTGCTGCGGATGCGGCGGCTGCTGCTGGTGGTGTGGCTGGGGCTCGCGGCCGTCGCCGTCGGGGTGCCGCTCGGTCTGTTCGCGGGGCCCGGGTGGGCGGCGTTCGCGCTGCTGCCGCTGGCCGGGATCGGCTGGGGCTGGGTGCTGCTCGGCCGCAACTGGCGGTCCTGGCGCTACGCCGAGCGCGCCGACGACCTGCTGATCAGCCGGGGTGTG
This sequence comes from Streptomyces antibioticus, assembly GCF_002019855.1. Lineage (NCBI taxonomy): Bacteria > Bacillati > Actinomycetota > Actinomycetes > Kitasatosporales > Streptomycetaceae > Streptomyces > Streptomyces antibioticus. The sequence goes on along the minus strand of NZ_CM007717.1, from coordinate 4,830,159 downwards.
CTGTGGCGGGAGGAGACCGTGGTGCCGTACGGGCGGATGCAGCTCGTGGAGGTGACCTCCGGGCCCGTGGAACGGCACTTCGGGCTGGCCAGCGTGCAGCTCCACACGGCGGCCGCCGCCACCGACGCGACCGTCCCGGGCCTGGACCCGGCCGAGGCGGAACGGCTGCGCGACCGGCTCACGGCACTCGGCGAGGCCCGATCGGCGGGGCTGTGACGACGCGGGGGGCCGCGGGAGGGCCTCCGTCGGAGGGCGGTGCGTCGTCCGCGCGTGGGCCGTCACCCGAGGGCGGGTCGGCAGCCGAGGGCAGACCTGCAGCCGAGGCCGGGCCATCACCCGAGCGTGGCTCGTCACCCGAGGGCGGGCCTACAGCCGAGGCCGGGCCATCGTCCAAGGGCGGACCGTCAGCCGAGCGTGGGCCCGCAGCCCAGGGCGGGCCCGCTGCCGAGCACGGGCCGGCAGCCGAGGCGGGCGGCGTGCCCCGTGAGCCCTCCGCGCGGCCGCCCGTCACCGAGCGGCGGCTGCATCCCGTCACGCCGTTCCGGCGGGCGTGGGCGCCGCTCGCGGTGCTTGTCGGCTGGGCCGCGCACGATCCGAACCAGGCGCAGCAGCAGCTCACCCGGCTGACCACCACGACCCTGCTGGTCGCGCTCGCCGTACTGCTCCCGGCGGCCGCCGCGTACGGCTTCCTGACCTGGTGGTTCACCCACTTCGCGGTGACCGACAGCGAGTTGCGCATCCGTACCGGTTTGCTGTTCCGGCGCACCGCGCACATCCGGCTGGAGCGCATCCAGGCGATCGACGTCACCCAGCCGCTCCTCGCGCGCGTCGCGGGCGTGGCCAAGCTGCGGCTCGACGTCGTCGGGGCGGCGAAGAAGGACGAGCTGGCCTTCCTCGGCGAGGAGGAGGCCCGCGCGCTGCGCGCCGAACTGCTCGCGCGGGCGGCCGGGTTCGCGCCCGAGACGGCGCACGAGGTGGGCGAGGCGCCGGCACGCGAACTCGTGCGCGTACCGGCGCGCGAGCTGGCGATCGCGCTCGCGCTGACCGGCGCGACCTGGGGCACGCTGGCCGCCGCGCTGGTCGTCCCGCCCCTGCTGTGGCTGGCCACGCACAGCATGGTGACGGTCCTGGCGAGCGGGCTGCCGCTGCTGGGCGCGGCGGGCGCGAGCAGTGTGGGCAGGTTCGTCGCCGAGTACGACTGGCGGGTGGCCGATTCCCCGGACGGGCTGCGCATCGACCACGGGCTTCTGGACCGCGCCCACGAGACGGTGCCGCCGGGGCGCGTGCAGACCGTGCGGATCGTCCGGCCCCTGCTGTGGCGGCGGCGCGGCTGGGTGCGGGTGGAGCTGGACGTGGCCGGGTCGTCCAACTCCGTGCTGCTGCCGGTCGCCCCGCGCGCGGCGGCGGAGGCGGTCGTCGCGCGCGTGCTGCCCGGTGTCACCGTCCCGCCGGACGAGGCGCTGTCCCGCCCGCCGCGCCGGGCCGGGCGGTGTGTGCCGGTGTGGTGGCGGGGCCACGGGATCGCCGTCACGGACGCGGTGTTCGCGGCGCGCCACGGACTGCTGAGGCGGCACCTGGCGCTCGTCCCGCACGCCAAGGTGCAGAGCGTACGGCTCTCCCAGGGGCCCTGGCAGCGCCTCTGGCGGCTCGCGGACGTCCATGTGGACACGGGAGCCGACAAGACCGTCACGGCCCGGCTGCGGGACGCTCAGGAGGCCGCGGAGCTGCTCCGCGGTCAGGCCGAACGGTCCCGCACCGGGCGCCGGGACGCGCGGCCCGACCGCTGGATGGCTCAGGAGACGGCTCAGGAGACGGCGCTGCGCAGTCCCTGAAGGTCGATCTGCTCGGTCTCGTCGTGCGCGGTCAGGTCGATCACCTGGCCCACGCCGCGCGACTCCTCACCGGCGGGCTTGAACTCCGCCTCCGCCTCGGCCTTGTGCAGGGCGAGGGCCTCCTGTCCGACCACGTCGGCGAGGTCCTCGTTCTGCACGTCCGCGAGGGCGTCGGACGGCGCCTCGCTCTTCGTGCCGAAGAAGTCGAAGCCGCCCTCGGCGGTGGGACGCCGGATCGGCGGCGTGGCGGGGACGACGGCGACGGCGGTCGGCACCGTGAAGTGCCCGGAGGGCCGCACCACCGGCCCGGCCGGACGCCGCACCAGCTCGGCCGAACCCGAGGACACCGGGGCCGGGGCCGGGGCCCGCGCGGGCTCAGCGGGGCTGCTCTCGGACTGCTCGGCGGCCGGGGCGGCCTCCGTGGTCGAAGCGACCGGGGCGGTCGGGACGTTCGGGTGGGGGGCGGCCGCGCGCGTGTGCTCGACGGCCGCCTCGGACTTCCCCTCCGCCTCGTCCTCCCGCGCGGGTTCCGCGTCACCGTCGGCGGCATCCGTCGCGGTCTCGGTGACGACCGCCTTCGCCGCGGCCTCCGCACCGGCCGGGTCGTCGTCCTTGGCGGCCTTGGCAGCCTCGGCGGCCTTGACGTTCGGCGTGTCCTCGGCGAGCTTCACCGCGTCCGGGTCGAACTTGCCCAACGCCGCCTGCGCGCGCAGGAACAGCTTGGAACCCTCGGGGGAGAAAGCCGCGGGGGCGTCCGCCTCGTGCGCGGCGTCCTCGTCGTCCTCATCGCCGTCGGCGGCCGCCTCAGGGACCTCGGACTCGTCGGTGTCGTCGGCGGCGTCGGCCGACTCGTCCAGCTCGGCCGTCTCGTCCAACTCGCCCGCGTCAGCCGCGTCATCGGCGGCGACCGTCTCATCAGCCTCGGTCTCGGTCCCGACCTCGGCCTCGGCCGCCTCGACCCCGTCGACCGCCTCGACCGCGTCGTCCTGCGCCGCACGCGCCGGGGGCAGGGCCGCGGGCGGTGCGGTGGTCTCTATCTCCAGCAGCCGGCGGCCCTCCAGGGCGGTCGCCCGCTCGGTCTCCGCGGTGGCGTACCGGCGCAGCAACGCGGCGTGCTCGTTGCGCAGGCCGGCCAGCTCGGCGCGCTTGGCACGCAGCCGCTGTTCCAGCTTGACGCGCAGCTCGCGCGATTCGTCGAGGTCGGTCTCCAGTTCGGCGACCCGTTCCTCGAAGCGCCACTCGTCGCTCGCCCGCGCGCGCGTGAGGTCGGCGACCTGCCGGCCCGCCTGCGTGTCCCAGCGGCGCATGACGAACGCGCCGACGAGCGCCGTGGCCGCGGCGGCCGCGGCCAGACCTCGGAGCACCATGGGCTCCGTGAACAGCCATGGTCCCAGGGCGCAGACGACCGAGACACCTGCGATAGCCGAGGGAGGCAGCAGCCTGTGCAAAGGCGGGGAATGGCGGTGACGTCCACGTGGCATGGCCAGAAACTTACCGCGCGTAGGCGATTGTTGGCGCCCCGCCCCACAAAAAGCTGCCATACCGAAGCCTTCACAGGACATCGGGAAACAGAGCGGTCACGCATTCAACGGAAATCAAGATCATTTACGGTGCGGAACGGCCGTTCACGCCCCGGTCAGACGCCCGCTGATCCACTCCAGCGTCGGCGGGATCTCCCGCCGCCAGGTGTTGAAGTTGTGTCCGCCGCTTTCGAGGATGATCGACGAGATCCGGGTCCGCTGCGTGGCCTTCACCTCGTCGATGAACTTCAGCGTGGCCTTGTAGTTGGATTCGCCCACTTTGCTGCTCGTGACCAGCAGGGAGGTGTCCGGGGCGGAACGGTTCTTCAGAAACCAGTGCAGATCCGCCTCGTCGCGCAGCGTGCGGTTCCCGTGGAAGAGGTCGCCCGTGGTCGGATCGATCGGCGCCTTGTAGTACGCCGACAGGCCCGCGCCCGCCGCGTACACGTCCGGGTGATGCATCGCCAGCTTCAGCGCGCAGTAGCCTCCCGTGGAGTCCCCGATGATCCCCCAGCTTCCCGGCTTCCTGCCGACCCGGTAGTGGGCCGTCACGGCTTCCGGCAGGTCCTCGGCGAAGAACGACTCGGTCTGCGGCCCGTCCGGGATGTCCACGCACTCCGTGTCGCGCGGCGGCGCGACCGTGGGCCGCAGCATCACCAGGATCATCGGCTGCATCCGCCCGTCCTTGGCGAGCTGCCGCGCGGTGCGCGGGTAGTGCAGCTTGTCCACCAGCGCCTCGGCCGTCCCCGGGTAGCCGGTGAGCACGACCGCCGCGGGGAACGTACGCGTGCGGTTCGCCGGGTCGAAGTACTCCGGCGGCAGGTACACGTACGCGGGCGTGGCGATGCGTGTCGTACGGCCGTTGAGGGCCACCTTCTGTATCTGCCCGCCGAACCGCGGCCGGCCGCCGCCCCCGTCGACCTGACGGGTGTCGACGACCCGCAGGAGCCCCTCCGGCGCCCCGCCGCCGCCCGCGTGGTCGACGACCACGCCGACCTCCGTCTCCCGGCCCAGGAGGTCCGCCCAGCTCGCGTAGAAGCCGAATGCCTGGTTCGCGGAGAGGCCCACCGACACGAAGACCGCCAACTGCGTGGCGAACAGCAGGCCGACGCGCCCGCTGACGGCCCGCCAGGTGCGCCGCGCGAGGCGCGGCCACAGCCACACCGTGCCGACGAACAGCACGACGGCGAACGCGATCGACAGCAGCAGCAAGGTGTTGCTCGTGAGACCCATGCGGTGGTTTCCTGCCTGCTCTCCGTCCGGACACAGGCCCGTCCCCCCGACTCCTTCGCGAGGGCTTGTCCCGGACTTTCCTTGGCCTTTTCGGTGGCTTTGAGAAGCTGAGTGAACCTCTCCCCCCGAGACACCGTCCTAGAGGGCGCAATGTCGCCGGATGCCCGAATCGGCACCGGGTCCAAGGTCTCTCGCGGAACTACGGGATGCGATGTCTGTCAGGGAAGATGGGGAAATGTCGGGCGGGGTTCCGAACCGATCAAGCAGGGTGCGGCGGCTCGTGCGCGGTCCGCGCCCCGAGTCCGTGCCCGCCCTCGTCGGCAGAGCCTGTGCCCTCGTCGGCCTGGTGGACGTGGCCGCGGGCGTCTTCCCCCGGTTCAGGCACAGCCGTATGCACACCCTCGCGGAGGTGCTGCCCGGCTCGTTCGGCCCCTTCGCGGCGGCGCTCTCGCTGAGCGCCGGCATCCTGCTGCTGCTCCTCGCCCACGGCCTCAAGCGCTCCAAGCGGCGGGCCTGGCGCGCCGCCGTGGTGCTGCTCCCGGCGGGCGCCGCGGCCCAGTTCGTATACCGCCACTCGGTCGTGGGCGCGCTCATCTCGATCGCGCTCCTGGTGCCCCTGCTGGTGCACCGCGACCAGTTCGCCGCCCTGCCCGATCCGCGCAGCCGCTGGCGCGCGCTCGCCAACTTCGTCCTCATGGGCGCCGGTTCCCTCGGTCTCGGACTGGTCATCGTCAGCGTCCACCCGAACCGTCTGATCGGCGACCCGAGCCTGGCCGATCGCCTGACACACGTCCTGTACGGCCTCTTCGGCTTCGAGGGCCCGGTCGACTACGCGGGCAACACCTCCTGGACGGTCGCCTTCTCGCTCGGCGCCCTCGGCTGGCTCACCGCGGTCACCACCATCTACCTGGCCCTGCGCCCCGAACACCCGGCCGCGCGCCTCACCGAGGAGGACGAGTCCCGGCTGCGCGCCCTGCTGGACCGGCACGGCCGCCGCGACTCCCTGGGCCACTTCGCGCTGCGCCGCGACAAGGCGGTCGTCTTCTCGCCCAGCGGCAAGGCCGCGGTGACCTACCGCGTGGTCTCCGGCGTGATGCTCGCCAGCGGCGACCCGATCGGTGACGTCGAGGCGTGGCCCGGGGCCATCGAACGCTTCATGGACGAGGCCAGGGCCCACTCCTGGACGCCCGCCGTCATGGGCTGCTCGGAGACCGGCGGCGAGGTCTGGACCCGCGAGACCGGCCTCGACGCCCTCGAACTGGGCGACGAGGCGGTGGTGGACGTCGCGGATTTCTCGCTCGCCGGCCGCGCGATGCGCAACGTCCGCCAAATGGTCAAGCGCATCGAGCGCGCCGGATACGAAACCCGGGTCCGACGTGTACGTGACCTCGGCGAGGCCGAGCTGGAGCGGATCAGGCGGGCCGCCGAGGACTGGCGGGGCACCGACACCGAGCGCGGCTTCTCCATGGCGCTCGGCCGCGTGGGCGATCCGGCCGACGGCGACTGTCTCATCGCCACCGCCCACAAGGCCGACGAGGTCCCCGGCCCGTACGGCGACCTCAAGGCGATCCTGCACTTCGTGCCCTGGGGCCCGGACGGCGTCTCCCTCGACCTGATGCGGCGCGACCGCGCGGCCGACCCCGGGATGAACGAACTGCTGATCGTGGCCGCGCTCCAGGCCGCCCCCCGCTTCGCGATCACGCGCGTGTCGCTGAACTTCGCGATGTTCCGCTCGGCGCTGGCCCGCGGCGAGAAGATCGGCGCCGGACCGGTGCTGCGGGCCTGGCGCGGTCTGCTGGTCTTCCTCTCCCGCTGGTTCCAGATCGAGTCGCTGTACAAGTTCAACGCCAAGTTCCAGCCCCGCTGGGAGCCCCGTTTCGTCGTCTACCGCGCCTCCGGCGACCTGCCGCGCATCGGCTTCGCCGCCATGCAGGCCGAGGGCTTCGTCGACCTCGCCCTGCCGCTGCCCCGCTTCCTGCGCCGCCGTACGAAGCCGGCACGCGTGTGTGCGCACCGGCCGGCCGAGCGGGACGTACAGGCCGCGTAGGGGTGACCGGGCAGCACCTGCGGGGTTCCGCCCCGGCCCGGGAAGCCGGGCCGGGCAGCGTCCCGGCCCGCCCCTGGGCCTACGCTGAACATATGAGCAAGCAGAGCGGACGCGGACGGGTCGCCGGTCTTCCGGAATGGGATCGCTGCGCGGTCATGGGGGTCGTCAACGTCACCCCCGACTCCTTCTCCGACGGCGGCCGCTGGTTCGACACGACGGCCGCCGTCAAGCACGGCCTCCAGCTCGTCGCCGAGGGCGCCGACCTGGTCGACGTCGGCGGGGAGTCCACCCGCCCCGGCGCCACCCGTGTCGACGAGGCCGAGGAGATGCGCCGGGTCGTCCCCGTCGTCCGCGGCCTCGCCTCCGAGGGCGTCGTCGTCTCCGTCGACACCATGCGCGCGTCCGTCGCCGCCCGGGCCCTCGCCGCCGGCGCCGCCCTGGTCAACGACGTCAGCGGCGGCCTCGCCGACCCGGAGATGATCCCGGTGGTGGCCGACGCCGGCGCCCCCTTCGTCGTCATGCACTGGCGCGGCTTCCTCGAAGGGGGCAACGTCAAGGGCGTCTACGCCGATGTGGTCGCCGAGGTCGTCGACGAGCTGCACGCGCGTGTGGAGGCCGTCCTCGCGGGCGGCGTCTCCCCCGACCGGATCGTCGTCGACCCCGGGCTCGGCTTCTCCAAGGACGCCGATCACGACCTCGCCCTGCTCGCCCACCTCGACCGGCTGCACACCCTGGGGCACCCGCTGCTGGTCGCCGCCTCCCGCAAACGCTTCCTCGGCCGCGTCCTGGCAGGCCCGGAGGGCGCACCACCCCCCGCGCGCGAACGGGACGCCGCCACGGCCGCCGTCTCCGCGCTCGCGGCGCACAACGGCGCGTGGGCCGTGCGCGTGCACGAGGTCCACGCGACGGCGGACGCGGTGCGGGTCGCGCGCGCCGTGGAAGGGGCGCGCGCCACGGAAGGGACGCGCGCCGACGACACCGCGCGCGCCGTGCGCCCCGGTGGTGCGGAAGGAGTCCGGTGAGCGCCCCCCACACCGACGTCGAAGAGGTCGAGGCCGCCAACACCGCGTTCTACGAAGCGCTGGAGCGGGGCGACTTCGAGACGGTGTCCTCGCTCTGGCTCACCCCCTCCGACCTGGGCGTCGACGAGGAGTACCACGATCCGGCGGACAGCGGCGTGATCTCCTGCGTGCACCCCGGCTGGCCGGTGCTCACCGGGCGCGGCGAGGTGCTGCGGTCGTACGCGCTGATCATGGCGAACACCGACTACATCCAGTTCTTCCTGACCGATGTCCACGTCTCCGTCACCGGCGACACCGCCCTGGTGAACTGCACGGAGAACATCCTCAGCGGCGGTCCGGCACCGTCGGACGGCGAGGAGCTGGGGCCCCTGGTGGGCCAGCTCGTCGTCGCCACGAACGTGTTCCGCCGGACCCGGGACGGCTGGAAGCTGTGGTCGCACCACGCCTCCCCGGTCCTGGCCGACGGCGAGGAGCCGGAGGACGGCGAGAAACCGGAGAGCCTGGACCACCCCGAGAACCCGGGGAACGACGACAACGGCGAGAGCCCGGTCTGACCCCCGCACCCCCGCGCCCCCACCCCCTTTCCCCCTCCCGCACCAAGAAGTGGTTGGAATCACGAACCCGCGGGTAGGCGCGGCTATCGGCCCGTGAGCCACCGGGTTCACCGAGGGAAACGCCCGGTGAAAACTGCGGTGCCGCCCCGGGCCGTGCCCGCCGGGGCCCGGCGCTGTCGGTGCTCGCAGGTAGATTCGTTCGAGGCCGCGGTGGCGCCCGCACACGCCACCGGCCGGCCGGAACCGACGATTGCAGGAGTGATGCGCGTGGATCGTGTCGAGCTGCGCGGCCTGAAGGCCCGCGGGTACCACGGTGTGTTCCCGAAGGAGCGCGAGGAGGGCCAGACCTTCATCGTGGACCTCGTGCTCGGCCTGGACACCCGCCCGGCGGCCGCCGACGACGACCTGGCGAAGACCGTGCACTACGGCATCGTGGCGGAGGAGGTCGTCGCCGTCGTCGAGGGCGAGCCGGTCAACCTCATCGAGACGCTCGCCGAGCGCATCGCCCAGGCCTGTCTCGCACACGAAGGGGTGGACGAGGTCGAGGTCCGCGTCCACAAGCCCGACGCACCGATCACCGTCCCCTTCGACGACGTGACCGTCACCATCATCCGGAGCCGAGCATGACCGCGTCCTTCACCGAGGGTCACAGCGACCCGACCGTACAGCCGGTACCCGCCTCCGTGGTCGAGCAGGTGGACGCCGCCGACACCACGCTGCACAACCCGCAGCGCGCCGTGATCTCCCTCGGCTCCAACCTCGGCAACCGCCTGGAGACCCTCCAGGGCGCCATCGACGCCCTGGAGGACACCCCGGGCGTCCGCGTGAAGGCCGTCTCCCCGGTGTACGAGACGGCGCCGTGGGGCGTCGAGCCCGGCAGCCAGCCCTCGTACTTCAACGCGGTCGTGGTGCTGAAGACGACCCTGCCGCCGTCCTCCCTGCTGGAGCGGGCGCACGCGGTCGAGGAGGCGTTCCACCGGGTCCGCGAGGAGCGCTGGGGCGCGCGCACCCTCGACGTCGACATCGTGGCCTACGCCGATGTCGTCGACGGCGACCCGCGGCTCACCCTCCCCCACCCGCGCGCCCATGAACGCGCCTTCGTGCTCGCCCCCTGGCTCGACGTCGAGCCCGAGGCCGAGCTGCCCGGCCGGGGGCCGGTCGCGGCGCTCCTGGACACGATCACCCGGGAAGGCGTCACCGCGCGCCAGGACCTGGAACTTCACCTGCCCGCGTAGTCGTTAAGGTCAAGACGACCACTGTCCTTGAGGACCCGGGGGAGCTGAAGGATCACCGTGAAAGAGCTGCGCATCAGGGTGCTGGCCGGGGTCTTCCTCGTGGCCGGCGTCCTGTCCTGGGCCGGTGCCCGTCTGTGGACCTCGATCGGGACCCTGCCCAGCGTCCCGCTGGCCGCCCCCATCGTCCTGGCCCTGATCGCGGTGGTGCTGCTGGCCACCGCGCTGTCGCTGCGCTCCCGCCTCAAGGCCCAGCGCGAGCGCCGCCCCGGCGCCAAGGGCGTCGACCCGCTGATGGCCGCCCGCGCGGTCGTCTTCGGCCAGGCCAGCGCCCTGGTCGCCGCCCTCGTCAGCGGCATGTACGGCGGCACGGGCGTCTTCCTCCTGGAGTCCCTGGAGGTCCCGGCCCACCGCGACCAGGCGATCTACGCCGGCTTCTCCGTCGTCGCGGGCATCGGCGTCATAGCAGCCGCCCTGTTCCTGGAGCGCGTCTGCAAACTCCCCGAGGACGACGACGACCACAACAACGGAGCGGCGACCCCGGCGTAAGTCAGCGCGCGCGATCCTTCAGCGCGCAATCCTTCAGCGCGCCATGATGAGACTCATCGCCTCGTTGCGCGTCGCCATGTCCCGGAGCTGCCCGCGGACCGCCGACGTGATGGTCTTGGCGCCGGGCTTGCGGATGCCCCGCATGGACATGCACATGTGCTCGCACTCCACGACGACGATCACGCCGCGCGGCTCCAGAATCTCCATCAGCGAGTCCGCGACCTGCGTGGTGAGACGTTCCTGCACCTGGGGGCGGCGGGCGAACACATCCACCAGCCGGGCCAGCTTGGACAGACCGGTGATCTTCCCGGTGGTGGACGGGATGTAGCCGACATGCGCCACCCCGCGGAACGGCACCAGATGATGCTCACACGTGGAGAACACCTCGATGTCCTTCACCAGCACCATCTCGTCGTGCCCCAGGTCGAACGTCGTGGTCAGCACGTCCTCGGGCTTCTGCCACAGCCCCGCGAATATCTCCTTGTACGCCCGCGCCACCCGCGCCGGAGTCTCCTTGAGGCCCTCGCGGTCCGGGTCTTCGCCGACCGCGATCAGGAGTTCGCGTACGGCGTTCTCGGCGCGCTTCTCGTCGAACTCGCCGATCTGGCCCTCGCCGTCCAGCGTCACGGGGTCGGTCATGTGCTGCCTCGTTCCTAGGTGTCCCACAAGGGCGTCGAAAACAGGTCATACGGAAAATGCCGCGCCCCCCAGGCTAGAACCTGGGGGGCGCGGCATCCATTCCGGGCCTGGTCAGCTCTCCGGGCGGTCCTCCGGAGCGGGCTCGGTCACCGGGGCGGGCTCCGCCGCGGTGGCCTTCGCGGTGGAGATCGCCGGAGTGGTGCCGTTCGCGCCGTTCGTCAGGGCCAGCTCCTTGGGGGAGAGCACCGGCGGACGGGTCGAGGGCGTACGGCGGGAGGAGCCGGTCCAGGCCGGCCGCGGGGGACGCTTGTGGATGGGGGCGAAGATCTCGGCGATCTCCTCCTTGCCCAGCGTCTCCTTCTCCAGGAGCTGAAGCACCAGGTTGTCGAGAACGTCGCGGTTCTCGACGAGGATCTCCCAGGCTTCGTTGTGCGCGTTCTCGATGAGCTTCTTGACTTCCTCGTCCACCAGCGCGGCGACCTCTTCCGAGTAGTCGCGCTGGTGAGCCATCTCACGGCCGAGGAACGGCTCGGTGTTGTCGCCGCCGAACTTGATGGCACCCAGGCGCTCGGTCATGCCGTACTGGGTGACCATCGCGCGGGCGGTGGCGGTGGCCTTCTCGATGTCGTTCGCCGCGCCCGTGGTCGGGTCGTGGAAGACCAGCTCCTCCGCCGCGCGGCCGCCCAGCATGTACGCGAGCTGGTCCAGCATCTCGTTGCGCGTGGTGGAGTACTTGTCCTCGTCCGGCAGGACCATCGTGTAGCCGAGGGCACGGCCGCGGGACAGGATCGTGATCTTGTGGACCGGGTCGGAGTTCGGCGAGGCCGCCGCGACCAGGGCGTGACCGCCCTCGTGGTACGCGGTGATCTTCTTCTCCTTGTCCGACATGATCCGGGTCCGCTTCTGCGGGCCCGCGACCACACGGTCGATCGCCTCGTCCAGCATGTGGTTGTCGATCAGCTTCTTGTCCGAGCGGGCCGTCAGCAGCGCGGCCTCGTTCAGCACGTTCGACAGATCGGCACCCGTGAAGCCGGGAGTGCGGCGGGCGACGGCGGACAGGTCGACGTCGGGCGCGACCGGCTTGCCCTTCTGGTGGACCTTGAGGATCTCCAGACGGCCCTGCATGTCCGGGCGGTCGACCGCGATCTGGCGGTCGAAGCGGCCGGGGCGCAGCAGCGCCGGGTCGAGGATGTCGGGCCGGTTCGTCGCGGCGATGAGGATCACGCCGCCCTTGACGTCGAAGCCGTCCATCTCGACGAGGAGCTGGTTCAGCGTCTGCTCGCGCTCGTCGTGACCGCCGCCGAGGCCGGCGCCGCGGTGGCGGCCGACCGCGTCGATCTCGTCGACGAAGACGATCGCCGGGGCGTTCGCCTTGGCCTGCTCGAAGAGGTCACGCACACGGGAGGCACCGACACCGACGAACATCTCGACGAAGTCGGAACCGGAGATCGAGTAGAAGGGGACGCCCGCCTCGCCGGCGACGGCACGCGCGAGGAGCGTCTTGCCGGTGCCGGGCGGGCCGTACAGCAGCACGCCCTTGGGGATCTTGGCGCCGACGGCCTGGAACTTGGCCGGTTCCTGGAGGAACTCCTTGATCTCGTGGAGTTCCTCGACGGCCTCGTCCGAACCGGCGACGTCCGCGAACGTCGTCTTCGGGGTGTCCTTGGTGATGAGCTTCGCCTTGGACTTTCCGAAGTTCATGACGCGGGAGCCGCCGCCCTGCATCTGGTTCATCAGGAACAGGAAGACGACCACGATGAGGACGAAGGGGAGCAGGGACAGCAGGATCCCGACGAAGGCGTTCTGCTTCGTCGGAGAGACCGTGTAGCCGTCCGGAATCTGCTTGTCCTGGTACTTGGTCTGCAGCGTGTTGGCGATGGTCACGCCCTGATCGCCGATGTAGCTCGCCTGGATCTTCGAGCTGCCCTCGATCTTCACGCCGTCTTTGAGGGTGGCCTTGATGGTCTGCTCGTCACCGGTGGTGAGCTTGGCCGACTCGACCTTGTTGTCGTTGATCGCTGCAATGACCTGGCCTGTGTCCACCGTCTTGTAGCCGCCGGACGAGCCGACGACCTGCATCAACACGACCACGGCAAGGACGGCCAGCACGATCCACATGACCGGCCCACGGAAGTATCGCTTCACGTCCATCCATACGGAGCGGTGCCGCCCCGTCCCTCCTGCCATAGTGAGTTTGATAAGACAGTTCTTCTGACGGTACCCCAGCATGGTGGCCCGAAGCCGCACAGGAGAGCCGGTGAGCCCGTCTGCCTGCTCCAACGGTGCGAAACCCGCTGGGGTTCCCGATCGCCCTACAAGACCGGCCGTCCGGCTCAGTCCGTGCCCGGGCCGGCGCTGCCGTCCGGCTCAGCCGCCGTAGACATGGGGCGCGAGCGTACCGACGAACGGCAGGTTCCGGTACTTCTCGGCGTAGTCCAGGCCGTAGCCGACGACGAACTCGTTGGGGATGTCGAAGCCCACCCACTCCACGTCGATGGCGACCTTCGCGGCGTCCGGCTTGCGCAGCAGCGTGCACACCTTGAGGGAGGCCGGCTCGCGCGAGCCGAGGTTCGACAGCAGCCAGGACAGCGTCAGGCCGGAGTCGATGATGTCCTCGACGATCAGGACGTGCCGGCCCTTGATGTCGGTGTCGAGGTCCTTCAGGATCCGCACCACGCCGGAGGACTGGGTGCCCGCGCCGTACGACGACACGGCCATCCAGTCCATGGTGACGGGGGTGGACAGCGCCCGGGCGAGGTCGGCCATGACCATCACCGCGCCCTTGAGGACACCGACGATCAGCAGGTCCTTGCCCGCGTACTCAGCGTCGATCTTCGCGGCCAGCTCGGCCAGCTTCGCGTCGATCTCTTCCTTGGTGATGAGTACCTGCTTGAGGTCGGCACCCATGTCTTTCGCGTCCACCGCATCACTTTCGGTCGTCCCACCGGCCGCCTGGCCCTCCGTGCGGAGAGCCGGGTTTCAGCCTTGCCGAATCACCAGTCTGCCACCCTGCCGCTGGGCCACGACTTTGCCGGGGAGGTTGATGACCCCCTGGCCGCGCCATCCGGTGATCAGCCGGTCGACCTCCTCGATGTGCCGGGCGAAGAGGGAACCGGCCGGCGCGCCCGCCTCGATGGCGGCGCGGCGCAGGATCCGGCGGCGTACGGCGGGCGGCAGGGCGTAGAGCTTGGCGCACTCCAGGAGGCCGGCGGCGTCCCGTACGGCGGTCTCGGCCTGGCCGGCCCAGGCGTCGAGCGCGTCGGCGTCGTCGCGGGAGAGCTGGGCCGTTCGGGCGAGGGCCTCGACGACGCCCTTGCCGAGGGCCTTCTCCAGGGCGGGCAGACCCTCGTGGCGCAGCCGGGAGCGGGTGTAGGCGGGGTCGGCGTTGTGCGGGTCGTCCCACACGGGCAGCGACTGGACCATGCACGCCTTGCGGGCGGTCTGCCGGTCGACCTGGAGGAAGGGCCGCCGGTAGCGGCCGCCGGTGCCGGAGATCTCGGCCATGCCGGACAGGGAGCGGATGCCGGAGCCGCGGGCGAGGCCGAGCAGGACGGTCTCGGCCTGGTCGTCGCGGGTGTGGCCGAGCAGGACGGCGGCGGCGCCGTGGCGTTCGGCGGCGGCGTCGAGGGCGGCGTAGCGGGCGTCTCGGGCGGCGGCCTCGGGGCCGCCTTCGCGGCCGACGGTCACGGCGGTGGCCTCGACGGGGTCGAGGCCGAGTTCGCGCAGGCGCAGGACGACCTCGTCGGCGCGCAGGTCGGAGCCGGGCTGGAGGCCGTGGTCGACGGTGACGCCGCCGGCGCGCAGCCCGAGCCGGGGGGCTTCGAAGGCGAGTGCGGAGGCGAGGGCCATGGAGTCGGCGCCGCCGGAGCACGCCACGAGGACGAGCGGCGCGGGCGGGCGCGCGTGCGAGCCCCGCGCCGGGGTGGCGGTGGGGTCGGTGGGCTGGTGGTCGTTGAGGATGTCGTGGAGTACGCGGCGGACCGCCAGGCGTATCGCCGCGACCGCAGGATGGGGACCCATTGTCCGGTTCCCTTCATGAAGTTTTGTCGGGGGTGAACCCCGGGCCGGTCACTCAGAGTGTGTAGATGGTGACAGAGCCGGGCCGTTCCCCGAGCATTGCACGCCTGCCGAGGACCCACGGTCCCTCGGACGGGTGATTGAAGGGGCGTTCGCCTGCCGTCGGCCGGATCCGGTTCACGGGGTGCCGTACGGGTGTCATGACTCGGCCTTGCGGTGCACGCGGGCGACCCAGTCCGCCGGTTTGGCGATCTCCGCCTTGGTGGGGAGGGTGTTCGGGGAGGTCCAGACGCGGTTGAAGCCGTCCATGCCGACCTGTTCGACGACGGCCCGCACGAAGCGTTCGCCGTCGCGGTACTGGCGGAGCTTGGCGTCGAGGCCGAGCAGTTTGCGCAAGGCCATGTCCAGGCGGGAGGCGCCCTTGGCGCGGCGCTGCTGGAACTTCTCGCGGATCTCGGCGACGGAGGGCACGACGGCGGGTCCGACGCCGTCCATGACGAAGTCGGCGTGGCCCTCCAGCAGGGACATCACGGCGGTGAGGCGGCCGAGGATCTCGCGCTGGGCGGGGGTCTGGACGAGTTCGACGAGGGAGCGTCCGCCGTCGTCCTCCTCGCCCTCGGGGCGGCCGCCGGCGAGGGACTGGGCGGCCTCCCTGACGCGCTCCAGGAAGGTCATCGGGTCGACGTCGGTCTCCCCGAGGAACGACTGGATCTCGCCCTCCAGATGGTCGCGCAGCCAGTCGACGGCGGAGAACTGGGTGCGGTGGGTCTCCTCGTGGAGGGTGACCCAGAGGCGGAAGTCGTGGGGGTCGACGTCGAGTTCGCGTTCGACGTGGACGATGTTCGGGGCGACGAGCAGCAGCCGGCCGCCCTTGGGGCCGCCGGAGGGGAGGTCGCGGGAGGCGGGGGCGAAGGTCTCGTACTGGCCGAGCACGCGGGAGGCGAGGAACGACAGCAGCATGCCCAGTTCGACGCCGGTGACCTTGCCGCCGACGGCGCCCAGCACGGCGCCCCCCGGGCCGCCCGCGCGGCGTTCCTGCATCTTGTCGAGGAGGGGCTTGAGAAGCTCCCGGAAACCGGCGACGTTGGCCCGCACCCAGCCGGGGCGGTCGACGACGAGGACCGGGGTGTCGTGCGTGTCCTCGGTACCCATCCGGGTGAATCCGCGGACGTGTTCCTCCGAGGCCTTGGCGTGCCGGCGCAGCTCCGCGACGACGGCCCTGGCCTCGTCGCGGCTCACCTCCGGGCCCGGCCGCACGAGCCGGGTCGCGGTCGCGACCGCGAGATTCCAGTCGACCATCTCCACACCACCGATGCTCGTCATGCGTCAACGGTACGTGCTCACCGCCAGTTGAGGCAGAGCCACGAACCCGAACCCGAAGACGCGCACCCAGGACCCGCCGACGCACACGGCACCGGAGCGCCCTAGCCGCAGCCGCAGTTCGCCAGTGCCGTTGCTGTTCGGTCCAGGGCTGATTGGGCCGTGTCCCTGTTGGTGGTGCCGGAGGCCAGGAGGGCGAAGGCGAGGAGGTGGCCGTCGCGGTCGACGACGGTGCCGGCCAGGGCGTTGACGCCGGTGAGGGTGCCGGTCTTGGCGCGGACGACGCCGGCGGCGCCCTCGGTGTAGCGGGCGCTGAGGGTGCCCGTGAAGCCGGCGACGGGGAGTCCGGTGAGGGCCGGGCGCAGGTCGGGGCGGTCCGGGTCGGCGGCCTTGACGAGGAGGGCGGTCAGGAGGTCGGCGGTGAGGCGGTCGCCCCGGTCGAGTCCGCTGCCGTCCTCGAAGACCGCGCCGGCCATGGGCAGTCCGAGCTTCTTGAGCTGGGCGTGGACGGCCCGGCCGCCGCCGGCGAAGTCGGCGCGGTCGCCGGTCGCGACGGCGGTCTGGCGGGCGAGGGCCTCGGCGATGTCGTTGTCGCTGTTGGTGAGCATCCGCTCGACCAGGTCGGACAGCGGGGGCGAGGAGACGGTGGCGAGGGTCTCCGCGCGCGTGGTGGCCTTCGAGGGACCGGGGGCGCTGGTGGTGATGCCCTCGGCCTTGAGGAAGTCGGCGAACTTGCGGGTGGCGTCGGCGGCCGGGTCGGCCACGCGGTAGGCCGTGCCGCTGGTGGAGTCGTCGGTGCGGCCCTGGTCGGCGCTGAGGGCGGTGACGGGGGCGATGTTGGGATCGACCCCGATGGGGTGAATCCGGGGGCCGGTGAAGAGGGTCGTGTCGTAGGAGAGGGTGACGTCGGTCAGGCCGCGTGCCGTGAGCGCCTTGGCGGCCGAGACGGCGAGCGCGCGCAGGCTCGCCCAGCCCTCGGCGTCCTTGCGGGCGGTGAGGGTGGGGTCGCCGCCGCCGACCAGGACCAGTTCCTTCGTGTCGGGTTCGAGGGCGGCGCGGGTGGTGAGCCGGTGGTCGGGTCCCATCGCGGTGAGCGCGGCGACCGCGGTGGCGATCTTCGTGGTGGAGGCGGGGGTGAGCGCCTGGCCGGACCCGGTGCCGTAGAGCCGCGCGCCGGTGGTGACGTCGACGACCGCGGCGGTGTGCAGGGTGCCGAGCGCCGGGTCGCGCAGCAGGGGGTCCAGGACGGCGGCGAGGGCGGTGGTGGTGTGGGCGGACTTCACGGTGCCGGTGGGGCCGCCGAGACCGGAGAGTACGGAGGGGGCGCTCGGGGCGGGCCGGGGGGCGCCGGCCGCGGTGTCGGACGTATCGGACGAACCGGTGCGACGGCCGTGATCTGCGCCACCCGTGTGATGCAGGGCGGCGGCGCGGTCCCGCTCGGCCGTACGCTGACCGGTGGAGTCCCAGGGGCCGGCGGCGGTCACCACGCCCGCGGCCAGCGCCAGTCCGGCGGTCGCCGCACCCGCGGTGTACCGCCAGGTCCTGACGGTCGGACCGGTCTTCGTGATCCGCGCGAGCTGCGGTTTCGCCGCCTGCGTGAGCCGTGCGACCCGCGGCTTCGCGGCCGCCGTCGCCCGCGCGAGACGAGGGCCTACGATCCCTGCGGCCCGTGCCAGACGCGGTCGTACGGCGTCCGCGACCCGCACCACGTGCGGTCTCGCGGCCCGCCACGGTCTCAGCTCCGGCATGACCACCAGCCCCTTTCGCGATCACCCACCTGCGTGAGGGACACTTAACCACCAGAACTATGTGCTGATCATGGAGGAGCGTCCGGTGGAGTTCGACGTCACGATCGAGATCCCGAAGGGTTCGCGGAACAAGTACGAGGTGGACCACGAGACCGGTCGGATCCGCCTGGACCGTCGACTCTTCACCTCGACCGCCTACCCGACCGACTACGGCTTCGTCGAGAACACCCTCGGCGAGGACGGCGACCCGCTGGACGCGCTGGTCATCCTGGACGAGCCGACCTTCCCGGGTTGCCTCATCAAGTGCCGCGCGATCGGCATGTTCCGGATGACGGACGAGGCCGGCGGCGACGACAAGCTGCTGTGCGTCCCGGCGACCGACCCGCGCGTGGAGCACCTGCGCGACATCCACCACGTGTCGGAGTTCGACCGCCTGGAGATCCAGCACTTCTTCGAGGTCTACAAGGACCTGGAGCCCGGCAAGTCCGTCGAGGGCGCCGACTGGGTCGGCCGGGTCGACGCCGAGGCCGAGATCGAGCGGTCCTACAAGCGCTTCAAGGACCAGGGCGGTCACTGACCTTCCGCACCGAGGGGGCCGCACGTACACGCGTGCGGCCCTTTCGTGTGCCTGTGCGCATACTGATCCGTACGGAAGGTGTCGTTCAGGGAGCGTTGCTCAGTGACGGATGCGGAGGACCGCAAGCCGCAGTCGGACGAGGCGAGGGGTTCCTACGAGCCCGAGGTGACGTCCGAGTTCGCCGTTCCGCCGGGGCTGGCCGTGCCCAGAGCGGGCGGTGAGCCGGAGACCACGTCGGAGTTCGCGGTTCCGCAGGGGCTGGACGTGCCGCCCGCCGAGGAGCCGGAGGGGTCGGCGTTCAGCCGGCCGAGCACGTACAGCGCCCGTGGCGGCCCGGCCGCGTTCACCCCCGCCGAGGGCGTTCCGGTGGTCAGTCTGACCAAGGACCTGCCCTGGCAGGACCGGATGCGCACGATGCTGCGGATGCCGGTGACCGAGCGGCCGGCGCCGGAGCGGACCGTGAAGCCGGAGGAGGGCGGGCCGGCCGTCCCGCGCGTCCTCGACCTGACACTGCGCATCGGTGAGCTGCTGCTGGCGGGCGGGGAGGGCGCCGAGGACGTGGAGGCCGCGATGTTCGCGGTCTGCCGCTCCTACGGGCTGGACCGCTGCGAGCCGAACGTCACCTTCACCCTGCTGTCGATCTCGTACCAGCCGTCGCTGGTGGACGATCCGCTGACGGCGTCCCGGACGGTCCGCCGGCGCGGCACCGACTACACCCGGCTGGCGGCCGTGTTCCGGCTGGTGGACGACCTGAGCGACCCGGAGACGCACTTCTCGCTGGAGGAGGCGTACCGGCGGCTCGCGGAGATGCGCCGCAACCGGCACCCGTACCCGACCTGGGTGCTGACCTCGGCGAGCGGGCTGCTGGCGGGCGCGGCCTCGGTGCTGGTCGGCGGTGATCTGGTCGTGTTCGTCGCCGCCGCGCTCGGGGCGATGCTCGGCGACCGGCTGGCCTGGCTGTGCGCGGGCCGGGGGCTGCCGGAGTTCTACCAGTTCCTGGTCGCGGCGATGCCGCCGGCCGCGATAGGGGTCGCGCTGACCCTGACCCATGTGGACGTGAAGGCGTCCGCGGTCATCACCGGCGGGCTGTTCGCGCTGCTGCCCGGACGGGCGCTGGTGGCGGGCGTCCAGGACGGTCTGACGGGCTTCTACATCACCGCGGCCGCGCGGCTGCTGGAGGTCATGTACTTCTTCGTGGGCATCGTGGTCGGGGTGCTGGTGATGCTCTATCTGGGCGTGCAGCTCGGGGCGCATCTCAACCCGGACGCGGCCCTGGGGATCACCGAGCGGCCGCTGTGGCAGATCGGCGCGTCGATGCTGCTGTCGCTGACCTTCGCGGTGCTGTTGCAGCAGGAGCGCTCGACCGTGCCGGCCGTCACCCTCAACGGGGGCGTGGCCTGGTCGGTGTACGGGGCGATGCACTACGCGGGCGAGATCTCGCCGGTGGCCTCCACGGCCGTCGCGGCGGGGGTCGTGGGGCTGTTCGGGCAGTTGCTGGCCCGCTACCGGTTCGCGTCGGCGCTGCCGTACACCACGGCGGCGATCGGGCCGCTGCTGCCGGGTTCGGCGACGTACTTCGGGCTGCTGGCCATCGCGCAGAACGAGGTGGACCAGGGGCTGGTGTCGCTCACCAAGGCCGCGGCGCTGGCGATGGCCATCGCGATCGGGGTGAACCTGGGTTCGGAGGTGTCCCGGCTGTTCCTGCGGATCGGATCCGCCGAGAAGCGCCGGGCGGCCAAGCGGACCCGCGGGTTCTGACACCCGCGGGCCCGGCGCCGTCAGTAGCCCTCGTTGTACGGGTACGGGCCGTTCTGGTGGGGCTGGGCGCCGTACGGCTGCTGCTGCGGCTGCGGCTGCTGGTCCCAGGGCTGCTGCTGGGGGTACGGCTGCGGCTGCTGCTGCGGGTAGGGCTGCTGCTGGGGCTGGTGGGGCCGGTCCTGCTGCGGGTACGGCGTGCCGTAGTAGTCGTTCTGCTGCGGGCGGCCGCCCTGGTGGCCGTACGGGCCGGGCTCGTGCTCGTCGATACGGCGGAGCCGGGTCGTCGCGTCGTCCATCACCGGGGGCTGCTGCTGGTACGGCTGCTGCTCGGGCCGCTGCTCGGCGGGGGCCTGCGAGGCGTTCTTCTTGGCGGCGCTGCGTGCCCTCATGAACTCGATGACGATCGGAACCACCGAGACGAGGACGATCAGGATGAGGATCGCCTCGATGTTCTTCTTCACGAAGTCGATGTTGCCGAGCCAGGAGCCCAGCAGGGTGACGCCGGCGCCCCACAGGACGCCACCGACGATGTTGAAGGTCAGGAACGAGCGGTACCGCATGCCGCTGACGCCGGCGATGATCGGGGTGAAGGTGCGCACGATGGGCACGAAGCGGGCCAGGATCAGCGACTTCGGGCCGTGCTTCTCGAAGAAGTCGTGCGCCTTGACGACGTTCTCCTGCTTGAAGAGGCGGGAGTCCGGTCGGGTGAAGAGCGACGGGCCGACCTTCTTGCCGAACATGTAGCCCGCCTGGTCGCCCAGGATCGCGGCGACGCAGATCAGCGCGACCGCGCCCCACAGCGGGAAGTCGAGCTGGCCCGAGGTGATCAGCAGACCGGCGGTGAACAGCAGCGAGTCACCGGGCAGGAAGAAGCCGATGAGCAGGCCGGACTCCGCGAACACGATGAGCAGCAGACCCCAGATGCCGAAGCTGTCCAGCAGATAGTCGGGGTCCAGCCAGCTCGGTCCGAGGGCAAGAGTCGTCACGGTTCCGGGCTCCTGAGGGGTGAGGGCGGTCGGTGCGGCGGAGGACCGCCCCAACGTATCAACGCGGCGCCGCGGGGCCAGGTTCCCAGGGCCTCCCCCAGGATGCACTGTGCCTCTCCCCGGTCAAAGCTGTGAGCATGGGCATCGAGGAATTCGGCGGCGGTCAGGGACCCCGGCCGGACGTACTGGTCGTCACCACCAACGACGTACCCGGGTTGCGGGTCGAGCAGGTTATCGGCGAGGTCTTCGGCCTGACCGTGCGCTCGCGGCATCTGGGCAGCCAGATCGGCGCGGGTCTGAAGTCGATGATCGGCGGTGAGCTGAAGGGGCTGACGAAGACCCTGGTGGAGACCCGCAACCAGGCCATGGAGCGGCTCGTCGAGCAGGCACGCGCGCGGGGCGCCAACGCCGTGCTGGCGTTCCGCTTCGACGTGTCGGAGGCGGCGGACGTGGGCACCGAGGTGTGCGCGTACGGCACGGCGGTGGTCCTGGCCCAGGAGTGAACGTCCCCGGACGCACAGGGAGCGCACCGGGGACGCACCGGGCCAGGACAGGTCGCCGTCAGCGCGTGTGCCGGGCCGCGTTCGCCAGGATCGCGTCCCTGAGGTGCTCGGCGAGGCCCGGGCGCAGGGCGTCGTAGTACGCCGTGAAGCGCTCGTCGGCGACGTACATCTCGCCCAGGCAGCGGTGCATCTCGTGGGGGCACGCGTAGTAGCGCGTGTCGATGTGGCGCCGGTGCTCCTCGGCGAGGTCCATGGCCGCCTCGCCGGTCGGCGGCTCGCCGTCGGCCACGAGTGCCGCGTAGCGCTCGCCCCAGGCGTCGGCCTCGGCGCGGATGCGCTTCCAGTCGTCCTTGGTGTAGCGGGCGGTGCGGCGCCGTGACTCGGCGTAGGCGTCGGTGCCGCCCCAGCGTGCCTCGGTCTCCTGCGCGTACTGCTCGGGGTCGTGGTCCCCGAAGACCTCGAAGCGCTCCTCGGGGGTGAGATCGATGCCCATTCTGCGTGCCTCCATGGCGTGTTCCACGGCCGCCGCCATCTCCTTCAGCCGCTCGATCCGGGCGGTCAGCAGTTCGTGCCGGCGGCGCAGGTGCGCGCGCGTGTCCGCGTCCGGGTCGTCGAGCAGGGCGGCGACCTCGTCGAGCGGGAAGCCGAGCTCGCGGTAGAACAGGATCCGCTGGAGCCGTTCGAGGTCGGTGTCGTCGTAGCGCCGGTGGCCCGCGTGGCTGCGGCCGCCGGGGACGAGCAGTCCGATCTCGTCGTAGTGGTGCAGGGTGCGCACCGTGACGCCGGCATAGCCCGCGACCTGTCCTACGGAGTAGCTCACTTCTCCCCTCACTTTCCGGTCCTTCCGGTGTCGTCCTCCACGGTGCGTCTCACGCCGCGTGAGGTGCAAGCGCGGGCCCGGGACCCGGACGGCTCCCGACCGGACGCCCCCGGATGTCATGTCCGCTTTGCCCGCTTATCGTGAGCCTGTGGCTCAGGAGATCCCGCGGCACGCGCCCACCGCTCCGGCGACTCCCGCCCGCGCGTTGCTGCCCCTGATCCTGCCCGCCGTCGTGGTGGGCGTCGTCTCCAGTCTGCTGCTCCTGCTGGTCAGCGGGGTGGCCGAGGAGTTGCAGGACGTGCTGTGGGCGGATCTGCCGGACGCGCTGGGCGTGGGCCGGTACTCCGTGTTCTGGATGCTGGTCGTGCTCACCGCGACCGGTGTGCTGGTGGGGCTCGTGGTGTGGAAGGTGCCGGGGCACGCGGGGCCCGATCCGGCGACCACCGGCCTGGACGCGCCCGTGCTCCCGGCCGGGGTGCTGCCGGGGCTGACGCTGGCCGCCGTACTGATGCTGGCGGGCGGTCCCAGCCTGGGGCCGGAGAACCCGATCATCGCGGTGAACGTGGGGCTGGCCTTCTGGCTGGGCCACCGGCTGATCCCGCGGATGCCGGGCCGGGTGTGGCCGATGCTCGCCGAGGCCGGGACGATCGGCGCCCTGTTCGGCACGCCGGTGGCGGCGGCGCTGGTGATCTCCGAGGCGCTGGCGGGGCGGGAGGCGAAGGGCGCGCTGTGGGACAACGTGTTCGCCCCGCTGGTGGCCGCCGCGGCCGGGGCGCTCACCACCGACCTGGTGGCCCATCCGGCCTTCGACCTCGATCTGCCGCCGCTGGGCCGGCCCGGCTGGGGCGATCTGCTGGCGGCGCTGGTGATCGCGTCCGTGGCCGCGCTGCTCGGCATGTGCGCCGTACGGGTCTTCCCGTATGTGCACGGGGCGTTCGGACGGCTGCGGCATCCGATGCTGATGCTGCCCGCCGGCGGGCTCGTCCTGGGCCTTCTGGGGGCCCTGGGCGGGCATCTGACGCTCTTCAAGGGGCTGGACGAGGTCGCGGAGCTGGCCGCCGATCCGGACGGCTGGACGGCCGGCGAGTTCGCGACGATGACGGTGGTGAAGCTGGCCGCGCTGGTGGTCGCCGCGTCCTGCGGCTTCCGCGGCGGCCGGATCTTCCCGGCGGTCTTCGTCGGCGCCGCCCTCGGTCTCACCGCCCAGGCGCTGGTGTCCGGCGTGCATCCGGCGGTCGGGGTGGCGGCGGGCGTGCTCGGCGTGCTGCTGGCCATCACCCGGCAGGGCTGGGTGAGCCTGTTCACCGCCGCCGTACTGGTGTCCTCGCCCACGATCATCGCCCTGCTCTGCTTCGCCTCGCTGCCGGCCTGGCTGCTGGTGACGGGGCGCCCCCAGATGCAGCTTCGCGCGGACGGAACTTCCGTCCGCTGACGCCCGTTCGATCTCCAGGAGGCACACCCATGGCGTTGCACAAAGGTCCCGAGAAGCCCGACGAGCGCCCGCTGTCCGTCAACCCGTTCTACGGCGAGGCGAATCCGGTCGGAGGCATGACGGAGGCGCCGCCCAAGCACCGCATGCCCGACGGCCCCATCTCGCCGTCGACGGCCTATCAGGTCGTGCACGACGAGCTGATGCTGGACGGCAACTCCCGCCTGAACCTGGCCACGTTCGTCACCACGTGGATGGAGCCGCAGGCCGGTGTCCTGATGGCCGAGTGCCGCGACAAGAACATGATCGACAAGGACGAGTACCCGCGCACCGCCGAGCTGGAGCGCCGGTGCGTGGCGATGCTCGCGGACCTGTGGAACGCGCCGGATCCGTCGGCGGCCGTGGGCTGTTCGACGACCGGGTCC
Organism: Streptomyces antibioticus; assembly: GCF_002019855.1. Lineage (NCBI taxonomy): Bacteria > Bacillati > Actinomycetota > Actinomycetes > Kitasatosporales > Streptomycetaceae > Streptomyces > Streptomyces antibioticus. The sequence continues at coordinate 4,805,948 of NZ_CM007717.1, read as the reverse complement.
AGCGAGGCGTGCATGCTCGCCGGCATGGCGCTCAAGCGCCGCTGGAGCAAGCGGAACCCGAAGCCGGGCGCCCGCCCGAACCTGGTCATGGGGATCAACGTCCAGGTGTGCTGGGAGAAGTTCTGCAACTTCTGGGAGGTGGAGGCCCGCCTCGTCCCCATGGAGGGCGAGCGCTACCACCTGGACCCGCAGGCCGCCGCCGACCTGTGCGACGAGAACACCATCGGGGTCGTGGGCATCCTCGGCTCCACCTTCGACGGCTCCTACGAGCCGATCGCCGACCTGTGCGCGGCCCTGGACGCCCTCCAGGAGCGCTCGGGCCTCGACATCCCGGTGCATGTGGACGGCGCGTCCGGGGCCATGGTGGCGCCCTTCCTCGATCCCGACCTGGTGTGGGACTTCCGCCTCCCGCGCGTGGCGTCGATCAACACCTCGGGGCACAAGTACGGCCTGGTGTACCCCGGTGTCGGCTGGGCGCTGTGGCGGGACAAGGAGGCGCTGCCCGAGGAGCTGGTCTTCCGGGTCAACTACCTGGGCGGCGACATGCCGACCTTCGCGCTGAACTTCTCCCGGCCCGGCGCCCAGGTCGTCGCGCAGTACTACACCCTGCTGCGGCTGGGCCGGGAGGGCTACCGCGCGGTGCAGCAGTCCACCCGGGACGTGGCGATGGCCGTCGCGGAGAAGGTGGAGTCCCTCGGCGACTTCCGCCTCCTCACCCGCGGCGACCAGTTGCCGGTCTTCGCCTTCACCACGGCGCCCGAGGTGACGGCGTACGACGTCTTCGACGTCTCCCGGCGGCTGCGGGAGAACGGCTGGCTGGTGCCGGCGTACACCTTCCCGCCGAACCGGGAGGACCTGTCCGTCATCCGCGTGGTGTGCCGCAACGGCTTCTCCGAGGACCTCGCGGCGCTGTTCGTGGAGGACCTCACCCGGCTGCTGCCGGAACTGCGCAAGCAGTCGGGCCCGGCGATCCGGGACAAGGGGGCGGCGACCGGCTTCCATCACTGACCGCTCGGTCTGATTCCGCCACGGACGGTCAGCGGCGGTCCCCCGGATGCCGCTCGCCCGTCGCGTAGGGGTTCTCCTCGCCCTCGGCCAGGACGCCCACGAAGGGTTCGCCCTCACCGGCGAAGGTGTAGGCGCCCGCCTCGATCCGTTCGATCAGGCCCCGGGTCCAGGCGGCCTCGCCGTCGGCGGTGTGCACCCACATGTTCATGATCTCGCCGATGTGACCGAGCTGCTCCGGCCCCTGCTCGGGGACGTAGTGCTCGGTGACGGCGGCCCGCCACTCGGCGAGGCCCCGCAGCCGCTCCCGGAGCAGACCGACCGCTTCCGTGCGGTCCAGGTCGACCATGAAGCCGATCGCCGCGGAGAGGGTGTCGATGCTGCGGTCCCGGGCGACCAGTGCCTCCCGCAGCAGCCGCAGATACTCCTGGGTGCCCTGCTCGGTGATCTCGTACTCGGTGCGCGGCGGTCCGCCGGCCGTGGACGGCGCGATCTCATGGGCGTGCAGGAGTCCCTGCTTGGCCATCTGCTTCAGGGCGTGGTAGATCGAGCCGGGCTTGGCGTTGGACCACTCATGGGCGCCCCAGTACTCCAGGTCGTTGCGGACCTGGTAGCCGTGGGCCCGCCCGTGCTGGCGGACCGCACCGAGCACCAGGAGACGGATCGCTGACATGCGCTCCAGGGTAGGGGGCGGGCACCGGCCCGCCCCCCCGTCGGCCGGACGGCTGGAAGCGGCTAGAAACGGCTAGAAGGGGAAGCCGCTGCGCCCGTGCTGCACCGAGATCCACTTGGTGGTGGTGAAGGCTTCGAGGGTCGTCTCGCCGTTGAGGCGGCCGACACCGGAGTTCTTCTCGCCGCCGAAGGGCACGATCGGCTCGTCGTGGACGGTGGCGTCGTTGACGTGGATCATGCCGGTGACGATCTGCTTGGCGAAGCGGACACCGCGCTCGATGTCGGCGGTGTGGACGGCGCCGCTGAGGCCGTACGGCGTGTCGTTGGCGATGCGGACCGCCTCCTCCTCGCCGTCGAAGGTGTTGATGAAGACGACCGGCCCGAAGACCTCCTGCTGGAGCAGGGCGGAGTCGAGGGGCAGGCCGCTCAGGACGGACGGCTCCACGAGGTTGTCGGTGGTCGCGCCGTGCAGCAGGGCGGTGGCGCCCTCGGCGATCGCCTGCTCGACGGCGCCGGTCACGGCCTCCGCCTGCTGGGAGTTGATCACCGGGCCGATGAGGGTCGCCGGGTCGCGCGGGTCACCGGCCTGGAGCGTGCGCACCTTGGCGACGAACTTCTCGGTGAACTCGTCGGCGAGCGAACGGTCGACCAGGATGCGGTTGGCGGCCATGCAGACCTGGCCCTGGTGGACGAAGCGGCTGAAGACCGCCGCGTCGACCGCGTAGTCCACGTCGGCGTCGTCCAGGACGACGAAGGCGCTGTTGCCGCCGAGTTCGATGATGGACCGCTTGAAGTGCGAGGCCGCGACGGTCGCGACATGGCGGCCCACCTTGTCGGAGCCGGTGAAGGAGATCACCCGCGGGACCGGGTGCTCCAGGAAGGCGTCGCCGATCTCCGCTATGTCGGTCACGACGACGTTCAGCAGGCCCGGGGGCAGCCCCGCGTCCTCGAACAGCTTGGCCAGCACGGTGCCGCCGGAGATCGGCGTGTTCTGGTGCGGCTTGAGCACCACGGCGTTGCCGAGGGCGAGCGCGGGGGCCACGGACTTCAGCGACAGCAGGAACGGCACGTTGAACGGGCTGATCACGCCGACCACGCCGACCGGCTCGCGGTAGACGCGGTTCTCCTTGCCGTCGATCGGCGAGGGCAGGATGCGGCCCTCGGGGCGCAGCGACAGATGGATCGACTCGCGCAGGAACTCCTTGGCCAGGTGGAGTTCGAAGGCGGCCTTCCCGAAGGTGCCGCCGGCCTCGGCGACCAGGACCTCGCTGATCTGGGCCTCGCGCTCCTCGACCAGCCGCAGCACCTTCTCGAACACCGCGCGGCGGGCATAGGCGTTGGTGGCGGCCCACTCCTTCTGCGCGCGGGCGGCGGCCTGGTACGCCTGGTCGACCTCGTCGACGGTGGCGATGGTGATCGAGGCGAGCTTCTCACCGTCGTAGGGGTTGAAGTCGATGATGTCCCAGGACCCTGTGCCCGGACGCCACTTGCCGTCGATGTACTGCTGGGCCAGGTCGGTGAAATAGGACGACATGTGATCCCTCAATCCCCTGCTGCGATCGACGTCACGATCTGATCACACGTCATCGTACGTGTGTTTCAAGGGAGTTGGGGCCGTACTCGGGAGTCGGGGCGAATCTCTCAGGAGAGCTGGATCAGCCCGCGCAGCAGGTCCCGGCTCTCGTCGGGGCCGGGGCTGTCCTGCTGGAGCTCCTTCAGCGCCTGCTCGTACTGGCTGACGTCCTCGCGTTTGTCCAGGTAGAGGGCGCTGGTGAGCTGCTCCAGATAGACGACGTCCTGGAGATCGGCGTCCGGGAAGCTGAGGATCGTGAACGCGCCGGACTCCCCGGAGTGCCCGCCGAAGCTGAACGGCATGACCTGGAGCCGTACGTTGGGACGCTCGGAGATCTCGATCAGGTGCTGGAGCTGGCCGCGCATCACCTCGCGGTCGCCGTAGGGCCGGCGCAGCGCGGCCTCGTCGAGGACGATGTGGAAGTCGGGGGCGTTCTCGGCGACCAGGTACTTCTGCCGCTCCAGACGCAGCGCCACTCGGCGGTCGATGTCGGCGGCGCTCGCGCCCTTCATGCCGCGGCTGACGACGGCGTGGGCGTACGCCTCGGTCTGGAGCAGACCGTGCACGAACTGCACCTCGTACGCCCGCAGCAGGGAGGCGGCGCCCTCCAGACCGACGTAGGTGGGGAACCAGTTGGGCAGCACGTCGGAGTAACTGTGCCACCAGCCCGCGACGTTGGCCTCGCGGGCGAGTCCCACGAGCGCCTGGCGCTCGGAGTCGTCCGTGATGCCGTACAGCGTCAGCAGGTCCTCCACGTCCCGGGTCTTGAAGCTGACCCGGCCCAGTTCCATCCGGCTGATCTTCGACTCGGAGGCCCGGATCGAGTACCCGGCGGCCTCACGCGTGATACCGCGCGCCTCGCGCAGTCGCCGAAGTTGCGAGCCGAGCAGCATCCGCCGCACCACCGATCCAGGCTCTCCCGCGCTCACGTTCGCCAGCCTCCCCAACCCGTCCTCAGGCTCCGCAGTCTGCCACTAAAACACTTCGAGCAGTACTCGTCCGATTACAGAGACGGAAAGAAGCCAAAGCATATGGACACAGGGACGGAGGAGAAGCGAGAGGGAGGAGCTGGAGAAGTGCCGTCGCAGGGCGGGAAGTTGGCGGAAAAAATGGCCAAGAAGCGGTACGGGGAGGTCCATTTCGGTCACGTGCACGTGCATCTGCCCTTGCATCCGCCGTGCGCATCCGAAACCATGGTCCCGCGCCACCGCTGCTTCGCCACGACCGCGACTATCGGGAGTGCCTCGCATGGGGACGAATGGATCGACCATGCTCGAGCCGTTACGGCAGGGCCTTCCGCCGCTCGACCCCGCGGCCGTGTCCAACGCCGCCTCCTGCGCTCTTCCGCCCCGCTTCGAAGCCGTGCGCGAGGCCCGGCAGTTCACCCGGCGGACCCTCGGCCAGTGGGACGTGGGCGACCGCTTCGACGACGTCTGTCTGGTGGTCTCGGAGCTGGTGACCAACGCGCTGCGGCACGGCATATCGCCGGGCGGCGCTCCGCGCGCGGGTGAGCGGGATCCGGCGGTGCGGCTGCATCTGCTGCGGTGGACCGAACGGCTGGTGTGCGCGGTGCGCGACCCCAGCCGCGACTGTCCGCTGCCGCGCGACAGACAGAACGGCGAGGACTTCTCGGCCGAGTCGGGCCGCGGCCTCTTCCTCGTGGACAGCTTCGCCGACGGCTGGGGCTGGCACCCGATGTCCGGCTCCCTGGGCGGCAAGGTGGTCTGGGCGATGTTCCGGCTGCACACACCGGCCGAATGAGAAACCGCGGCGCCGATGAGCGCCGCGGTTCTACGCGCGTCACCTTCTGATCGGTGACGGTATGCCCCGTATGTCCGCAGGGGCGGGTGGCCTGCCGAGAAGAACGGGACGGGACTGGCAGGTCGGGACGGCTCGGGACGGCTCGGCCGTCAGCTCGCGATCAGATGGTCGAACTCGCCGTCCTTGATGCCCAGGAGCATCGCCTCGATCTCAGCCCGGGTGTAGACGAGCGCCGGACCGTCCGGGAACCGCGAGTTGCGCACGGCCACGTCACCGCCCGGCAGTCGCGCGAACTCCACACAGGACCCCTGCGAGTTACTGTGCCGGCTCTTCTGCCAGGCAACCCCGGACAGCCGTGTGGCCGCCATGCCGTTGTACACGTCGTGCCCCCCGTCAACGTGGTGGTCCACAGGTCGCTCCCTGGTGGTGCACTGGATCTGGCTCGTGTGGCCATTGGTGCCGTGGTCAACTGTCCCGGATCATAACCCCGTTCACGTGCAGTTGCATGGGCATATGCACGTGCACCAGGGGTGCTTGCGCGGTTACAGCGTTGACGCCTGCTTTACCCGACCGTCTGCCCGCCGGACGGCGAAGTAGTTCGGATCGAACCACTCGCGTGCACAAGGAACAGACGCGCGGCGCGGCTTTCGTGTTCCGTCGGCACCGCATCGGTTCGGATGCCGGGAGCGTACGCCCGTCCCCCGGGCGCGATACGGGGGGACCCCTCCTCCGGACGCCGGTCATCCGCTCCGCGCGGTAGTCCCGGCCTCCGGATGTGAGGGTTCCGCACGCCCGTCCGGGAGATGCGGGGACGACGGCACCGGGACCGCAGGCAGGGGCCGGGGCGGTCCGGTCCGCCGTGGCGAGTGCCGAAACGCACTCACCCCTGTGGACGACGGGGAGATCGTCCACAGGGGCGAGTCGGGGGGTGGATGCGGTCGGCGGCTGCAGTCCCGCATCCGGCGCAAGCACGGCGCAGTCCGCCGTCCACAGGCGGTGGACGAGCGGCGGATTTTCGCCGGTACGGACGACGGGTGCCGCGTACGACCGCCGGAAGGGGCCGGAGCGGTGGCCTCCGCTTGCCGGAGTGGCGCGTTCCGCATGCGCGGCCGGGGCCGGCGGCGGGTTCGGTGACCGAGATAGGCGACCGCGATCAGTGACCGGGGTCAGTGACCGGGGTCAGCGGCCGCCGTACGGCAGGAGGGCCATTTCGCGGGCGTTCTTGATCGCGCGGGCGAGCAGGCGCTGCTGCTGGGCGGAGACGCGGGTGACCCGGCGGCTGCGGATCTTGCCGCGGTCGGAGACGAACGCCCGCAGCAGTTCGGTGTCCTTGTAGTCGATATAGGTGATCCCGGCCCGGTCCAGGGGGTTGGGGCGGGGCTTGGCGGGGGCCCGCACGGGCTTGCGCGGCATGGGTCAGACCTCCAGGAGCGTGTCGAAGGCGGACGGCAGGCGCTGCCAGGCGGCGCGGCCCGCGGCGTACTCGGCGTCGGTGAGCAGGCAGGACTCCAGGACCTCGGCCAGTCCGTCGCGGTCGAGGCCCGGGGAGGTGAAGACCAGATGCTGGCAGCGGTCGCCGTGCTCGGGGTGCCAGTCGAGGGCGGCGGCGGCGCGGCGCACCGGCGGGACCAGGTCCCAGGCGGCGTCCGGCAGGGAGGCCAGCCAGGGGCCGGCCGGTTCCACGCACAGGGCGCCGCCCGCCGCGTCCCAGTGGAGCAGGGTGTCGGGCTTGTCGGCGAGCCAGAACCGGCCCCGGCTGCGGGCGGCGGCGCAGGTCAGGTCCTCCAGCGCCGCGTAGAGCCGTTCCGGGTGGAAGGGGCGGCGGCGGTGCCAGACGAAGGTGCTCACGCCGTGCGCGTCGGCCTCGGCGGGCAGCAGGGCGCAGGCCGGGTGCTGGGCCGCGGCGGCCGCCTCGACGTCGAATCCGGCGAGCGCGGCGGCCACCAGCTCGGAGGAAGTGCCGCGTGCATATGCACGTGCGGATGCCGGGGACTCTCCGGCGGCGACCAGGACCCTGCGGGCCGTCGGATGGAGCTGGGCGAGCAGTTCGCGATCCTCTTCGTCGGCCTCCCCGGACTCGACGACGGCCAGGACGGGCGCGTACTCCAGTTGGCGGGCGAAGGTGTCGGCGACGGTGCGCTGGTCGGTGGCGGCCGCGGCGAGGCCGACGTCGGCGAGGTCGTCGCCGTTGCCGAGGCAGGGCAGGAGCAGGGCCGGGTCGACGGCGGTGAGCACCCCGGTGACGGTGAGCCCGCCGGCCACGACCACCTCGGCCATGGCCTTGGGCTCGACGGAGTCCCACAGTTCGACGACCGCGAGCCGGGTCGTGCCGTCGTCGGCGAGGCGGCGCAGCTCGGGCACCAGGTCCTCGCGCAGGGCGCAGCAGGCGCAGTCGTTGACGAGCGGGGTCTCCCCGGCGGACAAGACGCCGCCGGCGTCGCGGACCGTGCGGACGACCGTGCCGGCCGGGGCGGTCGACAGGTCGTGATGGAGGGCGACGCCGCCGGGGACGTCGGCGAGCAGTCGCGCGACCGTCGCCCGGCGGGCGTCGGCGTGCAGCCCGCCGACGATCACGACGGACAGGCTCACGCCCCGCCCCGCTTTCCGTAGCGGCGCTCGAAGCGCTCGACGCGGCCGGCGGTGTCCAGGACGCGGGCGGTGCCGGTGTAGAAGGGGTGGCTGACGTTCGAGATCTCGACGTCGACCACGGGGTAGGTGTGGCCGTCCTCCCACGCGATCGTCTTCTCGCTCGTCATCGTCGAGCGGGTGAGGAAGGCGTGGCCGGCGGCGCGGTCGCGGAAGACGACGGAGCCGTAGGCCGGGTGGATTCCCTCGCGCACGGGTCAGCGCTCCTCTCGGAACTCGACGTGACGGGCGACGACCGGGTCGTACTTCCTGAGGGTCATGCGGTCCGGGTCGTTGCGGCGGTTCTTGCGGGTGACATAGGTGAAGCCGGTCCCCGCCGTGGACCGGAGCCTGACGACCGGACGGAGTTCGTTGCGTGCCATGCTGCTATCTTACTGAAAATGAATTCCATTAGCGACAACGCTTCGAGAGAGGTACGTCACCCATGTCCGCGCACTGCATGCTGACCGGGGCCCGGCCCGGATTCGGCAACCGGATCTCCCACTCCCACCGGCGGACCTCCCGCCGCTTCGACCCGAACATCCAGCCCAAGCGCTACTGGCTGCCGAGCGAGAGCCGGTACGTACGGCTGCGGCTGAGCACGACAGGAATCAAGACGGTGGACGCGATCGGCGTCGAGGCGGCCGTGGCGCGGATCCGCGCGCGGGGCGTCAAGGTCTGACGGGGGCGGGGAACGATGGCGAAGAAGAGCAAGATCGCGAAGAACGAGAAGCGGCGGGAGATCGTCGCGCGGTACGCCGAGCGGCGGGCCGAGCTGAAGCGGATCGTCCGCCGGCCGTCCTCGACGGACGCCGAACGGGCCGCCGCCCAGCGCGAACTGAACGCCCAGCCCCGCGACGCGAGCGCCACGCGCGTCCGCAACCGGGACCAGGTGGACGGGCGCCCGCGCGGCTACTTCCGGACGTTCGGACTGTCCCGGGTGGGACTGCGGGAGCAGGCGCACGCGGGGCATCTGCCGGGGGTGCGGAAGTCTTCCTGGTGATGGGGGTGGGAGTGCGGGTGCGGGTGCGCGTGTCTGCCGGGTGACCCTCCTCCTTGCCCGGGTGGGTGCCCTCCCGTCCGCCCCGGGGCGGGAGTCAGGTGCGGCTGCTGCGGGGCGCGCGGCCGGAGGCACGCCTTCCGGCCGCGAGGTGGGCGAGGGTGCGTACAGGCCGTCCCGGTGGTGCCTTTGGGGCGGTCCGCGCGGGCCGGTCGGACCACGCGCGCGTGCGGCGTCGCGTGCGCCTGCTGGGTCGCGTGTGCCTCCTGGGGGGGGGCGCGTCCCGCCCCCCCCCCCAGAACGCGTCGCACCGCCCGCAGGCGCGGGCGAGGTCTGCACGCCGGGCCGGCGACGTTTGCGGGCCGGGCCGAGCGACCTGGCCGGACCACGCGCGCGTGCCGGCCCGGCCAAGTCGCGCGGGGCTGCTGCGGGAGGCGGCCCGGGAGGGGGAGGGGGAGGGGGAGGGGGAGGGGGAGGCCGTCCGTCCCGGCCGGGCGACAGTGTGCCGGGGTGCGTTCCTGCCGGACCCGGGTCTGGTCGCAGGTCGGCTGGTAGCTTGCTGCGGGACTGTCGGCCGGATACAGCTTGGAGCCAGTGGTGACTACGGGGATCTTCTCGCGCGGGGCGTTCCGGCGACCGGTCTGGGCCGTCGCCGCGTTGGCCGGCGTGGTCGCGCTCGGCGGGTGCAGTGACGACGGCGGTTCGGACGACGGCTCCTCGGGTACGCCGTCCGCCTCGGTCACCGCGGACACCGGAGGTGCGAGCGGGTCGACGCCCGGGGCCGCCGGTGAGCTGGAGGGCAGTTGGCTGGCCACGGCGGACGGGAAGGCGGTGGCGCTGATCATCACCGGGAAGCAGGCCGCCCTGTTCGCGACCGGCGGGACCGTGTGCAGCGGGTCCGCCGGGGAGGAGGCGGGCATGCGGATGATCCGCCTCTCGTGCACCACCGGCACGAAGGACCGCACCACCGGCATGGTGGACTCCGTCGACGCCGGCTCCCTCAAGGTCACCTGGGAGGGCGCGGCCGGCGAGGAGACGTACACCAAGGCGGAGGGCGGCCAGTGGCCGGAGGGTCTGCCGACGGCCGGGCTGGAATAGGGAGCCGCGTAGGGAGCCCGCGTAGGAGCCCGCGCCCTTTCCCGGCGGACCACTCACACAGGTGGTTGGTGCGGGGGTGGGCGACGCGGGGCGGCACGCGTGCGTGATGATCCTTCGAGCACCGTCACGACACTCAGGGGACCACATATGCGCGCCGTTCCGATCACCGTCACCGCCCTCGCGGCGGCTCTCCTCCTCACCGCCTGTTCCGGCGACGACAGCGGCGACGCGCAGGGTTCGGACGACGGCACGGGCAAGGCAGCCGACACCGCCTGCGCCGCCGCCGACCTCTCCCCCGAGGTGACCGCCAACGCCGCCCCCGCCGCCGGGGACAGCGGCAACGTCACCGTCACCCTGACCAACAAGGGCGCCGAGTGCGTCCTGGACGGCTTCCCCGCCGTCGGCCTGGTCGCGGGCAGCAGGACGGCGGCCGTGGCCAACGACCCGGCCGCGGAGGCGCGGAAGATCACGCTCGCCGAGCAGGGCACCACGTCGTTCACGATCACGTACGTGCGGGGCGAGAGCGGTGCGAAGAGCCTCGCCGTCAAGACCGTGCGCTACGGCCTGCCGGGCGCCGAGGAGACGACGGACTTCGCGTGGTCGTACGGCGACGTGGCGCTCACGGACGAGGGCGAGGGTGACGCGCCGGACGCCTCGGTGAGCGCGTTCCAGCAGGCGGGCGACTGACGTACGTACGCCCGCGGTGATCTACGGCAGGCGGGTGCGGGGGCGGACCTGGGCGCGGTCGGCGGCCTCGGCGCCCTCGGTCCAGCCCGCCTCGTCGGTGACCCCGCGCAGCCGGGTGGTGACCGTGTCCGGGAACAGCCGGTCCGTCGCCGCGGTGACCGCGACCTCGCGGGTGGCGAGGACCGGCAGCAGGTCGTCGCCGACCTGGGTCTCGGCGGCGGCCGTGAGCCGGGTGCCTATGCGGTGGGCGTAGGCCGCCAGGAACGACTGCCGGAAGGTCTTGGTCCGCTTGCGTCCGCCGGCCCGCTGCGCGGCCTCCGCCCTGGTCATCGCGGTGTGCGCCTGCACGAGGAGTGACGTGAAGAGGAGTTCCACGGCCTCCAGGTCGGCCTCGAAGCCGACGACGGTGGAGAAGCAGAAGGGTTCGTTCCACACGGCCTTGCAGTGGTTGGCGCCGGCGACCGCGTCCAGCAGCACCGCCTTGGCCTGCTCGTAGGGCGGCTCCACGCCGATCCGGCAGGCGCCGGGCGCGTGCGGGTCCGGCGCCGCGGCGTCGAGCAGGGCCTCGTCGACGCTGTGCCGGGCCATCAGCTCCTGCGCCTTCGCGGTGAGGGCCTCCGCCTCCTCCGGATAGCCGGTCGCCTCCGCCTTGGCGAGCAGGGCGCGGATCCGGGTGAGCGTCTTGGAGTCGGAGCGCCGCCCCGGCCGCCGTTCCGTGTGCTCCTCCAGGGGTTCGAGCGCGGGCAGCCGCAGCAGCAGGCGGTACAGCTCCAGGACGGCCGTGGCGTGCGAGAAGCGGTCCGTGCGGGGCGGGTCGCCCTCGGGCAGCTCGGCGAGCTGGGCCGTCCAGCGGGGGCCGCGCGCCCGGTCGTCCGGCGCCTGCGCGCGGATCAGCGCGGCGGCCAGCCGTACGTGGACGTCGTCCAGGTCCCGGCGCACCAGGCGTACGACGTCGGCGGGCTGCCAGCCGCGCCGCCAGGCCGCGGCCACGAACTCCGTTCCGCGCCGGGCGAGTTCGGCGTCCCCGGCGGGGTCGGAGGCGAGCAGGGAGGCGCCCGCGTCGAGGGCGGAGTCGGCGGTGTCGTAGAGGGCGGTCCGCAGGGCGCGGTCGACGGTGCCGGGAGGGTCGGGGGTGCTGCTCACGGGTCGATGGTGTCACGCGCGCGTGGACGCCGGCCGGACGGGAGCACACCCGAGCCGAGTGACAACCCGAGGTTGACAGTGCAGGGGTGTCAACCTACGGTTGACACATGACGCAGCGACCGGAACCCACCGCCTCCATCCGTCTCGACGACCTCATCGCGGCCATCAAGAAGGTCCACGAGGAGCCCCTCGAACAGCTCCAGGACGCCGTGATCGCAGCGGAGCACCTCGGCGAGGTCTCCGACCATCTGATCGGGCACTTCGTCGACCAGGCCCGCCGCTCCGGCGCCTCCTGGACCGACATCGGGCGCAGCATGGGCGTCACCCGGCAGGCCGCGCAGAAGCGGTTCGTGCCGAAGGAGTCCGTCGACCTGGACGACAGCCAGGGCTTCAGCCGCTACACCCCCCGCGCGCGGAGCACGGTCATGGCCGCCCACAGCGCGTCCAAGTCCGCGGGCAACACCGAGGGGCTGCCCGCCCATCTGGTGCTCGGGCTGCTCTCCGAGCCCGAGGGCCTCGCGGCGAAGGCCCTGGTCGCGCAGGGCGTCACCCTCGACGCGGTCCGCGCGGCCGCCACCGCCGTACTGCCGCCGGCCGCCGACGAGGTGCCGGAGCTGGTGCCGTACGGCTCGGACGCCAAGAAGGTCCTGGAGCTGACCTTCCGCGAGGCCCTGCGCCTCGGCCACAACTACGTCGGCACCGAGCACATCCTGCTGGCCCTGCTGGAGTTCGAGAACGGCGAGGGCGTCCTGACCGGCCTCGGCATCGACAAGGCCGCCACCGAGCTGTACGTGGCGAAGGCCCTGGCCGACATCGTGGCGGCGCAGCGGACCGAGGGCTGAGGCGGCCCCTGAAACTGAGGCGGCCCCTGAAACAGCAGGTCAAGGGCCGTTGTCAGACCCCCCTGGCAGACTCGCGGTGTGGTCGATCGGTGGGTGCTCGCTCCGGTCGAGGACGGCGGCGTGGAGCTGGCGGCCCTCGGTCCGGACGGGCTGCCCGCCGGTCCCGTACTGCGGGAGGCGGATCTGTCCCGGGCCGTGCGCGAGCGGCCCGAGGTCACCCGCTGGGTCTGGCGTTCCACGGCCGAGGTGTATCCGCGTCTGCTCGCCACGGGGGTGCGAGTCGAGCGGTGCTACGACGTCGAGGACGCCGAGACCCTCCTCCTGGGCCACGAGGGGCGGTACGGGGAACCCCGCTCCGCGGCCGCGGCCCTGGCCCGGCTGCGCGGCGGCCCCGTACCGCCCGACCCGCCGCAGCGGTCCGCCGCGCCCGGCGCCCAGTCCTCGCTGTTCGAGCCGCAGTCGGTGCGCTCGGCACCGATGCCGCTGGCCGACCTCGCCGAGGTCTACGCCGAGCAGCAGCAGCGCCACGACCGGGCCGGGCACCCCGACCGGATGCGTCTGCTGACGGCGGCCGAGTCGGCGGGGATGCTGGTGGCCGCCGAGATGAACCGCGCGGGTCTGCCGTGGAGCGCCGAGGTGCACCGCGCGGTGCTCCACGACCTGCTCGGCGAGCGGTACGCGGGCGGCGGCGAGCCCCGCCGCCTGGTGGAGCTGGCCGAGGAGGTGTCCGCCGCGTTCGGCCACCGGGTCCGCCCCGATCTGCCCGCCGATGTGATCAGGGCCTTCGGCCGGGCCGGGATCAGGATCAGATCGACCCGGCGCTGGGAGATCGAGTCCCTCGACCATCCGGCCGTGAAGCCGCTGATCGAGTACAAGAAGCTGTATCGCATCTGGGTCGCCCACGGCTGGTCCTGGCTCCAGGACTGGGTGCGCGAGGGCCGGTTCCGGCCCGAGTTCCTCGCCCACGGCACGGTCACCGGCCGCTGGGTGACCAACGGCGGGGGCGCCCTCCAGATCCCCAAGGTGATCCGGCGGGCCGTGGTCGCCGACCCCGGCTGGCGGCTGGTCGTCGCCGACGCCGCCCAGATGGAACCCCGCGTCCTCGCGGCGATCTCCCGCGACCCCGGGCTGATGGAGGTGGCGGGCCGGGAGACCGACCTCTACCAGTCCGTCTCCGACCGCGCCTTCTCCGGCGACCGCGACCAGGCCAAGATCGCCGTTCTCGGCGCGGTCTACGGCCAGACCTCCGGCGACGGCCTGAAGAACCTCGCCGCGCTGCGCCGCCGCTTCCCGCGCGCGGTGGCCTACGTCGACGACGCGGCCCGGGCCGGGGAGGAAGGGCGGCTGGTGCGCACCTGGCTCGGCCGGACCTGCCCGCCGGCCGTCCGCACCGGCGACGACGGCACCGAGGAGGCGGGCATCCCGCTGGACGAGGACGACTCCGGGACGGGCGGCGGGAGTGGGGGCGCAGCGGAGCAGTGGGGCCCCGGCTACGCCTCGACCGACGCCCGCGCGCGGGGCCGCTTCGCCCGGAACTTCGTCGTCCAGGGCAGCGCCGCCGACTGGACCCTGCTGCTGCTCGCCGCGCTCCGCAGAAGCTGTGCGGACATGGCGGCCGAGCTGGTGTTCTTCCAGCACGACGAGGTGATCGTGCACTGTCCGCGGGAGGAGGCCGAGGCGGTCGTCGCGGCCATCCGCGAGGCGTCCGACCTGGCCGCGCGGCTGACGTTCGGGGAGACGCCGGTGCGGATTCCGTTCACCACGGCGGTGGTGGAGTGCTATGCGGACGCGAAGTGAGCCGGGTGTTGTTTTGTCCCCTCTCCTCCGCGAGGAGGTCCCACAGTTCGCGGACGACCGCCGTCGCGTCCGTCCCGTCCAGAGCCGCCAGGGCCCGTCGCCACTCCTCGTACGCCTCGTCCGGCCGCCCCCGCTCAACCAGCAGCAGGCCGTACTGGTGCCGGGCGAGGCCGCCGGTGTAGCGGTCGGCGCGGGTCTCGGCGCGGCGCAGGAGTTCGGCGCACTCCCCGAGCGCCCGTTCGGTGCGGCCCAGCAGCCGCAGCGCGCGGACGGCGCCGAGCCGGGTCTGGGACTCGCCGTGCCAGTCGCCGTGGCCGCCCAGGATGCGCAGGCTCTCCTCGAAGTGCGGCAGGGCGGCGGCCGGTTCGCCGAGGGAGAGATGGGCGTAGCCGATGTTGCAGTGCGCCGAGTGCCGCACGATCACGGCCCCGATCTCCTCCCCCAGGGCCAGCGAACGCCGGTGCTGCTCGATGGCGGCGCGCGGGTCGGTGTGCTCGTAGAGGTTGCCGAGGTGGCTGTGGGTGACGGCCTCGCCGTAGGGGTCGTCGAGCTGCCGGGAGTACTCCAGGCTCTGGCGGAGGGCGGCGCCGGACTCGTCGTAGCGGCCGAGGTTCTCCAGCAGCAGACCCCGGTTGTTGAGGCAGCGGCGGATCCAGGAGGGGCGGCCGAGGCGGCGCCAGATGACCAGGGCCCGTCCGTTGAGCGCGAGCGCGTCCTTCTGGCGGCCGGTCAGGAAGTGCAGGCCGGCGAGGTCGCCCAGCGCGTACGCCTCGGCGGCCTCGTCCCCGAGCCGGCGGGCCGTGCGCAGCGCGGTGCGCCCGAGCATCTCCATCTCGGCGACCCGGCCGCGGCGGTGGAGATAGGGGAAGAGCAGCCGCAGCAGGGTGGAGACGAGGGGCGCGTCCCCCGAGGCGTCGGCGCGGCTCTCCACCAGGGCGACGATGTTCTCCAGCTCCGCGTCGCCCCAGGCAAAGGCCGCCTCGGGACCGTCGAAGGGCGGTACGGCCCGCACGTGCTCCTCGTGCGCGGCGGGCTGGGCCGTGGTGGGGCGGCGGCGGTCGTCCCGGTCGAGCCCGGGGGCGACGATCGCGGTGAGGACGTGCTCGGCCCTGGCCGCGTACCAGTGCAGGGCCGTCTCGGCGGCGGCGCCCGCGTCCCGGGTGCCCACGAGCTCGCGGGCGAAGTCCCGCACCAGGTCGTGGGGCACGTACCGGCCGTACGCCGTCTCCTCCAGGAGCGCCACGTCGACGAGCCGGTCCAGGGCGGCCTCGGCGTGCCGTTCGTCGGTGCCGGTGAGCCGGGCCAGCAGGGGTGCGCCGTAGGCGGGCAGGTCGAGCGCGCCGATGTGGCGCAGGGCGAGCGCCGCGTCCCGGTCGGTACGGCGGGCGGAGGCGGCGAGCCCGTCGTGGGCGACGGCGAGGGAGCGGCGGACGCTGAGGTCGTCGTACTCCAGGTGGTACAGCCGGCTCTCGGCGGCGGCGAGCTGCCGGGCGAGCGCGTCCGGGGTGAGCGCGCGGCGGGCGGCGAGCCGGGCGGCGACGATCCGCAGGGCGAGGGGGAGGCGGCCGGTGAGGGCGATGAGGGGGTGGGTGGCGTCGAGGGGGTGGGGGGTGTCGAGGGGGTCCGGGGTGCCGTGCGGGCGCGGGGCGTCGAAGGGGTCGGGGGTGCCGTGCGGGCGCGGGGCGTCGAAGGGGTCGGGGGTGCCGTGCGGGCGGGAGGCGTCAACAGGGTTGGCGGGTCTGATGGGCTCAGTGGGGCTGCTCGGCTCGGTGGGGTCGAATGGGCTGGCGGGCCCGGTGGGGCCGGTCGGCCCGGTGGGCTCGACGGGGCTGGCGGGTCTGATGGGTCCGGTGGGCTCGACGGGGCTGGTCAGCTCAGTGGGGTAAACGGGGCTGGCAGGCCCAGGCGCGGTGAGCGGTCCGCGGCCCGACGCGGCGCGGAGCAGGCGGGCGCTCTCCTCGCCGGTCAGCGGCCCGAGCGGGAGGCGGTGGGCGCCGTCCAGGGCGGTGAGCGGGGAGCGGCTGGTGACGATGACCGCGCAGTCGGGGCCGCCCGGCAGCAGCGGGCGGATCTGGGCGGCGGTGGCGGCGTCGTCCAGGACCAGGAGCGTGCGGGTCGGGGCGAGCAGGGTGCGCAGCAACGCGGCGGCCGCGTCCGGGTGTTCGGGGATGTGCCGGGGCTCGGTGCCGAGGTCGCGGAGCAGGGCGGCGAGCGCCTGGCAGACGGGCAGGGGGGTCATGCCGGGGGTGGCGCCGTGCAGGTTCAGATAGAGCTGACCACTGGTGAAACGTTCCTTCAGGGCGTGTGCGAGCTGGAGCGCGAGGGCGGTCTTGCCGACGCCTGCCATGCCGCTGATGACGACGACCGGGGTGCCGTCGGACGCGGTGAGGGTGTGTTCGAGGAGGCGGAGAGGGGCGTCCCGTCCAGTGAAGTGAGCGGGCGGCGGCGGGAGTTGGGCGGGGCGCCGGATGTCGGGCGGAGGGGTGACCGGGGCGGCGCTGGCGGCGGGCGGGGTGCTCACGGTCGTCGTGCGCGTCTCCTCCTCCGGTGAGCGCAGCACCTCCACATGGGCCTCGCGGACCGCCGGGCCCGGTTCGATGCCGAGGTCCTCGACGAGCCGGGTGCGCAGATCGCGGTGGACGGCGAGCGCCTCGGCCCGGCGGCCGGTGCGGTACAGGGCGAGCATGAGCTGACGGTGGTACGCCTCGCGCAGCGGATGCTCGGCGGCCAGCGCCGTCAGCTCCGGGACGATCCGGTCCAGCCGGCTGCCGCCGAGGGCGAGTTCGGCGTCGTAGCGCCACTCCAGCAGGAGCAGCCGGGCCTCGGACAGGCGCTGGGCGAAGGCGTAGCCGCCCAGTTCGGAGGGAAGGCCGCTGAGCGGGGTGCCGCGCCACAGGGCGAGGGCGGCGGCGCACTCGCGCACGACCCGCTCCCAGTTGCGGGCGGCGTACGCTCCGCGCGCGGCGGCGATGTGACGGTCGTAGAGGTGGACGTCCAGTTCGCCCTGGGCGACGCGGAGTTGGTAGCCGGGCGGGACGGCGCGCAGGCGCTCCGGGTCGTCGAGGAGGCGGCGCAGCCGGGTCACGTGATTGTGCAGCGAGGCGTGCGCGGAGGCGGGCGGCGCGCCGCCCCACAGGATCTCCTTGAGCGTCTCGACGGGGACGACCCGGCCGGCGTCGAGGAGGAGGGCGGCGAGGAGGGCACGCACCTTGGGGCTGCGGACGGTCTCGTACGGTACGCCGGTGCCCTGAGGGTCGTGAGGCTCTTGAGGGTCGTGAGGATCCGGGGCGGCGGTGCAGTACAGCACCGGTGGGCCCAGCAGTCCGAAGCGCAGCTCGCACTGGCGTCGCCGTGTCACCCCGTTCCCCGCCTTCCCGCGCGCCCATGCCGTGTGACCAGCGAGGACATGGTGAACCGTTGGTCGTATGTTAGCGATCCGTTGGTGCGATCTGATGTGATCACATCACTGAATCCGGCCCGACGGTACGCGCGTGCAGACGCGTTGCTCGGGGGAGTGTCGCCGCCGTGGCCGGGTTCGGAGGCGCGCGCGGGCCCCGGTCGTCGGAGGTGAACGACCGGGGCCCGCGCGCCGTTCATGGCGGTGTGGCGCGTGCTGTCGCCGCCCGGCTCAGATGACCGGCGGCCGGCCGAGCCGGGTCAGACGCCAGACCGTGCGCCAGCGCATCGGCCGCCGCGCGCCCGCCGGTGTGCGCACGCCCTCCACGAAGCCGCCGAACCACGCCTTGAGCCCGCCGAGCGAGCGGGTGCGCAGCAGGGTGACGGCCGTCCAGACGCCGAGGTGCACGGGTATCAGCGGCAGCGGGAGGTTGCGCCGGACCAGCCAGACGCGGTTGCGGGCGGTGACGCGGTAGTAGATGGCGTGCCGGGCGGGTGAGGTCTTGGGGTGCTGGAGCAGCAGCTCGGGGGCGTAGAGGATCTTCCAGCCGGCGTCGGTGGCGCGCCAGGCGAGGTCGGTCTCCTCGTGCGCAAAGAAGAACTCGGCGGGCCAGTCGCCGGTCTCCGCGAGCATGGCCATGCTGAGCGCGTGGCCGCCGCCGAGGAAGCCGGTGACGTAGCCGCCCTGCATGGGGTCGGAGGCGCCGACGCGCGGTACGTGGCGGCGCTGGGTCTCGCCGTGCTCGTCGGCGATCCGGAAACCGACGATGCCGAGGCGGGGGTCGGCGGTGTACAGCTCGCGGACGCGGCGCAGCACGTCGGCGTCGACGAGGAGACCGTCGTCGTCCAGTTCCACGACGACGTCCACGTCCCCGTACTCGCGCAGACGGGCCAGGGCGACGTTGCGGCCGCCGGGGCAGCCGAGGTTCTCCTCGACGTCGATGGTGGTGACCTCACCGGGCAGGGAGAGGCGCTCGGCGAACTCGGGGAGCCGGCAGCCGTTGCCCACGACGACGATCCGGGCCGGGGCGAGGTCCTGCTTGGCCACGGACTCCAGCAGGGCGTCCACCTCGGCGGGCCGGTTGCCCATCGTCACCACGGCAACGGCGATCCTCGGCTCCGCCATGTCGCTCACACCCCTCACCCGCTGACTCCGTCTGTTCACGAAGATGTTGCCTCACGCGGGGAGGTTGCTCCGACGGCGGTTCACTTGGTGCCGGGTTTACGGTGATTTCGAGTTACGGCGGCTTCTTCGGGTTACGGCAATTGCGGCTTACGGCGGTTCTCCGTGCGGCGGACGAATTTCAGGCCCGACCAGTCGTCGCCCAGCGCGGCGACCTTCACGTCGACGACTCCGAGGGGGAGGAAGAGGTCGCGCAGGTCGTTCTCGGTGAGGTCGCTGTGGTGTCCGGCGGCCCTGCGGGGCCAGGCGATCCAGAGCATGGCGTCGTCGGCGAGGTCGTGGACGAGGGCTGCGGTCTCGGCGGCGAGGTCGGCGTGGGCGCGGTAGAAGGCGACGGTGACGTCCGCGTCGCGGGGGCCGCCGGGGCGGGGGGTGACGCCGTCGGGGAGGTCGGGTACGGCCCACCCGGGCGGGGCGTGCCGTAGCCGCAGCCGGTGACCTGGCCGGATGCCGAGTTTCTTGGCGAGGGGAGTACCGGGGTGACCGCTCACGTCTTCACGGTAGCGCGGGTCCCAGTTCGCACCACACGAGCTTGCCGCGGCGACCCAGCCGGGCGAGGGGTTGCCAGCCCCAGGTGTCGGCGCAGGCCCGCACGATCGCGAACCCGCGTCCGCTCTCGGAGTCGGTGAGCTTGTCGAAGTCGCCGGGTGGCCGGGGTGGTTGGGGGTCGCTGTCCCATGCGCCGATCTGGAGGGTGCGGTTGCGGTAGCGGATCCGCAGGGCGGCGGGGCCCTTGGTGTGCTGTACGGCGTTGGAGATCAGCTCGGAGACGAGGAGTTCGGCGGTCTCGGTGAGGTGGGGGAGGTGGTGGAGGGTGAGGATCAGGCGGAGGGTGCGGCGGCAGACGGGGACGGCGCGGGGGTCGGTGGGGATGTAGAGGGTGTACTCCCAGGCGTCCGGTTCGGTTTCGGGCATGCGTCAGCTCCAGATGGCGTGAGGGGGCACGGAGGTGATTCCTTTGCGTGAAGTACGCATCACAGACGGTAGGGGCCAATCTTGGTCCACCGCAAGCCGCTGCCCTAATCTGAACCCGAACGAGTTCAAGGAGGAAGTCGTGGCCCGCAGAACGCAAGTGACCGCCCGTCAGGAACGTCTGGGGGCCGAACTGCGGAAACTCCGCGAGGCGGCGGGGCTCAAGGGGCGTGAAGCGGCCTCACTCCTGGGGACGGACGCGGGCCGGCTGAGCCAGATCGAGTCCGGCGTCGCGGGGGTCAGCGAGGAAACCGTGCGGCGGCTTGTCGCCCACTATGCGTGTACGGACGCCGCGTTGATCGAGGCGTTGGTGGCGATGGCGACGGAGCGGGTCCGGGGCTGGTGGCATGGGTACCGAGGAAAGTTGCCTACGGCGTTCCTCGACCTGTCCGAGTTGGAGCATCACGCCACCCACTACTGGGATGTGAGTTTTCTGCACATCCCCGGACTGCTCCAGACCGAAGCCTACGCACGCCAGATCCTTGGGTACCGAGTGCCCGAACTGCCCTCTGCGGAACTTGAACTACGAGTGCGCCACCGACTGGACCGTCACGTCATCCTGGAGCGAGCAATCCCCTACACAGCAGTAATCCACGAGGCTGCGCTCCGCATCAGGGTCGGCGATCGAGCAGCAGCGCGCACTCAACTCGATCACGTCCTGGACCTCTCGGAACGGGACCACATCACAGTGCGGGTCATCCCCTTCGACCTGGACAGGTTCGCCGGGGCCGACAGCGCGATGGTGTACGTGGGCGGCACGGTCCCCAAGCTGGACACGGTCGTACGCGACGGCCCACACGGAACGGCATTCATCGACTCGGAGGCTCAACTCGGCCGCTTTCGAACGCTCTTTCGTAGGATGGAAGGCGTATCACTGGACCCAGAACGCTCGCGCGCGTTCGTCCACCAGTTGGCGAAGGAAATGTGAGGCGCTCGATGGACGTTCCCAGCACCTGGCAAAAGTCCTCCTTCTCCGGCAGCGGCGACGGCAACGCCTGCCTCGAACTCACCGCCACCCCCACCACCCTCCACCTCCGCGAATCCGACACCCCCGCCACCATCCTCACCACCACCCCCACCCCCCTCGCCCACCTCCTCACACGCATCCGCACGGACGCACCGACCCACCAGTCGCCGTAGCCGAGGAGAGCCCAAGTCCCCATCCCCGTACTCGAGTTGGGTATCGCAACCCGCCCCCGTACGCCACACTGGCTCCCAGGATCGCAGCCCTACGGATCGGGAGCTGGGATGGTCGCGTGGAGACCCTGGCCGGGTGCGGTGGTGGGGGTGCTGCTGCTCGTGGGGTGTACCGGTGGGACGCCCGAGCCCGGCCCCACCGGTTCCCGGAAGGCGTCCCCGACACCGGTCGCCCCCGCCCCCGCCCCCTCCGACTCCCCTTACACCGTCACCGAAGACCACGCCCCCCGCACCCACGCCGAGGCCGCCGCCTTCGTCCAGGAACTCGGCGTACGGGCGGACCACTTCGGCGCGGGGTTCCGCGAAAGGCCGCCCCTGGACAGCCGTACCGACACCTGGGCCGTGCTCGGGGAGGACTGCGTGTGGCGCCGGGAGCCGTTGCCCGACACCGCGTTGGCCGGTCTCACCCGGAAGTTCGAGTTACCCGCAGACGGCGGCAAGGGGCCGGTGTACGTGTCGTTGACGGTCACCGTGCACCGGGACACCACAGCCGCGCGCCGCGACATGGCCGTATCGCTGGAAGAGGCCCTGCGCTGCCCGGAGCAGCGGCTCAACGCCACCGACCGGGTACGCGGACTGTACTCACGGGCCGACGAGTTCACGGACGGCCGCAACTCCATCGCCGACGACAACCTGGTGGAGAGTGGCGAGTACCTCGTGGACGGCGACGACACCGCGCTCCCCTTCGACTGGTTCAAGTACCGGCTCGGCCCGGTCACCGTCGCCGCGACCGGCCGTATCGGCGCGGGCCGGAACGAGGAGGAGACGACCGCCGTCTCGCAGGACGTCGCGAAGGGCGTCGGCTTCACCGCCGCCGAGGTGGACCGCCTCGCCAAGGAGGGCGCGCGATGAATGAACCGCTGCTCCCCTCCGACCCCTCCCGCGTCGCCGGTTTCCGGCTGCTGCGGCGGCTCGGCGCGGGCGGCATGGGCGTCGTCTACCTGGGACGCACGGACACCGGCACGCCGGCAGCCGTCAAGGTCGTCCGGGGCGAGAGCGCCGCCGACGCCGGCTTCCGCGCCCGTTTCGCCCGGGAGGCCGAGCTGGCCCGGCGCGTCGACAGCCCCTGGGTGGTCCCCGTGCTCGACGCGGACGCCGAGGCCGACGCCCCCTGGCTGGCGACCGCGTTCGTGCCGGGCCCGTCGCTCACCGAGGCGGTCGCCGCGCACGGCCCCCTGCCGACCCGCTCCGCACGCGTCCTCGGCAGGCTGCTCGCCGATGCCCTCGCAAGCGTGCACGCGGCCGGCCTGGTGCACCGGGACGTCAAACCGGGCAACGTCCTGCTGGCCCTGGACGGCCCCCGGCTGATCGACTTCGGCATCGCGCGCGCCGCCGACGACACCGCCCTCACCGCCTCCGGCCTCATCGTCGGCACCCCCGGTTTCCTCGCCCCGGAGCAGGCGCGCGGCGAACCGGCCGGGCCCGCGAGCGACGTCTTCGCACTGGGCGGCGTCCTGGTCCACGCCACGACCGGCAGGCCGCCGTTCGGCACCGGGGAGCCCGACGCCCTGCTGTACCGCACGGTCCACGACGAGCCCGACCTCGACGCCGTACCGGAGGCGTTACGTCCGCTGGTGGCGCGGTGCCTGGCCAAGACGCCGGAGGAACGGCCCACGGCAGAGGAACTGCGGCAACTGCTCACTGACCCCGTCAACGACACCCCCTGGCTCCCCGACCTCGTCGCCCGCATGATCGCCGTACGCTCCGCCGAAGGGCTCGCCCTGCCCGAGATCGAGCCGACGGCCGTCGACGCGGCGGCACCCGACGCCCGGGACCCCGGCCGCCGTCGCCTGCTCCTGGCCGGTGGCGCCCTGCTGCTCGCCGCGGGCGGCGGCACGGCGGCCGCCCTCCTCGCCACCGGAGACCGCGACGACGAAGACCCCTCTGCCGACACCCGCCCCACCTACGTCCTCGGCGTGCACACCACGGAAGGCACCGCCGCCGCCCCCTTCAGCCGGGCCTGCGAGGACGCCGCCCGCCTCGCCGTCGACCAGCACAACGCCACCCGCGGCCGCGCCTACGACCTGCGGATACGCGTCCTGCGGGACCACGGCGACGCGTCCGGCGCACGCGAGGTGGCCCAGCGGTTCAGCGCCGACCGAGAGGTCATCGCCGTCTTCGGGCCGGTCGGCGAGATCCCGATGCGGACCGCCGCGAACGTCTACGGCACGGCCGGCCTCACCCATGTGTCCAGCACCACCGGCCAGCAGGACTACTACCTGCCGTCCCCGAAGTCGTCGTTCCAGACCGGCGTCGCCCACACCGCGCTCGGCGGCTGGATCGCGCTGCACGCCTTCGTGACCGGCGGCCTCGGCCGGCTCGGCCTGGTCCTCGACCGGTCCGGCGGGCCGGTCGTCCAGGACCAGGCCACCCTGCTGGTCGGCCAGTGGCGGGACACCCTCGGCGCGGCGGTCCTGCCGAGGGTCGTGGCCGAGGGCACCGACGACGGCCGGGCCGCCGTCCGCTCGCTGCTCGACGCCGGGGTCACCGCCGTCGCCTACCTCGGCCCCCTGGACGCCACCGTCCGCGCGGCCCAGGACCTGGCCGCGGCCCGCTTCGACGGCCCTCGCTGGATGCAACACCTGCTCTACGGCTCGGAGTTCCCACACCGGGCCGGTGCGGCGGGCGAGGGCTGGTACGTGGTCACCTCGGCCGTGGACCCGTCCGCGCTGACCTCACCGGAGGCCCGCGACTTCACCGCCGCGTGGCGCCGCCGCCACGGCACGCCGCCCGGACCGTACGCCACCGAGGCGTACGACACCGTACGGATGCTGCTCGCCGAGTTCGCCGGGACGGTACCGGCCGCGGCGTCGAACGGCACCGTGGCGGGCGGCACCGGAGCACCGGCCACCGTGGCGGGCGGCACCGGAACACCGGCCGCCGGGGCGAGCAACACCGGTACGCCGAACGCCGGTTCCGGGCACCGACCCGCGCGGGCGGCGCTCGCCGAACGGCTGGCCGAGGCCAGGTACCAGGGCATCGCCCGCCCGTACCGCTTCGGCGCGTACCACCAGTACGAGGCCGACCAACGCGGTTGGGCGGACGGCACGTTCGTCCACCAGGTCAGCGGCGGACGCTTCCGCCAACTCGGGTCGCTCACGGACCTGGAGCGCACCGGCAAAGCCGACGGGTGACAGGTGGAACGGCTGCTGCCCTCCGACCCTTCCACGATCGGCGGTCACCGGCTCGTGGGGCGGCTCGGCACGGGCGGGATGGGCGTCGTCTACCTGGCGCGCTCCCCGCGCGGCGGGGCCTGGTGCGCGCTGAAGGTGATCCGCGCCGAGTACGCCGACGACCCCGGCTTCCGGGCCCGGTTCCGGCGGGAGGCGGATCTCGCGGCGCGGCTGACGGGCCGGTGGACGGTCCCCGTCGTCGCGGCCGACGCCGAGGCGCCCGCCCCGTGGCTGGCCACCGCCTACGTGCCCGGCCCCTCCCTCGCCGAGGCCGTCGCTCTGCACGGCCCCTGGCCGGAGACCCAACTACTGTCCCTCGGCGCCGCGTTGGCCGAGGCGCTGGAGGGGGTGCACGCGTGCGGGCTCGTCCACCGTGACGTGAAGCCCGCGAACATCCTCCTCGCCGCCGACGGGCCCCGTCTGATCGACTTCGGGATCGCCCGCGCGGTCGGCGTCACCGCCCTCACCGCGGACGGCACGGTCGTCGGCTCCCCCGGCTACCTCTCCCCCGAACAGGCCCGCGGCCGTACGGTCGGACCGCCGAGCGACGTGTTCTCCCTGGCCTGCGTCCTCGCCCACGCGGCCACGGGGCGCCCGGTGTTCGGCGCCGGTGGCGCGGCGGGCGTCCTCTACCGCACCGTGCACGAGGAACCGGACCTGGACGGCGTACCGGCGGCGCTCGCCGGGATCGTACGGCCGTGTCTGGCCAAGGAACCGGACACCCGCCCCGGCGTCCCCGAACTCCGTTCGCTGCTGGGCCCGTTCGACGCGGACGGATGGCTGCCGGCCGGTCTCCCCGCGCTGGTCGCCGCCCGCGCGTCCCGGGTCCTCGACCTGCCGACGCCGGAGCCGACGGCTGTTGACGGGCCCCCGGACGATTCTTTAGGACCCGACCAACCCGGGACGACGACAACCCGTCGGCGACTGCTGGCCGCCGGGGGTGCGGTCCTGGGGGTCGCGGCGGCCGGTGCGGGCGCGTGGTGGGCGGTGGAGGGCGACAGGGGTGGACGGCGTTCCTCGTCCGCGCCGGGCGGCTCGGCGGCGCCGCGCCCCCGCCAGGTGATCGGCCTGCTCGGCGACCGGTCCGACACCGCGTTCACGGCCCAGGAGCGCGGCGCGCGCCTCGCCGTCGACCGGCACAACCGCACGGCCGACCGGGCCTTCGACCTCGTCCTGCGCACCGCCGACGACGGCGGCACCGCGAAGGGGTCCGCCGCCGCGGCCGCCCGGCTGGCCGCCGACCCGGACGTGGCCGTGGTGATCGGCGCCGGGACGAACGCGACCGTGCCCGCCGCCGTCCCCGCCTGCACCTCCGCGCGCGTGACGCTGCTGGTCACGCGCGCGGACACCGACCGGCTGGAGGGTGTCGTCCTGACCACCGCGCTCCTTCTGCGCTCCACGAGGACCGCCGGTCCGCCCGCGATCCTGCGCCACCTCAACCGGGTGGTGAAGCCCGCGCGCACGGTGCTCGTGCACGACCTGACCGACGCCGCCGAGAGCGCGCCGACGGTCCGTATCGTCACCGTGCACGACAAGCTCGACGGCGAGGCCGTGGTCGAGGAGGTCGCCGCCGGGGCCGGCTTCGGACCGATGGCCCGCCGCACGGCCGCCCGCCCGGACGACGCGGTGCTCTTCGCGGGCCTGCGCGCCGAACGCGCCGCCGCCTGCGCCCGCGCACTGCGCGAGGCGGGACACCGGGGCACGCGCGTGGCGACCGAACACGTCACGGGCGCCCGCTTCCTCGCGGAGGCGGCCGCGGAGGGGTGGTGGATCGGCACCGGGTACGCGGACGCGGCCGCCGACCCCCGCGTCGCGGAATTCACCGCCGCCCACCGCGACCGGCACGGCAGCGCCCCCGCGCCCTGGGCCGCCGAGGCGTACGACGCCGTACGGTTCGCCGCGCACGGCCTGACCGCCGCCGGCGACGACGGCCGCACCGCCCTGCGCTCCGCGCTCCTGCGGCGCCCCTGGCAGGGCATCACGCGCCGCGTCGCCTTCAACGCGGAGTCGCAGTTCTACGACCCGCCGGAGGACGGAGGCGCGTTCCTGTACCGGGTGACGTCCGGGGTCCTACGGTTCATGGCTCGCGCGGACGACATCGGGCGGTAGGGAGGTCATCGGGGCGGTTGGCAGCACTCCTGGGCCACGGACACGAACTCCAGCTTGGCTCGCTTGAGTTCGTCGGGCCGCTCGTGACGCCGCAGGCTGTCGACGAGGTGTTGAGCGGCGGTGGCCGCCTCGGGCGGACCCTCCAACAGCACGCCGCTCAGGGCGCGTTGCAGGGCGACCTCGTCGTCGGCCTGACCCCGGCCGTTGCGTTCGGCGAGGATCCTGGCCTCGGCCGACCCGAGGAACTCGGCGTAGATCTGGCGGCGGAGCGCGAACTCACGGTGGTCCGACTCGGCGCGCAGCGTCATGCGCACCGAGTCGAGCAGCGCGTCCGCCTGCCGGTCACCCGCGTGGCGTGCGGCGTCGGCCTGCCGGATACCGGCGGTGCGCGTGTACCAGCCGGTGACGACACTGCCCGCGACCGCCGAACCGGCGGCGATCAGCGCGATGGCCCACTCACTCATGGGGCCATCCTCGCGAGGAGCCACGGCACGGCACACCACGCTTGCCGAATGTGCGGCGCGGATCACTCTCGGCGACGCTCGAACGCTGCGCGATAGGATCGGCCCATGTCGCTCGACGACGCGAACGAACCCACTCCGACCTGCGGAAACACCCCTCCCCGCCCGCCGGTCCCCGCTAGACTGGACACTCGGGCGACGGGCGACGGGCGGACTGTGTTGTTCGCGGCTCGGTCGGCGGTGGCTCTCTATCGGCTGCTCGACGTGCTCCCCGCCCTCTCCGGTGACCACCGCATCACCCGCAGGTTCACACTTGTCCCCGGCTCCGACTACGACACCGACACCCTCGCCGCGATCGACGCCCTCGGCGGACGCACCGTGCCCTGGGCAGAGGCGTGCGAACGCTCCTACGACCTCGTGGTCACCGCCAGCCCGAAGGGCGACCTGCACCTGCTGCGCGGCCCCCACGTCCTCCTCCCTCACGGCGCCGGCTTCAACAAGTCGATCCCCGGCGAGGGTTCGGCCGACTCGGCGTCCGGTCTGGACCCGGAGTTCCTGCGCCGCGCCGCCCGCCACGAGGGTGCCCCGATAGCACTGCACGCCCTGGCCCACCCCGACCAGGTCGCCACCGTGACCGCCGTCGACCCGACCTCAGCCAGCCGCGCGAAGGTGATCGGCGACCTCACCCTGGAACGCGTCCTCGCCTCCTCGCCCCTCCGCGACCGCTACCGGGCGGCCCTGGGCACCGGCGCCCGCACACTGCTGGTCCTGACCTCCACGTGGGGACCGGAGTCCCTCATCCGGCGACACCCCGAGCTACCTGCCCGACTCGCACGGCAATTGCCGTACGACGAATACCAGTTGGCGTTCATCATCCACCCCAACGAGCGCAGCCTGCTCGGGACGTACGAACTCACCGAACGCCTGGCCCCGGCCCTCGACGCCGGGATGATCCTTGCCGGGGCTCACGACGAGTGGGCCTCCGTCCTGATCGCCGCCGACGCGCTGGTGACCGACCACGGCTCGGCCGCGCTGTACTACTGCGCCGCCACCGAGGACCGCCCCGTCGTGAGCGTCCATGGAGGCGGTGGCGAACTGATCCCGGGCAGCCCGATGGGCGTGCTCCTGGACCGGGTACCGCAGTTGGACCGGGCGGAGGACATCGCCGAGGCGCTACGGGCGTACCATCCAGGCCCCGGAAAGGCCGCCGCCGAGGCCGCGTTCGCGCCTCCCGGTGACGCCGTGGAGCGCCTACGGACCGAGGTCTACGCCCTGCTCGGACTGACACCACCGACCCACCGCGCCGCGCCCCGCCCGCTCCAGATCCCCGCGCCCTCCCGCCGGGTCCCCGCGGCCTTCGACGTCCATGTGGAGGCCACCACGAACGACGGCGTCCGGATCACCCGGCACCCGGTAGGCACCGGCGGTCCGCCCGGCCATCACCTGGCCGTGGAACACGGCGCCGCGAGCGAACAACTGGCCCGTTCGGCGGGCCTGTTGTTGCGCCGCCCGCTCCTGGCGCCCACCCCCGCCCCGGTGGACCTGACCTGGACGGCCGACGGCTGGACCCGGCACACCCTGTCCGCCTACCCGGGCTGCCGCGCGGCCGCCGCACTGCTGCCGTCGGGCGAAAGCCTGCTCAGGGTGCGCGGCCACGAGCAGCCGTACACCGTCCGGGCAGAACCACTCACCGAGGGCGAACGGATCGTACGACTCGACCCGTCGGTAGCCCTGTCGGCCGCGCACGCACGACTGCTCGCGCGCCCAGGCGAAATGCCCGCCCGCCTCAACTGCCACATTGGAGAACGGACGTTCCACATCACCATCCGCCCGGCCACAGAGGCAGAGGCGATGGCGGCAATCTAGAGCAGACCATTCCGCTGCCGAAGGGCCCGCGCAGCCACCCGATGCTCCTCGGCCTCCGCCAAGTGCCCGTCCCCCGCATCCAGTTCGGCGAGGGCATCGTGGACGCGGGCCGCGTCGAAGCCCGACCGCCGCCGGTCGGCCCGCCCGAGGGACTGCTCGTACAGCTCACGGGCATCGTCCGCCCGGCCGAGGCGGTGCAGGACACCGGCGAGGGCGAACGCCGAGCGCCCGATCAGCCTCTCACGCCCCTGCGCCACGAACCCGGCGTACGCCTCGGACAGCAGCAGCCGCGCGGCATCAAGGTCACCGGTCTTCGCGCTCGCCTCGCCCATCCGATAGGTCTGGAGCAGGACGCCGTAAGGATTGGGGATCGCCTGGTGCAGATCACGGGCACCGGAGAAGTCGGCGAGGGCCGAACTCCACTCGCCCCGAGCGCCCTTGAGCATCCCGCGGTGCTCGACGGCAGAGGCGGCAAGCTTGCGGTCCCGTTCGGAGTCGCCGAGGAGTTCGAGGGCGGACATCGCACCGTCGATCTGCTCCTGGGCGGCGGTCAGTTCCTCCGACTCCCAGAGCGGTCGGGCCAGTTGGCAGCGCGTACGCACGAGCCAGCCGGCGTTCCCGCCGTACCGGACCGCCGAGTCGACGGCGCGCCGAAGGACCTCGACAACCTCGGACTGGTGGGGATGGTCGAGGGCGTGCGTCCATACGGGCTCGGACAGGGCCACGGTCTCGGTGTCCAGGCCACGGGCGTGGGCGAGGCGGGAGCACGCGAACAGCACATGGCGTTCCTCGTCGAGCCACCGCGCCGCGCGTTCGGCGCGCGCGGCCCGCGACGCCGCGTCCTCCGCCGCCTCCGGGTCTTCCAGCGAGACGTCCGGAACTCCGGGCAGGGGATCCAGCAACGACACGACGGTCAGCCGACGCCCGGCGGCGTACCGGTCGGCAAGCTGAGCCTGCCGGACCAGCCAGCGCACCAGCCTGACCTGCGCCTCGGCCACCTCCCCGTCGGAGGCCTCCCGGCGGGAGCGGCGCAGGGCGTGCCCGCGCTGCGGCCCGGGCA
This sequence comes from Streptomyces antibioticus, assembly GCF_002019855.1. Lineage (NCBI taxonomy): Bacteria > Bacillati > Actinomycetota > Actinomycetes > Kitasatosporales > Streptomycetaceae > Streptomyces > Streptomyces antibioticus. The sequence continues at coordinate 4,776,328 of NZ_CM007717.1, read as the reverse complement.
GCCGCATCTGACCGGCGACCGTCAGCGCGAGCAGACGCAGGTCGAGTAACCCGGCCCGGTCCAGTTCCTCCAGGGCGTCCTGACACTCCTCCGGGTCCAGCCCGGACAAAGCCGTGGCGGAGTGAAGCGTGAAGGTCTCACCGGGGTGGTGCGGAAGCAGCCGGTAGAGCAGGGCCGCAGGACGCGACAGATCCTCGTAGGCCATGTCCCAGACGTGCTCCACACCGGACACGCCCTTCTCGTCCAACTCGGCCCGGAGGTCGGAGACAACACGGGCGAGCGGCCGCAGCCGGTGCGTACGCACCCAGCGTCCCGCCACATGCAAGGCCGCGGGGAGCCCGTCGCACAGCCGGACCACCGACCGCACCGCCTCCGGATCGGCGGCCAGCCGGTGGTCGCGGACGATCAGCTCCAGCAGCTCCGTGGCGGCCCGCTCCTCCAGCGGCGCCAGCGCCAGATCCACCGCGGCCCCGGCCTCCAGGTCGTGCAACGGACCGTGACTCGTGACGATCACCACGCTGTCGCCCGACGCCGGCAGCAGCGGGACGACCTCCGAGGCGTACCGCGCGTTGTCCAGCAGAAGCACCAGCTTCGCGCCGGAGGTCCTGTTCCAGTACTGCCTGCACCGGGCCGCGTACGACCGCTGCACCTGGTCCTGTGCCACATCGAGGGAACCCAGCAACTGGGCAAGCACATCCCCGGGATCGAGCACCCCGTCGGTCCGGAAGTCATCCAGATCGACGGACAACGCCCCATCGGGGAAGGAGTGTTGGTCGAGCAGCGTACGGGCGATCAGCCCGGCCAGCTCCGTCTTCCCCAGACCACCCGCCCCGCTCACCGCCAGAACCAGCGGCCGCGAACGGCTCCGCCACTCGGTCACGGCCCGCAAGGCGCGTTCCCGCTCGTCGTCACGATTGACGAAGTACACCGGCTCCGGCGGAAGTTCGACCCTCACCACAGTCCCCCTCGACCATCCACAGCGTGCTGATCAAGCACTCTAGAGACTTTTCCCGACGGACGGGCGGAGGCACCCTTTTCGAACACGCGCACCCCGATAACATCGGCGAGGGCGACGGACTCGATCAAGTCAGGGGTACGAGCAAGCGTGACAGGCGAGTCGGTGTGGCTACGCGTACCGGTGGGCGAGGACGCGCACCGCTGGATCACCCGCACAGGCTGCCGCCGCGTCCTCTTCATCATCCACAACGTGACCTCCGCGACCCGCCTGCTGGACGTACTCCCGCTCTTCCACAGCGACATACGAGTCCAGATGTTCGCCACGTGCACGGGTTCGTCACCCTTCCTGTCCGGCGTACCGGAACTGCTGGCCCAGGCGGGACTGCCGGTACTCCCATGGGAACAGGCGAAGGCGACGGATTTCGACCTGGCGGTGTCGGCCAGTTACGGCGGCGAACTGAGCGCTATTCAGGGAAAGTTGGCAGTGCTGTCCCACGGGATGGGCTACAACAAGCGGTTGCGGACGCCGGAAATCAAGCCCAGGACTTCGCCCTCTGGACCCCAGACACCGGTCTTCGGCCTGTCGCCGGAGTGGCTCCTGGAGGACGGCCGTCCGCTCGCGGCCGCCACGGTCCTTTCGCACCCGGAGCAGCTGGAGCGGCTGCGCGCGTCCTGCCCCGAAGCGGCTCCCACCGCGGTGCTCGCCGGGGACCCCTGTTACGACCGCATCCTCGCCGCTCTGCCCCAACGCGACCGTTTCCGGCGTGCACTGGGGGTGGGGCCCGACCGACGGCTGATCGTCCTCAGCTCGACGTGGGGACAACGTTCCCTCTTCGGCGGAGCCAACGCCACAGAGCCGGCGGGCCTGCTGCCCTGGCTGCTGTCCCGTCTGGCGACGGAACTGCCGACCGACGAGTACCGAACGACCGCTGTTCTGCATCCGAACATCTGGTACGGCCACGGTCCTGGCCAGGTCCACGCGTGGCTGGACAGCGCGCGCCGAGCCGGCCTTGAGGCGATCCCTCCGCTCGACGGGTGGAGACAGGCCCTGATCGCGGCGGACTGCGTGATCGGGGACCACTCCAGCGTCACCTACTACGCGGCATCCATCGGCATCCCTGTCCTCCTCGGAGCGTTCCCCCAGGAGGATCTCGACCCGCTGTCCCCGGTGGCCGCCTTCGGCCGTACGGCCCCCCGTCTCCTCCGTCACGGCAGCCTCCGCGCGCAGATCGACCGAGCGATCAGCTCGCACGACCCCGGCCTCTACAAGGAGCTTGCAGAGCTGGCAAGTTCGTCACCCGGTGAGTCGGCCGCCCTGCTGCGCCGCTTGTTCTACGGCCTCATGGACCTGCCCGAGCCCTCAGGGCACGCGGCACTGCTCGATCCGCTGCCACTGCCGCCGTACTCTCCCGTTCGCGTCACGGCGCCGATCCGCGTTCTCGTACGACAGATCACTACCGATCCTCCGGAACTCGCCCTCACCCGGTACGCCGTCACAGACGACGGGCCCGATCCGTCGCAGGACCCTCCGGTGCAGGTCGACACCGCGCACACGGTGATCGACGAGGAGACGCGGGAGGCCGATCGGCTGCGCGTCGCCGACATCGTCGTACGACAGGCCGCCGGGGACGATCCACGACTCGGTCCGCCGGTCGTCTGGGCGTCGGAGGCCCTCGACCGCTACCCCTACTGCGGTCTGGCCGCCTATATCGACGGCCCGGACCGCTGTGTCGTCCGCACCCGTGAGGGAGACCTCGTGCGGTTGTCCGCCGCGGCGGACCCCGACGGGCGGACCGACCTGTGTGATCCCGCCGTCTACGCCTCGGCGCTCTACGCCTGGCTGGCGAGTGGCAGGGCCCTGGCGTCCGCCACGCCCGCGATCACCGTGCGCACGGGGGCGGCGAGACACCGCGTCGCCGTCGAACCGCTCTCCGCCTCGACACCGTGAACCGGTCGCTCACGGCTCCCCCTCGGCCAGCCTCGCCCGCACCCATGCGAGAGCGGCCCGGTCACCGTTCTCCTCGAAACACGCGGCGGCGGCGCGTAGATCCTGTGCTTGCTGCGCCCGGTGGCCGTGGAGGCAGTGGTACTCGGCCCTCGCCATGAGGGCGTCGGCAAGTTGCAGTCCGGCGCCCGCCTCGGTCATGGCCTCGACGGCCCGGTCCAGGCATGCGCGGGCGCGTTCCGGGTCTCCCTCGGCAAGGTGTACGCCGCTCAGGCTCATGTGAACACGGCCCTCGTTGTAGGGGTCGCCTCCCGGCAGCTCACGCAACCGCGCGAGGGCGCCGTTCAGCCGGGCTACGGCGGCGGGAAGGTGCCGCTGCTCGGTCTCGGCGCGGCCGATGTGGTGCTCCAGCAGGGCGGTGGCCCGGGGTACGTCGTCCCATCCGTCCTCACCCGGGCCGATGCGCCCCAGGATCTCCTTCGCCTCCTCGAAGCACTGCTGGGCCTCCGCGAATCTCCGCTGCCTGTGGCGCAACAGCCCCACCGCCTCGACCGCCGTTGCCTCCCCACGGTGATGACCACATGCCCGGTCCGCCGCCCTGGCCTGCTTCAGCGCGTCGTCGGCATCGGTCATGTTGCCGATCCCCATGTAACCGAAGGCGAGTTGGGCCCACATGCGTCCCAGCGCACGCCGATCGCCGCCCCTCGCCGCGCTGCGTCGCGCGGCCTCCACGCCGAGCAGATGGGTGTCGATCCACTGGGTGTGGAAGCCGAGCAGCAGATGCAGTCCCCACATGGCCTCACACAACTGCCATACGAGGTCGTAGAAGCCGTACCGAAAGGCCGCCCGGATGGTGGCCGCGAGGTTCTCCCGTTCGCGGCGCAGTTCCGCCAACGCGCGCTTGCCGTCCGCCAGGTCACGGTGTTCCGGGAGCGTGAGCCCCTGGTAGGCGGGGCCGAGTCGCCACCTCAGCGGCATGACCCGGAAGTCCGCGCCCGCCGCGAAGTGCAGTTGCGCCACCGCCGCCCGGTGGACCGCGGCGGCCATACGGTCGTGACCGTCCTCGGACACCGCCCGTTCGTGGGCGTGCGTCCGGGCCGGCGGACGGAACCGGTAGCGCTCCTGCCCAGCCTTTTCGATCAGACGCAGTCGGGCCAACTGCTCAAGGAACACGCGGGCTTCGCCCTCTCCGACACCGGCGGCATGCGCGGCACAGCGGACGGTCACGGTCGGCCACGCACACACCGCGAGCGCACGGTAGAAGGCGGCGCCGGCGGGGGTCAGTCGGCGGTAGGAGACGTCCTGGTCGAGACGGGCGAGATGTGCCGGGGTCTGCGTGACATCGGGGCTTCCCTGTGGCACGGCGGGGCCTTCCTGGTCGTGACCGTGTATCCGGTCGGACAACTGCTGCTCGACGCGCTTCAGATCAGGTGCTCGCGGACGACCGGACCGGCACACGGGGTTCACACCATGCGTGCGTCACGGTCACCGCGATTTCGATACCGTGTACGAGTTCACATGCCCGTCCGCCCGCCGGGAAACCGGCCGAAAGATTGCAAACCGGCTTGAGATGCGCTAAGCACCATCGCCGCGAGCCGCGAGCCGCGAGCCGCGAGCCGCGAGCCGCGAGCCGCGAGCCGCGAGCCGCGAGCCGCGAGCCGCGAGCCGCGAGCCGCGAGCCGCGAGCCGCGAGCCGCGAGCCGCGAGCCGCGAGCCGCGAGCCGCGAGCCGCGAGCCGCGAGCCGCGAGCCGCTGACCAGTCGGGGGCAGGGGTTTGTCAGAGGCGGCCGCCTTGTTCGGTAGCCAGCCGCCGCTTCGCGTTCCCGTAGGGGCCGACGCCCACCGGTGGAGCACCTTCCAGAGCGAACGCACTCTTGTCGTCGCCGCCCGCACGGTCACCTCGACCGTACGGGTCCTGGAGACCCTGCCGTCGCTCCTGCGCGGAGACGGCCGGGTGACCGTCGTCTTCGCCCACGACCCCACGTCCGCGTTCAACGCCGGTGTCCTCGACCTCCTCCACGAGGCCGGATGCCGGGTCATGCCGTGGGAACAGCTCGGCCGGACGACCCCCGACCTCATCCTCACCGCCAGCGAGAACATCGACGTGCCGGAGGGCGACTGTCCGGTGCTGGTGCTGCCGCACGGCATCGGCTTCCAGAAGTACGTTCCGGATTCCCGGAGTTCGACGGACAGACTCTCCGGCGTCGTACCGGACTCACTGCTCGAGTCGGGGCGCGCCTGGCTGGCCGTCTCGCATCCGGCACAGGAAGAGCAGTTGCTCGCCACCCACCCGAAGTCCGCAGGACACACGCTGCTGGTCGGCGACCCGTGCTACGACGAGCTGGTCGTCAGCCGGTCACGCAGGAACGCGTACCGGGACGCGCTGGGGGTCGCGGAGCACCAGCGTCTGGTCATGGTCAGCTCCACCTGGGGACCCACCTCGCTCCTTGGCCGCCATCCGGATCTGCTGTCGCGTCTGCTGTCCCAACTCCCCTACGACGACTACCGGGTGGGTGCGATCGTCCACCCCAATGTCTGGTCGGCCCATGGAGCGTGGCAGATCCACACCTCGCAGGCCGCCGCCGCCCTGGACGCGGGCCTGCTGCTGATGCCGGCCGTCCATGCCTGGCGGCCCGCGCTGGTCGCGGCGGACGTCGTGATCGGCGACCACGGTTCGGTGACGCTGTACGGCGCCGCGTCGGGTACACCGGTGCTGCTGGCCGCGTTCGGGAGTGACGCCGTGCCCGGGACCGCCGTCCACGATCTGGCGGCCGTGGCACCGCGCCTCGACACCCGGGGGGACCTGCTCCGGCAGGTGGAGGACCTGATCCGTGAGCACACTCCCCGGCGGTACGCGGCGGTCGCGGAACGGGCCTTCGCCGAACCGGGGCAGGCCCTCGCCAGGCTCCGCACCGCCCTCTACCGCCTGCTGAATCTGGCCGAGCCGGCGTCCCCACCGCCGTCGCCCCTGCTGCTGCCCGTACCGGACCCACCCGCCTCACCGGTCACGTCGTGGCAAGTGACCACCCTCGTCACCGGAGACAGCGAGGCACCGACGGTCTCCGTGCGCCGCTTTCCGGCGGCAGCGACCGCGCACGACGACGCACACCCGGACACCTCCACCTGCTCCACCCATCTGGCCTGCGTCGACGACGAACGCGACCACCGCTTGGCCGAGAGCGCTTCAGTCCTCGTCCGGCGCCGGGCCGCGTCCACCTCGGTCGGCGCCCTCCGCTGGATCGAGGAGACACTCGCCCGGTTCCCCGGAAGCCTCCTCGCGGTCTCGGACGTTCGCGGAGGCTGCTGTCTGGTCGGGCTCAGGGACGGCCGGATCGTGGAGGCGGCGACCACCGGACCGGTGACGGATCCGACCCTGCCGGCCGCGGTCGTCTACGCGTGCCTGCGCGCGGGCCGCCCGCTGGACGACACCCACGTGACGCTGCGGATCGGTGCCGGCCGGGACGAGGACGTCGCCCTCCGCGTACGCCCCCGCCCGCACCGGCCGCGCTACTGATCGAGATCCTCCAACCGCCGCCTCAGCTCCTCCGCCAAGCGACTGCCGGCCGCCTCGTGAACGGCGACGGCCCGGCTCAGACACTCGCGCACCAGGCCGTCACGGTCCCCGGTCCGCTCGGCGACGTCGGCGAGCTGCACCAGCGCCTGCGCCTCGTAGTGCGTCGCCCCCACTCGCCCAGCACCTGGGCCGCCCCGCGCAGCTCGCGAACCGCCTCCTCGGTCTCACCGAGATGATCGTGTACGACGCCCATGGCGGCGGTCACCCGGGCCGCCATCCGGCGGTCGGGCTCGTCCCGGCTCTCCAGCTCCTGTCGCGCCCGGCGCAAGGTGACCATGGCCTCCGCGTGATCGCCCTGGGCGTCCTGCGCGCACCCGAGGAAGTAGGCGGCGATGGCCGCGCCACGGGCCTCCCCGGCCTGCTCGTTGAGTTGCAGGGAGAGCAGGTAGGCATCGACGGCGCGAGACGGTTCGCAGAGGTCCCGGTACCGTCCGAGGAACTCCTGTACGGAGGCGCGCAGGACGAGGTGACCGGACGTCTCGGCCAGGGCGACGGCCTTGTCGAGTTCCGCTGCGGCCCGGTCGTTCTCGCCGAGGTCCAGCAACGGGCGCGACAGCAGGCTGCGCAGCCGGGCCTCTGCCGCCGTGGCCTCCGTGAACTCGCCGGCCGTGCCCGCCGAAGCCGCCGCTGCGGCCGCTGCCTCGGCACCCAGCTCCAGCGACTCCTTCCAGGCCCCGAGGTAGCGGCGGTACAGGAACAGCACGGTGAACGCCTCGGCCAGCCGCCACGCCAAGGTGTGCAGCCCGAACCGGACGGCCGTGCGCAACACCGCCAGGACGGCGGGGCGCTCTGTGTCCAGCCACTCCAAGGGCGGCGGCCCGCCGACAGCGGCGAAGGGATCATCGGCGTCCCGCAGCAGGGCGCTCAGCTCGGCGATCCGCAGCCGGTCCCGCCTGAGGGCGCGGTCGGCGAACGCGGTCAGCACGAGATAGTGCGTGCCCACCCGTTCCGTCAGGGCCACCTCCGCGTTCTCCGGCTCCTCCGCCACCGCGCGCTCCTTGGCGTGCAGACGGACCAGATCGTGCATGCGGTAGCGGCCGTCCTGTGTCTTCTCCACCAGGCTGGCCTTCACCAGGACACCCAGCAGACGCTTCGCGCGCCGCGTGTCGACATCGGCGGCGACCGCAGCCACGCCGGCGTCGAAGAGGCCGACCGGCAGCCAGCCCAGGAGGCGGTAGAGCCGAGCGGCTTCCGGTGGCAACAGCCGATAGGAGGGACCCAGAACAGCGGACACGGAGGACTCCTCACCTTCCAGCGCCATCCCGGCCAGCCTTCCGGCTTCGTCGTCCAGTTCGGCGGCCAGAGCCGTCATGCTCAGGGCGTCATCGGTGACCAGCCGCGCCGCCACGACCTGGAGGGCCACCGGGAGCCCGCCGCACAGCTCGACCAGACGCTCCGCGGCCTCGGGCTCGGCCGCGACCGCTTCCGCACCGCACCGGTCCCTCAGCAGCGCGAGCCCGCCGTGCGCATCCAGCGGTTTGACAGAGATCAACCGGGCACCGTCCATGGCCAGTTCACCGAGCCTGCCCTGACTCGTGACCAGCACGGCGCTGCCCGGCCCCTTGGGGATCAGAGCGCGCACCTGTGCGGGCTGGTTCACGTCGTCAAGGACGAGCAGGATGCGAAGGTCGGCCGAGCGCGACCGGAACAGGTTGGTCCGTTCCGCAAGTGAACTCGGAATGCCGTCGTCGCTTCCCGACAGCGACCTCAGGCACATGGCGAGGGCCTCGGAGACATCGGCGCCGACGAGACTCATCGGCACGGACCGGTCCCTCAGTGCCGCGAAGTCCACGTACAACTGGCCGTCCGGGAAGAGCGCCCGCGACGCCGCCGCCCAATGCCAGGCCATGGTCGTCTTGCCGACACCCGGGAGGCCGGCGAGCACACCGACGTCAACGGACCCGGAGCGATCCGCGCGCCCGCCAAATAACGCGTCCAGATTGGCGAGTTCGGCAGTGCGGTTACTGAACGGAACTGTCACAGCAGGTACTTGATCGGGTCGCACAGCGGAATCCGACGCCGTAGCCGTCCCGACGTTGAAGGTGATGCCACCGTGGATGTGCGAACCCTGGAAGGTGGGACCGTAGTTCACCCCTCCACTGACAAGGCTGACGAAGGTCCGGGAGGACTCTGGAGCGACCTCGGCCAGCAGCCGTGCCAACTCCTCGGCAGCACCGGGATCCTCCTGAAAGAGCGCCTCCAGCCGCTGCCGCAACCGGGCCCGGACGTCTGCCTGAGCGCGTACGCCTCCCGTCGTCCGTGCGTCGTTCAACTCGGCACGGTCGGCTTCCAGTTCGCCCTCGACGTCCTCGCCCGAAGCGCGCCGCCCGGCGAACCGGGCGATCGCCCCCTTGGCCCGTTCCCACGCGTCCGAAACCATCAGCCCGACCAGCGCCGTCGCCCCCGACGCGGCAAGAGTCGCCAACTCGGCTTCCACTCAGCCCCCTTCACCCATCCATCCCCACAGACCAGCCGAACCCCAACCGTAGAGAGCCCCCATTTGTTTGAACACCCCGGCTCGCCGCCCACCCCGTAACCGTCTCCGCCGTGCACGTGCGGAAGGACGCCGCGCTCCGGCCGCCGCCAGTGGCTCGACGAAGAAGACCTGGCCCCGGACGGAAGGACCGCGACGGCGCCCGGCGCCCGGCTCGTCTTCGAGGACGAGGCCGGTTTGAGGACGAGGCCGGAAGGACCACCGCGACCTGATCCGGACCGCGCACCAGCGGCTCGGCGGCCCGATCGTGCCGGTCCGGAACAACCTGAACACCCACCTCAGCGCCGGGATTACGCAGAACCCGAGGCTGAACGCGGATCAGCCGAACAACGCCACGCCTCTGACAATTGCCACCACGCCACAGACAACCGCCAAGATTGCCCATATGACCCTGAGATGGTCCGGAGTGAACCGAGGGCTGGGCGGCCCTCCCGGCGCGATCGTCCCGATTGCGTCGTATACCCGGATGGCCAGGTTGCGGTAATCGCAGGCGATCAGTGCACCAAGAGCCGATACGAGCGCGGCCCACACGAAATGAAACACATCGCCTCCGTCTTCAGGTGCCCGCACTTGACCACTGTTTCCGCGGGTGACTCAGGTTACGCCCGACCGAATTTCAACAACCATTCCCACGAAGGACAGGAACGCGATGACCCAACCGGCAAAGCGAAGCGACCTCGACGACTCCCTCTCCACGGGGCCCGGCAGGACGACCGCAAGGAGCGCATGCACGCGATCGGCAGCCTGCGCGATGTTGCTCCCCACCGAGACCCCCAGCGGAAGCAGCACTGCGCAGACGACAAGCCCCGCGACGCTCATATCGGTCGGGCCACGCCCCGCCAGCTCGACAACTTCCACCTGATTCACGTTTCTCTCGCTACCAATCAAATGGATTGAGAATTCTCGCCATGTCGCCGATTCGACACACTCACGTTCCGCGCGAGTTCGCCACTCCCGGTCGTACCCCGATGCCGACGATCAAGCCGATACCGGCAATACCTACCGGTTCGTCACGACTATCCATCAAATCAATGGCTCGCTCTTGCCTGCAGGCTCTGCCAACGGTGCCGCCCCGGCCATCTCCTCGCAGTAGCCCAAAATCAGCCCAAACCGTATTCGAATTCACCCTCGGGCCGACCTGCACTCACGAAACAAATCCGATCCCACTGCGTCGCGGCAAGCGGGGCAAGGCCGGATGAGCGGCTGCCAGGGCGGCAACGGCAACTGGCCGCAACCAGGACGGAACGACGGCAGCGGCCCCCCGAAGGAAACCGCTGTGTCAGAGATGGAGCCGCCTTCGGGATTCGAACCCGAGACCTACGCATTACGAGTGCGTTGCTCTGGCCATCTGAGCTAAGGCGGCGCGCTGCGGACCATGGTGTGGTCAGCAACGTCGGTAAGTCTACACAGTTTCTGGAGGGGCTCGGACCACCCCCTGGGTCAGCGGCAGCGCTTGCCGGAGGGTGGGGGTGTGCCGGTCAGGAGGTAGGTGTCGATCGTGGAGTCGATGCAGGAGCTGCCGCGGCCGTAGGCGGTGTGGCCGTCGCCGACGTAGGTGAGGAGGCGGGCCGAGGCGAGCTGGCCGGAGAGGGCCTGGGCCCAGCGGTAGGGGGTCGCCGGGTCGCGGGTGGTGCCGACGACGACGATCGGCGCGGCGCCCTTCGCCTCGATGCGGCGCGGCTCGCCCGTGGCCGCGACCGGCCAGTACGTGCAGTTCAGGGAGGCCCAGGCGAGGCCCTCGCCGAAGACCGGGGACGCCTTCTCGAAGGACGGCAGCGCCCGCCGTACGTCCTCGGGGCCCGAGAAGGCGGACGGGAGGTCGAGGCAGTTCACGGCGGCGTTGGCGGCCATCAGATTGGCGTAGCGGCCGTCGCCGTCGCGTTCGTAGTAGCTGTCGGACAGGGCGAGCAGGCCGGAGCCGTCGTTCTCCTCGATCGCCGCGGTCAGCGCGTCACGGAGCTGCTCCCAGGAGCTCTCGTCGTACATCGCCGCGATCACGCCGGTGGTGGCGAGCGCCTCGCCGAGCGGGCGGCCGGACGGGTCGCCGGTGGGGACGGGGCGGGCGTCGAGGCGGCGGAAGAACGCCTTGAGGTTGCGGCCGACCTCGGCCTCCTCCTTGCCGAGCGGGCAGCCGGCGCTGCGCGCGCAGTCCTTGGCGAAGGACCGGAACGCCGTCTCGAAGCCCGCCGTCTGGTCCAGGCTCAGCCGGCGGGCGGACAGCGAAGGGTCCATCGCGCCGTCCAGGACCAGCCGGCCCACCCGCTCCGGGAACAGTCCGGCGTACGTCGCGCCGAGCAGCGTCCCGTACGACGCGCCCACGTACGTCAGCCGCCGGTCCCCCAGCACCCCGCGCAGCACGTCCATGTCGCGGGCCGCCTCGACGGTCGAGACGTGCCGCAGCAGCCGGGCGGACCGCGCGCCGCAGCTCTCCGCGAACTTCTGGTACGCGTCGACCAGCTTTCCGGTCTCCCGCTGGTCGTCGGGGGTCACGTCGGTCTGCGTGTACGCGTCCATCGCGCGGCCGTCGAGACAGAGCACGGGCTCGCTGCGGGCCACGCCGCGCGGGTCCACGGCGACCATGTCGTACCGCGCGCGGACCTCGGCCGGGTAGCCGATCCCCGCGTACCCCTGGAGGTAGCCGACCGCCGAGCCGCCGGGGCCGCCCGGGTTCACCAGCAGGGAGCCCAGCCGCTTGCCCGGCCCGGTGGCCTTCTTGCGGGCGACGGCGAGGCGGACGTCGCCCTTGGCCGGGTCGGCGTAGTCGAGCGGCGCCTTCATCGTGGCGCACTGGAAACCGGGGACGCCGCAGGAGCGCCAGTCCAGCTTCTGCCCGTAGTACGACGTCAGCGCCGACGGCGTCGCCTTCGGCAGCGCGGCCAGCTCCGCCCGGGCCGCCGAGCCCGCCGGACTCGTCGTGTCCCGGGAGGGGGAGCAGGCCGGGACCAGCAGCGCCGCGACGGAGAGCAGCGTGACGGCGACGAGGGAGCTGCGCGGGGACCTGCCGGGTGAGCGCCTGGTGTGCATGCCGCGAGCGTAACTCTGCGCGACCGGATGAACGCCGTACGTGCGCGAAGTGGCACGGACGAGTGACGGCGTCAACGTCCCGGAGCGGGTACCCCCGCCCGGGCGGGACTCAGCCCGCTCTCAGCGCCATCGTCATCGCCTCCACCGCCAGCAGCGGCGCCACGTTCCGGTCGAGGGCGTCTCTGCACGCGGCGATCGCCTCGATACGGCGCAGGGTGGACTCCGGGGAGCTGCCGCGGGCGAGCCGCTCCAGGGCGTCCTCCGCGTCCCCGTTGGCGATCGCGACGCGGGAGCCGAGCTGGAGGGCGAGGACGTCGCGGTAGAAGCCGGTGAGGTCGGTGAGCGCGAGGTCGAGGCTGTCGCGCTGGGTGCGGGTGCGACGGCGCTTCTGCTTGTCCTCCAGGTCCTTCATCACGCCCGCCGTTCCGCGCGGCATCCGGCCGCCCTGAGCCGCACCTAGAGCCGCCTTCAGTTCCTCGGTCTCCTTGCCGTCCATCTCCTCGGCGAGCACCTTGGCGTCCTCCGCCGCCGCGTCGACCAGTTCCTGCGCGGCCTTGAGGCAGCCGCCGACGTCCTCGACGCGCAGCGGCAGCTTCAGCACGGCGGCGCGGCGCTCGCGCGCGGCCGGGTCGGTGGCCAGGCGGCGGGCCCGGTCCACATGCCCCTGGGTGGCGCGGGCGGCGGCCTCGGCGACGGCCGGCTCGATGCCCTCGCGCCGTACGAGCAGGTCGGCGACGGCCTCGACGGACGGCGTGCGCAGGTTCAGGTGACGGCAGCGGGAGCGGATCGTGGGCAGCACGTCCTCCAGGGAGGGGGCGCAGAGCAGCCAGACCGTCCGCGGGGCCGGCTCCTCGACCGCCTTCAGGACGGCGTTGGCCGACTTCTCGTTCAGCCGCTCGGCGTCCTCGACGAGGATGACCTGCCAGCGGCCCGTGGCCGGCGAGGTGTAGGACTTGCGGACCGTGTCGCGCATGTCCTCGGCGAGGATCTGCGAGCCCACGGCGGCCACGGTGGTGACATCGGCGTGGGTGCCGATGAGTGCCGTGTGGCAGCCGTCGCAGAAGCCGCAGCCGGGGGCGCCGCCGAGCGCGCGGTCCGGGCTGACGCACTGCAACGCGGCGGCGAACGCCCGCGCCACCTGGGTCCGGCCGGCGCCGGGCGGTCCGGTGAACAGCCAGGCATGGGTCATCTTCGACGCCTCGGGCGGCGGGGCGCCGGTGGTGACCGCGGTGACGAGCGCGTCGGCGTCACGGGCCGCGGCGGCGAGCTGGCCGCTGACCTTCTCCTGCCCGACGAGGTCGTCCCACACGGTCATGGGTCACGCCGTCCTTCCGTCACATCGCCGTAGCGGCACGTCGTCCTTGCAGCACGTCGTCCTTACGGCACGTCGTCCTTGCGTCATGCCTCCGCGCCGGCGCCGGACACCCGGACACCCGGCCGGTCGTGGTGGTCGCTTCCATTGTGCGGGCCGCCACTGACAACGCGGTCCGCCCCGTCGACCGCGGTCGGCCTCACCGACCCCCCGGCCGGGAGCACTCAGCGCCGTCGGCCGCCGCGCCCCCTGCCGCCGCCGTCCCGGCCCTCGTCCAGATCGTCGTCGTCCCGGTGCGGGCCCAGCAGTTCGTCCGCGAGGGACGGCAGGTCGTCCAGCGGGGTCTCCTCGGCCCAGTCGGGGCGCGGCCGTCTGCGGGGCGCGCCTTCCTCGTCGACCTGCGGCAGCTCACGCGTGCTGCCCTCGGACCCGTCGGGACCGGCACCCGGCCCGGCCTCCGCCCGCTCGTCGCGCTCGTCACGGAAGAACCCCGTGGGCACCCGGTCCGCGGGACCGTCCCCCCGTACCGGAGGCAGGACCGCGGTCTCGTCCGCGGCGCGCTGGTCACGGACCGGCGGCAGCACCGCCGTCTCGTCCGCCGCGCCCGCCGGAGGCACGGGCGGCAGGACCGCCGTCTCGTCCGCGGCCCCCGCCGGAGGCACCGGCAGCTCGGTCGTCACCTCGGCCTGCGTGGGCTCCGGGTCCTTCTCCAGGCGGGCCCGCGCGGGCGCGCTGTCCGCCGCGTTCCTGCCCGGGCGGACCCGGGGCAGCTTCGCGGTGTCCTCCACCGAGCCGGAGCCACCCGGAGCGCCGGAGCCACCCGGCGCATTGGCCGGCGACACGACCGGAGTGGGCACGGTCACGGCCTCCTGCGGCGCGGGCGGCGGCTTACGGGGGCCGGCCTGCGCCGCGGCCGCGGCCTGCTCCGCCGCACGGCGTGCCTCCTCGGCCCGCAGCAGGGCCTCCTCGGCCTTGCGCTGCTTCTCCAGGCGGCGCGTCTCGGCCTCGGCCCGCAGCCGGGCCTCCTCCTCGGCCTGCCTGCGGCGCCGCTCCTCCTCCGCCTTGCGGCGGGCCTCCTCCTCGGCGCGCGCCTTCTCCTCGGCGAGGAGCCGCTTGCGCTCCTCCTCCGCACGCCGCTGGGCCTCCTCCGCGCGCAGGCGGGCCTCCTCGGCCTGGCGCTCGGCCTCGCGCCGCTGCGCCTCCTCCAGCTCGCGCCGCTTGCGCTCCTCCTCCTCGGCGCGCAGCTTGGCGAGCTGCTCCTCGCGCTCGCGCTCCAGGCGCTCCTCCTCGGCCTTGCGCGCGGCCTCTTCCTCGGCCTTGCGCCGGGCCTCCTCCTCGGCCTTGCGGCGCGCCTCCTCCTGGGCCGCGATCTCGGCCTCGGACAGCGGCAGCATCCGGTCGAGCCGGGCGCGTACGACGGTGGTGACGGCCTCGGGCTGCTGGCCCGCGTCGACCACCAGGTAGCGGCCGGGGTCGGCGGCGGCGAGGGTGAGGAAACCGGAGCGCACACGCGTGTGGAACTCCGCCGGCTCCGACTCCAGACGGTCGGGCGCCTCCGTGAACCGCTCGCGGGCGGTCTCCGGGGAGACGTCGAGCAGCACCGTCAGATGCGGCACCAGGCCGTCGGTCGCCCAGCGGGAGATCCGGGCGATCTCGGTCGGGGAGAGGTCACGGCCCGCGCCCTGGTAGGCCACGGACGAGTCGATGTACCGGTCGGTGATCACGACCGCGCCGCGCTCCAGGGCGGGCCGGACGACGGTGTCGACGTGCTCCGCGCGGTCCGCCGCGTACAGCAGCGCCTCCGCGCGGTGCGAGAGGCCCGCGGACGACACGTCCAGCAGGATCGAGCGCAGCCGCTTGCCCACGGGGGTGGCCCCCGGCTCGCGCGTGAGGACGACCTCGTGGCCCTTGGCGCGGATCCACTCGGCGAGCGCCTCGGCCTGGGTGGACTTGCCGGCGCCGTCGCCGCCCTCCAGGGCGATGAAGAAGCCGGTGGGGGCGGGCGCCTGCACCGGGTCGTCGCCGCCGAGCAGCGCGTCCCGCAGGTCCTGGCGCAGAGGGACGCCGGAACGGTCGTCGACCTTGGCCAGCACCAGCGCGGCCACCGGCAGCAGCAGCGCGCCGACCAGCATCAGGGTGAACGCGGCGCCGCCGTGCGCGAACACGAACTTGCCGTTCTCCAGGCGGTGCGGGCCGATCAGCGCCGCGACCAGCGGGGCGATCAGCGCGGCCAGCGCCACGGAGACCCGGACGACCGCGTGCAGATGCTCGGTGGTCCGGGCGCGGCGGTGGTCCTCGGTCTCCTGGTCGAGCAGGGCGTGCCCGGTGTTGGCGGCGACGCCCGCGCCGACGCCGGCCAGGGTGGTGATCAGCAGCACGCTGGTGACGTCCGGGACCAGCCCGGCGGCGAGCAGGGCGATGCCGGTGAAGGCGATGGCCAGGGCGAGCAGGCGGCGCCGCGACAGCGACACCAGCACCTTGGGTGCCGTCCGTACGCCGACGACGACTCCGCCGGTGAGGCCGAGCACGAACAGGCCGTACAGCACCGGGCCGCCGCCCAGGTACGTGGCGTGCAGGACGGCCACGGCGACGGCGGCCGCGATCGCGGCGGCGACGGCCGCGCAGGAGAGGACCAGCAGCGGGACGGCGCCGGTGCGGCCGGCGTCGACACCGGTGGCCGTACGGGGCCGGCGCAGGCCCTCAAGCGGGGACCGCGCGCGCGGGGTGCGCGTCGAGGGCAGCTCCAGGAAGACCACGACCGACAGGGACCCGGCGAAGAGCCCCCCGGCGACGTACGAGGCGAGGGCCGCCTGGTGCTGGGCGAACCAGTCGATGCCGGCGCCCAGCAGGTTGTTGACCAGCGAGGCCCCGACCAGCACGGCCGCGCCGAGCGGGATCGCCACGAAGCCGGTGCGCACGGCGAGCCGGCGCAGGGCGTCCAGGTGGTCCGGCAGCGGCCGTACCGTCGCGCCCTCCAGGGGCGGGGCGGGCAGCAGCGCGGGGGCGGCGCTCTCGCGGGCGACGGTCCAGAACCGCTCGGCGACACCGGTCACGAAGACGGTGACCAGCAGCAGGGCCAGCGCGTCGTCCGGCGTCCAGTCGATCCACAGGGGCGCGACGATCAGCAGCGCGGCGCGCACACCGTCGGCGCCGACCATGGTCCAGCGCCGGTCGAGCGGCCCGTCGGGTGAGGTGAGCGAGCTGAGCGGGCCGAGGAGGACGGCGCCGAAGAGGAGGGTGGCGAGGATCCGTACGGCGAAGACGGACGCCACGGCGAACGCCACGCCCCGGTAGCCGCTCCCGAAGGCGCCCTCCACGATGGCCGCCTGGAGGGCGAGGAAGACGAACACCAGCAGGGCCAGGGTGTCCGCCACACCCCCCACCAACTGGGCGCTCCACAGCCGCTTGAGCTGGGGCTCGCGCAACAGGGCGCGCACGGCGCGCTCGCGGGAGTCGGCCACCAGGGCGTCGTCCGGGGCCGGGTGGTGGGCCGTTGGCTGCTCGGCTCGCGTCATGCTTTCAGCCTATCGGCAGCGACTGACAGCTCGGGGCGTCCGTCCGCACGTACGACCGCCCCGACACCAAAGTGATGCCGGGGCGGTCGTTTCGTGGACCGGCCGTGGAGAAGCGGAGGGCAGAGAAGTGGAGAAACGGTGACGGTGACCCGAAGGGCCGGGGTCAGTCCTCCTGCGGGGCGGACGCCGTCGTCTTTTTCGCGGCCGCGGTGGTCTTCGCGGCCGTCGTCGTCTTCTTCGCCGTGGTCTTCTTGGCGGCCGTCTTCTTCGCCGGGGCCGCCTTCTTGGCCGTGGTCTTCTTGGCCGTCGTCTTCTTCGCGGGTGCCTTCTTCGCCGTCTTCTTGGCGGGGCCCTTGGCCCGCTTCTCGGCGAGCAGTTCGTAACCGCGTTCGGGGGTGATGTCCTCGACGCTGTCGCCGGAGCGCAGGGTCGCGTTGGTCTCCCCGTCGGTGACGTACGGCCCGAAGCGGCCGTCCTTGACGACGACCGGCTTCTCGCTGACCGGGTCGGTGCCCAGTTCCTTCAGCGGCGGCTTGGCGGCGGCGCGGCCGCGCTGCTTGGGCTGGGCGTAGATCGCCAGCGCCTCTTCGAGGGTGATCGTGAAGAGCTGGTCCTCGGTCTGCAGGGAGCGGGAGTCCGTCCCCTTCTTCAGGTACGGGCCGTAGCGGCCGTTCTGCGCGGTGATCTCCTGGCCCTCGGCGTCGGTGCCGACGACACGCGGCAGCGACATCAGCTTGAGGGCGTCCTCCAGCGTGACCGTGTCCAGCGACATCGACTTGAACAGCGAGGCCGTGCGCGGCTTGACGGCGTTCTTGCCGGTCTTGGGGGTGCCCTCGGGGAGCACCTCGGTGACGTACGGGCCGTACCGGCCGGCGCGGGCGATGACCGGGTGGCCGCTGGCCGGGTCGGTGCCCAGTTCGAAGTCGCCGCTCGGCTTGGCGAGGAGTTCCTCGGCCAGCTCGACGGACAGTTCGTCGGGCGCCAGGTCCTCGGGGATGTCGGCGCGCTGGTGGCCCTCCGCGTCCTTCTCGCCGCGCTCGATGTACGGGCCGTAGCGGCCGACCCGCAGCACGATGCCGTTGCCCACGGGGAACGACGACACCTCGCGCGCGTCGATCGCGCCCAGGTCGGTCACCAGTTCCTTGAGGCCGCCGAGGTGGTCCCCGTCGCCGTTGCCGGCGTCGGCGGCGCCGCCCGTGTCGGCTCCCTCGACGTCACCGAAGTAGAAGCGCTTCAGCCACGGCACGGCCTGGGCCTCACCGCGGGCGATGCGGTCGAGGTCGTCCTCCATCTTGGCGGTGAAGTCGTAGTCGACGAGCCGCCCGAAGTGCTTCTCCAGGAGGTTGACCACGGCGAAGGAGAGGAAGGACGGGACGAGCGCGGTGCCCTTCTTGAAGACGTAGCCGCGGTCGAGGATCGTGCCGATGATCGACGCGTACGTCGACGGGCGGCCGATCTCGCGCTCCTCCAGCTCCTTGACGAGGCTGGCCTCGGTGTAGCGGGCCGGGGGCTTGGTGGCGTGCCCGTCGACCGTGATCTCGTCGGCGCTGAGCGCGTCGCCCTCGGTGACCTGGGGCAGACGGCGCTCGCGGTCGTCCAGCTCGGCGTTCGGGTCGTCGGCGCCCTCGACGTACGCCTTCAGGAAGCCATGGAAGGTGATCGTCTTGCCGGAGGCGCTGAACTCGACGTCCCGGCCGTCGGCGGCGGTTCCACCGATCTTGACCGTCACGCTGTTGCCGGTGGCGTCCTTCATCTGGGAGGCGACGGTCCGCTTCCAGATCAGTTCGTACAGCTTGAACTGGTCGCCGGTCAGGCCGGTCTCGGCGGGGGTGCGGAAACGATCACCCGAGGGGCGGATCGCCTCGTGCGCCTCCTGCGCGTTCTTGACCTTCCCGGCGTACGTGCGCGGCTGCGGCGGCAGGTAGTCGGCGCCGTACAACTGCGTGACCTGGGCCCGCGCGGCGGACACGGCGGTGTCGCTCAGCGTGGTGGAGTCGGTACGCATGTAGGTGATGTAGCCGTTCTCGTACAGCTTCTGGGCGACCTGCATGGTGGCCTTCGCCCCGAAGCCGAGCTTGCGGCTGGCCTCCTGCTGGAGCGTCGTCGTACGGAACGGGGCGTACGGCGAGCGGCGGTACGGCTTGGACTCGACGGACCGGACGGAGAAGCGGGTGTTCTCCAGGGCGGCGGCGAGGGCGCGGGCGTTCGCCTCGTCGAGGTGGAGGGTGTTCGCGCTCTTCAGTTGTCCCAGGGAGTCGAAGTCGCGGCCCTGCGCGACCCGCCTGCCGTCGACCGTCTGGAGGCGGGCGACCAGCGACGACGGGTCCGACGCGTCCCCGGCGCGGCCGGTGCCGAAGGTGCCCGTCAGGTCCCAGTACTCGGCAGAACGAAAGGCGATGCGCTCGCGTTCCCGCTCGACGACGAGCCGGGTGGCGACGGACTGGACCCGGCCGGCCGACAGCCGCGGCATGACCTTCTTCCACAGGACCGGCGAGACCTCGTAGCCGTAGAGGCGGTCGAGGATGCGGCGGGTCTCCTGGGCGTCGACGAGGAGCTGGTTGAGCTGGCGCGGGTTGGCCACGGCGGCCCGGATCGCGTCCTTGGTGATCTCGTGGAAGACCATCCGCTTGACGGGGATCTTCGGCTTGAGGACCTCCTGGAGGTGCCAGGCGATCGCCTCGCCCTCCCGGTCCTCGTCCGTCGCGAGGAAGAGCTCGTCGGACTCCTTGAGCAGGTCCTTGAGCTTCTTGACCTGGGCCCGCTTGTCCGCGTTGACCACGTAGATCGGCTGGAAGTCGTGCTCGACGTCGACACCGAGGCGGCGGACCTCGCCGGTGTACTTCTCCGGCACCTCCGCGGCGCCGTTGGGAAGGTCGCGGATGTGCCCGACGCTGGCCTCGACGATGTAGCCGGGGCCGAGGTAACCCTTGATCGTCTTCGCCTTGGCAGGCGACTCGACGATGACGAGTCGGCGGCCGCCCTTCGCGGTCTCGCTGGTCGGGGACAACTTCGCTCTTCTCTCCGGTCGAGGCTGGGGCCTCCCCGGGCTCTTGATCCCGGGGTCGGGTCGGGTGACGCTGCGGAGTGTGACGGTACATCCCGCCCCCGTGTCAAACGGGAAAAGCCCGCAACGGCCACTCGAACGGTAACCCGACTACCGCCATTCCTGCCGCCCGGACTGCCGACCGGTCGATTTCCGTCGGACCGGAACGCGTCCTCTCCTTTACCGGCATGCCCGCGCTCACGCGGGTCGAACAGCGATCGGCGAGATCATGTGCGCGCCGGGTTCGAAGTGATGTGCGAACCGCGCGCGCCTTGCCCCTCAGGGGCGGGTGAGGCACCAGACGCCGAGGGCCAGCGCCACGACGGCGGTGAGTGTCGCGAGGGTCACGGACGCGACGGTGCTCACACCCTGGGCGACGGGCTGCCGCTGCCGCACGCGGACCGCGGTCCACAGCAGCAGCGCGCCTCCGAACAGGGCGAACACCATTCCCGCGAAGATCGCCGGCCCGCTCTCCATGATCGCCCGCCCCTTTGTTCCGCCGCCCGCGCATGCCCCAGCCAGGGGAGGCTGACACGCGCGTGCGGCGCCCCGGCGAACCCGAGGTGAACGGGAGGGCTACGGACGGGGGCGGGACCCGGCGGGGGGCCTTTTCCGGTCGACTTCGTCTTCGCTCTCACCGATGGCTCGATCGATTCCGATCACTCAGCCCACGGGTTTCCGATCACTCACCCCATGCGTTTCCGATCACTCACCCCACGGGTTCCAGGAACCCCTGTCCCACCAGCAGCCGGATCTGCGCCGGGGTGCGGTCGCGCAGCAGCACCGGGTCCTCGCCGACGAGCTGGGCGATGGCGTCCAGGATGCGGCCCGCGCTCAGCGTGCCGTCGCAGACGCCGGCGAAGCCCGCGCCGACCGTGTCCACCTTGGTGGCCCGGCGCATGCCGCGGTTCTGGCGCAGCACGACGTGCTCCGGGTCCTC
Organism: Streptomyces antibioticus; assembly: GCF_002019855.1. Classification (NCBI taxonomy): domain Bacteria; kingdom Bacillati; phylum Actinomycetota; class Actinomycetes; order Kitasatosporales; family Streptomycetaceae; genus Streptomyces; species Streptomyces antibioticus. The sequence goes on along the minus strand of NZ_CM007717.1, from coordinate 4,755,524 downwards.
GGCGCCGGGCAGCCCGACCTGCTCCTGCACGACCTCGCCGGCCAGCCGGAAGTGCGCGGCGAGCAGGGCGGCGTCGTCGTTCGCCCGCAGATAGTCGAGCCGTTCGAAGTGTGCCCGGACGGTGTCGCCGAGCGGCTGTTCGACCGGGTGCGGCCACTCCTCCACGGTGACGACGGGTTCGGCGGCGGCCGTCCTGCGCAGGGTGATCCAGCCGAAGCCGACGGCCTTCACCTTGCGCGCCTCGAACTCGTCCAGCCACGCGTCGTAGCGCGCCTGGTACGTGGCCTGGTCGCCGCGGTGGTCACCGGCGTCCCTCAGCCACAGCTCGGCGTACTGCGTGATGTCCTGCACCTCGCGCTGCACGATCCACGCGTCGCAGCCCCGCGGCACCCATGACCTGAGCCTCTCCTGCCAGTCTTCCCCTTCCACGTGCTGCCAGTTGGCGAGGAACTGCGCGAACCCGCCCTCGTTCAGCCGTTCCCCCGCTCCCTGAACGAGCGAGCGGCACAGATCGTCCCCGGCCATGCCGCCGTCGCGATAGGTGAGGCGGGCGCCGGGCGAGATCACGAACGGCGGGTTCGAGACGATCAGGTCGTACGTCTCGTCGTCCTTGACCGGTTCGAAGAGGGAGCCCTCGCGCAGATCCGCGGCGGGGGCGCCGGACAGGGCGAGGGTGAGCGCGGTGATGTGCAGCGCGCGCGGGTTGAGGTCGGTGGCCGTCACGCGCGTGGCGTGCCGGGCGGCGTGCAGCGCCTGGATGCCGGAGCCGGTGCCGAGGTCGAGGGCGGCGGCGACGGGCGTACGGACGGTGATGCCGGCGAGGGTCATGGAGGCGCCGCCCACGCCCAGGACGACGGCGGTGTCCGCCGGGCCGTCCCCGCCGCCGATGCCACCGGCGCCGCCGACGGCGCATCCGAGGTCGGAGACGATGAACCAGTCCTCGCCGTCCGGCCCGCCGTACGGCCGTACGTCCACGGTCGCGGCGACCTCGTCGGCGCCGACGGGGACCAGCCAGCCGCTCTCCACGCACGCGCGTACGGGCAGCACCTTCTCCACGCGCGCGTGCGGCACGGGCTGCTGGAGCAGGAAGAGACGGGCGAGCGTCTCCAGGGGGGTCTCCCCGCGCGTGGCCCGGAGCGCGGGCACGGTCTCGCTGCGGGCCAGTGCCGCGTAGGCGGGGGCGCCGAGCAGTTCGAGCAGCCCGTCGGCGGTGAAGGAGGCGGCGAGGAGCGCCTCGCGCAGGCGCGCGGCGACGTCGGGGCGGTCGGCGGAGGGCAGGGGCGGCGGGGGCGGCAGGGTGGCGTTACTCACGCCACCCATTGTGTCCCGCGCCCACCGCCGCGCGCCGTGCGTCCCGCGCCGGTCTCAGCTATTGGCGGACGACGCCGACGCGGCGGCCTTCTTGCAGCCCGGCTGCTTGGCCACGGCCTCCTTGACGTCGCCCTCCTCCAGGCTCTGGAGCGAGGCGACCGCGCTCTCGTACTGCTGCGACACCTTCTTCATCTGCTCGGAGACGTCGTCCAGGCCGGAGGCGAACTTCGCCTGGTCCTTCGTGTCGAGCGCGTCGACCTGCTTCTTCAGGTCGGCGTAGGAGTCGGACAGCAGTGTGAGCTTGTCGACGGCGTCCTTGTGCTTCTTCTCCGCGCCCTCCACGCCGGGAGGGGCGCCGGCCGAGCCGAGGGCGGTCGCACGCGCCTTGAACCCGTCGGAGAGGTTCTGGAACGCCTCGGAGTCGGTCTTCTGGAGCTCCTCCGGCTTGCCGTCCTTGGCGACGTTGGCCAGCGCGTCGTAGGCGGCCGTGATCTTCGCCTGCTGGGCGGGCACGGTCTTGCAGACCTGCTCGGCCCAGGCGTCCAGCTCCTTGTTGTCCTTCTCGTCGCTGCATCCGGTCAGCGCCAGTACCAGTACCGCACCGCCGGACAGTGCGGCAGCGAGCTTCTTGTTCACCGGTTTGGTCCCTTCCATGGCCCTCGGCCCCGGAACATACACGCCAACCGGACGACACCCCCAGAAGGGATGTCTGATCTGCGTACTTTCATGAGTATTTACGACAGGGGAGAGAAGGCTCACGGCCCGCACCCGGACACGACGACGGGCGGGCGGCGCGTCAACACGCGCCGCCCGCCCGCCTCTTGTCAGGGACTCCTCCGTCGGCCGCTACGAAACCACCGCCGGATCGGCCGACTTGGGCGAGGAGTCGGCGTCGTCCTCGTCGCCCATGGCGATGCCGCGCCGCTTGGAGACGTAGACAGCGCCCACGATCACCACCAGCGCGAGCACGGCGATCACGATCCGTACGCCGATGCTCTTGTCCTCGCCGTAGCTGAACTTGATCACGGCGGGCGCGATGAGCAGCGCCACCAGGTTCATGACCTTGAGCAGCGGGTTGATCGCCGGGCCCGCGGTGTCCTTGAAGGGGTCGCCGACCGTGTCGCCGATCACCGTCGCCGCGTGCGCCTCGCTGCCCTTGCCGCCGTGGTGGCCGTCCTCGACCAGTTTCTTGGCGTTGTCCCACGCGCCGCCGGAGTTGGCGAGGAACACCGCCATCAGGGTGCCCGCCCCGATCGCGCCCGCGAGATACGCGCCCAGCGGGCCGACGCCGAGCGTGAACCCGATGAAGATCGGCGCCATGACGGCGAGCAGACCGGGGGTCGCCAGCTCCCGCAGAGCGTCGCGCGTACAGATGTCGACGACCCTGCCGTACTCGGGTTTCTCGCTGTAGTCCATGATCCCGGGGTGCTCGCGGAACTGCCGCCGCACCTCGTACACCACCGAACCCGCCGACCGCGACACCGCGTTGATCGCCAGCCCCGAGAAGAGGAAGACGACCGCCGCCCCGGCGATCAGCCCGACGAGGTTGTTGGGCTGCGAGATGTCCATCATCAGGCTCATCGGCGCGCCGTCGCCGGAGAGTTTCTCCCCGACGTCCTGCGCGCCCGTGGTGATCGCGTCGCGGTACGACCCGAAGAGCGCCGCCGCCGCGAGGACGGCCGTGGCGATCGCGATGCCCTTGGTGATGGCCTTGGTGGTGTTGCCGACGGCGTCGAGGTCGGTGAGCACCTGCGCGCCCGTGCCCTCGACGTCACCGGACATCTCGGCGATGCCCTGCGCGTTGTCGGAGACCGGCCCGAAGGTGTCCATCGCGACGATCACACCGACCGTGGTGAGCAGGCCGGTGCCGGCCAGCGCCACCGCGAACAGCGCCAGCATGATCGACGTACCGCCGAGCAGGAACGCCCCGTACACACCCAGACCGATCAGCAGGGCGGTGTAGACGGCCGATTCCAGTCCGATGGAGACACCGGCCAGGACGACGGTGGCGGGGCCGGTCAGCGACGACTTGCCGATGTCGCGGACCGGGCGGCGGGTGGTCTCGGTGAAGTACCCGGTGAGCTGCTGGATGACGGCGGCCAGGAGGATGCCGATCGCCACCGCGACCAGCGCGAGGACGCGCGGGTCGCCGCCCTTGCCCGAGATCGCCGCGTCGGTGACCCCGTCGAGGTCCGCGTAGGAGCCCGGGAGGTAGACGAACACGGCCACGGCCACCAGGGCGAGCGAGATCACCGCCGAGACGAAGAAGCCCCGGTTGATCGCCGACATGCCGCTGCGGTCGGTGCGGCGGGGCGCGACCGCGAAGATGCCGATCATCGCGGTGAGCACCCCGATGGCGGGCACCAGCAGCGGGAAGGCCAGCCCGGCGTCCCCGAAGGCGACCTTGCCGAGGATCAGCGCGGCAACCAGCGTCACGGCGTACGACTCGAAGAGGTCGGCCGCCATGCCCGCGCAGTCGCCGACGTTGTCGCCCACGTTGTCGGCAATGGTCGCGGCATTGCGCGGATCGTCCTCCGGAATGCCCTGCTCGACCTTGCCGACCAGGTCGGCGCCGACGTCGGCGGCCTTGGTGAAGATGCCGCCGCCGACCCTCATGAACATCGCGATGAGCGCCGCGCCGAGACCGAAGCCCTCCAGCACCTTCGGCGCGTCCGCCGCGTACACCAGCACCACACAGGAGGCGCCCAGCAGGCCGAGCCCCACCGTGAACATGCCGACGACACCGCCCGTACGGAAAGCGATCTTCATCGCTTTGTGCGAGACGGCGGTGAGATCCTTTTCCGGTTCGCCTTCCGCCGGAGTGGCTTCACGGGCCGCCGCGGCGACCCGCACATTGCTGCGCACGGCGAGCCACATACCGATGTAGCCGGTGGCCGCCGAGAACGCCGCTCCGATCAAGAAGAACACCGATCGTCCGATGCGCTGATTCCAGTCGTCCGCGGGCAGCAGCATGAGCAGGAAGAACACGACGACGGCGAATACGCCGAGCGTGCGCAACTGCCGCGCCAGATAGGCGTTGGCGCCTTCCTGGATGGCTCCCGCGATCTCCTTCATGCGGTCGGTGCCCTCGCCGGCCGTGAGCACCTGGCGCAGCAGGACGCCCGCTACGGCGAGCGCGGCCAGGGCGACGACCACGAAGACCACCACGAGCAGACGGTTGCCGTCGGTCAGACGTACCTCGGCCGCGAGGGTGGTGGAGTGGTCCAGCAGTTGAGGGGTGAGAGAAAGCCCCGCCATTCGTCCTCCTTGACGCTTGGGCTGAGCTCAAGATGTGGACGGATTGTAGGTACCGGAACCTGATCAAAACAGTGGGCGGTAAACGGAATTCGCCTTTGTGTCGAGTAATGCCTTGAAAGCATTGATCGAATACGTCGGCCGAAACGCATTCGTGAATTGCTTCACGAATGCGCTGTTCCATGATTCATTTCCTGGGAACCACTGTAGGCACGGACACCCCGGGGCGCGCATGCCGAAGGGCCCCACCGGAGTGGGGCCCTTCGGGTGAGTCTGTCGTGCCGGTCGGCTCAGGCCGGTGTCACGGCCAGGGGTGTCCTCGGCCAGGTCATACGGATGAGCCCGCCGTGTTCCCCGGCGCTGACCTCCACGTCGTCCACGAGGCCGCTGATGACCGCGAGGCCCATCTCGTCCTCCTCGACGTCCGTGTCGTCCACGCCGGAGCCGGGCACCCGGTCACCGGGAGCCACACGGGGCGCTTCGTCGCCCACCTCGATGGAGAACTGCTTCTCCTCCTCGATGAGCGCCACCTTCACGGGGGCGGTGATGCCACCGCTCTGGTGCAGGCCGACGGCCCGTGTACACGCCTCGCCCACGGCGAGCCGCACCTCGTCGAGAACGGCCTCGTCCACCCCGGCCCTGCGCGCCACCGCCGCCGCCACCAGTCGGGCGGTCCTGACGTGCTCGGGCAGCGCGCTGAAGCGGAGTTCAACGGTGGCCATGCGTCCCCCTCGGAACTACGGGCGTGCTGTCGGGGGGCCGGGACGCCGAAGCCCGGGCCCCCTTGTTGTTCGACCTTCGTTCGACCGCCGGCCGGGCCCGAGGGCCCGGCACGGGGTGGTCTCAGTCGGTGGCAGCGACCGCTTCGTCGACCGAGGTGTGAATCGGGAACACCTTGGTCAGACCGGTGATGCGGAAGATCTTCAGAATGCGCTCCTGGTTGCACACCAGGCGGAGCGAGCCCTCATGGGCACGCACCCGCTTCAGGCCACCGACCAGCACGCCGAGCCCGGTGGAGTCGAGGAAGTCCACGCCCTCCATGTCGACGACGAGGTGGAAATTCCCGTCGTTCACCAGCTCAACGAGCTGCTCGCGCAGCTTGGGCGCGGTATATACGTCGATTTCGCCACCGACCTCGACGACCGTACGATCGCCGACGGTACGGGTCGACAGGGACAGGTCCACGGATCCTCCAGCACCTTGCTATCGAGCGGTCGCCCCTCGGGAAACCTGGGCAGGAGCCCCCGGGACGGTTCGCCAGCCGCGATGGCATTCAATCACTTACCGGCAGGCGTGCACGACGCCTTGGCCCCATTGTCCGTCACGCCAGTGACACACTCGGTGCCGATGGCCAAGAATCACCGATCCGATCGATCCTCGGCACAGCCCGCGTCCCGGCTGTCACCGGGCGCGCTCCTGGACCGGCTCGCCCCGGGCCCGAGCCGGACATCGCGCATCACTCATACGGAGCACTTGCCCCCGCGCGCGGGTCGCCATGCCGTCTGGCCGGACCGGATTCGGTCCGAGGTCGTCGCGGCGGTGCAGGCCTGCGGCATCGAGCACCCCTGGGCCCACCAGGCACTGGCCGCCGAGCACGCCCTGGACGGCGACAGCGTCGTCGTCGCCACCGGCACCGCGTCCGGCAAGTCCCTGGCGTACCTCGTGCCGGTGCTCTCCACCCTCCTGGACGGCTCCGAGGCCCCGAACGGCCGTGGCGCCACCGCCCTCTACCTCGCCCCCACCAAGGCCCTCGCGGCCGACCAGCGCCGCGCGGTGAAGGAACTCTCCCGGCCGCTCGGCCACGCGGTGCGACCGGCCGTCTACGACGGCGACACGCCGGTCGAGGACCGCGAGTGGATCCGCCAGTACGCCAACTACGTCCTGACCAACCCGGACATGCTGCACCGCGGCATCCTGCCGTCCCACCCCCGCTGGTCCTCCTTCCTGAAATCGCTGAAGTACGTCGTCATCGACGAGTGCCACACCTATCGCGGCGTGTTCGGCTCCCACGTCGCCCAGGTGCTGCGCCGGCTGCGGCGCCTGTGCGCCCGCTACGGCTCCTCTCCGGTCTTCCTGCTGGCCTCCGCGACCGCCGCCGACCCCGCGGCCGCAGCGGGCCGTCTGACCGGCCTCCCGGTGGTCGAGGTCGCCGACGACGCCTCGCCCCGCGGTGAACTGGTGTTCGCCCTGTGGGAGCCCCCGCTCACCGAGCTCCAGGGTGAGAAGGGTGCGCCCGTCCGGCGTACCGCCACCGCCGAGACCGCCGACCTGCTCACCGACCTCGCCGTGCAGGGCGTGCGCACGGTCGCCTTCGTACGCTCCCGGCGCGGCGCCGAGCTGATCTCGGTGATCGCCCAGGAGCGGCTCGCCAAGGTCGACCGCTCGCTGGCCCGGCGTGTCGCGGCCTATCGCGGCGGCTACCTCCCCGAGGAACGGCGCGCCCTCGAACAGGCCCTCCACTCCGGCGAGCTGCTCGGCCTTGCCGCCACCACCGCCCTGGAACTCGGCATCGACGTCTCCGGCCTCGACGCCGTCCTGATCGCCGGCTACCCGGGCACCCGCGCGTCCCTGTGGCAGCAGGCCGGCCGGGCGGGCCGCGCCGGACAGGGCGCCCTGGCGATCCTGGTGGCCCGCGACGACCCGCTGGACACCTTCCTCGTCCACCATCCCGAGGCACTGTTCGACCGCCCGGTGGAATCGACGGTCCTCGACCCCGACAACCCCTACGTCCTCGCCCCGCACCTGTGCGCGGCCGCCGCGGAACTCCCGCTCACCGACGAGGACCTGGCCCTCTTCGGCCCCGAGACCGAGGCCCTGCTGCCGCAACTGGAGGCCGCGAAGCTGCTGCGCCGCCGCACGAAAGCCTGGCACTGGACCCGCCGCGAGCGCGCCGCCGACCTCACCGACATCCGCGGCGAGGGCGGCCGGCCCGTACAGATCGTCGAGGAGGGGACGGGCCGACTGCTCGGCACGGTCGACGCCGGCTCCGCCCACACCGCCGTCCACGAGGGCGCCGTCCACCTCCACCAGGGCCGCACGTATCTCGTCCGCTCCCTGGACCTGGAGGACTCCGTCGCCCTGGTCGAGGAGGCAAGCCCGCCCTACTCGACGGTCGCCCGCGACACCACCGCCATCTCCGTCCTGGAGACGGACGTCGAGATCCCCTGGGGCGACGGCCGGCTCTGCTACGGCTCCGTCGAGGTCACCAACCAGGTCGTCTCCTTCCTGCGCCGGCGGCTCATCACCGGCGAAGTGCTCGGCGAGTCGAAACTCGACCTCCCTCCTCGTACGCTGCGCACCCGCGCGGTGTGGTGGACGGTCACCGAGGACCAGCTCGACGCAGCCCGCATCAACCCCGAGATCCTCGGCGGCGCCCTGCACGCCGCCGAACACGCCTCCATCGGCCTACTCCCGCTCTTCGCGACCTGCGACCGCTGGGACATCGGCGGCGTGTCGGTCCCCCTGCACCCCGACACCCTCCTCCCGACGGTCTTCGTCTACGACGGCCATCCGGGCGGCGCGGGCTTCGCGGAGCGCGCCTTCCACACCGCCCGCGCCTGGCTGACCGCCACCCGCCAGGCCATCGCCTCCTGCGAATGCGACGCCGGCTGCCCGTCCTGCATCCAGTCCCCCAAGTGCGGCAACGGCAACGAGCCACTCCACAAGCGGGGGGCGGTCCGGCTTCTTACGGAGCTGCTGCGGGGGGCGCCGGAGCGGGAAGGCGGTGATGACGGGCACGGGCAGGAGGCCGGAGTAGTGAACGGGGCTGGTCCGGGATCCGCTGCTGCGGACTCGGCGGGCCTGGGCTCCATGGGGGCGGAGGGTGCCGGGCCGGACGGCAGAACGGTGGGCGTGATCGGCCCAGAGGGCATAGCGACGGACGTGGCCGACCCGGAGGCCACAACTGGTGACGGGGCAGGTCAGGGAACGGCGACTGCCGACGGGGCGAGCACGGGGCCGTAGCGGTTGGCGGGGCGAGGCACAGGGCCGGTAGCGGTCGGCAGGGCGAGAACAGAGCCGGTAGCGGTCGGCAGGGCGAACACGGAGCCGGTAGCGGTCGGCAGGGCGAACACGGAGCCGGTAGCGGTCGGCAGGGCGAGGCACAGGGCCGGTAGCGGTCGGCCGGGCGAGGCACAGGGCCGGTAGCGGTCGGCAGGGCGAGGCACAGGGCCGGTGGGGGTCGGCGGGGCGAGCACAGAGCCGGTAGCGGTCGGAGGGGCCGCTCGGGGCAGCGGCGGCGGACAAGGCGGCCCGGAACCGCAGGAGTGGACGGGGTGGCCGGGGACCGCGACGGCGGGCGGGGCGGGGCGAGAGCCAGGAAGCCCGACTTCTCCGCCGGGGGCGTCTGAAGTCCCGGTCGTAGGCACCGGAGTCCCCGGTGGTGGATCGCGGGGTGCCCGTCACTCCTCCGGCGGAAGGCCGGCCCCAGGTGCCTCCGACTGGGCGCGGCGCGGCCCAGACAGCTCCCGCGAGGGCGACGGCGAGGGCGGAGGCTGAGACGGCGACGAGTGCGGGGGCTGAGACGGCGGCAGGTGCGGAGGCTGCCGAGGGGACCCCGTCGACAGGGGTGGCGGTGGCGGTGCCGGCTCCGGAGGGCCCGCCCGAGACCTGACCTCGGCGCGGAAGGGACCCTGCCCCGACGCCGCCGTCACGTCCGAGATCTCCCCCACGATCGCGCACCGCACCAGCCGCACCCCCTGTGCCCGGGCCACCCGACCCGCCCGGGCGCAGGCGTCCCGCTCGCCGTCCGCCCAGTGGTCCGCCGCCGCGAGCGCCGCGAGATCCGCGCCGCCCGCCGCCCGGTGCCGGATCACCACGGCCTGCCCGTACGCCAGCAGAGCCCCGAACACCACACACAGCACGGCGATCACCGCGAGGCCCAGAACGGTGGCGGAGCCCTCGTCCCCACGACCACGGGCCGCCCTCACGGCCCCGCCCCGGGCTCGTCCACCATCGCGTCCTCGGTCACCGTCACTCCCTCATCGCCCGCCGACGCCCCGTCCGCGGTCCCCGCGTCCTCCGCCACCGCCACGGCCTCCTCCCGTACCTCGAACGGCAGCCCGCGCAGTACCGCGGGCTGTGCCACGACCACCACCCGGACCTGGTCCCCCTCCCGGCTCACCGTCACGCTCGCCCCGCGCGGCGCCGCCTCGCGGACCAGTGCGACGACCGCTTCGGGAGGGTCCTGCCGGGCCGCCGCCCGGGCGCCGGTCCTGGCGGCGTCCACGCACTGGAGCTGGGCAGCGACGACGAGCAGCCCCCACACCAGCGCCAGCGTGAACGCCACCAGCACCGGCAGCACCACCGCCGACTCCGCCGTCACGAATCCCCCGTCGGAGCCCCGCCACCGACGCCGCCCGTACGCTCGCTCGCGTTCCCGCTCACATCTGCCCACTGAGCGCCTTCTTCACGATGTCCTCCAACAGCGCCCTGACGCTGTCACTCGTCAGCACCTGGTAGAGGAGCACGGCGAAGCCGACCACCGCCACGATCCCGGTCGCGTACTCGGAGGTCACCATTCCGCCGTCCCCGCGTCCACGTCGTTTCCCGCACACCAGGGCGCGCAGCCGCGCCCGTACCGCCTTGTACATCTCAACCCCCGTGAGGTCTCGGTCTGTTCGTCACCACTGGTCCTGCGCGCTCACTCCGCGCGCCGTCTCACCACAATCCGCTCACCTCCGCATCCGGCTCACCTCCCTCCACCCAGCGCCCCGCCCGCGAGCCCGATCACCACGGGTGCGACGCCGACCGCGATGAAGGCGGGCAGGAAGCAGAGCCCCACCGGCGCGGTGACCATGACGGCCGCCCGCCGGGCCCGGATCGTCGCGGCGCGCGTCCAGTCGGCCCGGGCGTCCGACGCGACCCGGGCGACCGGTCCGGCCGCGGGCACCCCCGAGACCCCGGCCCGCTCCAGCAGCCGGGCCAGCGCCGCGGCACCGGGCGTGGCGGCCAACCTCCGCCAGGCGGTGGCCGGTTCACCGCCGAGCCGCACCTCGGCGGCACCCCGTTCCAACGCCTCCCCGACGGGACCGCCGAGCGCCTCGCCCACGGCCTGGGCCGCGATCACGGGACCGGCGCCCGCCGCGATGCACGCGGCCAGCAGGTCGGCGGCCAAGGGGAGTTGACGGGCCGCCAACCGCGCGTCGGCCGCACTCACGGGCTCCGCAGGCCGCCGTCGCCCACGACGCCACCGCCGCAACGCCAGCGCGCCGATCGCCCCGACCGCGAGGCCGCCGATGCCACCGACCACCGCGCACCCGGCGCCGGCCACCGCGATCTCCGGCAGCCACTGCCGCACAGCCGCCCGACGCACCCGCCGCCCGGCCTCCGCGTCCTTTGCCGCCGCCGGCAGCCAGGGCAGCAGTCCGGCCAGTCGTCGCCGAGCCCTGCGTCGCCGCCGGACGGTCTCCAGCCACCGCACACACCACACCAGGAGCAGTACGACCCCCAAGGTCACCCCCAGCCTGTGGAAAACTTCCGCGCCCACACCGCCTCCACCCACATCGACTCCGCTCACGACACCCACCTCGCCGTCACCCGCCCAGCCGCAGCCCGCCCCACGCGGGCCGTCACCGCACGCGCCGCGGGCCGCTCAGGCCCACCTCGCCCGTCTCGCTCACCCCGCCCGTCCCGACCGTCCCGCCCCTCCGCCTTCCGCACGATCCACAGCACCCACCACACCCCGGCCGCCTCCAGCGCCCCGCCGACCGCCAGGCAGGCCAGCCCCAGGCCGGTGTGGAGCAGGACGTGCAGCGGGTCGGCACCGAGGGCCGTGCCCAGGAGGAGGCCGACGGCCGGCAGCCCGGCGAGCAGCACCGCCGTGGCCCTGGGTCCCGCCAACTGGGCGCTGAGGTCAGCCCGTTGGTCGCGCTCGGCTCGCAACGCGGCTTCGAGACGGTCGAGCCCGGCCGCGAGCCCGGCACCCCTGTCCACGGCCACCCGCCAGCACGCCGCGAGTCCCAGCAGCCCTTCGGCACCCGGTCGGCGCGCCGCCGCCGCAAGGGCCCGCGGGACGTCCTCTCCGAACCGCGCCGCCGCCAGCACCGCCGCCTGGGCCTCGCCAAGACCGCCGGTGTCCCGAGCGGCTCGCTGCAACGCCTCCCCGGGCTGCCGTCCCGCGCGCACCTCCCCGGCGAGCGTCGCGCACAACGCGATCACCGCGTCCCCGCGCCGCTCCCCGTCCCGCCGTGCCTCGGCGGCCCGCAGCGCCCGCCGCAGCAGGGGCACTCCGGCCGCCCCCGCGAGGACCGGCAGCACCGAGGCGCCCAGCACCGCCAGGGCCAGCCCGACGACCGGCGCCCACCACTCGGGCCGCCACCGGTCGCGCAGCCACCGCATCATCCGGGCCGGCTCTGGCCAGGCCGGGGGCCCGACGCCGGCCACTCCTCCCCCGGCCAGCAGCAACTGTGCACGCCTGGCCCCGGAGTACGGCCCGCCCAGCATCCACGCCGCCGCACCGGCACAGGCCACGGCAGCCGCCGTCGGAATGTCACCCGTCCAGCTCATCGCCTTCTCCACTCCCCTCGGTCCCACCACGTCGGCTGCTCCAGCCGGCCCCGCCGCTCCCCGCACCCCGCAACAGCTCCCGCAGTCGCGGCCAGCCCCGTTCGTGGGCGAAGGCGTCGGCCTGCCAGCGCAGCGCCGGCACGGTCCGCACCAGCCCGGACGGGTCCCGCTCCAGCACGTCCACCTCGGCGATCCGGCGCCGCCCCGCCGGATCCCGGACGAGATGCAGGACCACCGACAGGGCGGCGGCCACCTGGCTGTGCAGCGCGGCCCGGTCGAGCCCGGCCGCCGTGCCGAGCGCCTCCAACCGCGCGGGAACGTCCGCGGCGGTGTTGGCGTGGACCGTCCCGCAGCCGCCTTCGTGGCCCGTGTTGAGCGCCGCCAGCAAATCCACGACCTCCCGGCCCCGTACCTCGCCCACGACGAGCCGGTCCGGTCGCATCCGCAGGGCCTGCCGCACCAGGTCCTCGAGCGTGACGAGCCCGGCGCCCTCCTGATTGGCCGGTCTGCTCTCCAGCCGGACCACGTGCGGATGGTCCGGCCGCAGCTCCGACGAGTCCTCGGCGAGCACGATCCGCTCCCGGGGTCCGACCAGCCCCAGCAGCGCGCTCAGCAGGGTGGTCTTGCCGCTGCCGGTGCCACCGCTGATCAGGAAGGACAGCCGCGCCCGCAGCAGGGCCCGCAGGATCCCGTCGCCGCCCGGCGGGACCGTGCCGGCGGCCACCAGCTCGTCGAGGGTGAACGCGCGCGGCCGTACCACCCGCAGCGACAGACAGGTGCAGCCGACGGCGACCGGCGGCAGCACCGCGTGCAGCCGGGTCCCGTCGGGCAGCCGGGCGTCGACCCAGGGCCGGGCGTCGTCCAGGCGCCGCCCCGCCACCGCGGCCAGCCGCTGCGCGAGCCGTCGTACGGCAGCCGCGTCGGGGAAGGCGACGGTGGTCAGTTCGAGGCCGCCGCCCCGGTCGACCCAGACCCGGTCCGGGGTCGAGACCAGGACGTCGGTGACCGACGGGTCGGTGAGCAGGGGCTCCAGGGGCCCGCTGCCGGTCAGTTCGCGGCGCAGCCGCTCCGCCGCGCCGAGCACCTCGGCGTCTCCGAGGACGCGGCCCTGTTCGCGCAGGGCCTGCGCCACGCGCGCGGGTGTGGGTTCGGCCCCGCTGTCGGCGAGCCACTGCCGTACGCCGTCCAGCAGGAGCCCTTCGGGTCCGGGCGGTGTGCTCATGTGCCGCTCGCCTCGGTCAGGGCCCGCTCCCAGAAGTTCTTGCAGAAGCGGGCGAGGGGCCCGCGTGCGGCGGCTCCCGGCGGTGTCCTGCCGCCGTCCTCCCGGTGCAGTCCCGGCTCGACGGGCACCTCGCCGGCCAGGGGCAGGGTGAGCAGCCTGGCCACCTCGCGGTCGTCGAGGCCGGGCGCGTAGGGGCCGCGGACGGCCACCCGCAGGTCGCGCAGGACCATGCCGGCGGCGGACGCCACCCGTCCGGCGGCGGCGACGGCGCGCAGCTCCGCGGGGACCACGAGGATCCCGAGATCGAGCTGGGCGAGGATCTCGGCGACGCCGTCGTCGATCCGGCGGGGCAGGTCGACGACGACCGTGCCCCCTCGGCGGCGCGCTGCGGCGAGCACCGCGCGGACGGCCTGGGGCGGGACGGCGACGCAGTCGCCTCGGTCCCAGCTCAGCACGCGCAGGGAGTGCAGTTTGGGCAGCGACTCCTCCAGGGCGCCGCCGCCGACCCGGCCGCGTGAGGCGGCGAAGGCCGGCCAGCGCAGCCCTTCGGTGGTCTCGCCGCCGAGCAGCACGTCGAGTCCGCCGCCCAGCGGATCGGCGTCCACCAGCAGGGTGCGCAGGCCCTCCCGCGCGGAGGTGACGGCGAGGGCGCACGCGAGTGTGGAGGCTCCGGCACCGCCGCGGCCGCCCATGACGCCGACGGTGAGCGCGGGCCGGCCGACGCCCTCGGCGACGTCGGCGATGCGGTCGACCAGCCACTGTTCGCCGTCGGGCAGCATCAGCACGTGGTCGGCGCCGATCTCGACGGCGCGCCGCCAGACCCCGGAGTCGTCCTGGTCGCGTCCGACGAGGACAACGCCTCGTCTGCGGGCGGCCCCGCGCACCCGGTGTGCGGCGTCGTCGCCGACCAGGACGAGCGGCGCGGCCTCCCAGCTTCCGCGGCGTGCGGGCACCGAGGGGTGCACCTCGGGTGTGGCGCCCGCCGCGGCGCACAGGCGCAGCAGGTCGTCGAGGAGTGCCGCGTCCTCGGTGACGATCAGCGGCTTGCCCGGCCGGCCTCCGGCCGTGGGCGGCGGGTCGTGTGTGACGGCTCCGGTCACGGTTCTCATCCCCCTTCGCTGCGGGTCGCGCAGTCTCTGCGGTCCCGCGATTCCCAAATGTGTGAAGAACCGGGCAACCGGTCTCCGTATGAACAGCCCGGGCGGAAACCGCCCGGGCGCGCCGGCCAAACGGAACCGGCCATGAACCGGGCTTGAACCCGGCCATGAACTCGGCCCGAGCGGACGCTTCGGAATCACGGTGCAGCGAAGACGGAAATGATGTGGATCTTGGTGGAAAACTGTGGACAAGCGGGTGCTTGTGAATATCGTCGTCACTCATACCGGTGAGCCCCGCACCATGCCCGGACGGCCCACCGGCCACCCCCGGGCCGTCCTCCGTGCGACTTCCGCGCGACTTCCGCAGAGCAGTCCGACGACTACCCAAAGTGACGGACCACGGACATGCGGAAGAGGCAGCCGCAGCCGCCTCGGTACGGCGCCACGGCCGTGTTCAGAAGGGAAAAACCCACCCGGACATGCGACGACCCCCGCCGGGGGGGAGAGCGGGGGTCGTCTCCACGGCCGACTCGGGGGGGGGAGGAGCCGGACCGGGTTAGCACGGTCGCGAACGATCCGTGACTTCCATGGTGTACCCGAGAGCCTTCTCAGGCAAACCCACGCGCCCACCTTACGCCGAATGGGCTGCCCCTATGCTCATGCTTGTGGAAAACCACTCCTTGCCCCGCACAGCGGCCTTCTTTGACCTGGACAAGACGGTCATTGCGAAGTCGAGCACGCTCACCTTCAGCAAGTCCTTCTACCAAGGCGGACTGATCAACCGCAGGGCCGCCTTGCGGACCGCGTACGCCCAGTTCGTCTTCCTCGTCGGCGGTATGGACCACGACCAGATGGAGCGGACCCGGGAGTACCTGTCCCGGATGGTGCGCGGCTGGAACGTCCAACAGGTGAAGGAAATCGTCGCCGAGACCCTTCACGACTTGATCGATCCCCTCATCTACGACGAGGCGGCCTCGCTGATCGAGGAGCACCACGTGGCCGGCCGGGACGTCGTCATCGTGTCGACGTCGGGCGCCGAGGTGGTCGAGCCGATCGGTGAACTGCTCGGCGCGGACCGTGTGGTGGCCACCCGCATGGTGGTGGGCGAGGACGGCTGCTACACCGGCGAGGTGGAGTACTACGCGTACGGCCCCACCAAGGCGGAGGCGGTCAAGGAGTTGGCCGCGTCCGAGGGATACGACCTCTCGCGCTGTTACGCCTACAGCGATTCGGCGACCGATCTTCCGATGCTGAAGGAAGTGGGCCATCCGCACGCCGTGAACCCGGACCGGGCGCTGCGGCGGGAAGCCGTGGCGCGCGGGTGGCCGATCCTCGACTTCCACCGGCCGGTGCGGCTCAAGCAGCGGATCCCGTCGTTCTCCGTACCACCCCGCCCGGCGCTGGTCGTGGCGGCCGCCATAGGCGCGGCCGCGGCCACCGCGGGCCTCGTCTGGTACGCCAGCCGGCGCCGCGCCGCGACCGCCTGAGCGCGCCCGCCGGTCAAGCGCGTCCGTTTAGCTCGCATTTGAGACTAAAAGTAAAGAACCAGTGCCAGGGGTTCCGCTTGTCCGGGGCCAGGAGTACAAAGGAATCAACGGCCCGCGAGACCGAGGACATCCGCGAGGATCACCTTTATCAACGCATCTGGCCCCACGGACCGCGCATGACCACTGGGCACCCACGCGACGTCGACCCGTCGATTACGGGCCAGCGCCACCAGGTGACGGGCAAGGTTCCCGCCCTGATGGGCATGTATCGAGGACGCTTGGTAACCGGGTGAGCATGCCAGCGGCGGTACGAGGACTCGTACCGCCGCAACCCGTGTGAGGGACCCTTTTCCTACGCCGCCCCGCGCTGGAGCGCCTCGCACACCGCCGTCGACTCGCGGGCACCCAGCTCGACCGCCCGGCCGCAGTGCGCGATCCAGGCCGCCATGCCCTCGGGGGTGCCCGAGACGTATCCCTCCAGGGCCGCCAGATAGGCCGCCCGGCCCTGCTCGGCGTGGCCCACCTCGGCCGGGCAGACGGACTTGGGGTCGAGGCCGCTGCCGATCAGGACGATGCGCTCGGCGGCCCGCGCGATCAGGCCGTTGTGGGAGACGAAGGGGCGCAGGGCGAGCAGTTCGCCGTGCACGACGGCCGCCGTCACCAGGGCGGGCGCCGAACCGCCCGCGATGATCAACTGCGACAGCCCCTCCAGCCGGCCAGCCAGCTCGTCGGCGCCGGGCAGCGGCAGCTCGATCAGTGGCTCGTCGACCGTCTCGCCGGCCTGCCGGGGCCGCCCGACCTCGTCGGCGTCGCTCGCCGCGGCCACCAGATGCAGCCGTGCCAGGACCCGCAGCGGCGACTGGCGCCAGATGGAGAGCAACTGGCCCGCCTCCGCGGTCAGCCGCAGGGCCGCGCCCATGACGCGCGCCTCGCCGTCGACGCTGAAGTCGCTGCGCCGGCGCACCTCCTCCAGGGCCCAGTCCGCACCGGACAGCGCCGCCGAGCCCCGGGAGCCGCGCAGGGCCGCCTCGGAGGTGACCGCGTTGCTGCGCCGCCGCATGACCCGGTGCCCGTAGACCCGGTCCACGGCCTTGCGCACGGACTCCACGGACTCGGCCACACCGGGCAGTGAACCCAGGGCCGCGAGCGGATCGGCGGACGCGCCTGTCGTACTCATGGGTACGACATTACGCAACCAGGCCCCACACCCCTCGAAGGAGTGGTCTTCTTCACGCACACCTGACACGTACAGCTATCTCGCCACTACCCTTGGTGAACATGAAAATTGCTTTCGTCGGGAAGGGCGGCAGCGGCAAGACGACCCTGTCCTCCCTGTTCATCCGCCATCTCGCCGCCGCCGGGGCACCGGTGATCGCGATCGACGCGGACATCAACCAGCATCTCGGACCCGCCCTCGGGCTCGACGAGGCGGAGGCCGCCGCGCTCCCCGCGATGGGCGACCGGCTCCCGCTGATCAAGGACTATCTGCGCGGCTCCAACCCCCGTATCGCCTCCGCCGAGACGATGATCAAGACGACCCCGCCCGGCGAGGGCTCCCGGCTGCTGCGGGTCCGCGAGGACAATCCGGTGTACGACGCCTGCGCCCGGCCGGTGGAACTCGACGGCGGCGCCGTCCGTTTGATGGTCACGGGCCCCTTCACGGACGCCGACCTGGGGGTCGCCTGCTACCACTCCAAGACCGGAGCGGTGGAGCTGTGCCTGAACCACCTGGTGGACGGCCGGGACGAGTACGTCGTGGTCGACATGACGGCCGGTTCGGACTCCTTCGCCTCCGGCATGTTCACCCGCTTCGACCTCACGTACCTCGTGGCCGAGCCGACCCGGAAGGGGGTCTCCGTCTATCGCCAGTACAAGGAGTACGCCCGTGACTTCGGCGTCGAGCTGAGAGTCGTGGGCAACAAGGTGCAGGGTCAGGACGACCTCGACTTCCTCCGCACCGAGGTCGGGGACGACCTGCTCGTGACGGTGGGGCACTCGGACTGGGTGCGCGCCATGGAGAAGGGCCGGCCGCCCCGGTTCGACCTCCTGGAGGACACCAACCGCGAGGCCCTGCACCTGTTGCGGACGGCCGCCGACTCGGCGTACGAGCGGCGAGACCGGGAGCGTTACACGCGCCAGATGGTGCACTTCCATCTGAAGAACGCGCAGTCCTGGGGCAATGAGCGGACCGGGGCCGACCTGGCGGCACAGGTCGACCCCCACTTCGTCCTCGGCGAGAGCGTCGCAGCCGCCGTCTGACGCACACACAGGCGTCAACCGGGGCGGCCGCGACAACGTCCGGGCCGGCCGGTCGGTTCCTCTACCGCCCGGCCGCGGGCGCCCCGGGGACGCCCTTCGGGGCCGGGGCCGCGGCTCCGGAGCCTCCGGAGAGGAAGGACTCCCAGCCCCGCGTCGGCGCCTGTCCGACCTCCAGGGTGCGCAGTCTGGCCAACGTCTGCGGGTCCTGGGTGTCGAGCCAGTCGGCCAACTGCCGGAAGGAGACACAGCGCACGTCGGGCTTGTTGCAGACGGCCTCGACGACGTCCTCGACGGCGCGCATGTACGTGCCGCCGTTCCAGGACTCGAAGTGGTTGCCGATGATCAGCGGGGCGCGGTTGCCCTGGTAGGCCCGGTCGAAGCCCTTGAGCAGACCGTCACGCATCTCGTCGCCCCACTGCGCATGCTTGGCGGGATCGCCCTGGGTGGTGGTTCCGGACTGGTTGACCATGAAGTTGTAGTCCATGGTGAGCTGCTCGTAGCGGTGGCCGGGGAAGGGCACGAGCTGCATCGACAGATCCCACAAGCCCTGCTTCTTGCTGGGCCAGACCTGGTTGTTGACCCCGCTGGTGTCGTAGCGGAAGCCCAGTTCGCGGGCGGCCTGCATGAAGTTCTGCTGGCCTTCGAGGCAGGGGGTGCGGGCGCCGACGAGTTCCTTGTCGTAGTCGAAGGGCAGCGGGGCGGTCTGCGTCATGCCCGTGTTGGTCTTCCAGGTCTTCACGAACTGCTTGGCCTGGGAGATCTCGTCCTTCCACTCGTCGACCGACCACTCGCCGACGCCGCCGTTCTTCCCGCAGAAGTGGCCGTTGAAGTGGGTGCCGATCTCGTTGCCCTCCAGCCACGCCAGGCGCAACTGCTCCACGGTGGCGGCGATGCCCTGCCGGTCGTTGAAGCCGATGTCGGAGCGGCCCGGCGAGTGCTGCGGCGGTCGATAGAGGTCGGCCTTCTCCTCCGGCAGCAGATACACACCACTGAGGAAGTACGTCATCGTGGCGTTGTTGGCCTTGGAGACCTGGCGGAAGTGCGAGAACAGCTTCTGGCTGTCCTCGCCGGCGCCGTCCCAGGAGAAGACCACGAACTGCGGGGGCTTCTGACCGGGCTTCAGCCGTTCGGGGCGGGGCTGGTGCGGCTGGGCCCCGGTGTAGGCGGTGGACCCGTCGCCGATCAACCGGACCGTGCTCTTGGGCGCCTTGGCCGGTGGGCCCTCGACACCTTCCTTCGCACCGTGGGAACCGCCGGTTCCCGTGGCGCAACCGGCGAGCGACGCGGTGAACGCCGCGGCGACGGCGCCCGCGGCGATCCTGTGGGTGGCGGCCATCATCCGCCCACCTTCTTCCTTCTCTCGGCCAACGCCGGCGAGGGCGTTCTCTGACGGTGCCGCCGGGACGAGCCGGCGGCGCCGTCAAGGTCGCACGGGGGCCGAGAAGGAATTAGTACGACAAGCCGATGAAATGCCCAGTTCATACATTCGAGTGATCACATGCCCCATTTGCCGCATATATCCATGCCGGACCTTTACTCTGCATTACGATCCGTTTACTGAGCGTCACTTTTTCATCCCGCCGCTGCACGCCGTGACCCACGGCCGCGACCACCCCCGTGTCCCACGGGGGGCCACCTGTTCCGCGACCGCGCCGCCCCGGAGGAGACGGGAACATGTCAGCCTGCGTCCCCACCCGCACCGACTCGAAGCGCACCCAGCGCATCCACCGCCCCCACAGCCCGCCGTCCACCCCGCCCCGCCGATTCCGCATCGCGGGCGCCGACGTGTCCGCCGCGATCGCCGTCTTCCTGATCGCCCTGCCGCTCTCCCTCGGCATCGCCCTGGCCACCGGCGCACCGCTCCAGGCCGGGCTCGTCGCGGCCGCCGTCGGCGGGATCGTCGCCGGCCGGATCGGCGGATCGCCGCTCCAGGTCAGCGGCCCCGCCGCCGGGCTCACGGTCGTCACCGCCGACCTCATCCAGCGCTACGGCTGGCGGACCACCTGTGCCATCACCGTCCTCGCCGGACTCGCCCAACTCGGCCTCGGCTGCCTGCGCGTGGCCCGCACCGCGCTCGCCGTCAGCCCGGCCATCGTGCACGGCATGCTCGCCGGCATCGGTGTCACCATCGCCGTCGCGCAACTGCACATCGTCCTCGGCGGCACCCCGCAGAGTTCCGTGCTCGCCAACCTCCGCGCACTGCCCGCCCAACTGGCCGGGCTGGACCCCGCCGCGGTGGCCGTGAGCGCGATGACCCTGACCCTGCTGCTGCTCTGGCCGCGCGTCCCGGGCCGGGCCGGCCGGCTGCTGCGCAGAGTGCCCGCCGCCCTGATCGCCGTGTCCGGGGCCACCGCGGCCGCCGCGCTCGCCGGGCTCGTGCTGCCCAAGGTCGACCTGCCCTCCTGGCGCAGTCACGCCCTGGCCGGACTGCCCCAAGGCCCAACGCTCGGCCTCGTCGCCGCCGTCCTCACCACCACGCTGGTGTGCAGTGTGCAGTCGCTGCTCGGCGCCGTCGCCGTGGACAAGCTCATCGCCACCCGCCCCCGCGGCTCCGCCCGGGTCGGCCGCTCCGACCTGGACCGCGAACTCCTCGGCCAGGGCGCCGCCAACATCGTCTCCGGCACGCTCGGCGGACTGCCCGTCGCCGGGGTCGCCGTACGGAGTTCGGCGAATGTCCAATCCGGTGCCGTGAGCCGGAACTCCACGATGCTGCACGGCGTTCTCGTAGTAGTCGCCGCGCTGCTGATGGTTCCGATCCTGGAGCTGATCCCGCTCGCCTCGCTCGCCGCCCTGGTGATGGCCGTCGGCATCCAGATGGTGTCCCTGCACCACATCCGCACGGTGACGCGCCACCGAGAGGCGCTGGTGTACGCCGTCACCACCCTCGGCGTGGTGTTCCTCGGTGTCCTGGAGGGCGTGACGCTGGGGATCGCCGTGGCGGTCGCCGTCGCCCTGCACCGCCTCACCCGCACCCGTATCACCCATGACGAGAAGGAAGGAGTCCATCACGTACACGTACGAGGCCAGTTGACGTTCCTCGCGGTCCCCCGGCTCAGCCGGGCCCTGCACCACGTACCCCAAGGCAGCCATGTCGTGGTCGAGTTGGACGGCTCCTTCATGGACCACGCGGCGTACGAGGCGCTCCAGGACTGGCAGAAGACGCACACCGCACAGGGCGGCACCGTCGAACTGGCCGGCCGCCGCGTCGCCACCGGGACGGACCCAGGAGCAGCCGACCCCGGCGCCACCGGCACCAGCACCAGCACCAGCACCAGCACCAGCACTGATACCGGTACCGACGCCCACGCCGACACCCCGTCCGCGCCGCACACCGCCCACCCCACCCGGCACCTCGGTTCCGCCCGCGCCGAGTGCCAGTGCCGACCGTGGACACCGTGGCGCAACCATCGGTGCGAGGTCCCCCGCCCCGCGCCGGCGGCCTCAGCCTCCGGACAGCACCCGGGACGGCATCCGGACCGGCAGCCAGGCCAGCACCCGGACCGGCATCCGGACCGGCACGGTGACGCCCCTCGCCCGACGGAGGCCGGGCAGACAACCGACCCGTCCGTCCTCACCCCCCATGGAGGAACCTCAGTACCCCCCGTGCCCCTGGGCGGCCGGCAACTCGTCCACGGGATCACCGCGTTCCAGCGGAACACCGCGCCGCTGGTCCGTGGGGAGTTGGCGCGGCTGGCCAGGGAGGGGCAGCGGCCGACGCAACTGTTCCTGACCTGTGCCGACTCCCGGCTGGTCACCTCGATGATCACCTCCAGTGGTCCGGGCGACCTGTTCGTGGTGCGCAACGTGGGCAATCTGGTGCCACCGCCCGGCGAGGAGAGCGGGGACGACTCGGTGGCGGCGGCGATCGAGTACGCCGTGGACGTGCTGCACGTCCGGTCCATCACGGTGTGCGGGCACTCCGGGTGCGGTGCCATGCAGGCGCTGCTCCAGTCCGATCCCGGCCAGACCCAGACCCCGCTGAGACGGTGGCTGCGGCTGGGCGTGCCGAGTCTGGAGCGGATGGCCGACGACCGCCGCCCCTGGCCCCGGCTCGCCGGGCGGGCGGCCGCGGACGCGGTCGAGCAGCTCTGCCTGACGAATGTGGTCCAGCAGTTGGAGCATCTGCGGGCCCATGAGTCGGTGGCCCGCGCCCTGCGGAGCGGGGAGCTGGAGCTGCACGGGCTGTACTTCCACGTGGGCGAGGCGCAGGCGTATCTGCTCCAGGGCCAGGACGAGGGTGTCGTGTTCGACCATGTGGGAGCGGTGGATCTGACGGCGTGAGCGGGTGAACCCCGTCCGTTCGGCGTCCGTGGGTACAGGTGACCCGGTCAGCCAAAATCCCACAGGTCTAAACCAATTTTCGGGCGACCCTTGTCACCGGCCCCCTGGGTCTGATGAGCTGTGGCCTGGGACACAACGGACACCCTTCGAAAGGGAGATGTCGTGAGCAACGAGAGCCTGGCCAACCTGCTCAAGGAAGAGCGCAGGTTCGTGCCGCCCGCCGACCTGGCCGCCGATGCCAACGTCACGGCGGAGGCGTACGAACAGGCCAAGGCTGACAGGCTCGGCTTCTGGGCCGAGCAGGCCCGTCGGCTGACCTGGGCCAAGGAGCCGACGGAGACGCTGGACTGGTCGAACCCGCCGTTCGCCAAGTGGTTCCAGGACGGCGAGCTGAACGTGGCGTACAACTGCGTGGACCGCCATGTGGAGGCCGGGCACGGCGACCGGGTCGCGATCCACTTCGAGGGCGAGCCCGGTGACAGCCGCGCGCTCACCTACGCCCAGCTCAAGGACGAGGTGTCGAAGGCGGCCAACGCGCTGCTGGAGCTGGGGGTCGCCAAGGGCGACCGGGTCGCCGTCTACATGCCGATGATCCCGGAGACGGCGGTCGCGATGCTGGCGTGCGCCCGGATCGGTGCCGCGCACTCGGTCGTCTTCGGCGGTTTCTCCGCGGACGCGCTGGCCACGCGTATCCAGGACGCCGACGCCAAGGTCGTCATCACGGCGGACGGCGGGTACCGGCGCGGCAAGCCGTCCGCGCTGAAGCCTGCCGTCGACGAGGCGGTCGCCAAGGCGGGCAACGTCGAGCATGTGCTCGTGGTCCGCCGTACCGGCCAGGACGTGGCGTGGGACGACAGCCGTGACGTGTGGTGGGACGAGATCGTCGAGCGGCAGTCCGCCGAGCACACGCCGGAGGCGTTCAACGCCGAGCAGCCGCTGTTCATCCTGTACACGTCCGGGACGACGGGGAAGCCGAAGGGCATCCTGCACACCTCGGGCGGCTACCTCACCCAGACGGCCTACACCCACCACGCCGTCTTCGACCTCAAGCCGGAGACGGACGTGTACTGGTGCACGGCCGACGTCGGCTGGGTCACCGGGCACTCGTACATCGTCTACGGGCCGCTCGCGAACGGCGCCACGCAGGTCATGTACGAGGGCACGCCGGACACCCCGCACCAGGGCCGCTTCTGGGAGATCGTGCAGAAGTACGGGGTGACGATCCTGTACACGGCGCCGACGGCGATCCGGACGTTCATGAAGTGGGGCGACGACATCCCCGCAAAGTTCGACCTGTCCTCGCTGCGGGTGCTGGGTTCGGTGGGCGAGCCCATCAACCCCGAGGCATGGATCTGGTACCGCAAGCACATCGGTGCCGACCGGACGCCGATCGTCGACACCTGGTGGCAGACCGAGACCGGCGCGATGATGATCTCGCCGCTGCCGGGCGTCACCGCGACCAAGCCCGGTTCGGCGCAGACCCCGCTGCCCGGCATCTCCGCGACCGTCGTCGACGACGAGGCGAACGAGGTGCCGAACGGCGGGGGCGGCTATCTGGTCCTCACCGAGCCGTGGCCGTCGATGCTGCGCACCATCTGGGGCGACGACCAGCGGTTCCTGGACACCTACTGGTCGCGGTTCGAGGGCAAGTACTTCGCGGGCGACGGCGCCAAGAAGGACGACGACGGCGACATCTGGCTCCTGGGACGGGTCGACGACGTGATGCTCGTGTCGGGCCACAACATCTCCACCACCGAGGTGGAGTCGGCGCTCGTGTCGCATCCGTCGGTCGCCGAGGCGGCCGTGGTCGGGGCGGCGGACGAGACGACCGGCCAGGCGATCGTGGCCTTCGTGATCCTGCGCGGCACGGCGAACGCGGAGGACGAGAACCTCGTCGCCGAACTGCGCAACCACGTCGGCGCCACGCTCGGCCCGATCGCCAAGCCCAAGCGGGTCCTGCCGGTCGCCGAGCTGCCGAAGACCCGCTCCGGCAAGATCATGCGCCGGCTCCTGCGGGACGTCGCGGAGAACCGTCAGCTCGGTGACGTCACCACGCTGACCGACTCCACGGTCATGGACCTCATCCAGGCCAAGCTCCCGGCCGCGCCCAGCGAGGACTGAGCCGACCCCGAGGACGACAGGAAGAGCACGAAGGGCGCCCGGCGGAACGGCGTACGCACGCCGCGCCGGGTGCCCTTCGTGCGCCTAACGTGAGATCACCTGGTGCGCCACGGCCACACCTTAGGTAATCTAAGCAAAAACATCGTTGCCTCAGGTGCGCCGGGAAGTCTGGTCGGCATGCGCTCAGCCATGCCCACCGCCCGGAGGTCTCCACCGTGACAGCGTCCCGCACCCCCTCGTCCCGTACGTTCCTCGGCCGGCTCTCGCTGCCCGAGCGGTCGGCCGTCACGGACGCGCTGCGCACCGAGACGGTCGGGGGTGTGCTGCTGCTCGTCGCCGCCGTCGCCGCCCTGGTCTGGGCGAACGTCCCCGCGCTGCACGACAGCTATGTGAGCGTCGGCGACTACCACTTCGGCCCCGAGGCGCTCGGCCTGCATCTCTCCGTCGAGCACTGGGCGGCCGACGGTCTCCTCGCGATCTTCTTCTTCGTCGCGGGCGTCGAGCTGAAACGCGAACTGGTCGCCGGCGATCTCAAGGACCCCAGGGCCGCCGCGCTCCCCGTGGCGGCCGCGCTGTGCGGGATGGCCGTACCGGCTCTCGTGTACGCGCTCACCAATGTCCTCGGGGGCGGCTCGCTCGACGGGTGGGCCGTGCCCACCGCCACGGACATCGCGTTCGCGCTCGCCGTGCTCGCCGTCATCGGGACGTCCCTGCCGGGCGCCCTGCGCGCCTTCCTGCTCACCCTGGCGGTCGTGGACGATCTGTTCGCGATCCTCGTCATCGCCGTGTTCTTCACCGACGACATCAGTCTCCTGGCGCTGGGCGGCGCGCTGGCCGGTCTCGTCGTCTTCTGGGTGCTGCTGCGGACGGGCGTGCGCGGCTGGTACGTGTACGTGCCGCTCGCGCTCGTGATCTGGGCGCTGATGTACAACAGCGGCGTCCACGCCACGATCGCCGGTGTCGCCATGGGCCTGATGCTGCGCTGCACCACCCGCGAGGGCGAGGAGCGCTCCCCGGGCGAGCGGATCGAGCATCTGGTGCGGCCGCTGTCCGCGGGCCTGGCGGTACCGCTGTTCGCGCTGTTCAGCGCGGGTGTGGCGGTCTCGGGCGGGGCGCTCGCGAACGTGTTCCGGCAGCCGGAGACGCTCGGGGTGGTGCTGGGGCTCGTGGTCGGCAAGACGGTCGGTGTCTTCGGCGGGACCTGGCTGACCGCGCGCTTCACCCGGGCCTCGCTGAGCGAGGACCTCGCCTGGGCGGACCTCTTCGCCGTCGCCACGCTCGCCGGTATCGGCTTCACGGTGTCGCTGCTGATCGGGGAGCTGGCCTTCGAGGGCGACGCGGCGCTGACCGACGAGGTCAAGGCGTCCGTCCTGCTGGGCTCGCTGATCGCGGCCGTCCTGGCGACCGTCCTGCTGAAGCTGCGCAACGCCCGCTACCGGCGGCTCTACGAGGCCGAGGAGCGCGACGACGACCGGGACGGCATCCCGGACGTCTACGAGCAGGACGATCCGGCGTACCACCTGCGGATGGCCGAGATCCACGAGGGGAAGGCCGTCGAGCACCGGCGGCGCGCCGAGGCGATCGTCCGGGAGCGCGCCGACCGGCACCCGCAGTCCGGATAGCCCGGCCCCTCCCCCCCTCACACACGGTCATGAGGGCCGCGAAGACCCCCTCCGCGCGCCACGGAGTCGCCGAAGTGGCGGGCGGGGCGGGCGAGGACGGCGGCCGTCCGGCATGATCTGACGGGACGGTACAAAAGAAGCCAGAAGCAGGAAACACCCCAGCAGCGGAAGAGGGAGAACGCGATGAGCGCACCCGACGGCACCCCGGTCGGCGCCGAACGCAGCATCGGCCAGTTGTTCGCCTCGGCGACGACCGAGTTGTCGGCCCTGGTGCACGACGAG
Source organism: Streptomyces antibioticus (assembly GCF_002019855.1). NCBI lineage: Bacteria > Bacillati > Actinomycetota > Actinomycetes > Kitasatosporales > Streptomycetaceae > Streptomyces > Streptomyces antibioticus. Next base: position 4,729,081 of record NZ_CM007717.1, on the reverse strand, counting down.
ATCGCACTGGCCAAGGCCCAGCTCAAGCAGGACGTCAAGCGCGGCATGATGAGCGGGGGCGCCTTCTCGGTGGCCGGCGCGGTGCTGGTGTTCTCCCTGCCGATGCTGAACTTCGCGCTGGCGTACGGCATCCGGACCTGGAGCGACTGGAATCTCGCGCTCTGCTTCCTGCTGTCCTTCGCGGCGAACGTGCTGATCGCGGTCGTCCTGGCGCTGGTCGGCGTGGCGTTCGCGAAGAAGGCCAAGAAGAGCCAGGGCCCGCAGAAGGTGGCCGCGTCGGTGAAGGAGACGGCGGGCGTCCTCCAGAACGCCAAGCCGCACCCGCGTCCCGAGCTGCCCAAGGACCAGGTCCTGCCACTGGACCGCGCGCTGCCGCAGGACCGGGCACCGCAGGCCATCGAGGCTGTGGCACGCTCGTCGTCATGACGGACCCCGGCACACCTTCGGCGCAGCCCGCCTCGATCGTCCGGCCCGACGGCCCCTGGACGCATCGCGAGGTCGCGGCCAACGGCGCCCGCTTCCACATCGCGGAGGCCGGTGACGGGCCGCTGGTCATGCTCGTCCACGGCTTCCCGCAGTTCTGGTGGACCTGGCGGCACCAGCTCACCGCGCTGGCCGACGCGGGCTTCCGGGCCGTCGCGATGGACCTGCGGGGTGTGGGCGGCAGCGACCGTACGCCCCGGGGCTACGATCCGGCCAACCTCGCCCTCGACATCACCGGTGTGATCCGCTCGCTCGGCGAGCCGGACGCGGCACTGGTCGGCCACGACCTGGGCGGCTATCTGGCGTGGACGGCGGCCGTGATGCGGCCCAAGCTGGTGCGCCGGCTCGTCGTCTCCTCGATGCCGCACCCGCGGCGCTGGCGCTCGGCGATGCTGGCCGACGTCCGGCAGACGTCCGCGAGTTCCCACATCTGGGGCTTCCAGCGGCCGTGGGTGCCCGAGCGGCAGCTCACGGCCGAGGACGGGGAGCTGGTGGGCCGGCTGATCCGGGACTGGTCCGGCCCGCTGCTGCCGGACGACGAGGCGGTGCGGACGTATCAGCGGGCGATGTGCATCCCGTCCACGGCGCACTGCTCGGTGGAGCCGTACCGGTGGCTGGTGCGGTCGCTGGCGCGCCCGGACGGGGTGCAGTTCTACCGGCGGATGAAGCGGCCGGTGCGGGTGCCGACGCTGCATCTGCACGGTTCCCTCGATCCGGTGATGCGGACCCGCAGCGCGGCGGGCTCCGGGGAGTACGTGGAAGCCCCGTACCGCTGGCGGCTCTTCGACGGGCTGGGCCACTTCCCGCACGAGGAGGATCCGGTCGGTTTCAGTACAGAACTGGTCAATTGGCTGAAGGACCCCGAGCCTGATCGGTGACGGACCTGTCGCGCCCGGTATCCGGAAGCGGAACGGCAGTTCTACGAACGGCCACTTGCCCGGCGCATAGGCCAATTGGGCGCCCCGAGAGCGGTTATCGACCTTGGGGCGGGGGCAGACGTCGGGGTATGGGCTGGACGCACGACTACAGTGACGCAGCACGCAACCGCCGCTCGGCCAACGGCCTGAGCCCTCACCGACGAGGTGCGGACCCGCAGATTCCGGGCTCCGACCTCAAGGTGGGCATTCCGCGCATCCTGCGCCGCCGGGCCCGCTGGGTCTCGGTACGCCTGCGCCACCCACGAGGCTGACGCCCACCTCACAGGGCCACGGCCCCCCTCACAGGGCGCAGTTGTCGCTGTCCACCTGCTGGCCCGCGGTGCGCCCTTGGGCGATGTCCTGCCGGATCTCGTCCGCGGTGAGGGCGTAGCCGGTCTCGGCGTCGTCGAGGGACTTCGCGAACACCACGCCGTACACCTCGCCTTCGGGCGTGAGCAGCGGGCCGCCGGAGTTGCCCTGGCGGACGGTCGTGAAGAGCGAGTACACGTCACGGCGCACGGTGCCGCGGTGGTAGATGTCCGGGCCGTTGGCGGTGATGCGCCCGCGCACGCGCGCGGCGCGCACGTCGTACGCCCCGTTCTCCGGGAAGCCGGCCACGATCGCGCCGTCCCCGCTCGCGGCGTCGTCACCGGTGAACCGCAGGGCGGGCGCGTCAAGTTCGGGTACGTCCAGGACGGCGATGTCGCGCTTCCAGTCGTACAGCACGACCGTGGCGTCGTACTTGCGGCCCTCCCCGCCTATCTGGACGGTGGGTTCGTCGACGCCGCCCACCACGTGCGCGTTGGTCATGACGCGGCGCTCGGCGAAGACGAAGCCGGTGCCCTCCAGCACCTTGCCGCAACTCTCCGCGGTGCCCATGACCTTGACGATGGATCGCTGCGCCCGCTTGGCCACGGCGCTGCCGGCGAGCTCCGGGTCGGGCGGCTGGACGTCGGTGATCGGCTCGTTGGCGAAGGGGCTGAAGACCTGCGGGAAGCCGTTCTGCGCGAGGACGGAGGAGAAATCGGCGAACCAGGTGTCCGCCTGGGTGGGCAGCGCCCGCGACACGCCCTGGAGCACCTTGGAGCTGCGGACCTCTTTGCCGAGCGTCGGCAGGGTGGTGCCGGCCAGCGCCGAGCCGATCAGCCAGGCGACGAGCAGCATCGCGACGACGTTGACCAGCGCGCCGCCGGTCGCGTCGAGCGCGCGGGCCGGGGACCAGGTGATGTACCGGCGCAGTTTGTTGCCGAGATGGGTGGTGAACGCCTGGCCTATGGAGGCGCAGACGATGACGATCACGACGGCGACGACGGCGGCCGTGGTGCTGACCTCGGAGTTGTCGGTGAGCCAGTCCCAGATCACCGGCAGCAGGTAGACGGCGACGAGACCGCCTCCCAGGAACCCGATCACCGACAGGATGCCGACGACGAAGCCCTGTCGGTATCCGACGACCGCGAACCACACGGCCGCGACGAGCAACAGGATGTCCAGCACGTTCACCGCTTCGCGCCTCGCCTCATCAATTCGCGGTCACTACAGGTCGGCCGGGGGTCCTGGGACGCTTCCCGGGCCGACACAGCACGGTGGACACCCTGTCATGACCTCCAGTCCAGCGGGACCTGCTTCCCCCGGTCCCAGGGCCGCTCCCAGCCCGCGAAGTGCAGCAGCCGGTCGATGACGCCGGCCGTGAAGCCCCAGACGAGGGCCGATTCGACCAGGAATGCCGGACCTCGGTGACCGCTGGGGTGGACGGTCGTCGCGCGGTGCGCGGGGTCCGTGAGATCGGCCACGGGGACGGTGAACACCCGCGCCGTCTCGTTCGGGTCGACGACGCCGACCGGGGTGGGCTCGCGCCACCAGCCCAGGACCGGGGTGACGACGAACCCGCTGACCGGGATGTACAGCTTGGGCAGCGCGCCGAAGAGCTGGACGCCGGACGGATCGAGGCCGGTCTCCTCCTCGGCCTCGCGCAGGGCCGCGCGCAGCGGTCCGTCGCCCTGCGGATCGCCGTCCTCCGGGTCGAGGGCACCGCCGGGGAAGGAGGGCTGACCGGCGTGCGAGCGCAGGGAGTTGGCCCGCTCCATCAGAAGCAGTTCGGGTCCGCGGCCGCCCTCGCCGAACAGGACCAGGACGGCCGACTGCCGTCCCGCGCCGTCCTCAGGGGGCAGGAAGCGGCTGAGCTGGAGCGGCTCGACCGTCTCCACCGCGTGCACCACCGGGTCCAGCCAGCCGGGCAGGCCCTCCTTGCTGAGGGCCACCAGACCGCCCCGCGCGTCGCGCGCACCGCCCGGTGTCCCGCGTGTGCCACTCGCTCGCGTCACCGTCGCACCACCCCCCGTCCTGACGGGTCCAACGCGCGAGGACCCGCTGATCGTTCCGCCGGCCGTCCGGTGGCCGCGCGCGTCATCCGGCCCCCAGCGGAGGGGCCGGGCGGCCGCCCGCGTCGAGGTAGGACTGCGGCGGGTTCAGCCGCTGGCCGGGGAAGCCGCCCTTCTCGTACTTGAGCAGCTTCCTCGCCTTCTCGGGGTCCGTCTCGCCCTCGCCGTACGCCGGGCAGAGCGGGGCGATGGGGCAGACACCGCAGGCGGGTTTGCGGGCGTGGCACATCCGGCGGCCGTGGAAGATCACATGGTGGGAGAGCATCGTCCACTCGCTCTTGGGGAAGAGCGCGCCGACGGCGGCCTCGATCTTGTCGGGCTCGGTCTCCTCGGTCCACCGCCAGCGCCTCACCAGCCGCTGGAAGTGGGTGTCGACGGTGATGCCGGGACGGCCGAACGCGTTCCCCAGCACCACGAAGGCCGTCTTGCGGCCGACTCCGGGCAGCTTGACCAGGTCCTCCAGACGGCCGGGGACCTCACCGTCGAACTGCTCCACGAGGGCCTTGGAGAGCCCTATCACCGAGCGGGTCTTCGCCCGGAAGAACCCGGTCGGGCGCAGGATCTCCTCGACCTCCTCCGGATCGGCGGCGGCCAGGTCCTCGGGGGTGGGGTACTTGGCGAAGAGAGCGGGGGTGGTCTGGTTGACGCGCAGGTCGGTGGTCTGGGCCGACAGGACCGTGGCGACGACGAGCTGGAAGGGGTTCTCGAAGTCCAGTTCGGGGTGGGCGTAGGGGTAGATCTCGGCCAGCTCGCGGTTGATCCGGCGGGCGCGGCGCACCAGGGCCGTACGGGACTCGGGCTTGTCACCGGCGGTTTTCCTGCCGGCGGCCGGTTTCCCGGCGGGGGTCTTCTTCGTCACCTTTGCCGCTTTCTCGCCGCTTCATCGCCGCCACCGGAACACTGTTCGCCCTCGGCGGAATCACGACGGGCCATCACCCGCACAGCCCCCTCGGCCTGTGCTCTCACCGGCGTTTTGGACACCCGGCCAGCCTAAAGCCCGGCACCGACATCCGCCCCGGACCCTGAAGATCAGCCCCCAATTGGACCCCTGCCGCTTACCACGGGACATGTGTACGGCATCCTTGTGACAGATCACACTGTTTGGACCGTCCAGCAAAATGGGGAACACGGTCCCCTGGTACCAAGGGGGAGCAAGATCCCCTGAGCAGGTCGACAAGGAGAGAACTCGTGGACGACGTTCTGCGGCGCAACCCGCTCTTCGCGGCTCTCGACGACGAGCAGGCCGCTGAGCTGCGCGCCTCCATGAGTGAGGTGACGCTCGCCCGTGGCGACTCCCTGTTCCACGAGGGCGACCCGGGCGACCGGCTCTATGTCGTCACCGAGGGCAAGGTCAAGCTCCACCGCACATCCCCGGACGGCCGCGAGAACATGCTCGCCGTGGTCGGCCCCGGCGAACTGATCGGCGAACTGTCGCTGTTCGACCCTGGCCCGCGTACGGCGACGGCGACCGCCCTGACCGAGGTCAAGCTGCTCGGCCTCGGCCACGGCGACCTCCAGCCCTGGCTGAACGCGCGCCCCGAGGTGGCCGCCGCGCTGCTGCGCGCCGTCGCCCGGCGCCTGCGCAAGACCAACGACGCCATGTCCGACCTCGTCTTCTCGGACGTCCCCGGACGCGTGGCGCGCGCCCTGCTGGACCTCTCGCGCCGCTTCGGCGTGCAGTCCGAGGAGGGCATCCACGTCGTCCACGACCTGACGCAGGAGGAGCTGGCCCAGCTCGTCGGCGCCTCCCGCGAGACGGTCAACAAGGCGCTCGCCGACTTCGCCGGCCGCGGCTGGCTGCGCCTGGAGGCGCGGGCCGTGATCCTGCTGGACGTGGAGCGGCTGGCGAAGCGGTCCCGCTGACGCGGGTCCGATCCGTCCGGTGCGGAAAGGGCTCGCCCTACGGGGGCGGGCCCTCGGTCGCCCTACGGGGGCGGGCCCTCGGTCGCCCTACGGGGGCGGGCCCTCGGTCACCCGAAAAATGAGCCGCCGATCCGCCCGCAGGGCGGCACAGTGGCCCCATGACCGACACGGCTGCCGTCAGAGGGCTCGACGCCCAGGGGTACATCGCCCGCGAGGGCTCCCTCGCGCGCGTGCCGGTCGCCTTCCGGCCCGTCGTCGCGGCCGCCCGGGAACGGCTCACCGACCTGTTCGGCGTACGGCTGCACAGCGCCTACCTCTACGGCTCGATCCCGCGCGGCACCGCGCGCGTGGGCCGCAGCGACCTGGACCTCCTGGCCGCCCTGCACGACGAGCCGACCGAGGCGGACCACGCGGGCGCCCGCGCGCTCGTCGAGGCCCTCGACGCCGAGTTCCCGCAGATCGACGGCGGCGGGGCACTGCTCTACGGCCGTGCCCGGCTGCTGAGCGACCTGGAACGGCACGACATGGGCTTCTTCGTGGCCTGCCTGTGCACGCCCCTCCTCGGGGACGACCTCGCCGCGTCCCTGCCCCGCTACCGCCCCGACACGCTCCTCGCCCGCGAGACCAACGGCGACCTCGGTCTGCTGCTGCCCCGCTGGCGCGAGCGGGTGGCACGCGCGGGCGATGCGGGAGGCGCGGGAAGGACGGACGACGCGGCCGGCACCGAGCACACCCGGCGGTCTCTCGTGCGGTACATGTCCCGCCATCTCGTCCGCACCGCGTTCACCCTGGTCATGCCCCGCTGGAACGGCTGGAGCAGCGATCTGCGCGTGATGGCGGACGTCTTCGCCGGGTACTACCCCGAGCGGGCCGCGCAGGTCCGGGCGGCAGCCGTCCTCGGGTACGAGCCGACCGGCGACGCGGCCGTCCTCGCGGCCTACCTGGACGACCTGGGGCCGTGGCTCGCGCGGGAGTACACGCGTGTGCACGGGATCAAGGCGGCCCGGCCGGAGGACGCCACAGCCGCCTAGGTCACCGGTTCGGCCCTTACTAGATCAACCCGTGCTCCTGGAGGTACTCCAGTTGCGCGCGGACGGACAGCTCCGCCGCCGGCCACAGGGAGCGGTCGACGTCGGCGTAGACGTGGGCGACGACCTCGGAGGGGGCCGTGAAGCCGTTCTCGACGGCCGTCTCGACCTGGGCGAGGCGGTGGGCGCGGTGGGCGAGGTAGAACTCCACGGCGCCCTGTGCGTCCTCCAGGACGGGTCCGTGGCCCGGGAGGACCGTGTGGACGCCGTCGTCGACCGTGAGGGACCTCAGACGCCTCAGGGAGTCCAGATAGTCGCCGAGGCGGCCGTCGGGGTGCGCCACGACCGTCGTGCCGCGCCCCAGGATCGTGTCGCCGGTGAGGACGGCGCGGTCGGCCGGGAGGTGGAAGCAGAGCGAGTCCGCGGTGTGGCCCGGGGTCGGGACGACCCGCAGTTCCAGTCCGCCGACGGTGACGACGTCCCCGTGGGCCAGGCCCTCGTCGCCGAGCCGCAGCGCGGGGTCCAGGGCACGCACGCGTGTACCGGTCAGCTCGGCGAAGCGGGCGGCGCCCTCGGCGTGGTCGGAGTGGCCGTGGGTGAGCAGGGTGAGGGCGACGCGCCGGCCGGCCCGCTCGGCGGTGTCGACGACCGCGCGCAGATGGCCCTCGTCCAGCGGACCCGGGTCGATGACGACCGCCAGGTTCGAGTCGGGTTCGGCGACGATCCAGGTGTTGGTGCCGTCCAGGGTCATCGCGGAGGCGTTGGGCGCGAGGACGTTCACGGCACGCGCGGTGGCCGGTCCGGAGAGGACCTCGCCGCGGGGCTGGCCCGGAAGGGCGCCGGCGTACGTCATGCGGGGCCTCCCCCGGCGGCGATCGGGATGTGCTTGGTGAACTCGCCGTGGCCCGGCCAGGACAGCACGATCTCGCCCCCGGCCAGCCGCGCCTCGGCCAGGACGGGCGTGAGGTCACGCGCGGGCGCCGCGGCCAGCGCGTCGGCCGCGGAGCCGTAGGGCAGGAGCTGGCGCAGGGTCGCGATGGTGGGCGGCATCATCGTCAGCTCGCCCCGGTCGTAGCGCTCGGCGGCCTCGGCGGGGCGGATCCACACCGTGCGGTCGGCCTCCGTGGAGGCGTTGCGGGTGCGCTGGCCCTCGGGGAGCGCGGCCACGAAGAACCAGGTGTCGTAGCGGCGGGACTCGAACTCGGGGGTGATCCAGCGCGTCCAGGCGCCCAGCAGGTCGGACCGCAGGACCAGGCCGCGGCGGTCGAGGAACTCCGCGAAGGACAGCTCACGGGCGGCCACGGCGGCGCGGTCGGCCTCCCAGTCGTCGCCGGTGGTGTCGCCGACCACCGTGTCGGGGGTGGGCCCGGCGAGCAGGACGCCCGCCTCCTCGTACGTCTCGCGTACGGCCGCGCAGACGATCGCCTGGGCCGCCGCGCCGTCGACGCCGAGCCGTTCGGCCCACCACGCGCGCGTGGGACCGGCCCAGCGCACCTGGCGGTCGTCGTCGCGCGGGTCGACGCCGCCGCCCGGATAGGCGTACGCGCCTCCGGCGAAGGCCATGGAGGCGCGTCTGCGGAGCATGTGCACGACGGGGGTGCCGCCGTCCCTGGGGTCCTTCAGGAGCATGACGGTGGCGGCGCGTTTCGGGGTGACCGGGGTGAGGGTGCCGTCCGCGAGCGCGCGGATGCGTTCCGGCCAGTCCTGCGGGAACCACTGTCCATTCGCCTGCCCATTCGCCATGGGCGCGAGGCTATCCCCTGGGGAGTGAATGTTCGAGAGGTGCCCGAGGTCAGGGCACCTCCGCGACCTCCGCGGCCGCCCGTGCGCTACGGGAGCAGCTCCACCTGGATCTCGACCTCGACCGGTGCGTCCAGCGGCAGCACCGCGACGCCCACCGCGCTGCGCGCGTGCACGCCCTTCTCGCCGAGGACCTCGCCCAGCAGTTCGCTCGCGCCGTTGAGGACGGCGGGCTGGCCGGTGAAGTCCGAGGCCGACGCGACGAAGCCGACGACCTTCACCACGCGCGCGACACGGTCCAGGTCACCGGCGACCGACTTCACGGCGGCCAGCGCGTTCAGGGCGCAGGTGCGGGCCAGTTCCTTGGCCTCCTCGGGCGTGACCTCCGCGCCGACCTTGCCGGTGACCGGCAGCTTGCCGTCCACCATGGGCAACTGGCCGGCCGTGAACACGTACGGCCCTGACTGCACGGCCGGCTGGTAGGCCGCGAGCGGCGGCACCACGGCGGGCAGGGTCAGCCCCAGCTCGGCGAGCCTCGCCTCGACGGCGCTCACGCCTTCTCCCGCTTCAGGTAGGCCACGAGCTGCTCGGGGTTGTTCGGCCCGGGCACGACCTGGACGAGCTCCCAGCCGTCCTCGCCCCAGGTGTCCAGAATCTGCTTCGTGGCATGGACGAGCAGCGGCACGGTTGCGTATTCCCACTTGGTCATGGGGGCGACTGTATCCGCTGCGGAGGGCTGCGCCGGTGCGGGCCCGCGCGGCCACCGCACAGCCGTCCGCAAGCCATGTGGCCGATAGTCGCCCCCTTTGTCCACAGCCTGCCGATTGCCTCGGGCACGGACTGGTTACGCTCGAAGACGTGAGCAGGCTCCAGGTCGTCAGCGGAAAGGGCGGGACCGGAAAGACGACGGTCGCCGCGGCCCTCGCGCTCGCCCTCGCCACGGCGGGGAAGCGGACGCTTCTCGTCGAGGTGGAGGGCCGGCAGGGCATCGCGCAGCTCTTCGAGACGGAGGCGTTGCCCTATGAGGAACGCAAGATCGCCGTCGCGCCGGGCGGTGGTGAGGTGTACGCGCTCGCCATCGACCCCGAACTGGCCCTTCTGGACTACCTCCAGATGTTCTACAAGCTCGGCGGCGCCGGACGGGCCCTCAAGAAGCTCGGCGCCATCGACTTCGCCACCACCATCGCCCCCGGCCTGAGGGACGTCCTCCTCACCGGCAAGGCGTGCGAGGCGGTGCGCAGGAAGGACAAGAGCGGCCGGTTCGTGTACGACTACGTCGTCATGGACGCGCCGCCCACGGGCCGCGTCACCCGCTTCCTGAACGTCAACGACGAGGTGGCCGGGCTCGCCCGGATCGGCCCGATACACAATCAGGCGCAGGCCGTGATGCGGGTGCTGAAGTCGGCGGAGACCGCCGTCCACCTGGTCACGCTGCTTGAGGAGATGCCGGTCCAGGAGACCGCCGACGGCATCGCCGAGCTGCGCGCGGCCAAGCTGCCGGTGGGCCGGATCATCGTGAACATGGTCCGCCCCGAGGTGCTGGACGCCGACGAGCTGGAACTCGTACGGAATGTCGGACGTTCCTCTGTCGCGCGGTCTTTGTCCGCCGCCGGGCTCGGCGGGGCGCGGCGCGGCGGGCATGCCGAGCGGCTGGTGGACCCGCTGCTCCGGCAGGCCGAGGAGTACGCCGAGCGGCACGCGCTGGAGCACGAGCAGCGCGCGGTCCTGGCCGGGCTGGATCTGCCGACGCACGAACTGCCGCTGCACGCGGAGGGCATGGACCTCGCGGACCTGTACGAACTCGCCACCGAGCTGCGGAAGCAGGGGATCGCATGAGCCGCGACCGGGCCCAGGAACAGGGCGGGGCCGAGGACTCGGCTCAGGGAAAGGATCAGGGCTCGGCCCAGGGCCGGGCGCCGCGCGGCCTCGCCCCCACGCGCGTGCTCGACATCGATCCGCTGCTCGACGACCCGGCGACCCGCATCGTGGTGTGCTGCGGTTCGGGCGGTGTCGGCAAGACGACGACGGCGGCGGCGCTCGGCCTCAGGGCCGCCGAGCGCGGCCGCAAGGTGGTGGTCCTCACCATCGACCCGGCGCGCCGGCTCGCCCAGTCAATGGGCATCGACTCGCTGGACAACACCCCGCGCCGGGTGAAGGGCATCGACGACTCCGCGCGGGGCGAGCTGCACGCGATGATGCTCGACATGAAGCGGACGTTCGACGAGATCGTCGAGTCGCACGCGGATCCCGAGCGGGCGGCGGCGATCCTGTCGAACCCCTTCTATCAGTCGCTCTCCGCGGGCTTCGCCGGCACGCAGGAGTACATGGCGATGGAGAAGCTGGGCCAGTTGCGGGCCAGGGACGAGTGGGACCTGATCGTCGTCGACACCCCGCCGTCGCGTTCGGCGCTGGACTTCCTGGACGCGCCCAAGCGGCTCGGGTCGTTCCTGGACGGCAAGCTGATCCGGGTGCTGCTCGCGCCCGCCAAGGTCGGCGGCCGCGCGGGGATGAAGTTCCTCAACGTCGGGATGTCGATGATGACGGGCGCGCTCGGCAAGCTGCTGGGCGGGCAGTTGCTGAAGGACGTCCAGACGTTCGTGGCGGCCATGGACTCGATGTTCGGGGGCTTCCGCACGCGCGCGGACGCCACGTACAAGCTGCTCCAGGCACCGGGGACGGCGTTCCTGGTGGTGGCGGCCCCCGAGCGGGACGCGCTGCGGGAGGCCGCGTACTTCGTGGAGCGGCTGGCGGCGGAGCGGATGCCGCTCGCCGGTCTGGTGCTCAACCGGGTCCATGGCAGCGGTGCCGCCCAGTTGTCGGCCGAGCGGGCGCTCGCCGCCGCGGAAAATCTTGAAGCGGAAAATCTTGAAGACGCCCGCATTGTGGATCAGGACGGCGGGAAAGCTGGACTTCGTAACTCTCCCGACACGTACGGCAGTTCAGGATCCGACGACGCCCCCGGCGCACCAGACACCCCCACCGCACCCGACGCTCCCACCGCGGCCACAGCAGCCGACGCCCCCACCGCATCCCCCGCGGCCACGGCGTCCCCCGCGTCCCGGCCCGCGGACCGCTCCGGCACTCGGCCAGGCTCCCCCGACCCCGGCACCGATCGCCTCACGGCGGGCCTGCTGAGGCTGCACGCCGAGCGGATGCACCTGCTCTCGCGCGAGCGGCGCACACGCGACCGCTTCGCCTCGCTGCACCCGGAAGTGGCCGTGACCGAAGTGGGTGCGCTGCCCGGCGATGTGCACGACCTCACGGGGCTGCGCGACATCGGCGACCGACTCGCGACCAACCGGCCGGAACTGCCGGGGGCCGCCGACGCGTAAGACGAGCCGACACGTGAGACGAGCCGACGCGTGACGAGACGACAGGTCGGACGGCCGTAGGACGACAGGTCGGACAGCGCGGGTGCGGCGAGTCAGACAGCGGCGCGGGTGCGGCGAACCGGCCGGCGGCCGGGCAGGCGAGGGACAGTCGCCCGCTCAGCCCACCGCCGCGTAGTTCTCGTACACGCTGTCGTCGTCGAGCGGCACGATGCCCGCTCCGCGCTCGTACTCCAGGCGTGCCGTCTCCAGGAGCCGGCGCCATGACGTCACGGTCGGCCGCCGGCGCAGCAGGGCGCGGCGCTCGCGCTCCGTCATGCCTCCCCACACGCCGAACTCGACGCGGTTGTCGAGCGCGTCGGCCAGGCACTCCGTGCGTACCGGACAACCGGTGCACACCGCCTTGGCCCTGTTCTGCGCTGCTCCCTGAACGAACAGTTCATCCGGATCGGTAGTGCGGCAGGCGGCCTGCGCACTCCAGTCGGTTACCCAGCCCATACCGGCGCCGTCCTCTCCCGAATCGAGGCTCCCCCACGGCGGCAGCGGCATATTCACCGCCGCCAGTTGAGGACGTTACGGAAGGTGGGCACAGCGCAACACCCCCTTCGGGCCCAATCTTGAATGGCCCGAACGGACTATGGGTAAGCGGCAGATCACCCGGGGGAGTGAGCCCGCGACATACGTGACTATCGCCACAAAATAGGACAGTCCTCTTGAGTCACAACGGACGCCACGTGACACACAAGGCGGATTCGGACACGCCCCCACCAGGAAAACGGGGCACTTCCGGAACGATTCGGGGTCGCCGGACGTATTGATACGTAGCCCTGCTGCTGTGACAGTTGAGAGCAGCTTAGGCCAAGGCATATACGCGTGTCCGGCGAATGAGAACGTAGGCTGCCCTCATGCCAAAGAAGCGCTCGGGCGGAGGGCTGTCCGCCACGCAGCAGGCCGCGAAGTTCCTCGGCGTCAGCGTGCTCTCCGGAGCCGTCCTGGCGGGTATCGCCCTGCCCGCCTTCGGAGCGCTGGGCCTGGCGGCCAAGGGGTCGGTGGAGTCCTTCGACGAGCTCCCGGCCAACCTGAAGACGCCCCCGCTGAGCCAGCGCACCACGATCCTGGACGCCAAGGGCTCCCAGATCGCCACGGTCTACTCCCGTGACCGCACGGTCGTCGACCTCAAGAACATCTCGCCGTTCATGCAGAAGGCGATCGTCGCGATCGAGGACTCCCGCTTCTACGAGCACGGCGCGGTCGACCTCAAGGGCGTCCTGCGCGCCCTGAACCAGAACGCGCAGAGCGGCGGGGTCGCCCAGGGCGCCTCGACGCTCACCCAGCAGTACGTGAAGAACGTCTTCGTGGAGGAGGCGGGCGACGACCCGACGAAGGTCGCGCAGGCCACCCAGCAGACCATCGGCCGCAAGATCCGCGAACTGAAGTACGCGATCCAGGTCGAGGAGGAGCTGGGCAAGAAGAAGATCCTCGAGAACTACCTGAACATCACCTTCTTCGGACAGCAGGCGTACGGCGTCGAGGCCGCCGCCCACCGCTACTTCTCCAAGTCCGCCAAGAACCTCACGCTGCCCGAGGCGGCCCTGCTGGCCGGCATCGTCCAGTCCCCCAGCCGCTACGACCCGGTCAACGACGAGGCGGAGGCCGTCAAGCGCCGTAACACCGTGCTCGCGCGGATGGCCGAGGTCGGCGACATCTCGCCGTCCGAGGCGGCGGAGGCGCGCAAGGCCCCGCTCGGCCTGAAGGTCACCCAGCCGAAGAACGGCTGCATCACCGCCGTCCAGGGCGCCAGCTTCTTCTGCAAGTACGTCGAGCGGGTCTTCCTCAGCGACCCGGTCTTCGGCAAGACGAAGGAGGAGCGGGCCAAGATCTGGAACCAGGGCGGCCTGACCATCCGTACGACCCTGGACCCGCAGTCCCAGAAGTCGGTCCAGCAGTCTCTCAAGGACCACGTCTACAAGTCGGACAAGGTCGCCGCGGCCGCCACGCTCGTCGAGCCCGGCACCGGCAAGATCCTCGGGATGGGCCAGTCGAAGCCGTACGGCTACGGCAAGAACGAGACCGAGTACAACTACTCGGTCAACGCCTCCATGGGCGGTTCGAACTACGGCTTCCCGACCGGTTCGACGTTCAAGCCGTTCGTCGCGGCGGCCGCCCTGGAGGAGGGCCGCCCGGCCAACCAGACCTACTCGGCGCCGTACGAGATGCCGTACCCGGACACCGTCCAGACGTGCAGCGGCAAGCCGTGGCTGAACGACGACAACTACAAGCTGGAGAACGAGAGCGAGTCGGAGCACGGGCCCTACGCGCTGCGCAAGGCCATGGAGATGTCGGTCAACACCTACTTCGTGCAGATGCTGTCCGACATCGGCATGTGCCCCGTGGTGAAGATGACGGACGCGCTCGGCGTGGTCCAGGGCAACGGCGACAAGGTCCCCGAGGTCCCCTCGTCCATGACCCTCGGCTCCACCGGCCTCTCCCCGCTCACCATGGCAAGCGCCTACGCCTCCTTCGCCAGCCGCGGCATGTACTGCACCCCGGTCGCCATCGAGTCGATCACCCAGACGGTCGGCGGTACGAAGAAGTCGCTGGAGGTCCCGAAGTCGACCTGCTCGCGCGCGATGAGCGAGAAGACCGCGGACACCATCAACACCCTGCTCAGCGGCGTGGTCGACTCCGGCACCGGCCAGCAGGCCGGCCTGTCGGGCCGCGCGAACGCCGGTAAGACGGGTACGACGGACGAGCGGAGGAACGCCTGGTTCGTCGGCTACACCCCGAACCTCTCGGGTGCCGTCTGGGTCGGCAGCGCCACCCAGAAGGTGAAGATGACGAACATCAGCATCGGCGGCGTCTACCACGGCCAGGTCTACGGCGGTGACACCCCCGGCCCGATCTGGCGCGACGCGATGACCGGCGCGCTCTCGGGCAAGGAGGCCCCGGAGTTCAACCTCGTCCACATCCCGGGCAACGACAAGGAGCGGGACGAGGACGACGACGACCACGACGGCCGCGGTGACGGCGACGGCAACAACGGCGACGGCTTCATCGGCGGCCTGCTCACGGGCGGCAACGGCAACGGCGGCAACAACGGCGGGGCCACTGGCGGGAACAACGGCGGCAGCAACAACGGCGGCGGCGGCTCGACGGGTGGCGACACCCCGACCCCCGGCTTCACGCTCCCCGACGGGTTCTTCCGGGGGACGAGCAACGGGAACGACACCGGGGGGCGGGGCTGAGCGGGAACGGCCGCCGCGCCTGAGGCGCATCCGCATGTGACACAACGGCCCCTGCTTCTCCGTACGGGAGGCAGGGGCCGTTCTTGTTGGTCTGTGGTTCTGTTGTCGCTCTCCGGTCAGCCCGCGAGGAGCTTCTTCACCACCGCGGCGACGCGGCCGCCCTCGGCCTGCCCGGCCACCTTCGGGTTCACGATCTTCATGACGGCGCCCATGGCCCGCGGCCCCTCCGCGCCGGCGGCCTTCGCCTCGGCGACGGCCTGGCCGACGATGTCGTTCAGCTCTTCGTCGCTGAGCTGCTTCGGCAGGTAGGCGGCGAGCACCTCGCCCTCGGCCTTCTCGCGCTCGGCGCTCTCGGCGCGACCACCCTGCGCGAAGGCGTCCGCGGCCTCGCGGCGCTTCTTCGCCTCCTTGGTGATCACCTTGAGGACCTCGTCGTCGGAGAGCTCGCGCTTCTCCTTGCCCGCGACCTCCTCCTTGGTGATCGCGGCGAGCGTCAGCCGGAGCGTCGAGGAGCGCAGCTCGTCGCGCCCCTTGATCGCGGCGTTGAGGTCTTCCTGAAGCTTCGACTTGAGCGTGGTCATGGGTCGATTGTCGCAGGTGTGGGCCGCCCGCCGCCCGCGCATTTAAAGGGCGCCGGGGGAACGGCACTTAAGGGACGGCGGGCGAAGCGGCGCGGGCCGGATCTGACACGATGGAGGTATGCGCGCGCGATACGGAGTACCTCTGTCCATCGCGGCGGCTGGCGCCGCCGGTCTGGCCTACGCGGCGGGTTTCGAGACCCGCTCCTTCCGGCTGCGGCGGGTGACCGTCCCCGTCCTGCCCGCCGGCATGCGCCCCCTTCGCGTGCTGCAGGTCTCCGACATCCACATGGTCGGCGGCCAGCGCAAGAAGCAGCGGTGGCTGCGCTCACTGGCCGGGCTGCGCCCCGACTTCGTGATCAACACGGGCGACAATCTGTCCGACCCGGAGGGCGTCCCGGAGACCCTGGACGCGCTCGGTCCGCTGATGGAGTTCCCGGGGGCGTACGTCTTCGGCTCCAACGACTACTACGGCCCGAAGCTGCGCAACCCCGCCCGCTATCTGCTGGAGAAGGCCCAGGGCCGGCACGGTCTGAACGGCAACGCGCCCGCCGTCGGCGTCGTCCACAACCCGTGGGAGGACCTGCGGGACGGCTTCGACACGGCCGGCTGGCTGAACCTCACCAACACCCGGGGCGTGCTGAAGGTCGACGGGGTGTCGATCGAGCTGACCGGCCTGGACGACCCGCACATCAAGCGGGACCGGTACGCGCGCGTGGCGGGCGGCCCGTCGTCCTCCGCCGACTTCTCGATGGGCGTGGTGCACGCCCCGTACCTGCGCGTCCTCGACGCGTACACGGCGGACGGCTACCCGCTGGTCCTGGCCGGCCACACCCACGGCGGCCAGCTCTGCATCCCCTTCTACGGCGCCCTGGTCACCAACTGCGACCTGGACACGGACCGCGTGAAGGGCCTGTCGACGCACACCTCGGAGGGGCGTACGGCGTACCTGCACGTCTCGGCGGGCTGCGGAACGAACCGCTACACGCCGGTACGGTTCGCGTGCCCGCCGGAGGTGACGTTGCTGACGCTGGTGGAGAAGGAGTAGCAGGCACGGGGGTCCTCGTTCGGCCCACCCGCATAGCCCCTTTTGACGGCTTTGCCTACTTTGTGGGCATGACCGCGCCGATACCTCCGACACCGCCGATACCCAGGGACATCCCGGAACTGCCCGCGATACCGCGGACCCACCGGCTGCTCCCCTCCACCGTCCCCGCAGCCGCCGTGGTACCGCCCGTACGCCGCCCCCTGGCCGCGATCCTCCGCGTCCTGATCGCCGGCACGGCGGCCGCGGGCGTGGCCTTCGAGCTACGGCTCGACAGCGCACCGCGCGTGCTGAGCCACTTCGCGATCCAGGCCGACATCCTGCTCGCGGTGGTCATGCTCCTGTCGGCCCGCCGAGCCTGGACCGCCCGCAGGCCGCTCCCCGCCGCCCTGACCGGCGCGGCGCTGCTCTACGTGACGATCACGTCCCTGACCCACCACGTACTCGACACGGGCACGGCGTCCCCCCTCGTCCACACGGTGACCCCGGTGGCAGCGCTCCTGGAGTGGCTCCTGCTGACCTCCCCCGGCCGCCTGCGCCTGCGCCACGCGGCGATGTGGATGGCGTACCCGTGCGCCTACCTGCTGTTCCTCCTGGCCGCCGCCGACCTGTTCGCTCCGGCCGGCCCCCTCTACCCCTTCCTCGACCCCGCGGCTCACGGCTACCGCCACACCCTGACCAACGCGCTCCTCCTCGGCCTCTCCTTCTACGCCCTGGCCGTCCTCCTCGTGGCCCTCGACCACGCCCGCCCCAACCCGATCCACCACCGCGCCAAAACCGGATTTCGTCTCCAGCCACCCGTGGGCTAAAGTAAACGACGTCGCCGCGACAAGCAGGACCAGCAGCGACATCGGGGTGTAGCGCAGCTTGGCAGCGCGCTTCGTTCGGGACGAAGAGGTCGTGGGTTCAAATCCCGCCACCCCGACAGCCGAAATACCAGGTCAGGGGCCTGATCCGCTTAGCGGGTCGGGCCCCTGAGTGGCTTCTAGGGGCGCCTTGGGAGCCTACTTCGGGTTCTATTGATCCGAAACGGTTTGGGTTCTGGGTCGTTGGAGGGGTGTGAGCGATCTGGTGGGGGACGCGCGGCATCTGTCGCCGTCGGCGCAGGAGGCCCTGCGGCTGCGGGCGGTGGCCGCGTTGGTGGCGGGGCGGGACCGTGAGGACGTGGCGGCGGTGTTCGGGGTGTCGCTGAAGGCCGTCGACATCTGGTGGGCGAAGTGGCTGGCCGGCGGTCGGGAGGCTCTGGTGATGCGGCCGCGTGGTAAGCCGGTCGGGGTGCACCAGGTGCTCGGGGAGGCCGAGCAGGCCGCTGTGCGGCAGGCGGTCCTCGATCACCGGCCCTGTGACGTGGGGCTGAGTGGGCAGTTGTGGACGCGGCGGCTGATCGGTGACCTGATCGCGAAGCTGTACCGGGTACGGCTGACCGAACCGGGGGTGGGCAAGTACCTGAAGCGGTGGGGTCTTTCCTTCCAGCGCCCGGACAAGAGGGCCGTCGAGCAGGACCCCGAGGCCGTCCGGCGCTGGCACGCCGAGACCTGGCCCAAGATCCGGGCGAGGGCGAAGGAGGACGGTGGGGAGATTCTCTTCGCCGACCAGGTCGGCATCCGCTCCGACCAGGTCACAGGCCGCACCTGGGGAGAGAAGGGCAAGACCCCCGTCGTGCGACGGGCCGGGAACCGGTTCTCGGTGAACGCGATGTCGGCGATCAGCACCAAGGGCCGGATGCACTTCATGGTCTTCACCGAGAGTTTCACCGCCGAGGTGATGTGCCGCTTCCTGGACCGGCTCGCCGGCCACTTCGACCACAAGGTCCATCTCGTGGTCGACGGGCACTCCGCCCACCGCTCGAAGAAGGTCCGCGACTGGCTCGCAGCCCACCCCGACGACGTCGAGCTGCACTTCCTGCCCCCGTACTCGCCCGAGCTCAACCCCGACGAACTCGTCAACGCCGACCTCAAGCACAGCCTGCCCAAGCAGCACCGAGCCCGGAACCAGGCCGAACTCGCCGCCGAGACCCGCCGCTTCTTCCGCAGACGCCAGCGCCAGCCGCACATCGTCCGCGGCTACTTCGGCGGCCCACACGTCCGCTACGTCCTGGACGAGAACCCCATGAGTTTCTGATCAATAGCTCCCGGAGCAGAGCAAGAATCGTCAACGGTGAGGCTTGCGCTCGGCTTCGAGGCCCTCCTGCCGAACCTGCTCCAGCGCCATGGAAAGCGCGACCAGGTTTCTACGTTTCCCTCAGCAGCAATCCGGGGGAAGGTCCCGATCAACTTTCTGCGGAAGGGGACCAACCACATGACCGACCGGCACAACCGGACCTGCGGGCGACCGACCCGTTCAGGAAGTCCCTGCAAGATCCGAATATCGGGGTCGGACGTGGCGTGCGGCACGCATGCCACGGAGCAGGACAAGGCCGTGGCCGAGGCTCATCGGCGCGGGTGGAACGAGGGCTACAAGTCCGGAAGCGAGAGCAGCGCAAGCTTCTCCAAGTCCCGAATCGAACGACTCGAGCAACGCATCAAGGAACTTGAGGAGCGGCTGGACGACGCGAAGCGTGTATACGAGGTCGACGGCTATCAGGTTGTAGACGTTGGCGGGTACGCCTACCGATGGCGTGGGAGCAAGCCGCTCGAAGTCGGCGACAGGGTGCTGCTGCCCGAGAACTACGTGAGCCGTATGAAGAACGGTCCCGGCCCCACCTTGGGCGTGGTGCACAAGCTTGGCACCACCTACAGGGGGCCACTGTCGGACATCGTCGGACGAGCGCCGGCAACCGGCGAGTAGTCAAGGACTGCCCGTCTGCCCTTGACGGCGCGCGGCGTGCGTTTCGGACCGACTCGCGAACGCTGAGGCTGGCCCCTGGGGAAGACCAGTCTCAGCAGCCACCACGACGCGCCCCTTGCTGAGATAGCATCACGATGGCAAGCCGCGTACGCCCCGCCGCAGCCACCGGTGCCTACACCACCCGGGTGGCAGATTCGGCCAAGGCCCTCTGGGCCCGCGTAGAGTCCGTCATCCACCTGCTCCGCGCTCCGGCGGGGTGTGTAGGGTCCCGAGTTCTGGAGTAGCCATGACCAGATCCGGCAGCAACGCCCGCAAGCAGGCCGCACGACGCATTGCCGAGGCCGAGGGAATCGCCTACACAGAGGCCCTTCGACGCCTTGTAGTCACCGAGAAAACCCGCCCGTCGGTCAGTCCGGAGCACGCTGACCGTCCGTGCCCGCCGGACTGTCCGACACAGCCTGCTGTCAACGACGACGTTCCCCCCTGGGAACAACCGAGTTGTCCGACTCACCAGCCTGATGCACACGGCGGCTGGTACCTAGGCGATTCATACCCGCTCACGCGCATCGAGTTCCTCACCAAGGGCGGTGCCAACGCTCCGGTCTGCAGCCTTGAGCTGGACGAGAACTCCGTGACATCTGTTCCTGAGCTGGAGGCGTTTCGATCCAGACTGTCCGCCGCAGCCCAAAGAGAGTTCGACCGCGACTGGGATCTCCTCTACGACTCGGAGGAGTGTGGGCCCGAACTCATCTTGACGCTCCAGCAGGCGGACGAGGAGGCACTCGCCGCCCGAACTCTCGCTCAAGAGCGGCAGGCCATCCGACACGAGTTCCGCGCCGCCCTTGGTGTTGACGACATGGGCTACGAGGAACTGTCCGATGAGCGTGCGCCAGTGCGGACGAACCATGCCGAGGAGATCGAGCACCTGGCTGAGGTCATCGACACGGCAACCGCCTTGCTCGCGATGCTGCTGAACCACACGCACACGACGACTAAGGACATGGAACAGGGTCCGTTCGCCGCACTGATTTCGCAAGGACATCCGGCCACAGCGGACGAGGTCTTCTCTGCGGCCGATTGGGAGCTGAGGAGTCCCTCGTAAGAATCATGGAACGGGATCGATCCCCGGGCCTTGTCCGGCCTCTCCGTAAGCGCGGGCTTTGAGTGGCTTGTCGAGTGCCTGTACCGGCGAGCCAGCGTGCATGGCAAGGCGAGCGTCGAGAGCCGTCTCCCGTTCCTCCCACGTCAGGGCGTTGAAAGGGGGAGCCAGAGAGCAGTTAAGCGATCACAGGATGCGGTGCACCTTCGGGCTGTGGCCACTTCTAGTCACAGGCCAGCGCACAGAGTACTGACTCAGGCCGACGTGCTGGACGCGCGATGTTTGCGGGGAACGCCGAGCGCAGTCTGGATCGGCGACGCGGCGCGGGCCAGTGAACTCTGGCCCGTGCCTGTGGAGTTGCGCCGTGCGCTGGACCATGTGCAGGTGCAGGTCCAGGTGTGAGCCGTGCTACTTGGTGAAGGTGAAGTACTTCCAGGCGCCGTACGTCGTGGAGTTGACGGTGTCGCCGGAGATGTCGTCGACGTACTTGGAGCGGACACGCATGCGCCAGCCCGTCTCGTGGGGGCCGGTGAGGGTGACCTTGGAGACGCCGGAGCTGCTGAGCGGGAAGTATTCGGAGCCGCCGTCGTACCAGACGCCGTTGTAGTAGATCTGGAACTCGAGGCCCTGCTTGCGGCCCGGGTAGGCGGTCATCGTCGTCGTGAAGACCGGGTTCTTGGTCTTGCGGAAGAAGTGGTACGTGTGACCCCACGTCGACTTGGTCTTGTAGTGGCCGCTGACCGCCGTGGACACCTTCACCTTGGTGCCGACGTTGACCACCACCGCGCGGCTGCTGTAGCGGGCGTCGCCCCTGAACCTCGCGATGACCTTGGTGTCGCGGCGCAGGTCGAGGGTGGCGGACAGGTTGCCGCTGGAGTTGACCGTGCCGGACTTCACCAGCTTCTCGGGCTTGTCGTCGCCGGCCGGGTCGGCCCAGATCTCGACCTTGCGGTTCTTGTACGTCGTCCCGAGGTGCGCGGTGAACTTCACGTCGGCGCCGTACGAGTACACCTTGCCGTTGTTGTTCAGGCTCAGCGCGGGCAGCGCGCGGGAGACCTGGACGACGGCGGAGCCGCTCGCGGGGGCGTGGGTCGCGTCGCCCGCGTAGGTCACCCTGTAGGTGACCTGGGCGCCGGCCGGCGGGGTGTCGGCGAAGGAGAACGCCCCGTTCGCGCCGAGAGTCTTGGTGCCGAGCGACTTGCCGTTCGGGGAGTCCAGGTCGGTGCGGGTGACCTGGAGGGGGGTGCCGGCAGGGAGCGGCAGGGCGGACTTGAGGCTGCCCTTGACGGTCAGCGGCTTGGCGCGGGTCGCGGTGTAGGGGGCCGTGACCGTCAGGGTGGGGGCGTACTTGCGGGGCTCGTCGACGATGTACATCTCGGCGCCGGTCATCACGAGCAGCTTCGCGCCGTCGGCGGTCCAGCTCGTCGAGTGACCGCCCCAGGGCATCCAGGAGGACGTCAGGTTGCGGACGTTGGCGGGCCGCGTCGGGTCGCTGCCGAAGATGTAGGTGTCGCCGGTGTTGTCGGTGTCGAGGACCGTGGCCGCCACGGTGCCGTCCGGGGCGACGTCGACGGTCTCCGGCTCGGAGGGCACGGGAAAGGTGCGCACTTCAGCGAGGTCGGAGAGGCGGTACTCGGTGAGCGCCCGGATTCCGGGACCGGCCACGACGACGTTCTGCCCGTCGGGGGTGAGGGCGGCGTCCCTGTAGAAGCCGCCCTTGTTGGCGGTGACGCGGATCGCCGGGGTGCCGGTGGAGATGTCGTAGACGATGATCGGGCCGGAGGAGATGCCCGCGTCGAGGGCGAGGAGCGTGCCCGGGTTGTCGGGGTCGGCGTAGAGCTTGGGCGGGCCGGCGAAGTCGTGGCCGGCCGCCAGGTCGAGCGTGACCGTGGGGGTCTCGGTGGTCGGGTCGACCACGCCGAGACCGGAGTCCCACTGATCGCCGTAGCCGAACCACAGCTTGCCGTCGGCGTAGGCGACGCGGGAGGGCTCGGTCTTGTCGCCGGTGGGGTACTCGGCGGTGCGCGTGAGCGTCGCCGTGTCGTAGGCGACGATCCTGTCGGCGCCCTGTACGGCGGCGTACAGCGTGCCGGAGTCCGGGCTCAGGTCGAGGTCGCGTACTTGGGGCAGCCCGGTGAGGGTGGCGACGGTGCGGCCGGTGTAGTCGGTGACGAGCACCTGGCCGGCGGACCGGTCGGCGAGAAAGACCCGCTGGTGGACGCCGTCCACGACCATGTCGTCGGTGTCCTGCACCGCGACGGGCCGACTGCTGTCGGCATGGGCGGGCACCGCCGTGAGGGCGGCCGAACTGAAGAGGACCGCCAGTGCGGTGGCGGTCGGAAGGGTGCGGAGACGCACGCGGGTTCGAACCCCCCGGATCGAAAGAACGTGGACGCCACGCACGCGGCGGTGATGTGTGTTCTCTGTGCGCCGCGTGTGGCGAGTGTTCGAAGAGTAGGTCATATGACCGACAAGCCCCTCGGCGGGGTGACGGGCCGCGGTGGGGCGCTTCTGGGGGTGTCGTCGACGTGGCCGCCCTTGGGGAGATGGGGGTGATCGACTACAGGATCCGAGCGAGAGCAGGAGTCCCATCGCAGGAGGTCATCTTCGCCGCCAAAGTCTCCCGTGCGGTTCCCGGGCAGGGGTGAGTTCCGTGGGGTGGGGGCGTGATGCTCTCCTCCAACTGCCCCAGGCTCCCAGGGCGAACCAGGTGGCGGCGAGCAAGTGGCGGAGGGTGTCCGGGGTGTTGTGGGCGTTTGCGGCGGCGAGCAGGCCGCCTATCGCGCCGGCGATGAGGAACAGGGTGAGGAGGGACCAGAGTGCGATCTTCATGCCGGGAACGGTAGTGGTTCAGGTGGTGGTGCTTCGGCGGCGGCTCACCTGGGTCAAAGAGTTGCGGACGTCTCGGAAGCAGAGGGTGATGAGGGTCGGGACCGTCAGGCCGAGGATGAGTTTGAGGATGTCGGGGACGCCGTCGCCGTTGATGAAGCGGAGCATCGTGTTGCCGCTGGTGGGGGCTATGGCCCAGAGGAGGCCGAGCCAGGCGCCGGCCATGGCGTAGAGGGCCAGTTTGACCACGGTGAGGCGGTGGTCGAGGGACTCCTGGCGGGCGGCCAACTGGGTCGCGGCCGACGTGTCGATGAGGGGGACGGAACGAGAGCCGTCGTCCTGGGGTTGTCCCGGTGAGGGTGGAGTGGACTCCTCGCCGTTCACTCGGAGTTGGATCGAGCGGCGGAAGACCGGGCCCGGGTGGGCCGTGCGGACCGCGCGGCCGAGGAGGTGGAACTGGGCTCGGCCTATGGGTTCGCCGACCGGGATTCTGACGGTGCGTCTGCCCAGGTTGGTCAGGGCCAGGTAGATCGGGCCGCGGGAGCCGGGGTCCACATAGGTGTTGGCGACGGTCACGCCGCAGGCGTAGAGCTGGCCGAGGCCGATGATGTTGGCCATGACGTTGTCGGGGAGCCTGATCGACTCGGCCGTGTCGATGCGGACCGTGGCGCCGGGCGCGATGATCAGTTCGCCGTTGACCGGGGGCAGCGGGGCGTGGGCCGTGACTTCGCCGTGGTAGATGAGGATCTGAGCGTTCGCCGAGGCGTGCAGTTCGTAGGAGGCGTACTTCGCGTTCTCGGGGTCGAAGGGGACGATCAGGTCGTAGTGGCGCGCGTACGCGACGATGTCCTCGTCGGTGAGGATTCCGGCCGGCAGGACACCGTGCTGTGGTCCGTCGTCCGGACGCGCTCGTCTGTTTGCCCCCACCCGGCCCCCCGTTCACCCCGGATCAGTTGACGTCGTGATCGTTGTGCCCAGTTCATCCTTCGATCACACTTTCCCCCGCCCCGGGACACACACACTTTCGGGCGGCGGTCAGACCAGTTCCGGTTGGGGTTCGTTCTTCGCCGGCGAGGGCGCGTCGAGGGTCCATGTCGTCGTCGTGCGGATGTACGCGTAGATCACCGACGTCATGGCCAGGAGGAGCAGGGGGCCCGCCAGCCAGGGGTGGTGGGCCATCTGGGTCGGGAGGTAGCGGTAGGTGAGGAGGAGGGTGGCGAACGTCGTTGCGCCGTACATCACCAGCCATGTTGACGACGTGTCCCAGCCTCTTGCCTGGGCCCTCAGTGCCGCCTCGATCGTCAGGACGAAGACCACTCCCGCGATGAGGTCCACTCCGTAGTGCCAGCCGAAGCCGAGGGTCGCGGCGAGGGTGGCCAGGAGCCAGAAGGTGCCCGCGTGGCGCAGGAAGCGGGGGGCCTTTCTGGTGTGGATGTAGATGGCGGTCGCCCAGGCGGTGTGGAGGCTGGGCATGCAGTTGCGCGGGGTGATCTCGTCGAACGGCATGTGCTGCGGGGTGCCGACCGGGGGCGGGGTGTTCGGCCACAGGTCGGCGACCGCCCAGTGCGCGGTGGCGGGCGGGTCGGTCCAGAGGCTGACGGACTCCCAGTGGGCGGCGCCGGTGCCGTAGGCGAAGATCGGGCCGACGACCGGGTAGATCATGTAGATGCCGGGGCCGAGGAGGCCGATCACCAGGAACGTGCGGACCAGGTGATGGGCCGGGAAACGGCGCTCGGCGGCGACGTTGCGCAGTTGGTAGAGCGAGACGATGACCGCGGCCACCGCGAGCTGGCCGTAGACGATGTCCAGGATGTTGAAGCCGATCGCGCCGGTCGCCGTGACCAGACGGCCCACCAGCCAGGACGGGTTGCCGAGCGCGTGGTCGGCGGTCGCCATGTACTGGTCGAGGACGACCGGGCGGGACTTCGAGGTGATCAGCAGCCAGGTGTCGCCCGCCTTGCGGCCGGCCACCAGGAGCAGGCCCAGGCCGACGCCCTTGAGCAGCAGGACGCGTTCCGGGCCGGTGCGGCGGGTGAGGGCGATGACGCCGTAGGCCAGCAGGACCCAGAGGGCGCCGTTGCCGAAGAAGTGGCCCTCGGTGCTCCCCAGGTCCGCCGCCCAGCGGACGGCCGCGATGACGACGTCGATGCCGATGGCGGCGGCGGTCGCCGTGAGGCGTTGCCGCCACGGGAGGACCACCATCATCAGCGCCATGCCGGCGTAGAGCAGGAAGCCTGATTTGGGCGGGAATACCGCTTCGCGGGCCTGGACGGTGATCGGGCCCGGTATGTCGTAATGGCGCGCGGTGAATTCGAGGGCTATGAGGAATCCGAGGGCCACCGCGGCGGCGGTGGCCCACAGTATCGCGCGGGGGGTGATTCCGCGGAAAAGTCCGGTTTCTCTCAATGCTCTGCCCATGTGCTCGTTTTGCGATTTCGAACATGTTAACGGAGCCCAGAGGGGTATATGAGGCACCTGTGCATTTCTATTGCGGTGCCGCCTCCGGCTCGTCCGTCGTCGACGGGTGGGCGTAGCTGTCCTCCGTGAACGGGGTGAACCAGGAGGTGAAGGGGAGAAGAGCGGCCGGGTGGTGGACGCGGTCGTGGTCGGTGTCCACGCAGAGCGCGTCGGCGAGGTTGGCCAGGGCCGTGGAGACGTGGTCGTCGAGCAGGTCGTGGAGTTCGAGGGTGGTGGTCGCCTCGTTCAGGAGGAACCGCAGGGCCAGTTCCTCGGCCACACAGCTCAGGTGCTGAAAGCTTCCGTCGGTGAAGCGCGTGGTCAGCGCGATCACCGTGACGAGGAAGCGGCGGGCGAAACGGGCGTCGTACTGGAGCGCGTAGCGGTCGGGGAGGCGTTCCAGGTGCCACAGCGGGCCCTCGCACTCGGCGACGGTGGCGTCCTCCTGGGCCAGGACCTGTACGTCCTCGAAGAGTTCGTCCACCAGGGTGTCGGTCGCGTGGACCAGGGCGCCGGCGGCGAGCCGGGCGCTCTCCGCGGGGACGGCGCGCCTGTCGTCGTCCGCCTCCACGCCGAACACCGCCGGTGGGAAGGCACGCAGTTCGGCGGCCAGCTCCAGCATCCTGGCGCGGGCGGCCCGTGCCTTCGTCGCGGCGCCGTCGGGGCCGTCGGCGCCCTCCCCCGCGTTCTGCGCGGACGACGCGCCCGCGGTGTGCCTCGCCCTGCGGAGGGCGAGGTCGTCGGGCGGCGCGTCGGGGCCGTCGGCGGCGGCGAGGCTCTCCCTGGCCAGGTCCTGGTGGAGTTCGACCTCGCACCGTTCGATCGTCCAGTCCGCCAACACCTCGGTGCGTTCCAGGAGTTCGTCCACGAGCACCTGGACCGAGCCCTCGGCGAACTCCAGGGCCGGGGCGTCCACGACGACCTTCAGCAGGGCGCCGCCGGGGTGGACGGCCACGATCGTGTCGAGCACGTCGACCTGGACGCCGTCGGGCCCCTCGACGGCCCGGACGGCGTCCAGTCCGTCCTCGACGAGCGCCACGGCGCCGGCGCGCTGGAGCGGGTCCATCTCCGGAGTGCCCTCCGGGATGCAGATGTCAACGGTCACTACGTAGGTCACGGGCTGAGCCTTACAGGCGGAACGGTTCAGCGCGAGGGGCGGGCGGGGTCACGTTCCGGGGCCGGCGGAGGGGGCGTGAGGTCGGCGAGGCTCCGCTCCAGGTCCGCCAGCGCCCGCCGCGCGGCGGTGACACGGGCGTGCAGGACCTCTTGCGACGTGGGCTGCGAAGAGGGCTGTGGAGAAGGCTGCGAAGTGGACTGCGATGTGGGCGGAGCCGGAGCCCCGGGAGACTCCAGGTCGCGTTCCATGTCCCGCGCCTCCTCCAGGGACGTCAGCACCACGCCGATCAGCACGTTCACCAGGACGAACGAGCCCAGCAGCACGTACGAGGCGTAGTACGCGATGCTCCAGCGGGAGATCTCCAGGCCGGCGCGGACGGCGTCGCCCAGGCCGTCCAGGGTCATCAGCAGGAAGAGCGTGAGGACGGCGCGGCCGAGGGAGCCGTAGTGCTCGGGGTCCTCGGCCGCGAAGAAGAGCCAGCCGACCATGGCGTACACGTAGAGCAGCAGCGCGCCGACCAGCAGGAAACTGACCGTGCCCGGCAGGCTGCGGGCCACCGCGACCAGGACGATGCGCAGTTGGGGCAGGAAGCGCGCCGCGCGCAGGACACGGGCCAGGCGCAGGAGCCGTAGCACCGTGGCGTTCTCGCGGATCACCGGCAGGAAGGCGCACAGGACGACGGCGAGGTCGAAGAGGTTCCAGGGGTCGCGGAGGAAGTCGCGGGGGCGGTCGGCGTGGGCGCCGGCGCGCAGCAGGATCTCCACGGTGAACGCGGCCAGGAAGCAGTGCTCTACGAGTTTCAGCTCGTCGTGCCTGCGGGCGGCGAAGCCCGTGTACGTCTCGACGCCCAGGACCAGCGCGTTGGCGAGGATGAGGGCGAGGACGGCGACGGAGAACCAGCGGGTCCCGGTGATCGCCCGGCACCGCTCGGCCAGGTCGTGCTGCATCGGGTCGCCCCAACTCCCTCACGTGCGCGCCTACTTGGTTCCACTCCCCCGTCGATGATCTTAGTGAGGCGCGGCGGGAGCCGGGTTCAGAGCGGGGTCGCCGCGTGCAGGATGACCAGCATCGTCACCGCCGCGTTCGCCGAGGACATCGCCGAGACGGCCGTCCCCGCGGCGGCGCACCAGACGGCCAGGCCGACGGTGGTGAAGACGGAGGCCCAGTGGCGGGGCGTGGGAGCGGGGGCGAGCAGGGCCGTCACCCGGCGCGGCACGGGGCCGGGGGCCGGGGCGGCGAAGGCGGGCAGCCCGGCCAGGGCCGCCAGGCCGGGCGGCGGTGCCGCGCCAGGTGGGACGAGGGCCGCCAGGCCCGGCGGGGGCGCGGCGCCAGGTGGGACGAGGGCGGCCAAGCCCGGCGGGGGCGCGGCGCCGTGCGAGACCAGCGCGGCCTTGCCGATCGCCCGGGCCACGGTGCGACGGCTGCCGACCGCCCGCGCGGCCTCCTCGTCGGCCCACCGCTCCGCCGTGTAGGCGACGGCCGTGCGCAGCGGCCGCAGGAACGGGTTGGCCTGCGCCGCCAGTCGTACGGCGAGCAGATGGCGGTGGTGGCGGGCGGCGAGGTGGGCCCGCTCATGGGCGAACAGGGCGCGCCGCTCGGCCGGTTCGAGACAGTCCAGCAGGGCGGAGGTCACGACGATCCGGCCGTACGCGCGGCCGGGGCCACGCCGTCCGCCGGGGTCGCGCCGTCCGCCGGAGCTGAGCTGCCCGTCGGAACCGTACCGACCGCCGGGGCCGCGCTGCCCGTCCGAGCCATACCGCCCGCCGGAGCTGTGCTGCCCGTCCGAGCCATACAGGCCCCCGGAACGGCGCTGCCCGCCGGAACCGTACGTGCCCCCGGAACCGCGCCGCCCGCCGGATCCGCGCCGCCCCCCGAAGCCGCGCCATCCATCAGATCCGTACGGTCCCCCAGCTCCGCGCCAGCCCCCAAAGCCGCGTCGGCCCCCGAACCCGTACCGTCCCCCGGATCCAGGCCAGCCCTCAAATCCGTACCGTCCCCCCAAGCCATACCGCCCACCAGACCCCCGCCGTCCCCCCGACCCGTACCGCCCGCCCGGCAGCGCGTACGCGTAGGCCGCCCCGGTGTCGGGCAGGACCGCGACCTGGGTGGCCGGCAGCCCGGCCAGCGCGCGGTGGGCGCGGCGGCGCACCCGGCGGTGCCGCCACAGCGTCCGGGCGCAGACGACGGCCACCACGCACAGGGTGGGGACGGCGGCCCGGCCGGCGATCTCGTCGTGCGGGACGGCCGCGCGGACCTCGGGGTCGGACCAGGCGTCCGGCAGCGGGTTGCCGGGCAACTGGGCGGTGCCGACGACCATGAGCAGCCCGAGGCAGACCGTGCTGCACACCGCCATCACCGCGGCCACGCCGGTCAGCAGCCGGGTCGCGGTGCGCGGGTGCAGCCGTTGTTCGGCGAGCCGTGCGACCGGCCAGGCCGTGAGGGGCAGGACCAGCGGCAGGAAGACGAAGAGGCCCATGGGACTCAGTCGGCCTCCGGCCGGTCCAGCAGCTCGCGCAGCAGCCGCTCGTCGTCGGGACCGAGACCGGTGACGAAGCTGGCGAGCACGGCCCCGCGGTCGCGCTCGCCGTCCAGCACCCGGCGCATCCGGTGCGCGGCGAGACCGGCCTCGTCGGACGCGGCCAGCCAGGCGAAGGAGCGTCCGCAGCGCTCGCGGGTGACCGCGCCCTTGCCGAGCAGCCTGGTCAGGATGGTGATCACCGTCGTATAGGCGAGGTCGCCGCCGAGGCGTTCCTGCACCCAGCCGGCCGTCACCGGTTCGCCGGCCTCCCGCAGGGCCGACAGCACCAGTGCCTCCAGCTCGCCCTGTCCCCGCCGTCGGGGGCGCTGCCGGTCGTCGTCCGTCACGCCGTGTCCCTTCTCCGCCGCCGCCACCGTCCGTTTCCCGGTCGGCCATCGTATCGACGCCTGCCCGGGAATCGTGGAAGCCCGGTCCCCTATCTCTACAGTGCTGTAGATTCAAGATCGGGTCCGGGGCACCGGGCCGGTCGCGCACGCCGAGGAGGAGCACACCGTGGGAGTAACCCTGTCCAAGGGCGGCAACGTCTCGCTCAGCAAGGAGGCGCCCGGACTGACCGCCGTGCTGGTCGGCCTCGGCTGGGACGTCCGGACGACGACCGGCACCGACTACGACCTCGACGCCTCCGCGCTGCTCCTCGACGCGTCCGGCAAGGTCCTCTCCGACCAGCACTTCGTCTTCTACAACAACCTGCGCAGCCCCGACGGGTCCGTCGAGCACACCGGTGACAACCTCACCGGCGAGGGCGAGGGCGACGACGAGTCGGTGAAGGTGAACCTCGCCGCCGTACCGGCCGAGATCGACCGGATCGTCTTCCCGGTCTCGATCCACGACGCCGAGAACCGCGGGCAGAGCTTCGGGCAGGTCCGCAACGCGTTCATCCGGGTCGTCAACCAGGCCGGCGGGCAGGAGATCGCCCGCTACGACCTGTCCGAGGACGCCTCCACCGAGACGGCGATGGTCTTCGGCGAGCTGTACCGGGCCGGGGCGGAGTGGAAGTTCCGCGCCGTCGGCCAGGGGTACGCCTCCGGCCTGGCCGGGATCGCGGCGGACTTCGGCGTCAACGTCTGACGGACGTTACGAGCGCCCGGGAGTACGGAACTACAGGAGTGCCGGCAAGGCCGGGAGAGCACCCTCACCCGGCCACCCGGCCACCCGGCCACTCGGCCACCCGGCCCCCGCCGCGTCAGAGATGCGCGCGATGCGAAAGCGCCGCCTCCCGGCGGTCGTTGCAGCGGACCGTCGGGGTCTCGGCCGTGACCGGCCACGTGTGATGGGCCTTGAGGGCCGCGCTCATCAGGGTCATCAGCAGGCCGATGTCCGCCTCGCACTCCATCCGGACCGTCACCCAGTGCGAACCGGGCACCAGCCGGATCGCGGTGGAGTGGCCGAGGTCGTGCTCGAAGCGGCGGATCGTGCCGGCCGTGAGGTGCAGATCGACACTGCGCCCCGAGTGGAAGTGCGCGATCTCGGCCCTGGTCGAGCGCAGCGCCCGGCCGGTGCCACAGCTCGGCCGGACCTCGGTGAGGTCCGGCCAGGTCGTCAGTCGGTTCAGGGCATGCCAGGCCGCCGTCATGCCACCATCATGGGGCGATCACCCCCCGGCCACCAGAGTTTGCGGGAGACTTAACCGCGCCGTAGCGCGGAAATCTCCCACCCTGGGAACGCCGAAGACCCGAACCCGGAAAACCCGCGGAGCGTCACCCGGAAAACCCGCGGAGCGTCACCCGGAAAACCCGCGGAGCGTCAGCGCACCGTGACCGCCGCCGTCGTCGCCGAGCCGTTCGTCCAGGCCGTGCGACGGGCCGTCACCTTCACGGTGATCTTCTTCCCCTTGTCGGCCTTGGCCAGGACGTACGTGGACCGGGTGGCCCCCGTGATCGCCTTGCCGTTGCGGAGCCACCGGTAGGTGTACGACGTGGCGGACGGCGTCCAGGTGCCGTGGTTCGCGGTCAGCTTGCGGCCGACCTTCGCGGTGCCGGAGACCGAGGGCGCCTTGGTCGGCTTGAGCGCGGGACCCGCGGCGACCGTGACGGCGGCGGAGGTGGAGACCACCGAACCGGCCGGGTTGGCGGCGGTCGCCCGGCAGGACACCTTGTGGGCGTGGTCGTCGGCGGTCAGCTTGCGCGTCTTCGCCGTCGCGCCCGCGATCGCCTTGCCGTCCCGCAGCCAGGACCACGCCGTGGTGACGCGGAGGCCCGTCGCGGTGGCGGAGCAGGTGAGCGTGGAGCCGGTGCGCGCGGTCCCGGAGAGCGTCGCCTTCTGGGTGACGACCGGCTTGGCGAGCAGCGTCTGCGAACGGCCCCACAGCCGGGAGGTGTAGGCGCCGCCGCCCGCGTAGGCCGCCTCGCGCCACACCACGGTGGCCCGGCCGTCGGGACCCGCGGCCACCTCTCCCGTCAGGGCGTCGGTGGTCGGGACGGCGGGCACGGGCGCGCCGTTCACCGCGGTCGCCGCGCTCCAGGCGCCGTTCGAACGGACCGCCCACTGGAGGGAGTTGTCGTTCCCGTTGTCGATGGACGGCGTCTGCGGCCAGACGACCTGGACCGTGCCGTCGCCGCCGATCGCGGCCGAGACCTGCCACTTCACATAGCCGGTGGAGAGGGTCTTCGGCTGGGACCAGGTGCCGGTCGCGGCGGCGCGGGTGACGGTCTGGACGACCGGGGTGCCTGCGGCGGCGCTCCAGCCGGTCCACACGTAGGTGACATCGCCGTCGGGCGCGGTCAGCGGGCCGCTGTCGTCGCTCGGGCGGACGGCGGCCGCCGCGGTCTGCGCGGTGCCCCACGCCGCCGAAGGGGTCTTCCTGGTCACGGACTTGAGGTCGCCGGTGCCCGTGTTCGGGTCGGTGACGTCCAGCCAGAGCACGGTGGTCGTGTCCCGCGCGTCCATCGTCACCCGCACGTCCCCGACGGAGGCGTCGGCGCCCGGCAGCGCGGCCGCGCCGCTCCAGACACCGGCGGCGGTGCGCGTGGCGGTGGTGACGGCGTGGGCGCCGGTGAAGAAGTCGTAGGCGTCCCAGACGACGGTGGCGGCGCCGTCGGGCGCGACGGCGAGCGCGAGGTCGTCCACCGAGCCGGTGGTGACGCCGCCCAGGGTCTTCGGCTTCGACCAGTCGGCGGCGCCGGGCGCGAGGGTGGCGGTCGCGACGTCGAACCGGAGGGCCCCCTCGCCCTGCGTCCATACGGCGGTGAGGGTGCCGTCGGCCGCGGCGGCGATCTGGGGCGTGGAGAGGTTGAGGCCGTCGTAGGCGGTGAGGCCGGCCGGTGCCGACCAGGCGCGGGCCTTCGGGTCCCAGGTGACGGCGAGGGCGGTCAGCGAACCGTCCGTGCCGCTGCCGGCCACCCAGGTCACCACGGCGCGCCCGTCGGGGGCCACGGCGAGCCGGGCCTCGGCGCTCGCGCCGACGCCGGTGAGCAGGGTGTGCGGGGCGCTCCAGACGTCACCGCCCGCGGCCTTCACCGCCGCCCGTATCTCCCAGGTGGAGGCGCCGGCCGCCTTGTCGCGCCACAGGGCGAACGCGGTGCCGTCGGGGGCGGTGCGGACGTCGATCAGACCCTGCTGGCCCTGGTCGTCGGTCAGCGCGGTGGCGGTGGTCCAGGGTCCGGCGGAGGCGGGGTACCCGGCGGCGGTCGCGGGCAGCAGCGTCAGCGCGGTCACGGCGGCGGTCACCGCCACCGCGGTGGCCCTGCGTCCCCGAGCGTTCAGTGTCATGACAGCAGCCCCCACTCCCCGTGGATCCCTCACGGGACCCGGTTCCCCACAGCCTGATCGCCGATCATGGTGCCGACGAGGCCGACAGTACCCGGCGGTCGCGCGAACCGGCAGGTCAGGGGGTGCTCAGTTGTTCCAGGACTCGTCGTACGGGTCCCGGGGTGCCTTCACCGGCTCGGCGGCGGTCACCTTCAGGAACGGGATCGGCCCGCCGTTGACCGGGTCCTCGACGCGGCGCGGGGTGTAGGTGCCGGTGACGGTGAGCCAGGTGTCCGGCTGGAGCACCGGCGGGATGCTGCCGGACAGGGCGACCTTGACCGGCTGGGCGTCCGCGGCACAGCAGTTGAGGGCCATGCGGATCAGATACGGGGTGCCGTCGTGGTCGAGGGCCACGAACCCGGTGACCCGGACCTCGCGGCCCGCGAGGGTGCGGCCGTGGTCGTAGACGGCACGGCCCGCGTAGTCGACGAGGCTCAGGCTCAGCGGGCCGGTGGCGGGGAGCGGCGGGTAGGCGAGGGGTTCCTGGAGGGCGGTGCCGGTGCGGGTCGCGCTGTAGGAGCCGAGGGCGGGCGGGGCGACGAGGATCAGGGCGAGCAGGGGGAGGACGAGCAGCCAGGAGACGCGGGGCTCGGGGTGGGACTCGGGGGGCACCTCCTCCTTCGCGCGTCGGCGTTCGTACCGGACCGTCGCCAGCGCCGTGACGATCAGGACCGCGCCGGCGGCCAGCACCAGCGGGCGCAGGCCGGACTTGACGTAGCGCAGGTAGAGGTCGGTGGTGCCGGCGTGCAGCAGGGCCGCGCCGAGCAGGAACAGGACGGCGGCCTGGGACTGTCGGTTCACAGCAGGACCGCTCCCGTCAGGACGGCGGACGCGACGGCCAGCACGAAGGTCATCGGCGCGAAGCGCAGGGCGAAGGCGCGGCCGAAGGTGCCCGCCTGCATCGCGAACAGCTTGAGGTCGATCATCGGGCCCACGACCAGGAACGCCAGCCGGGCCGTCAGCGAGAACTGGGTGAGGGACGCGGCGACGAACGCGTCCGCCTCCGAGCAGATGGACAGGACGACGGCGAGGACGGCCAGGGCGAGGACCGCGATCACCGGGTTGTCGGCGGCCGTGCGCAGCCAGCTCTCCGGGGCGACCGCCTTCAGGGTGGCCGCCGCCATCGCGCCCACCACCAGGAAACCGCCCGCGTGCATCACGTCGTGGCGGACCGCGCCCCAGAACGCGGCGCCCTTGGTCTGCCCCTCGTGGTGCGCGTGCGCCGGGGGCCGCATCCAGTCGGTGCGGCCCACCCGCTGCCACAGCCAGCCCATCGCGCAGGCCACGAGGAGGCTGGCGGCGAACCGGGCCACGACCATCTCGGGGTTGCGCGGGAAGGCCACCGCGGTCGCCGTCAGCACGATCGGGTTGATGGCGGGGGCGGAGAGCAGGAAGGCGAGCGCGGCGGCGGGGGTCACGCCCCGGCGGACCAGGGCGCCGGCCACCGGGACCGAGGCGCACTCGCAGCCGGGCAGCACCGCGCCCGCGACCCCGGCGACCGGTACGGCGAGGGCCGGGCGGGAGGGGAGCGCGCGGGCGAAGAAGGACGGCGGGACGTAGACCGCGATGGCCGCCGACAGCAGGACGCCGAGCACCAGGAAGGGCATCGCCTGGAGCACGACCGCCACGAACACCGTGGTCCAGCTCTGCATCACGGGGGCGGACAGGGCGCGGCGGACGGGGCTCTGGAGCAGGACGAGGAGGACCAGGACGAGGGTGAGGACGAGGGGGGAGGACAGCCGCGGCGGTGCCGGGGGCTGCGGTGACGGGGGCTCGTCGCGCGGTGGGTCGTCGCGCGGCGGATCGTGGCGCGGGGCCTTTTCGGTGACGGCCACGTCCTGAACACCTCCGTCTGTCAGTCGCCTCGGCTCCCCCTGCATACGGTCGTTGCACACCGCATGTTCACCTCCGGCGTGGAACCTGCCGGCCGGGTGAGGCAGTCTTCTCCCTCGTGGGGAGCCTTCCGAATCAGGGCCGGGCGCCGGGCGGCGCCGGAGCGCACATGGTGGTGTGCGGCGACGACGGACTCGCGCACCGGCTCGCCGCCGAACTGCGGGGAGTCTACGAGGAGCAGGTCACCCTCGTCGTACCGCCCGCCGACCGGGCGGCGCGGCCGCCGGTGGTGGGGCGGGCCCGTTCGGTGTCCGCGGCGCTGCTCGACCGCATGGTGAGCGCGGCCGTCAGCCGGGCGGGCGGCGGCAACGGCACCGCACCCTCCGGGGGTGAACCGGGCGGCGGGGAGCGGACGTTGGAGGCGGTGGAGGCCACCGAGGCGGTGCTCGCCGAGGCGGGCGTGCAGCGGGCGGCGGCGCTGGCGCTCGTGTACGACGACGACGAGACCAACATCCGGGCCGCGCTCACCGCCCGCCGGCTCAACCCGAGGCTGCGGCTCGTCCTGCGGCTCTACAACCGTCGGCTCGGCGCGCACATCTCCGAACTGCTCGACCAGGCGGCCACGTTGGTGTACGGCGACGAGCCGGGGGCCGGGATCGGGGACGCCTCCACGACCGTCCTGTCCGACTCGGTCACCGCCGCGCCCGCGCTGGCCGCGGCCGCCGTCGTCGGGACCACGCGGGTCGTGCAGACGGACGGGCTGATGCTGCGGGCCGTGGAACGTCCCGCGCCCGGCCCCGGGGAGAGCGCCGAACCGGACGGCCTCGCCACGCTCGCGCTGCTCTCCGCGCCCGGCAACGACCCTGCCTACGCGGACGGTTCGGAGGACAGCGGCGACCAGGGGCCGCAGTTGCTGCCGGACGCGGCGGCGGAGCGGGCGGCGGCCGGGCGGCGCGGTTCGGTGGTGCTGGAGCAGGTGTCGTACTCGGCGGGGTCCGCGCTGTCGTCCGGGCGGCGGGGCGGGGTGGTGCCGTTCGCCTCGCTGTTCTCACGGCGGCTGCGGTGGTCGCTGGCCGGGCTCGTGGGGTGTGTGCTCGCGCTGGCGGTGGCGCTGGGGCTGGTGACCGGGGTGCATCCGCTGGGGGCGCTGTATCTGACGCTGCTGGACCTGTTCGCGATCAACGAACCGGCGGTCGGGGCCTCCACGGCCCGGCAGGTGCTGCAACTCCTCACCGGGCTCATGGGGTTGCTGCTGCTGCCGGTGCTGCTGGCGGCGGTCCTGGAGGCGTTGGGCACCTTCCGCGGACCGGCGGCGGTACGGCGGCCCCCGCGCGGGCTGGGCGGACATGTGGTGCTGCTCGGGCTGGGGAAGATCGGCACCCGGGTGCTGATCCGGCTGCGGGAGCTGGAGATCCCCGTGGTGTGCGTCGAGGCCGGGCCCGAGGCGCGCGGGGTCGCGGTGGCGCGGCGGCTGCGGGTGCCGGTGGTGCTGGGGGACGTCACGCAGGAAGGGGTGCTGGAGGCGGCGAAGATCCACCGCGCGCACGCGCTGCTCGCGGTGACCAGCTCCGACACCACGAACCTGGAGGCCGCGCTGTACGCCCGTACGCTGCGGCCCGATCTGCGGGTGGTGCTGCGGCTGTACGACGACGACTTCGCGACGGCGGTGTACCGCACCCTGCGGGCCGCGCACCCGCAGGCGCTGACCCGGAGCCGCAGCGTGTCGCACCTGGCGGCGCCGTCCTTCGCCGGGGCGATGATGGGCCGCCAGATCCTGGGGGCGATCCCGGTGGAGCGCCGCGTCCTGCTCTTCGCCGCACTGGTCGTCGGCGAACACGCCCAACTGACCGGCCGCACGGTCGGCGAGGCGTTCCGGGCGGGCCGCTGGCGCATCCTGGCCCTGGACACGGGCCAGGAGGGCCACGGCGGCTCGGGCCTGATCTGGCAACTCCCCGACACCTACGTCCTCCGCGACGAGGACCGAGTAGTCCTGGCCGCCACCCGCCGGGGCCTGGCGGAACTATTGGGCCGCCGGGGCCGGGGCGCAGGCCGCGTGTAGTTCCGGACGGTACGACCGCGCGCCCACGGCCCCGACGCGGCCCCGCGGAGCGGCCGGTCCGACCGGCGGCGGGGACGCCCTCGGCGAGACCTCGGGGAGCGCCGGAAGCACCGGGCGGCACGACCTCGCACCCACGGCCCCGGCCAGGCCGACCCGCGGCGGGCGCTCCCTCGGCGAGACCTCGGGCAGTGCCGGACGTACCGGGCAGACGACCGCGCACCCACGGCCCTGGCAGGGCCTCGCGGAGCGGCCGGACCGACCGACGGTGGGGACGCCCTCAGCGAGACCTCGGGAAGCGCGGAAATACCGGGCGCCGCGGCCGCGCCAGAGCCCCGGATCTGCCGGAACGGGGCTCCGGGACGACCCGGCACCGTGCCGGGACGGCCGGCGCCGGGCACCGGGGCCCGCCCGGCGCCGCCCGCCCCGCCGTACCACCGGAGCCACCGTGCCGCCCCGACCAAGCGCAGCCCCGACGGCCGGGGCGCCCGAGGCCGAGCGCCGGGGCCCGCCCGGGGTCGCCCGTGCCCTACCTCCCCGGCACCCCCAGATGGCGTTCGGCGAAGTCGAGTTCCAGGCGGACCTGTTTGATGCGTTCGTCGACGACCAGGGAGCCGTGGCCCGCGTCGTAGCGGTAGACCTCGTGTTCGGCGCCTCGTTGTTCCAGGCGTTTGACGTAGTTGTCGATCTGGCGGATGGGGCAGCGGGGGTCGTTGACGCCGGCGGAGATGTAGACCGGGGCGGTGACCTGGTCGACGTAGGTGAGGGGGGAGGACGCCTCGAAGCGGTCGGGGACCTCCTCGGGGGTGCCGCCGAGGAGGGTGCGGTCCATCGCCTTCAGGGCCTCCATCTCGTCGTGGTAGGCCGTGACGTAGTCGGCGACCGGGACCGCGGCGATGCCCAGCGCCCACGCGTCGGGCTGGACGCCCAGGCCGAGGAGGGTGAGGTAGCCGCCCCAGGAGCCGCCGGTGAGGATCAGCCGGGCGGGGTCGGCGAGGCCGGAGGAGACCGCCCACTGCCGTACCGCCTCGATGTCCTCCAGCTCGATCAGGCCGACCCGGACCTTCAACGCGTCCGTCCAGGCCCGGCCGTACCCGGTGGAGCCGCGGTAGTTGACGCGGATCACCGCGTAGCCGTGGTCCACCCAGGCCGCGGGCGCCGCCGCGAACGCGTCGCTGTCGTGCCAGGTCGGGCCGCCGTGGATGTCGAACACGGTGGGCAGCGGACCGGTGGCCCCGGCCGGCTTCTGTACGAGGGCGTGGATACGGCCGCCGGGGCCCTCCACCCACACGTCCTCCACCGGCACCGAGCCGGGCGACTTCATGCCGGGCGGGTCGAGGACCGTACCGCCCGCCGTGGAGCGCACGGTGGGCGGCTGGGCGGCGCAGGACCACAGGTACTCCACGCTGCCGTCCGGCCGGGCCGTCGCCCCGGAGACCGTGCCCGCCGGAGTCGGCACCTTCTCCAGGCCGCCGCCCGAGAAGTCGTAGCGGAACAGCTCGCTGCGCGCCTCGAAGCTGTGCACGATCAGCAGGCCCGAGCCGTCCGGATACCACTCGGCGCTGACGTCGCCCGGCAGGTCCAGCGCCAGGTCCGTCTGCGTGCCCGACGCCACGTCCCACACCAGGGGCTCCCAGCGGCCCCGCCGCTGATGCCCGATGAGCAGCCGGGTGTCGCCGTCCACGGGCGCGAAGCCCAGGACCTCCAGGCCCAGTTCCCGGGTGCCGCCCTCGGTGTCGTCCAGCTCGGCGACCGTGGTGCCGTCGGGGCGCAGCACGCGCAGCGCGGAGTGCATCGCGTCGCCGTGCTCGGTGTGCTCGACGGCGATCAGCCGGCCGTCGTGGGAGAGGTCGCCGACACCCGCCGACTCCCGGTGGCGGTACAGCTCGAACGGCGGCTCGCCGGTCCGCGCGACATGGATCGTCGTACCGTCCTCGTCGGTGGAACGGCCCACCACGGCCGTCCGCCCGTCCCGGCCGAGGGCGAGGCCCGCCGGGTAGGAGGGGTCGAGTCCCGGCGTGGCCAGTTCGTCCTCGCCGCCCTCGAAGGGCTGGCGGCGCCAGACGCCGAACTCGTCGCCGTCCTTGTCGTCGAACCACCAGATCCACGCGCCGTCCGGCGAGAGCACTCCGTCCGTCGTGCCGTTCGCCCGGTTCGTCACCTGGCGCTGCTCCCCGGTGGCGCGCTCCCAGGCATACAGCTCGTACGTCCCCGTCGCGTTGGACACGAACAGGGAGCGGTCCGGCGCGTCCTCCGCCCAGTCGGGCAGGGACACCCGGGGCGCCCGGAAGCGCTTCTCCCAGGCTGGCATCTCCTCGGTCCGCTCCGGCGCGGCGGACCCGTTGCTCTCAGTCATGGCCCCATACTGCCCGCCCGCGCCGACAAACGATCCACGTCGCACCCAGCCTGTGGACGAGTTCGCACCAAGCTCTCACCCCCGCCACCCGGTCACGCCCGGCCGCCCCGTACCGTGGGGGGCGTGTACCGGTTCCTGCTGACGCCCCGCTGGTGGGGGATCAACGTCTTCGTGCTGCTGGCCATCCCCTTCTGCGTGTTCATGGGTTCCTGGCAGCTCAGCCGGTTCGAGTCGCGGGTCGACGACTCGCGCGTGGCGAAGGAACGGGCCGAGGCCGCCCGTACGGACCCGGCCCGGCCGCTCGCCGAACTGCTCCCGGTGGACAAGGCGACCGCGGGCAAGCAGGTCACGGCCACGGGCCGGTACGCCGAGCAGCTCGTGGTGCCCGACCGCGAGGTCGACGGCCGCAGCGGTTTCTACGTCCTCGGCCTGCTCCGCACCGACGGCGGCGAGGCGCTGCCGGTCGTGCGCGGCTGGCTGCCGGGCAGCCCCGAGGGCGCGAAGGTCCCGGCGGCGCCCGCCGGCGAGGTCACCGTCACCGGCGCGCTCCAGGCGTCCGAACAGCCCGGCGACAACGGCGTGAGCGCGCGCGGCGGCCTCCCGGCCGGGCAGACGGCGGCGATCAGCGCCGCGTCCCTCGTCAACCTCGTGCCGTACGACGTCTACGACGC
Source organism: Streptomyces antibioticus (assembly GCF_002019855.1). Classification (NCBI taxonomy): domain Bacteria; kingdom Bacillati; phylum Actinomycetota; class Actinomycetes; order Kitasatosporales; family Streptomycetaceae; genus Streptomyces; species Streptomyces antibioticus. Next base: position 4,688,984 of record NZ_CM007717.1, on the reverse strand, counting down.
CTGGGTGACCCTGGCCACCGCCGACCGGGGGATGACGACCGTGCCGGCGGGTACGACACCGGGCACCGGCCTCGATCTGAAGGCGTTCCAGAACCTCGGCTACACCGGTGAGTGGTTCGTGTTCGCCGGGTTCGTGGTGTTCATGTGGTTCCGGCTGCTGCGGCGCGAGGTGGAGTTCGCCCGGGACGCGGCTCTCGGGATCGCTCCCGCGGAGAGCCCCGCCCCGGCCGCCGCCACGACCGCCGTACCGGAGAAGGCTCAGGACGAGGCGAGTACGCCCGTCCGGTAGACCGTGCCCGCGCAGGCGCCCGGCACCGTCGCGGAGACCGACGGGCCGCCGCCCTCGGCCGTGTGGGTGACGACCACGCTGCCGTCGGCCGGACCGTCCTCGGTGAAGAACTGGGCCGTGGTGCCGGTGCCGGTGTCCCCGGTGGTGCTGACCGGCTCGCTCGGTGAGGGCGAGGGGGAGGACGCGCCGCCGGTGCCGCCCCCGGTGGTGCCGCCCGTGCTCGGGCAGGTCTCGGAGGGCACGAAGGCGAACTTCACGTCGTAGGCGGAGCCCGGCGCCAGCAGGTACGGGCCCACGTACAGGGAGGGGTCGGGCAGGGCGGCCGCGGCGTCCCCGGAGGCGTGCGTCACCACGCTGATCTTCGTGGCGTCGGCCGCGCCCAGGGCGGCGGTCGTCAGGGAGACGGCACCGCCGACGGTGCAGCCGGTGGTGGAGATGTTGCTGACACGGAAGCTGCCGTAGACGACGCCGCCCGCGTCGGGGACGGCGACCGTGGAGCCGCCGGAGCCGAGCTGGGCCGGTGTGCACGCCGGGGCGGAGGCGGCCGAGGTGGCGTCGGGGTCGGTGCCGCTGCCGGCGCCGGTGCTGTCCGTGCCCTTGGTCTGCCCGGTGTCGGTGGCGCCGCCCTGGTCCTGCTCACCGGTCGTACCGGAGGAGTCGCCGGCCTTGCCCGAGGAGCCGCCGTCCGGGCCCTTGCCCTGACTCGCGCCCCCCTGCGCCTGGGATGCCTGGCCGGCGATGGAAGGGTTGGCGTCGGAGCCGCCCGCGCCCGAGACATGGAGCACGGCCGGGACGGCGGTGCCGACGAAGAGGGCCGCGGCGGCCATACCGACGGCGGCCTGCCGCTTACGGGCCCGGCGGGCGGGGACGGCGCGCCGGAGCTGGTCCAGCGTCCCGTCGCGCGGTTCCATCTCCTGGACCGCCTGGTGCAGCATCCGGCGCAGTGCCAGCTCGTCCGAGTCGAGCCCTTCGGGGCCCTGGTCGTCGAGGTGGTGGTTCACGGTTGAGTTCCCAGCGTGCGAGGGGTTCGGCTGTCGGGGGGACGCGACGGACGGGCCGGACACCGACCCGAACCCGGCGAACGGAGCGGACCGCCGCCCGGCGGAATCGGCCGCACCCGGCGCGCCGGGGCGCGAGGGGGACGGCGGCTCGGTGGACGACGCGCCCGGCGTCTCGGGGCGCGGGCCTGTGGGTGATGCGGAGCGCGCGTCGGAATCGGGCGCGCCCGGCGCCTCGGCGGGCGAGCTGACCGACGGCCCGGTGGGCGACGCAGCCGGCGCCTCGGGGCGCGGCCCCGTGAGCGATGTGGAGCCTGCGTCGGAGTCGGGACCGTCGAGCGGCTCGGTGCGTGGCACCGACGCGGAGCCGGTGGTGTCGGAGTCGTGTCGTTCGGGAGGCTCGGGGGTGTCGCGTCCCTCGGGATGGTCGCTCACGCCGGGGCCTCCATGGCTATGCGCAGGGCCGCGATGCCGCGGGAGCCGTACGCCTTGACCGAGCCGAGGGAGATGCCGAGGGTCTGGGCGACCTGGGCCTCCGTCATGTCCGCGAAGTAGCGCAGTACGAGGACCTCGCGCTGGCGGCGCTGGAGTCCCTTCATCGCCTTGATCAGCGAGTCGCGCTCCAACTGGTCGTAGGCGCCCTCCTCCGCGCTGGCCATGTCCGGCATCGGCTTGGACAGCAGTTTCAGTCCGAGGATGCGGCGGCGCAGGGCGGAGCGGGAGAGGTTGACGACGGTCTGGCGCAGATAGGCGAGCGTCTTCTCCGGGTCGCGGACCCGCTTGCGCGCGGAGTGGACGCGGATGAACGCCTCCTGGACGACGTCCTCGCAGGAGGCGGTGTCGTCGAGGAGGAGGGCGGCGAGGCCGAGCAGCGAGCGGTAGTGCGCCCGGTAGGTCTCGGTGAGGTGGTCGACGGTCGTCCCGGCGGCCACGGTCTCCTCGGCGCCGTCACGCTGGCTGGGTATGCGGGCGGGCCGCGCGGCGGGCATGGGCGCGATCACCGGCATGCCGCCGGGTGCCCCTGGCACGCGGGGGCGGAGGGCGACGCGGGGCGGCCGTAGAGCCGTGCCGCGGGTCGCCGCGGGGAAGTCGAGTACCTCTGCCACGCCAGTTGGACACGCGTCCCCCCACAGGGGTTGTACGCGTCTGCCGTCCCTTTCGCGGCGCACCGCGAAACCGGCACCGTTCTCATCCGTCCCGCTCTTCCCCTATATGGCATATACCGCATATGTACGAGCGCCCCCACGCCCGGATCACCGCGTCCCCGCTGTGATCGTGCACACCCCTGCGCCACCCGGAGGGTGACGGCAAAGACGCTCCCCGCCCGGCGCACGGTTGCGGAGAACGGGGAGAAATCATCGAGGGCCAATCTTCGGACGTCAAAGGTGTCCGATACAAGTGATCAGCGCCATCGACCGCCTCACACCTGTGCCCGCACCCGTTCCCGCACCCGTGTCCGCACCCGCCGTCACACCCGTTCCGCCGCCACCAGCTCGGCGATCTGCGCGGCGTTCAGCGCGGCCCCCTTGCGCAGATTGTCCCCGCAGACGAACAGCTCCAGGGCCGTCGGGTCGTCCAGCGCCCGGCGCACCCGGCCCACCCAGGTCGGGTCGGTGCCCACCACGTCGGCGGGCGTCGGGAACTCCCCCGCCTCGGGGTTGTCGAAGAGGACGACCCCGGGCGCGGTGGCGAGGACCTCGCGGGCCCCGTGGACCGTGACCTCGTCCTGGAAACGGGCGTGCACGGTCAGCGAGTGGGTGGTGACGACCGGGACCCGTACGCAGGTCACGGCCACCGGCAGCTTCGGCAGCCCGAGGATCTTGCGGGACTCGTCCCGCACCTTCATCTCCTCCGACGACCAGCCGCCCTCGCACGCCGTCCCGGCCCACGGGACGACGTTCAGCGCGACCGGCTCCGGGAACGGCCCGGTGTTGTCCCCGACCGCCCGCCGCACGTCACCGGGGTGGGTGCCCAGCTCGGTGCCCGCGACCAGCGCCATCTGCTGCCGCAGTGTCTCCACCCCGGCCCGCCCGGCCCCGCTGACCGCCTGGTACGACGACACCACCAGCTCGCGCAGTCCGTACGAGGCGTGCAGCGCGCCCAGGGCGACGATCATCGACAGGGTGGTGCAGTTGGGGTTGGCGACGATCCCGCGGGGCCGCGCGTGCACGGCGTGCGGGTTGACCTCGGGGACGACCAGCGGCACGTCCGGGTCCATCCGGAAGGCCCCGGAGTTGTCCACGACGACCGCGCCCCGGGCCGCGGCGACCGGGGCCCAGTGCGCGGCGATCTCGTCCGGTACGTCGAACAGCGCGATGTCGACCCCGTCGAAGACGTCCTCCGACAGGGCCAGCACCTCGGTCTCCGTGCCGCGCACGGCCAGCTTGCGGCCGGCCGAGCGCGGTGAGGCGACGAGACGGATCTCGCCCCAGATGTCCGCCCGCTGGGAGAGGATCCGGAGCAGGACCGTGCCGACGGCTCCGGTCGCTCCCACGACCGCGAGCGTCGGCCGGGACGTCCGCGCGTCCGACGTCCCGGGGGTCAACGTCCGGTGCCTCCGTAGACGACGGCCTCGTCGCTGTCGGAGTCGAGTCCGAAGGCGGTGTGCACGGCGCGCACGGCCTCGTTGACGTCGTCGGCGCGGGTGACGACCGAGATGCGGATCTCGGAGGTCGAGATCAGCTCGATGTTCACGCCCGCGTCCGACAGGGCGGTGAAGAAGTCGGCCGTGACGCCCGGGTTGGTCTTCATCCCGGCGCCGACCAGGGAGATCTTGCCGATCTGGTCGTCGTAGCGCAGGGAGTCGAAGCCGATGCCGGCCTTGTTCTTCTCCAGGGCGTCGATGGCCTTGCGGCCCTCTGCCTTGGGGAGGGTGAAGGAGATGTCCGTCAGGCCCGTGGAGGCGGCGGACACGTTCTGCACGATCATGTCGATGTTGATCTCGGCGTCCGAGATCGTCCGGAAGATCGCGGCGGCCTCGCCCGGCTTGTCCGGCACGCCGACGACCGTGACCTTGGCCTCGGAGGTGTCGTGCGCGACACCGGAGATGATGGCCTGCTCCACCTTCTGATCCCCTCGCTGAATGGGCTCACTGCTGACCCAGGTGCCCTGAAGTCCGCTGAAGCTGGACCGCACATGGATCGGGATGTTGTAACGGCGGGCGTACTCCACACAGCGGTGGAGCAGCACCTTGGAGCCGGACGCGGCCAGCTCCAGCATGTCCTCGAAGGCGATCCAGTCGATCTTCCGGGCCTTCTTGACCACCCGCGGGTCGGCGGTGAACACACCGTCGACGTCGGTGTAGATCTCGCAGACCTCGGCGTCGAGCGCGGCGGCGAGGGCGACGGCCGTGGTGTCACTGCCACCGCGGCCGAGCGTGGTGATGTCCTTCTTGTCCTGGCTGACGCCCTGGAAGCCGGCGACGATGGCGATGTTGCCCCGGTCCAGCGACTCCCGGATGCGGCCCGGCGTGACATCGATGATCCGGGCTTTGTTGTGGACCGAGTCGGTGATGACGCCTGCCTGGCTGCCGGTGAAGCTCTGGGCCTCGTGACCCAGGTTTTTGATCGCCATGGCCAGCAGCGCCATGGAGATCCGCTCTCCGGCGGTCAGCAGCATGTCGAACTCACGTCCGGCAGGCATCGGTGACACCTGCTCGGCGAGATCGATCAGCTCGTCCGTCGTGTCGCCCATCGCGGAAACGACGACGACCACCTGGTGGCCGTTCTTCTTCGCTTCCACGATTCGCTTGGCGACGCGCTTGATGCCCTCGGCATCGGCTACGGAGGAGCCTCCGTACTTCTGCACGACAAGGCCCACGTGCGCTCCTCGCTCAGTTCGTCCCTTTTCCGCACATACGCCGTTGTACCGCGGTCGGCTCAGTCTAACGAGCGCCCGGATTCCACCCCCCGAGTACCGCATCGTGAGATGCCCGGACGCCCGCCCGATGATCTCCCTGCCCAGCGATCGACGAGTGAGGCTGTGCGCTAGGTCTCAACCCTTACCGGGCCCCGCCGGGGAACGCCTCCCGGACGGACGCGGCGCCCACGCCACCCGTTATGCGAATCTCACCGTGAAGCGGTCCTGCCACCCGAAATCCTCGTCCTGCGCCTGAACGCGCAGCAGAAGATCCCGCAGGTCGCCGAACGCGGATGCGCCCATGGCGTCTCTGCTGGTCTCCGCGTCCCGCCAGATGAGCTCGACGGGTCTTTCGACGTCCGTGGAGAGGCGATCCCACAGGGCTGCGAGATTCGCCCCGTAGTAGGGGCCGAAGTCCAGCTCTCGCGCCAGGACCCTGTGGAACTTCTCGGGCGAGTCGATCTCCGCTCCGCTGACTTCGACGACGGCCATCAGGGCGTCGAGGGGGAGCGCAGGCCCAGTTGGCCGCCGATTTCCTGGGCCATGACCTGGCCCGCCTCGAATTCCAGGGTTTCGTCGCCCATCGTGGCCTGGTCGGTGTCGAGGCCGTCGAGTTCCTGGAGGGGCTGGTCCAGGCGGATGTGGGCCAGGACCGAGTGCAGGGCGCGGAGGGTGGCCGAGGCCGTGGAGCCCCAGTTGGAGAAGTAGGAGAACTGCCACCACCACAGCGCCTCGGTGGTGCGGCCGGCCTTGTAGTGGACCATGCCGTGGCGCAGGTCGGCGATGACGTCGGCGAGGTCGTCGGAGATCCGGGCCGGCACGGGGGCCCTGCGGGGCTCGTAGGGGTCGAAGACCTCGGAGTAGATGTCGACCGGGTCCAGCAGCCGGGCGAGGTTCTCGCGCAGTTCGTCCACGTCCGGTTCGAAGCCGGGGTCGGGCTCGTAGCGCTCGTCGGGGACGATGTCCTCGTGGGCGCCGAGGCGGCCGCCGGCCAGCAGGAGCTGGGAGACCTCCAGCAGGAGGAAGGGCACGGCGGAGCCCGGTTCGTCGCCCTTCGCTACCTCCGTCACCGCGACCAGGAAGCTCTCCACCTGGTCCGCGATCTGGACCGCGAAGTCGTCCGGGTTCTGCTCGGTCGCGTGCAGCGTGGCGTCAGACATCTAGGAGTCGTCTCCCCTCGAAGGCGCGGCCGAGAGTGACCTCGTCCGCGTATTCCAGGTCGCCACCCACCGGGAGGCCGCTGGCCAGGCGGGTGACCTTCAGGCCCATGGGCTTGATCATGCGGGCGAGGTACGTCGCGGTGGCCTCGCCCTCCAGGTTCGGATCGGTGGCCAGGATCAGCTCCGTGACCGAACCGTCGGCCAACCGCGCGAGAAGTTCTCGTATCCGCAGGTCGTCGGGTCCGACACCCTCGATCGGGCTGATCGCGCCCCCCAGCACGTGGTACTTGCCGCGGAACTCGCGGGTCCGCTCGATCGCGACGACGTCCTTCGGCTCCTCCACGACGCAGATGACCGTGAGGTCGCGGCGCGGGTCGCGGCAGATCCCGCACAGCTCCTCCTGCGCGACATTGCCGCAGGTGGCGCAGAAGCGGACCTTCGCCTTGACCTCCATCAGGGCCTGCGCGAGACGCCGTACGTCGGTGGGCTCCGCCTGGAGGATGTGGAAGGCGATCCGCTGCGCGCTCTTGGGACCGACGCCGGGCAGCCGCCCCAGTTCGTCGATGAGGTCCTGGACCACGCCTTCGTACAACGGACTGCCGTCCTTCCTGGGTTCGTTGAGAACGTACGGTAGTTGGGGGAGGCCGGTCTTAGAAAGGCAGCCCGGGAATACCGCCGCCGCCGAGGCCCTGGGCGAGCGGGCCGAGCTTCTGCTGCTGGAGCGTCTGCGCGTTCTCGTTGGCCGCGTGGACGGCGGCGACGATCAGGTCGGCGAGGGTCTCGGTGTCCTCCGGGTCCACCGCCTTGGGGTCGATCCGCAGCCCGCGCAGTTCGCCGGAGCCGGTGACCGTGGCCCGCACCAGACCGCCGCCCGCCTGGCCGTCGACCTCGGTGTTCGCCAGTTCCTCCTGGGCGCGGGCCAGGTCCTGCTGCATCTTCTGGGCCTGCTGGAGGAGCTGCTGCATATTGGGCTGGCCACCACCGGGAATCACGATCAGCTCCTGTTCCGTACCGCCGTCGGGGGCGGGTTTTCCCGCCTGGCACGAGCCTACGTGCTCTGTGCGGGTGTCGCCCCAGCACTCTTTCGAGTGAGTTCACCCGGCGGCGTATACCTGATCAAGGCCCACTTCCGGGCGGAAAGCAGGCGAAACCTTCCTCTTCGCCACCCATTGGGCGGTAGGAAGGATCCGGAGCATCAGCAGTATCGGTGTCATCGGACGTCACGGGAGTCCCACGCGGCGTCACCGTCCGTGATCGGTGACGGTCGGCCGTGTTCGGCTCGCGTTCGGTTCGCGTTCCGTTCGCGTTCCGTTCGGGACAGGCCGAGTCGGCCGGGATCGGCCGGGATCAGTCGTGACTGGCCGGGATCGGTCGGATCAGTCGGGATCAGTTCGGGATCAGTCGGGATCAGTTGGGAGTGCCGGGTGGCGCAGCAGCCGGAGATGCAGCCCGAGGGTCCGCCTCAGGACGGGCGGGGCGGTGAGGGCGCGGCCGGGCTGCGGCCGGGCGATCTGACCGGGCGGACGCTGCCGCTCGGGGACTGGGGCGAGCCCGCGGAGCGGCTGGACGAGCTGTACCGGTGGGTGGAGCGCGGGGCGCTCCAGACCGCGGCCTGGTATCTCTCCGACCGGGTGTGGAAGCGGCGCGGCGCGCGGGCGCTGCGCGGCGGGGCGGCGGCGGGGGCGGTGACCGGGGCGGCGCTGCCGCTGCTGGATCTGACCGGGGTGCTGAGCGGGTCGGCGCCGTGGGGGTATCTGGCGCTGCTGGTGGCGGTGGCGTGTGTGGGGGTGGACCGGTTCTTCGGGGTGACGTCCGGGTGGATGCGGGACGTGGCGACGGCGCAGGCGGTGCAGCGCAGGCTCCAGGTGCTCCAGTTCGACTGGGCGTCGGAGGGGGTGCGGGAGGTGCTGGGCCCGGCGGAGGGGACGGCGAGCGAGGCGGCGGAGCGGTGCCTGGGGGTGCTGCGCAGGTTCTCCGAGGACATGACCGAGCTGGTGCGCGCGGAGACGGCGGACTGGATGGTCGAGTTCAGGACCGGGTCGGCGCCGCTCGGCATCCAGGCGGCGAACGGCTTCGGGGGCCGGGCGGAGGGCACCGGCGGCCCGGGCCGCTTCCCACTGCCACCGGGGACGAACGCCAGACCGAACATGCCACGCCAACGACCACCGGAACCACGCTGAACGACCCACCGGCCGGGGCGGCGGCGGGCGCGGCCGACCGCACCGCCAGGACGGGGCGCTTCCCGCTACCGCCGGGGGCGAGCGCCCGGCCGAACATGCCACGCCAGCAACCCCCAGAGCCACGCTGAACGACCCACCGGCCCAGGGCCCCGCGGGCGTGACCGCACAAGGCGCCCCGCCACCACCAGAGCCGCGCTGAGCGGCCCCGTGGCCGGAGGTCAGCGGCGGGTGTAGGTGAGTTTCTCGCCGGTCTCCCCGTTGACGCGCTGGAGGCGACCGTCCGACAGCAGGCTGATCTGGGTGGCGGCGCCCGGGGTGCAGGAGGACAGGGGGCGGCCGGTGGTGACCGTGGACGGGCCGATCTCCAGGGGACCCGAGCCGTTGGGCTTCGCCGCGAGCTTCGCGGTGAACTCGCAGTGGTAGGAGTCGCCGTCGGCGATCAGGGTGAGGACCGCGTCGCCCACCTCGCCCTGGGTGAGGGTGAGGCGGCGGGTGTTGTTGCCGGTCTCGTTGTCGATGCTGGCGGTCCAGACGCCGAGGTAGCCGTCCGGGACCGTGCCCTTCTCCTTCTTCGAGGAGGACGGGGACGGGGACGCCGACTCCTCGTCCGTGGCGGCGGGGTCGGGGGTGTCCGGGCCGGCCGCGGCGGAGGTACGGGCGCCGGTCGGGGTGGCCGTGGTCCCGCCGTCGTCGCCGTTCAGGTAGGCGTACACCGAGCCGCCGGCCGCGAGCGCCACGATCACGGCGATCACCACGAGCAGGACGGTGCCGCGGCCGCAGCGCGGCGACTCCGGCTCCTCGAAGCCGGGGACGTGCGGGGCGGCGGGGCCGAAGGGGTCGAAGGGCTGCACGGCCCGGCCGGGGGCGGCGGGCTGGCCGGGGTGCGGGGCGTACGCGTTGTGCGGGGTGTACGAGTGGTGGGCGTTCGGCGTGGTGTACGGGTTGTGCTGGGCGGGGGTCGTCGGCCAGGGGGCGGACGGCTGGTGCTGCTGGGGGAAGGCGGGGGGCTGCGGGTGCTGCTGCGGGCCGCCGCCGTACGCCGGGTGCGCGGCGGGTGCCTGGGGCGGACGGGGGGCGACCATCGTGCGGATCCGGTCGCCGGAGGCGTCGTCGCCCTGCCGTCCGCCGTGCTCGGGCGTGGCGTCCGGGTCCTCCGCGTCCAGCAGTTGTACGGCGTGCCGGCCGAGCTGGGCGACCAGCGCGCCCGGCAGCCAGGGGTCACGGGAGTGGCCGTCGGTGACGGTGTCCTGGACGCCCGTGCGCTCCAGGATCCAGGCCAGCGAGGGCCGGTCCGCCGGGTCCTTGGCCAGGCAGGCCCGGACCAGCTCGGCTATGCCGCCGGGGACGCCTTCGAGGTCCGGTTCCTCCTCGGCGACCCGGAACAGCAGGGCGTGCACTCCGCTCTCGGTGCCGCCGAAGGGGAGGGTGCCGGTGGCGGCGTAGGCGAGGACGGAGCCCAGGCAGAAGACGTCGCTGGCCGGGGTGACCGCCTCGCCGCGGACCTGCTCGGGCGCCATGAAACCGGGCGAGCCGATCACCGCGCCGGTCATGGTCAGACCGCTCTCGGACACCGACTCCAGGGCCCGCGCGACACCGAAGTCGATGACGCGGGGGCCCTCGATGGTGAGCATCACGTTGGACGGCTTGAGGTCGCGGTGGACGATCCCGGCGGCGTGGATGTTGGTGAGGGCGTGCGCGAGTCCGGCGCCGAGGATGCGCACCGAACGCTCGGGCAGCGGGCCGAAGTCCGTGCCGACGACCTGCTGGAGGCTCGGCCCCGCGACATAGCCGGTGGCGACCCAGGGCACGGCGGCCTCGGTGTCGGCGTCGAGGACGGGCGCGGTCCAGTAGCCACCGACCCGCTGGGCGTTGCGCACCTCCTGCCGGAACCGGGCCCGGAACTCCTCCCGGGCCGCCAGTTCCGTCCGCACCAGCTTGACCGCGACGGTCCGCCCCCGGTCCGAACGCGCGAGGTAGACCTGCCCCATCCCACCGGCACCGAGCCGGCCCAGCAGCCGATAGGCGCCGATCCGCTGCGGATCCCCCGGGCCCAGCTTCTCCATCGCCGCCTCACCTTCTCCCCACACATGCGATCGGGGCGAGGATAATCGGCCTTTTCGGGGAGACGGGCGACACGGGGTCCACGATTGCGTAACAGGACCGGGCCGACGTCCGTCGGTGGACCCGGTCATTCCAGCTCGGCGGGCGTCGGGGGACCCAGTTCCTCCAAGACCCGGGTCAGGCGGTGCAGGCCCGCTACCAGGGCTGCCAGGTCCTGCTCGCCGTATGCCTCGGAGAGGCGGGTCGCGAAAGCCGCGTGGCCCGGGTCGATGCGGGTGATCGCTGTTCGGCCCTCCGGGGTGGGGGCCAGGAGTTTGGCTCGGCGGTGGGACGGGTTGGGGTGGTATGCGGCCAGGCCGCGGTCGACCAGGAGGTCGGCGATGCGCTGGACGCTCTGGCGGGTGATGCCCATGGCGCGGGCGATCCCGGACACCGGCAGCGGCTCGCCGAGCACCGCGCCGAGCACCTGCCACCAGGCGGCGGTGAGGCCGGCCGGGCGGGCCAGTTCCTCGGCGACGGCGAGGAACTGGCCGTTGAGGCGGAAGACCGCGAGGGCGCTGCCGCTCAGCAACTCCTGGGGTTCCCGGTCGCTCACCGCGCCCCGGCCTTCTCCAGGACGGCGTACGCCTCCGGGTCGGAGTCGTGGAACAGCCGGTACCAGGCGTCCAGCACCTCGCCCTCGTACACCCCGAGCAGCCCGAGGACCTCACGGGCGAACGCGACCGGCTCGGTGGGGCCCGCGGTGATCAGGCCCCGGTCGGTGACGGCGTCCTTCTCGACGTACCGTCCGCCGCCGTCGTAGCCCGTCGCGGCCAGGTAGAAGGAGACCGCGCTCGTGTGGTCCCGGTCGTCGAGCAGGCCCTCGCGGGCGAGCCCCGCGGTGGCCCCGCAGATCGCCGCGACCGGCGTGCCCGCGGCGAGGAACGCGCGGGCCGTGCGGGCGAAGGGCGCGAGGTCGTCCGAGGTGTCCCACAGGTCGGCGCCCGGGAGGATCAGCAGGGCGCCGTCCTCGGGGCGTACGTCGTCCAGTGCCAGGTCGGGCCGGACACGCAGCCCGCCGATGCTGGTCACCGGGTCCGTGGACGGGCCGACGGTGCGGATCTCGTACCCGCCCCGCGCGAGGTACGCCGTCGCGTGCCCCGTCTCCCAGTCGGCGAACGTGTCGTACACGGCGAGATACACGGGCTTGCGGCTCATCGTTCCTCCAAGGTCCGGTGTTTCTTCGTATGACAGGATGCTGTCAGTTATGCAGCATGCTGTCAATCCCTGCTCCCCGCTCCCCCACGCGCTCCCCCACGCCCGACAACCTGTCGCGGAAAGGCCCCGACCGCAGACAGGACGCCGATACCGCTTCCGCATCGCGGACATCTACGCTCGCGCCATGACCCCTCAGACCGACCCCCGGGCCGGCGCGGCCGTGAAGGCCGCCGACCGCGCGCACGTCTTCCACTCCTGGTCAGCGCAGGACCTCATCGACCCGCTCGCCGTGGCCGGCGCGGAGGGGTCGTACTTCTGGGACTACGAGGGCAAGCGGTACCTCGACCTCACCAGCGGGCTCGTCTACACCAACATCGGCTACCAGCACCCGAAGGTCGTCGCCGCGATCCAGGAGCAGGCCGCGCGCCTGACCACCTTCGCGCCCGCCTTCGCGGTCGAGTCCCGCTCCGAGGCCGCCCGGCTGATCGCCGAGCGGACCCCCGGCGACCTGGACAAGATCTTCTTCACCAACGGCGGCGCCGACGCCGTCGAGCACGCGATCCGCATGGCCCGCCTGCACACCGGCCGCCCCAAGGTGCTCTCGGCCTACCGCTCGTACCACGGCGGTACGCAGCAGGCCGTCAACCTCACCGGCGACCCCCGTCGCTGGCCCTCCGACAGCGGCTCCGCCGGGGTCGTACGGTTCTGGGCGCCGTACCTGTACCGCTCGCGCTTCTACGCCGAGACCGAGGAGCAGGAGTGCGCGCGGGCGCTGGAGCACCTGGAGACGACGATCGCCTTCGAGGGGCCCGCCACGATCGCCGCGATCATCCTGGAGACCGTCCCCGGCACCGCCGGGATCATGGTCCCGCCGCCCGGCTATCTCGCGGGCGTGCGGGAGATCTGCGACAAGTACGGGATCGTCTTCGTCCTGGACGAGGTGATGGCCGGGTTCGGGCGCACCGGTGAGTGGTTCGCCGCCGACCTCTTCGGGGTCGTCCCGGACCTGATGACCTTCGCCAAGGGCGTGAACTCGGGATACGTCCCGCTCGGCGGCGTCGCCATCTCCGGCGCCATCGCGGAGACCTTCGGCAAGCGCGCCTACCCCGGCGGCCTGACCTACTCCGGGCACCCGCTGGCCTGCGCCGCGGCCGTCGCGACGATCAACGTCATGGCGGAGGAGGGCGTCGTCGAGAACGCCCGGAACCTGGGCGCGTCCGTCGTCGAGCCCGGCCTGCGGGAACTCGCCGAACGGCACCCGAGCGTCGGCGAGGTGCGCGGCGTCGGCATGTTCTGGGCGCTCGAACTGGTCAAGAACCGCGAGACCCGCGAACCGCTGGTGCCGTACAACGCGTCCGGCGAGGCCAACGCGCCGATGGCCGCCTTCGCCGCCGCCGCCAAGCAGGCCGGCGTGTGGCCGTTCGTGAACATGAACCGCACCCACTTCGTGCCGCCGCTGAACACCGGCGAGGCCGAGTTGAAGGAGGGCCTCGCGGCCCTGGACGCGGCCCTCACGGCGGCCGACGCGCACACGGAGGGGTGAGGAGAGGGGTACAGAGGGCCGACGGAGGGCTGACAGAGAGCCGAGAGTGGAGTGACAGGCGGCGCACATGTTTCGCGCCCCGTTCGCACCGGCTCTTGAATTCCTCGAACGCGTAAGGTGGCGTGCTCGTACACAACGGCGAGCACGCCATCGACCCGTACGAGGGAGACACCCCGAACATGCCCGGCAGCAGTGGCAACGGCGCCGTGACGCGCAGCACCCTGCGGCAGCAGATCGCCGACGCGCTCCGCGACGAGGTGCTGGCGGGACGGCTCCAGGCCGGGCAGGAGTTCACCGTCAAGGAGATCGCCGAGCAGTACGGCGTCTCCGCCACCCCGGTCCGCGAGGCGCTGGTGGACCTCTCGGCGCAGGGGCTGCTGGAGGCCGACCAGCACCGCGGCTTCCGGGTGCACGCGTACTCGGTCGCCGACTACCGGGGCATGATCGAGGCCCGCGCCCTGATCATCGAGGGGATGTTCCTGCGCATGGAGCAGGACAGCGAACGCTTCCACCACCCCGACGACCCCCGGATAGCGGCCGCCGTCGCCGGGGTGCGGCGGCGCGGCGAGGAGGCCCAGCGGGCCGCGACCGCCGGCGACCTCACCGTGCTGATCGGCTACGACCTGCGCTTCTGGCGGGAGCTGTCCGCCCTGTTCGGCAACCCCTACCTCGCCGACTTCCTGCACCGGCTGCGGGTGCAGACCTGGGTGTGCACGGTGCAGCATCTGCGCCGGCTGAGCGATCTGCGCGGTCATCTGTGGTCCGGGCACACCGACCTCGTGGACGCCCTGTACCGCCAGGACACCGGCACCGCCCGCGCGATGCTCGCCGCGTACAACGCCGACTCCGTCGCGCTGATCGAGCGCCTGGCGGCCGGATGAGCGCGGAGGGCGCGCTGGAACAGCGGGCGGGCGACCTCCCCGGCCCCGCACCGGCCCACACGGCACCGGCCGACCCTCCACCGGCCCACACGGCACCGGCCGACCCCCCACCGGCCCCCTCCGGCACCGCCGTCCCCGACCTGTCCGTCGTCGTCCCCGCCTACGACGAGGAGCAGCGGATCGGCCCCACCCTCGACGCCGTCACCCGGTATCTCGGGGCGTCCGGCGGGAGTTGGGAGGTCGTGGTCGCCGACGACGGCTCCACCGACGGCACCCGCGAGGTGGTCACCGGCCGACGGGACCCCCGGATCCGGCTCGTCGGCGACCCGGTGAACCGGGGCAAGGGGCACGCCCTGCGGCTCGGGATCGCCGCGAGCCGGGGCCGCCGGATCCTCGTCATGGACGCCGATCTCGCCGCGCCCGTCGAGGAGTTGGCGCATCTGGAGCGGGCGCTGTCCGAGGGCCGCGCGGCGGCGATCGGCTCCCGTGCGGTGCCGGGCGCCACGCTCGGCGCGCGCCAGCGCCGGATCCGCGAACTCCTCGGCACCGCGGGCAACTTCCTCATACGCGGGACCACCCTGCGCGGCATCCGCGACACCCAGTGCGGCTTCAAGCTGTTCGACGGCGACAAGGCCCGCACCGCGTTCGCCGCCTCCCGGCTGGACGGCTGGGCCGTGGACGTGGAGGTGCTGCGCCACTTCCGGCGGGCCGGATGGCCGGTCGCGGAGGTCCCGGTGCACTGGTCGCACCGGCCCGGCTCCAAGGTCCGCCCGCTGGACTACCCGCGGTTCCTGCGCGACCTGGTACGGCTGCGGCTCCCCTCCGTACGGCCCGCGGACGCCCTGGCCGTCGCCCTCTTCCTGGTCCTGTCCGTCGCGCTGTACTCGGGGCGCGTGTTCGACCCGGCCCACCGCTATCTCACCGACTCCCTCCAGGACCAGAACCAGTGGGAGTGGTTCTTCGCGGTGACCGCCGACAACGTGGCGCATCTGCGCAACCCGCTCTTCACCGGCCTCCAGGGCTTCCCCGACGGGGTGAACCTGATGGCCAACACCACCATGCCGGGCCTGTCGGTCCCCCTCACGCCCGTCACCCTGCTCCTCGGCCCGGCCGTCACGCTCAGCCTGGTGATGGTGCTGGGCCTGGCCGCCACCGCCGCCGCCTGGTACCGGCTGATCCTGCGCCGGCTCGTCCGGGGGCGCGCGGCCGCCTTCACCGGCGCCGCGCTCGCCGCGTTCGCGCCCCCGTTGGTCAGTCACGCCAACGCGCACCCCAACTTCGTCGTCCTGTTCATGATCCCGCCGATCGTCGAACGCGCCCTGCGCCTCACCAGCGCCGGCACAGCGCGGACCCGGGACGCGGTCGTCCTCGGCCTGATGGCGGCCTACCAGCTCTTCCTGGGCGAGGAGGCCCTGCTGCTCGCCGCGCTGGGCATGCTGCTGTTCGCCCTCGCCCACGCCGCCGTACGCCCGGACGTGGCGCGCACCGCCGTACGGCCGCTGCTGCGCGGTCTGGCGGTGGCCGCCGCCGTCTGTCTGCCGCTCGTCGTCTACCCGCTGGCCTGGCAGTTCTCGGGACCGCAGAGCTACACCGGGATCGAGCACGGGCCGGGCACCGCCAACACCGTGCGCGCGCTGCTCACGTTCGCCGAGCGCTCCCTGCTCGCGGGCGACGCGGCCCGCGCCGACGCCCTGTCCCTCAACCCGACCGAACAGAACGCCTTCTACGGCTGGCCCCTGGTCCTGCTCGCCCTCGCGATCACCGTACGGCTGCGGCGGCGGCCCGTCGTCGTCGCGCTGGCCCTCACCGCGCTCGCCGCCGCCGTGCTCTCCCTGGGCTCCGCCGTGCACGTCCCGTTCACCCAGGTCACGGTCCCCGGACCGTGGGCGCTCCTGGCCGGGCGGCCGCTGTTCGAGTCGGTCATCGAGAGCCGGGTCGCGCTGGTCTGCGCCCCGCCGCTCGGCATGCTGCTCGCCCTGGCCGTCGACCGCCTCACCCACGCCCGCCGCCCCGGCACCCGGTACGCCGGACTGGCCGTCGTCTGCCTCGCGCTGCTCCCGCTCGTCCCCGCCCCGCTGCGGTCCGAGCCGCGCGCCGAGGTGCCCGCCTTCTTCACCGACGGGACCTGGCGGTCGTACGTCCGCGACGGCGAGACCCTGGTCCCGGTGCCGCTCGCCGAACCCGCCGACGCCGAGGCCCTGCACTGGCAGACCGCCACCGGCCTGGGCTTCCGGATGCCCGGCGGCTACTTCAACGGCCCCTACGGCGACGGCGACCGCAGCGGTGTCTACGGCGTCCCGATGCGGTTCACGGCCGGTCTGCTGCACGACGTCCGGCAGACCGGTGTCGTCCCGGTCGTCGACGACGGCGCGCGGGCCGCGGCGCGGGCGGACCTGGCGTACTGGCGGGCGGGGGCGCTGGTGCTCGGGCCGCAGCCGCACGCGGACGCGCTGCGCGAGACGGTCGACAAGCTCGTGGGCCGCCGCGGGGGGCGGGTGGGCGGAGTGTGGGTATGGGACCTGCACGGGAGGAGCTGAGAGGGGCTGTACCGACTACTCTTCCCTGACTGTCCGATGACTGTCCGACGCACCATGGGGTACACCGGGTGACACCGGCCCGCTGCCGCCGACCCGCTGAGTGAGGAGCTCTCTTTGGCCTGTGACCTGTGGCTGGTACCGCTCGTCGACGTGTTGTGCCACACCCCCGACAACCCCTTCGCCGACGAACTCGCGCAGTACAACGACGTGCTGGCCGCCTCGGGGCTCCCCCCGGTGCCGGTGTTCCAGTACATGCCGGGCCTGTCCGGCGAGGTCGCCCCGGTGGCCGGCTTCGACTACGACGCCCTGCACTTCCTGCGCCGCGTCTATCTGCTCCAGGTCTGCGGACTGCCGGTGACCCCCGTGGACGAGCTGGGCGGCGACTACGAACAGCTCCTGGAGATGTTCGAGTCGACGGCCCAGCAGTCGCATCTGGTCTGGCACTACGACCACGCGGGCGCGTACGTCCCGGTGGACTTCCCGCAGCCGCTGGCCAACGACGAACTGCTCGCCGGGGGCGGCCCGTTGGGCTCCGCGCAGGCCCTGCTGCGGGAACTGGAGTTCGTCGCGCCGGCCATCGGGATCGATCCGGCGAACCCGCCCTCCGCACCGCAGGCGCCGTCCGCGCCCACGGAGTTGGAGGAGCCCGCCGTCCCGGCGCCCTACGACCCGAGCCCCTTCGCGCGCGAGCGGCACGTCTGGCTCGGACTGCACGCGGCGGCGACCCGGAGCCTGGCCCAGGGATCGATGATCGTGTTCAGCTAGAGGCCGGCCGTGCGGCTCAACGCCCCAGCTCCGAGAGGCCCTTCTGCACGTCCGCCATGTCCATCACCGGGCTGTAGGTCAGCTCGCCGTTGAGGTTGAGGAAGAACGGCTCGCTGATCACCGGCAGCTTGGAGGGGTCCTCCAGGTCGAAGACGATGAAGGCGGTGCGCCGGCCGTGGTCGGTGGTGAAATAGGCGGCCTCGGGCTTGATCTGCTCCATCGTCTCCTGCATCAGCTTGCCCAGCGTGCCGTTGCGGATCGCCTCGTTCGCCTTCTCCGTGTCCATGCTCGCCTTGAGCAGTACGCGCATCGCGCTCACCTTCTCCGGGAGATTGCGGCAGTTTCAGGTTATTCCGGTTTGCCGGACATCACCCTCCGGCCGGTCCCAGCCGTAGATCAGCACGGCCCCCAGAGAGACCACCACCGCCTCGACGGCCGGGACCAGCCACCAGGCCAGGCCG
This sequence comes from Streptomyces antibioticus, assembly GCF_002019855.1. Classification (NCBI taxonomy): domain Bacteria; kingdom Bacillati; phylum Actinomycetota; class Actinomycetes; order Kitasatosporales; family Streptomycetaceae; genus Streptomyces; species Streptomyces antibioticus. Next base: position 4,671,054 of record NZ_CM007717.1, on the reverse strand, counting down.
GTCCACACGCCGAGGAGCCCCAGGGCGACGGACACGCTCACCGTCAGGATCAGCAGCCGCCTGCCGTACGGCCGCCAGGCGAACCACGGGTTCGGGCCCGGTCCCAGCAGCCGCGCGCCGCCGAACACCAGCGCCAGGGCGGCCAGCAGGCCGAGGCCGGTACCGAGTGCGGCCGGCATCTGGGGTTCGTCGCGCGGGGCGTCGGAGGTGCGCTGGCGGACGCCGCGGGCGTCGCTCTCGGCGATCGACACGACCTCGCCGCGCCAGACCGTGCCGGTGATCCGGTCCCCGGGCCGCAGCTCCTCCAGCACCGGGCCGGGATCGCCGAAGACCACGCCACCGTCCCAGTAGGGGGTGCCGGACAGGGTCGCGCGGAGTCCGCCCCTCTTCCCCCGGTCGACCTTCGTGGCGTCGACGGTGAACGTCACCGTCCGCAGACAGTCCTCGTAGGCCCGCACGGGCGCGCTGCCGGGGCAGGGCGGGGCCGTCTCGTAGGCCCGGTAGGTGACGCGGTCCGAGACCAGCCAGGTGGTGAAGGCCGCCCGGCAGCCCAGCGCGGCGAGCACGGACAGCGCGAGCAGCGCCAGCCCCTTGAGCCGGGTCCCGATCATCGCCGCCCCCTTCCGTCGGGGGGACAGACGATCACCAGGGGTCGAACAGTTGCACGGGCGGGTCAGGGCCGGCCGATCAGCGTGATCTCCGGCGGCCACAGCACCCCGCTCGCCAGCAGCAGACAGGGCCCCAGATGCACCGCGCAGACCCGCAGCGCGGGCAGCCGGTACCGGGCGACCTCGAAGACGGCGGGGTCGTCACAGCCGGTCCCGCCGGCCTGGTCGCCCTCACCGCCGTAGGGGCCGCGGCAGCGGGCGTTCCGGTGGACGCTCATCTCTCGATTGTCCTTCGCCGGAACGCCCGTCACCTGGCCTACAGGAACGAGTTGATCTCGATCGTCTCGTCCCGGCCCGGGCCCACGCCGATCGCGGAGATCGGGGCGCCGGACATCTCCTCCAGCGCCTTGACGTAGTTCTGCGCGTTCTTCGGCAGGTCGGAGAACGACTTGGCCTTCGTGATGTCCTCGGACCAGCCCGGCAGGGTCTCGTAGACCGGCTTCGCATGGTGGAAGTCGGACTGCGAGTACGGGAGTTCCTCGACGCGCTTGCCGTCGATCTCGTACGCCACGCAGACCGGGATCTGCTCCCAGCCGGTGAGGACGTCGAGCTTGGTGAGGAAGAAGTCCGTCAGGCCGTTCACCCGGGTCGCGTAGCGGGCGATGACCGCGTCGAACCAGCCGCAGCGGCGGTCCCGGCCGGTGGTGACGCCCCGCTCGCCGCCGATGCGGCGCAGCGCCTCGCCGTCCTCGTCGAACAGCTCGGTCGGGAACGGGCCCGAGCCGACGCGGGTCGTGTAAGCCTTCAGGATGCCGATGACCCGGCTGATCTTCGTCGGGCCCACGCCCGCGCCCGTGCAGGCGCCGCCCGCGGTCGGGTTCGAGGAGGTGACGAAGGGGTACGTGCCGTGGTCGATGTCGAGGAGCGTGCCCTGACCGCCCTCGAAGAGGACGACCTTGTCGTCGTCCAGCGCCTGGTTGAGGACCAGGACCGTGTCGGTGACGTACGGAGCGAGCTTCTCCGCGTAACCGAGCAGTTCCTCGACGACCTGGTCGACGGCGATCGCGCGCCGGTTGTACAGCTTGGTCAGGAGCTGGTTCTTGCCGTCGAGCGCCGCCTCGACCTTCTGGGTCAGGATCGACTCGTCGTAGAGGTCCTGGACCCGGATGCCGACCCGGTTGATCTTGTCGGCGTAGGTCGGGCCGATGCCGCGGCCGGTGGTGCCGATCTTGCGCTTTCCGAGGAAGCGTTCCGTCACCTTGTCGACAGTGACGTTGTAGGGCGTGATGATGTGCGCGTTGCCGCTGATGAGCAGCTTCGACGTGTCGACTCCGCGCTCGTTCAGACCGCTCAGCTCGGAGAGCAGGACCGACGGGTCGACGACGACGCCGTTTCCGATGACCGGCGTACAGCCGGGGGAGAGGATCCCGGAAGGGAGGAGGTGGAGTGCGTACTTCTGGTCACCGACGACGACCGTGTGGCCGGCGTTGTTGCCGCCCTGGTAGCGCACTACGTAGTCCACCGAGCCACCGAGCAGATCGGTGGCCTTTCCCTTGCCTTCGTCACCCCACTGAGCACCGAGCAGCACAAGTGCGGGCACGCGCGTACACCCCTTCCGGGTGGGGCATGTCCAAGGTCAGGGGCGTACGCGGCGGCTTTTCACACCACCGCGTGCACCGCGACCGTCGTTGGCCGCAGCTCGGCGACCGTCGTTGGCCGCACCGCGACCGTCGCCGGTCGCACACCGTCGGACCCGGATGCCCCGGAATAGACGAAGCCCCTGGCGCAATAGCGCAAGGGGCTCTTGCACAAAGATGCTACCCGAGGAAGCGAGGCAGGACCGAGGTGGCGACTTTCGCGACGCCGGACCAGCTACTGGTGATCATCGATCCGGTCGCTCGGAGCACGGACGGGGAGTCCGTACGGATCGCGAAAGACGTGCTCGGCGCGGGTGCGGCGAGTACGAAGGTCTGTCTGCCGGAGAGCCCCGAGGAGTTCGCCCGGATGCTCCAGCGGCGAGGGTCCCGGCGGCCGGTACTGATCGGTGACGACCGTGCGCTGGTGCGGACGGTGGCCCTGCTGCACCGGCGCCGGGAACTGGCCGGATGCGTGCTGTCGGTGGTGCCGGTGGGCCCGGTGCTGGGCGTCGCGCACGCGCTGGGGGTGCCCACGGGCGCGGTGGCGGCGGCCCGGGCCGTCCTGGACGGCACCGAGCGGCGTCTCGACGTGCTGGTGGACGACAGCGACGGGGTGGTCCTCGGCGCGCTGCGGATCCCGCCGCTGCCGGCGGAGTCCTCGGCGGCGGATCCGTCCGGCGCCGGTTCCTCCGGCGCTCCGTCCTCCGGCGGCGGGCCGCACGGGCGGCCCTGGCTGCACTCCCTGGTCCGCACCCTCGCGCACTCCCGGACCGCCCGGCCGTCGCGGCTCGCCGCGGCCCCGCCGTCGCCCGGCCCCGCCCGGCTGCGGGTCGAGGTGGACGGGGAGACGCTGGTCGACCTGGACCAGCCGGTGGAGGCCGTCTCGGTGACACCGGGCGCCTCCGGTACGGCGGAGGTGGTCGTCCGGCCGCTGTCGCTGGGCGCGGACGCGGCGCCGATCGAGGCCCGGGGGCGGACCGTGACCGTCTCCGGGGCGGACTTCCGCTACCGCGCGGACGCGTCGGTGGCGGGTCCGGTACGGCGACGGACGTGGACGGTGCGGGAGGGGGCGCTGGGGCTGATGCTGCCGGAGCGGTGAGACCTCGCGCTCAGGGCGTGCCCCGGCTCTCGCCGAAGAGCTGCTCGCGATGGGTGCGCCAGCGTTCCATCATGGCCGCGACCTCGCCCTCGACGAACTCGAAGAAGGCGAGGGTCTCGGCCATCCGGCGGCCCGCGGGCGTATCCGCGCCGAGGCTCGCCACGCCGTCGCGCAGGGCGGCCTCCCAGCGCTTGATGACCGCCTCACGGTTGGTCAGGGCCTCGTACCACTGGTCGCCGCGCACCCGGTAGCGCTCACGGCGCGAGCCGGGTTCCCGCTCGCGGGAGACCATGTGGGTCTGGGCGAGGTAGCGCACCGCGCCCGAGACCGCCGCGGGGCTGATCCGTAGCTGTTCGCCGAGTTCGGCGGAGCTGAGCACGCCCTCGTCGGAGGAGAGCAGCGCGGCGAACACCCGGGCGGGCATCCGCTGCATCCCGGCCTCGACGAGCTGGGCCGCGAAGCCCTCGACGAACCTCGACACCGCCTCCGCGTCCCGCCCGCTCTCGCTCATACGCCTCATCCTAACTTCGGTTCACGCACTTCCTTAACTTCACAAATTTCTGAAAGAAGCGTACGTTCGGAGCATGACGAAGGCCATCACCGTCTCCGGACTGCACAAGTCCTTCGGCCGCACCCACGCCCTCGACGGCCTCGACCTGGAGGTCGCCTCCGGTGAGGTGCACGGCTTCCTGGGCCCGAACGGCGCCGGCAAGTCGACCGCCATCCGGGTGCTGCTCGGCCTGCTGCGGGCCGACGCCGGCACCGCCCGGGTCCTCGGCCGCGACCCCTGGGCCGACGCGGTCGACCTGCACCGCCGTATCGCCTACGTCCCCGGCGACGTCACCCTGTGGCGCAACCTCTCCGGCGGTGAGGTCATCGACCTGTACGGCAGGCTGCGCGGGGGCCTGGACCCCGCCCGCCGCGCCGAGCTGACCGCCCGCTTCGAGCTGGACCCGACGAAGAAGGGCCGCGCCTACTCCAAAGGCAACCGGCAGAAGGTCGCGCTGGTCGCCGCGTTCGCCTCGGACGTCGACCTGATCGTCCTGGACGAACCGACCTCGGGCCTCGACCCGTTGATGGAGGAGGTCTTCCGGACGTGCGTCGAGGAGGAGCGGGCGAAGGGGCGCACGGTGCTGCTCTCCTCCCACATCCTCAGCGAGGTCGAGGAGTTGTGCGACCGGGTCAGCATCATCCGCAAGGGCCGCACCGTCGAGACGGGCTCCCTGGCCGACCTGCGCCATCTCACCCGGACCAGCGTGACCGCCGAACTCGCCACCGAGCCAAACGGGTTGACCGGGCTGCCCGGGGTGCACGACCTCGACATCCAGGGCAAGCGGGTGCGGTTGCAGGTCGACACCGATCAACTGGACGCCGTGCTGCGGTCGTTGACCGCCTCCGGCGTACAGTCGCTGACCTCGACCCCGCCGACGCTGGAGGAACTCTTCCTCCGCCACTACCGGGACGACGAGGTGACGGCCCGATGACCGCCCTCACCGGCACCGGCACCCTGCTGCGCTTCGCGCTCCGCCGCGACCGGCTGATGATCCCGGTCTGGGTGGCCGTCAACGCCCTGATGGTCCTCTCCATGCCGGGCACCCTGGAGAGCCTCTACGACAGCCCCGCCGACCGCGCGGACCTGCTGCGCCAGATGGACACCAACGCCTCCCTGCGCGCCCTGATCGGACCGGTCTTCGGCGACTCCGTCGGCGCGCTCACCGCCTGGCGGGTCGGCGTGTACGCGGGCGCGCTGGCCGCCGTGACCGGCCTGCTGGTCGTCGTACGGCACACCCGGGACGAGGAGGAGAGCGGCCGGGCGGAGCTGATCGCCTCCGGTGTGGTCGGCCGCCGGGCCTCGCTGACGGCGGCACTGCTCGCGGCCGGGGTCGCGAACGGCGTGCTCGCGCTGCTGGTGACCGCCGGTCTGGCCGACCGGGGTGCGGCGGGGGCGGCGGCGTTCGGGCTGGGGCTCGCCGGGGTGGGGGTGCTGTTCGCGACGACCGCCGCGATCGTCGCGCAGCTCACCGAGAGCGCGCGGCTCGCCCGGGGGCTCACGGCGGCGGTGCTCGGCGCGGCGTTCGTGCTGCGCGCGGCGGGCGACTCGGCGCGCGCGGACGGCTCCTCGCCGCTGACCTGGCTGTCCCCGCTCGGCTGGCTGGAGAACCTGCGGCCCTACGCCGGCGAACGCTGGTGGGTGCTGGGCCTGTTCGCCGCCGCCATCGCGCTCCAGACCACCGTCGCCTATGTGCTGGCCGGGCGCCGGGACGTCGGCATGAGCTTCCTGCCGACCCGGCCGGGACCGGCGTCCGGCCGCCTGGGCTCGGCGGGCGCCCTCGCCCGGCGGCTCCAGCGGGGCGCGGTGACCGGCTGGAGCGTCGGCTTCCTGCTGGCCGGCGTGGTCTACGGCGGACTCACGGACGGCGCCGCCGACCTGGTCCGCGACAACGACAAGGCCCGCGAGATCTTCGAGCGGATGGGCGGCACGGCGGGGCTCACGGACACCTTCCTCGCCTCGATGATCGGCATGCTCGGCCTCATCGCCTCGCTCTACATCGTGGGATCGGTGCTGCGGCTGCACGGCGAGGAGACCTCCGGACGCGCCGAACCCGTGCTCGCGAACGCGGTCGGACGGCTGCGCTGGGCCGCCGGCCATCTGGTGATCGCCTTCGGCGGCGCGGCCCTGATCATGCTGCTCGCCGGCCTCGGCTTCCTGACCGGCCTCGGCCTGGTCGGGGACCTCGGCGACCGGGCGGGCCCGGTCCTGGGCGCCTGTCTGGTGCAGCTCCCCGCGGTGTGGGTGATCGGCGGACTCACGGTCCTGCTGTACGGGACCGCCCCACGGCTCGCGCCCGCCGCGTGGGGCGTGGCGGGCGCGGTCCTGCTGATCGGCTGGGTCGGCCCGGCCCTGGACGCCCCGCGCGCGGTGCTGGACCTGTCACCCTTCGGCCATCTGCCCAAGCTGCCGGGCGGGGAGATGGAGTGGCGGCCGGTGCTGGTCCTGACGGGGCTCGCGGTGCTGCTGGTGGCGGGCGGGCTGGTGGGCCTGCGGCGCCGGGACGTGACGACCTGAGGCTCTTCCGACTGACGGCTGTTGGCTGACGGCTGTTGGCCTCCGGCTCACACGGTGACGTCGAGGCCCTCCAGTCCCCGGATCACGAAGTTCGGCTTGCGGCGGGGTTCGGAGGCGAGGGCCAGGCCGGGGGCGCGCTCCAGGAGGGCCGTCATCGAGGCGGCCAGCTCGATCCGGGCCAGCGGGGCGCCGATGCAGTAGTGGATACCGGCGCTGAACGAGATGTGCGGGTTGTCGGCGCGGGTGAGGTCCAGCCGCTCGGGGCGGTCGAAGACGGCCGGGTCGTGGTTGGCCGACCCGAAGAGCATGGCGATCTCCGCGCCCCTCGGGATCGTCGTGCCGTCGATCTCGATGTCGTCCAGCACCCAGCGCTCGAAGAGCTGGAGCGGGGTGTCGTAGCGCATCAGCTCCTCCACGGCGGAGGGGACCAGGGTGTGGTCGGCGCGCAGGGCCGCGAGCTGGTCCGGGTTGCGGAAGAGCGCCCACCAGCCGTTGACGGTGGCGTTGACCGTCGCCTCGTGCCCCGCGTTCAGCAGCAGCACGGCCGTGGAGATCAGCTCCTGCTCGGTGAGCCGGTCGCCCTCGTCGTGCGCCTCGATCAGGCCCGACATCAGGTCGTCGCCCGGCTCCTTGCGGCGGGCCGCGATCAGCTCGCGCAGATAGTCCGAGAACTCGACCGACGCCCGCACCGCCCGCGCCGCCGTCTCCTCGGAGGGGTTCAGCTCGTACATCCCGCAGATGTCCGCCGACCAGGGCCGCAGGGGTGCCCGGTCCGACTCCGGGATGCCCAGCATCTCGGCGATCACCGCGACCGGCAGCGGCTCGGCGACATCGGCGAGCAGATCCCCGCCGCCCGCCTCCACCAGCCGGTCGACCAGTTCCCCGGCGAGCCCGGCCACATACGGCTTGAGCCGCTCGACCGTGCGGGGCGTGAACGCCTTCGACACCAGCCGCCGGATCCGGGTGTGGTCCGGGGGCTCCAGGTCGAGCATCCCGTGGTCGTTCAGCGTGTGGAACGGCTCGTGCTCGGCCGGCGGCGCGGTCCGCCCGAAGTCCTCGTGCGTGAACCGGTGCTGGTAGGTCCGGCCCAGCCGCCGGTCCCGCAGCAGCGCCGACACGTCCGCGTGGTGCGGCACCAGCCACTGGTCCGTCGGCCCGTACCGGATCACCCGCCCGCGCTCCCGCAGCTCGGCGTAGGCCGGATACGGGTCGGCCACGAACGCCGGGTCCCAGGGATCGAAACGAAGCTCGTCGACTGCTGCCATGCACGGACGCTAGCCGCTCAGGGGCCCGCTGACCAGGGTGGTCCCACCCACCGCACCGCCCGCTGCCACACTGAGTCCCGGGCGGCGGCACTGGCCCGGTACCCGGCCTAGCCCGGTGTCACCAGGCGGGCCTCGTAGGCGAAGACGGCTGCCTGGGTGCGGTCGCGCAGGCCCAGCTTCACCAGGATCCGGCTGACGTGGGTCTTGATGGTGGACTCCGCGACCACCAGCCGGCCCGCGATCTCGACGTTGGACAGACCGTGGGCGATCAGGACCAGCACCTCCGTCTCGCGCTCGGTGAGGTCGCCGTAGGACGCCTGGGCGGGGGCGAGCCGGGGGACGTCCGCGAGCTTGGAGAACTCGGTGATCAGACGCCGGGTGACGGAGGGCGCGAGGAGCGCCTCGCCGGACGCCACCACCCGCACCCCGTCCGCCAGTTGCCGGGCCGAGGCGTCCTTGAGCAGGAAACCCGAGGCTCCCGCCCGCAGCGCCTGGTAGACGTACTCGTCCAGGTCGAAGGTGGTCAGCACCAGGACCTTCGCCGCGCCGTCCGCCGCCACGATCTCCCGGGTCGCCTCGATGCCGTTCAGCTCCGGCATCCGGATGTCCATCAGGACCACGTCCGGGGAGAGTTCCCGGACCCGCTCGACCGCCTCACGGCCGTTGACCGCCTCGCCGACGACCTCGATGTCCGGCATCGCGTTCAGCAGGACGGAGAAGCCCTCGCGCACCATCATCTGGTCGTCCGCGATCAGTACCCGGATCGTCATGCCGCACCCTCGCTCACGGGAGGCACCGGCAGGAACACCGTCACCTCGTAACCGCCCGCCGGGGTCGGCTCCGCCGTCATCTCGCCGTTCAGCATGGTGACCCGCTCGCGCATCCCCGTGATGCCGTGCCCCGCGCCGGGCGACGGCTTGACCAGGGACGGGTTGGGCGGCGGGTCGTTGACTATCCGCAGCCCCAGCCCGCCGAGCACATAGCCGATCTCGACCCGGGCGCCCGCGCCGGGCGCGTGCCGCAGGCTGTTGCTCAGCGCCTCCTGCACGATCCGGTACGCCGACAGCTCCACACCCTGGGGAAGCTCGCGGACCGCCCCGGTGACCGTCTTCTCCACGGCCAGGCCCGTCTCCCGGACGTTGGACAGCAGGCCCTCCAGGTCGGCCAGGGTGGGCTGCGGGGTGTCCGGCGCCTCGTAGTCCTCGGCGCGGACCACGCCCAGGACCCGGCGCAGTTCGGTGAGGGCCGCCACCGCGTTCTCCCGGATGATGGCGAACGCCCGCTCCAGCTCCTCCGGCGGGTTCTCCACCCGGTAGGGGGCGGCCTCGGCCTGGATGGCGACCACCGACATGTGGTGCGCGACCACGTCGTGCAGCTCACGGGCGATGGTGGTGCGCTCCTCCAGCAGCGTGCGCCGGGAACGCTCCACCGCGGTCACCGTCTGCTGGGCCGACACGTCCTCCTCGGCCTGCCGGCGGATGTGCCACACGGTGACCGCCAGCAGGAGGATCGCGGAGAGCACCAGCATCGGCGCGGCGTTCGACCCGTAGTAGCTCTGGAACGCCGTCTCGGCGACGAAACCGTAGAACGCGGTCAGCACCCACATCCAGGCCGCCGTGCGCGGCCGGGTGCGTATCGCGACGACCGTGAGCACCAGCAGGTGCGAGACGAAGCTCGGCGGCGGCCAGGGGTAGTCGCCGGACGAGCTGCCGACGGCGCCGACGACCACGGTCGAGACCAGCGACAGCCAGAACGCGCCGACCGGCCGCACCAGCGTCAGCAGCACCGGCGCCACCGCGAGCAGACCGATCACCGTGGAGAAACCGGTGCCCCCACCGGCCCCCCAGGCGACCATCATCGTCAGCAGCGCGCCCGCCACCACCAGAGCGTGCCGCGACCAGGTGGCGTACTCCCGCTTGCGGCCCTTGAGCCGGCCGCTGACCGGGCCCTTGGGCTCCCTGCGGGGCAGCGGGCGGTAGGCGAAGGCGTCGAGGAAGAGGTCCTGCCGCATGCCGCGCAGGGCGTCCATGGCCGCCCGGATCTCCGGGCTCCTCGGCTGATAGGCGCCGTGCGGGTCGTCCTGTGGCGTCATGTGCGTCTGCGTCGTCTCGGTCACGGTGAAAACGGTAGGCGGAGGAGGGTACCGCGGTCGTCACCAGCAAGAGGGGTTCCAGGGCGTCCGCCTCAAGTACTACGGGGCTGACGGGAGGCCCCTCAAGAGCGCCGCGGCATGCGGCCCGCTCAGTGTCCCGAGGGTCTCACCAGCCCCGATTCGTACGCGAACATCGCCGCCTGCGTACGGTCCCGCAGGCCCAGCTTCACCAGGATCCGGCCCACGTGCGTCTTGACGGTCTGCTCGGCGACGAAGAGGTGCCGGGCGATCTCCGCGTTGGACAGGCCCTGCGCGATCAGGGTGAGCACCTCCGTCTCGCGTTCAGTGAGATCCCCGACGCGCTCCTTCAGGGGCGCCCTCGGGGTGCCGTTCAGCCGGGAGAACTCCGCGATCAGCTTGCGGGTGACGCCGGGCGCGAGCAGCGCGTCGCCGGCCGCCACCACCCGGACCGCCTCGGCGAGCTGGTCCGCGGAGGCGTCCTTGAGCAGAAACCCGGACGCCCCGGCGCGCAGCGCCTCGTACACGTACTCGTCGAGGTCGAAGGTGGTGAGCACCAGCACTCTCGTGCCGGGGTGGGCGGCGGTGATGATCCGGGTCGCCTCGATGCCGCCCATCTCGGGCATCCGGATGTCCATCAGGACGACGTCCGGGGAGAGTTCGGCGGCCCGGGCGACCGCGTCCACCCCGTCCACCGCCTGCCCGATCACCTCGATGCCCGGATGGGCGTCGAGCAGCACGGTGAAGCCCTGCCGGACCATCTGCTGGTCGTCGGCGATCAGTACACGGATGGTGGCACCGCTGGTCATCGTCGCTGGTCTCCTGCTTCTCCTGCCGGGGGTTTCACGTCTGCGGTCGGGGACGAGTCGCCGTCTGCTGTCGAGGGCGGGTCGCCGTCTGCTGTCGGGGGCGGGTCGTCGTCCGGGAAGATCAGCTCCAGGCCGGGCGGTGGGTCCAGGTCCCGGACCGGCGGCTTGACGCCGTCCTTCGGGAGGAACGCCGAGACGATGAACCCGCCGTGCAGCGTCGGATGGGCCATCACATGCCCGCCTAGCATCACGGCCCGCTCCCGCATGCCGAGCAGACCGTGCCCGGCGCCCGGGGAGGGCCGCACCGGGGCCTCGGGGCGGGAGTTGAGTATCTCCAGATACAGCCCGTCGGCCATGTGGCTGACCGTGACACGCACCGCCGAACCCGGCGCGTGCCGCAGCGCGTTGCTCAGCGCCTCCTGCACGATCCGGTACGCCGAGAGCTGCACGCCCGGCGGGTACGCCGCCGCCTCGCCCGCGACGACGGAGGTGACGTCGAGCCCGGCGGCCCGGGTGTTGTCGAGCAGGGCGTCGAGCCGGTCGAGGGTGGGCTGCGGGGTGTCCGGCGCGGCACCGGTGCCGGCCGCGCCGAGACCGTAGGGGTCCTCGGGGTTCTCGGACCGCAGCACGCCGAGCACCCGGCGCAGTTCGGCGAGGGCCTCCAGGGCGTTCTGCCGGATGCCGGCGAGGTTTTCCTTCAGCTCCTCCGACGGGTTCTCCACGAGGTGGGGGGCGACCTGGGCCTGGATGGAGATCACCGACATGTGGTGCGCGACCACGTCGTGCAACTCCCGTGCGATGCGGTTGCGTTCCTCCAGCAGGGTCCGCCGGGCCCGCTCCTCGGCGGTGATGCCGGCCTGTTCCACCAGTTCGTGACGGGCCTCCCGACGGCCGCGCAGGGCGGCGCCTATGAGGACCACGACCGCGAACAGCGCCACCGCCAGCACACCGGTCGGCGTGTGGTTCGCGCCGCCGATTCCCCCCTGGATCAGGTACGTGAGCAGCGCGGTCAGCACCAGTGCCTCCACCGCCACCCTGGTGCGCACCCGCAGGGCGAGCAGCAGCAGCACCACGCAGTGCGCGACCATGCCGGGCGGGCCCCACGGCCAGCCCGGCAGCTCCGGATGCCCGGCCGGCCGCGGCGGGTCCAGGAGCCCGCCGCCGAGGGAGGGGAGATCGGCGAGCAGCTCCCCGCGGGCCCCCAGGGCGGTCAGCGCCCACACCGTGAGCGACAGCCACCAGGCAGGCACCGGACGCCACAGCGCCAGCACCACCGCACCGCCCTGCGCGAGCGCGCACAACGTGCCGAACTGCGGCCCGAGCCGGTAGCGGTCCGCCAACTGGTCGAGGTTGGCGATCGTCGTACCGAGCGCGACCAGACAGACCAGGCCGTGCGGCAGCCACCTCAGCCAGACGGACGGCGGGAGGGGGTCGGCCTTGGCCGTCCACAGGTCGTCACGCAGGATCCGCAGGGCCCGGATCATCCAGCTCTGCACCCTGGTCAGCACTCTCTCCACCCCGTTCGTCCGCCTCACCCTAGTCACGCCGTGCCCTCCGCGCGTCCACCAATTCCCGCCGCCCGCCGGTCAGTACGACCCGCGACCGGTCACGACGGTCCGCGCCGCTCCGGCCGTGCCGATCACGCCGGGTGCGCCGCCCTCCGCCGCTCTCGAAGCCGTGGAACGCCGCCCGGCAAACCCCTAGCACCAGCGCGAACACCGGCAGCCACAGCAGCCGGAGCGCGGCCCAGGCCGGTCCGTCGGGGACCGTGTGCAGGCCGGGCAGTCTGCCGACGAGGAGGCCCAGGGCGGTGGTGGCCATCAGAGCCGTCTGGTGCCAGAGGAACACCGTCATCGCGGAGAGGTTCACCAGCGCCACGGCCGCCCAGGCCAGGGGACGGCGCATCACGCGGCGCAGCCGGTCGCGCAGCAGCAGCGCCAGTCCGCACTGGGCGAGACCGAAGGTGACGGCGGCCAGCGTCGGCGGGTCGAGGTTGGAGACGGCCGCGCCGGGCACGCCGACCATCGACGCCGGATAGCCGGCGAAACCGACCAGGACCGCCGTCGTCACCGCACCGCCGAGCAGCAGGGTCCAGGCCGCGCGCGGCCGCTCCAGCTCACCCCGGGCCCAGGCGGCGCCCAGGGTGTACGGCACCAGCCAGCCCGCGAGGACGTTCACCCAGCCGAGCCAGGCGGGACCGCCCAGACCGAACCGCACCAGGTCGACATGGAGGACGACGGCCAGCGGCCACAGCGGACTGAGCCGGGCCAGCAACGGCGTCGCCGCCGTCAGCACCGCGAACACCAGCAGGAACCACATCGGGGACAGCGCCAGTTTGACGACGGTGTGCACGGTGACGAACGACGCGCCGCCGAGCAGCAGCCCGGCCGCGGCGACCGACCACACCGCGAGGACCGCGAGGACCGGCCTGAACAGACGCTTCAACCGGGCCGCCAGCCAGGTGCGGTGGACACCGGCGTGGATCCGGCCGTGAACGCCCGCGCGGGTGTGGGCCGAGGCAAGACCGCGGGTCGCCACATGGCCGCCCACCATGAAGAACACCGCCAGCGTCTGGAACACCCATGACACCGGGGCCAGCCAGGGCATGTGCCCGAGCGGGCTCGCGGCACGCAGCGCGCCGCCGTCCGCGACGAGCGCCGTCACCAGCCAGTGGCCCAGGACGACCCCGCCGATCGCCAGGGCCCGCAGGGCGTCCACCGCACGGTCCCGCCCGGGCGGGGTGGCGGCGTCGATCCGGACGGCCGCCCGCCTGATCGTCGTCGGCTCACGCACCGGTCACCTCCGCGGTCTCGCCGAGGACGATCCGGGCGAGGTTGGCCAGACAGACCGAGCCCGGAGCGAAGTAGTCGCTGTGCCCGCCGGGTCCGGCGGCGAAGACCCGGGCACCGAAGGACGGGGACACCGGGTCGGTGCCGAAGCCGACGGTCGTGCCGAACAGGCCGGCGCTGACGTGCGGGACGTTCTCCACCCAGTCGCCGCCTCCGATCGCGGCCCAGATCCGCGCGTCGGTGCGCAGGTCCGCCGCCGAGTCCACGCCCGTGCCCGGGCTGCCCAGCAGGACGATGTCGGACACCTCGAGCCGGGGCGCGGCACGGCCGCACACGACCGTGCCGTACGAGTGGCACAGGAGGGTGACCTGGGCCTTCGGCCCGCTGACGGACCGCAGTTCACGCACGAACGCCCGTAGTGCCGGGGCGGCTTCGGCGGCGCGGTCCGGGGTGATCGCCGTGGTGCTGACCGTGCCCGGTGTGGTGTAGCCGAGCCAGGCCACCACGGCGGTCCGGGTGCCGGGCGGAGCCTCCCGGGCGAGCTGTCTGTGCATGGCTGCGGCGGCCCGGTGGAAGCGCTCGTAGGTGTCCAGCGAGGTGTCCGAGCCGGGGACGAGGACGGCCGTGCGGTCCGCGTGCGCGAGGTCGCCGAACACCTCCACGGCGCGGCCCGCGCCTCTGCCGTCGAAGGCGAGCAGCTTGCGGGAGGGGGAGGCCAGGGTCCGGTCGGACGCGGCGCGATGCCGGTCGCCGTGCGCCTCGGCCATCCGCGCGGCCAGTGCGGCGTTGGCCCGGTTGGCGGTGTACGCCTCCTCCAGCGTGCCCGCCGTCAGGGGGCCGAGGCTGGCGGGTGCCGGGGCGGGGATGCGGGGGCGGACCGCTGCGGTGAGCGGGACGACCACGGCGGCGGTGACGAGCCCGGCGAGCAGCAGCCGTACCCAACGGCTCCAGCGGAACCCGCCCCGTCCGCGAGCCGTTCCTCGGAACCCGGCACGTCCGTGATCCGCTCCTCGGAACCCGCCCCGCCCGCGAGCCGTTCCTCCCTCGGCACGTCCTTCGACCGCTGCCATCCCGCCCCTCCCCCGCCGGTCGGCCCGCTCATCGGGCCTGCCTGACTGGGAAGTTACGGATCATCAGCCGTCACCCGCGTCCCACCGGGGAGCCGTTCTCCGCCGTAGCTCTCAGGTACTACGGGTACGACGGGGGCCCCTCGGACACCGACGCCACCGGGACACCCTCGCCCCCACCCCGACCCTCACCCCGACCCCCGCCCCCACCCTCACCAAGCCAACTGCGCGATCTCCTCCGCCACCACCGCGCACGCGTCCGCCGCCGGGTCGATCAGCGGGAAGTGGCCGACGTCCTCCAGCAGGGTCAGACCGACCACCTCGCCCGCCTTCGCCGCCGCGTCCGCGTACGCCTCGGCGACCGCCTGCGGTACGACGAGGTCCGTGCGTCCCTGGACCAGGGTCGTGGCGATGCCGGTCGGCAGCAGGAGCGCGGGGTCGGCGTACGGCCGCCGCTCCTCGAAGTGCTGCTCGCCGCCCAGGAGTTGGCGGACCGCGCCGCCGCAGACGTCCAGCTTCTCCGCGACCGCGAAGTCCGCGATCGGGGCGAGGGCGACCACGCCCCGCAGGGGGACGGGGCCGTCGGCCCGCCAGGGCGCACCGGGCGGCAGCACATGCCGGGCCGCCGCCCACAGGGCGAGGTGGCCGCCCGCCGAATGCCCGGTGAGGACCACGCGCCGGGCGTCGGCCTGGGGCAGGACCTTCGCCACCAGCGCCGGAACCGCGTCGAGGGCGGCGGCGACATCGTCGAAGGTGTCCGGCCAGCGCCCGGCGACGGCGGATGCGGCAACGGCGGGTGCGGCGTCGGCCGGCCCGCGCCGGTACTCCACGCTGGCCACGGCGAACCCGCGCCGGGCGAGGAAGTCCGCGAACGGGCTGACGTGCCGACGGTCGTACGGCGCGCGCCACGCCCCGCCGTGCAGGACGACGACGAGCGGCGCGGCACCGCCCGGACCGGCCTCGGTCTTCGGGGCGTAGAAGTCGATCACCTGGTCGGGGTGGTCGCCGTACGGGGCGGTGGCGTCGGGGTCGACCGGCGGGTGCGAGAAGGCCGACTCCTCCTCGGCGGCGGCCCGGGCAGCGACGACGTCGTCCGGCATGCTCCAACCTCTCAGCGGTTCAACGGATTTGGACGGGCAGGGGGTGGCCGACCAGGTGAGAATCCGGCCGTTGGCCGGGACGGTATCAGGCCCGTGACGTGCGCGAACATGCGGATGTCACGCACGGTGAAGGGGAGACGGCTCTGCCGATTTGTCGACTCGAACCGGCAGAACCGTTCCCCCGCACCACACCCCCTCCCCCCTCACCGCCTACAGCACAGCCGCCAGCGTCCGCGCCGCCCGCTCCACGTCCCCGAAACCGACGTACAGCGGCGTGAACCCGAACCGCAGCACGTCCGGGTGGCGGAAGTCCCCGACCACCCCGCGCGCGATCAGCCGCTCCATGACCTCCCCGGCGTCCGCGCAGCGCAGCGCCACCTGGCTGCCGCGCTCCTCGTGCCGTACCGGGGTGAGCGACTCGACGCGGCCCTCGGGGACGTACGCGGCCACGCACTCCAGGAAGAAGTCCGTCAGCGCGAGGGACTTGGCGCGGACGGTGTCGACGGAGACGCCGTCCCAGACGTCGAGCGCCGCCTCCAGGGCGAGCATCGACAGGATGTCCGGCGTGCCGACCCGGCCGCGCAGGGCACCCTCGGCGGGCCGGTAGGCGGGCCGCATGCCGAAGGGTTCGGCGTGCGAGTTCCAGCCGGGCAGCGGGGAGTCGAAACGGTCCTGGAGTTCACGGCGCACATACAGGTACGCCGGTGAACCCGGGCCGCCGTTCAGGTACTTGTAGGTGCAGCCGACCGCCAGGTCCACGCCGTGCGCGTCGAGGCCGACAGGCAGCGCGCCCGCGCTGTGGCAGAGGTCCCAGACGGCGAGCGCGCCCGCCTCGTGCGCGGCGGCGGTGAGACCGGGCAGATCGTGCAGCCGCCCGGTGCGGTAGTCGACGTGGTTGAGCAGCACGGCCGCCGTACGGTCGGACAGCGCCGCGGGCACCTCCGCCGGAGTCACCGGACGCACCGTACGCCCGGTCATCCGGGCCGCCGACTCGGCGATGTAGCCGTCGGTGGGGAAGGTCGTCGCGTCGACGAGGATCTCGTCCCGGCCGGCGTCCGCGAGGCGCACCGTGCCGACGAGCGCCTTGAAGACGTTGACGCTCGTGGAGTCGCCCACCACGATCTGCCCGGCCCCGGCGCCCACCAGCGGGGCGATCCGGTCGCCGATCCGCTCGGGCGCCGTCCACCAGCCGCTCTCCGTCCAGGAGCGGATGCGCAGCTCGCCCCACTGACGGCGGACGACGTCCTCGACCCGGCCGGGGACGGCGGCGGGCAGCGCGCCCAGCGAGTTGCCGTCGAGGTACACGGTCTCGTCGAGGAGGAACTCGGCGCGCTTGGCGGCCAGCGCGTCACCGGCGTCCAGCTCGCGCGCCTTGAAGGCGAAGTCCGCGGCATCGGACGCAGACGTGACAGAAACGATGGGCGGGGTGTCAGACATAGGACCGCGCCGTCCACAGCTCGGGGAAGACGTTGTTCCGCGCGCGCTTCTCCAGCCAGGCCACCCCGGCGGAGCCGCCCGTGCCGGTCTTCGCGCCCATCGCACGCCGCGTGGCGACGAGGTGGTCGTTGCGCCAGCGCCACACCAGTTCGGCGACATCGGTCAGCGCCTCGCCGAGACGGGCGACCTCGCTGTTCGCGTCACCGGAGTAGACGGCCGTCCACGCGCGCTCGACCTCGGGCGAGGGCTCGTAGCGCCGCGAGACGTCCCGCTCCAGGACGGACTGCGGGATCTCCGACCCGCGGCGGGCCAGCAGCCGCAGCACCTCGTCGTAGAGGCTGGGCTCGTGCAGGGCCTTCTCCAGCTCCGCGTGGACCCGGGGCGCGCCGCGGTGCGGTACCAGCATGGACGCGGACTTGTCGCCGAGCAGGAACTCCATCCGCCGGTACATCGCCGACTGGAAGCCGGAGCCCTCGCCGAGGGCGCCGCGGTAGGAGTTGAACTGGGCCGGGGTGAGCTGGCCGAGCGGGCGCCAGGAGGAGTTCAGGGCCTCCAGTTCCCGGACGGAACGCTTCAGCGCGTCGATCGCGACGGGCACGTCGTCCGCGCGCAGGGCACGGGCCGCGGTCTCCCACTCGTGCACGACGACGGTGAACCACAGCTCCATGACCTGGGTCGTCACCAGGAAGACCATCTCTCCGGGATCGTCGGAGAGGGTGTGCTGCAAATGGGTGAGTACGTCGGCCTTGACGTAGTCCTCGTACGGCGTGGTGCCGGCGAAGTCGAGATGCGGGGTCTCGGGCTCCGAAGCCTCGTGGGGCTGAGCCTGCTGGGACATCGCTGTCTCCTGATTGTGCTCCGGGTAGCGGTCCGCCCCTGCCGTTACCGACACGGGGGCCCCGGTCCCCACCCGCATCTTGCGCATCGCACCCGCGTTCGTGCAAGGCCCGCCCTGATCACACCGGATCCGGGGCGGGCCTTTCCGCACGCGGGACAGCTACACGTGAGACAGCTACACGCGGGACGGCTATCCGAGGGTCTGCGCCGCGGTCGGCGAGGAGTCCTTCAGGAACTGCGAGCAGCGCTCGTACTCGCCCTGCTCACCGATCGACTGCGCGGCACGCGCGAGGGCGTGCAGAGCGCGCAGGAAGCCGCGGTTCGGCTCGTGCTCCCACGGCACCGGGCCGTGGCCCTTCCAGCCGCCCCGGCGCAGGGCGTCCAGGCCGCGGTGGTACCCCGTACGGGCGTACGCGTACGACTCCACCACGCTGCCCCGCTCGAACGCGTCGTCGGCGAGCTGCGCCCAGGCCAGCGAGGACGTCGGGTACTTCGCGGCGACGTCGGCGGGCGCCGTGCCGTTCGCGAGCAGCTCGCGCGGCTCCGGGTCGTCGGGGAGGTGGGTCGGGGGCGGACCCCCGAGGAGGTTCTCGTGAATGGACATGCCTCCAGTCTCCTCCACGCGCGCGTGCGTCGGGCCTCCACCCGGCCCCCTCCACCCGGCCCCCTCCACCCGGCCCCCCCCTCCACCCGGCCCCCCTCCACCCGGCCTCCTTCCACCCGGCCTCCTTCCACCCGGCCCCCTGGAAAGCCCCTACCCGCCGATCCGTTTCCCCACCGGCCGCCCCTCCAGCGGAGGAGCCATGACACTCCCGTGGGTGCGGCATTCCGGGCGGGTGCAGTCGGGGGCCGGCCGGCGGACCGTCGCGAAGGCGAGGAACGAGCCCAGCACCAGCACCCCCGCGCACCACCCCATGGCCTGCCGGAACGCCGTGTCGAAGGCGTCCGGCGAGCGGTACGCCTCCGGGCCCATCCCGGTCAGCACGGGCAGCGCGGCGACGGCGACCAGGCCGGCCGCGCGGGCCGCCGCGTTGTTGATCCCGCTGGCCAGACCCGCGCGCGAGACGTCCACCGAGGCCAGCACGGTCGCGGTCAGCGGGGCGACCAGGGTCACCATGCCCAGGCCGAGGACCAGCACTGCGGGCAGCACATCGGCGGCATAGGAGGCGTCCGGCCCGACGCGCAGCATCAGCAGCATGCCCGCCGCGCACAGCAGCGGGCCGACCGTGAGCGGGATGCGCGGCCCGATCCGCTCCCCGAGCTGACCTGAGCGGGCGGAGAGCAGCAGCATCAGCAGGGTGGCCGGCAGCAGGGCCGTACCGGCCGCCAGCGCCGACCAGCCGGAGACGACCTGGAGCTGGACCACGGCGAGGAAGAAGAACCCGCCGAACGCGGCGTAGACGCACAGCGTGACCAGGTTGACGGCGGTGAACTGGCGGGACGCGAAGATGTCGGGCGGCATCATCGGATCGGCGCGCCGCCGCTCCACGACGACGAAGGCGACCCCGGCGGCCACCCCGCCCACCGCCGCGACGACGACGGCCGGGGAGAACTCGTCCGCCTCGATCAGCGCGTACGTCACCAGGGCGAGGGCCGCCGCCCCCAGGACCGCCCCGAGGACGTCGAACCGGCCGTGCGCGCGGCTGTCGCGGGACTCCGGTACGTGCCGCAGCGCGACCGGCACGCACACCAGCGCCAGCGGCACGTTCAGCAGGAACACCCAGCGCCAGCCGGGGCCGTCCACCAGCCAGCCGCCCACGAACGGGCCGACGGCCGCGCCGATGCCCCCGAAGCCCGACCACAGGCCGACCGCCCGGCCCCGGTCGTCGGGGTGGAAGGACGCCTGGATCAGCGCCAGCGAACCGGGGGTGAGGAGCGCGCCCCCGACGCCCTGGAGGGCCCGCGCGGCGACCAGTACCGCCGCGTTCGGCGCGAGACCGCACAGCAGCGAGGCGACGGCGAACCACACCACCCCGACGACGAAGACCTTCCGGCGCCCGTAGCGGTCCCCGAGCGAACCGCCGAGCAGGATCAGCCCGGCCAGCGTGACCATGTACGCGTTGACGGTCCACTGGAGATCCGCCAGATCGGCGTCGAGGTCGGCGCCGATGCGCGGGAGCGCCACGTTGACGACGGTGGAGTCCAGCAGGGCCATGCTGGAGCCGAGCACCGTGGTGAACAGGATCCACCGGCCCTGGGGCGACGCCGTCCGGACATCGGGCATGGTTCCAGGTATACCCACGTGGACGGACATACGGCGAGCCCGGCGCCGTGAACGGCCGCCGGGCCCGCCGCACCACCGCCGGAGCGGTTACTTGATCTTCGTGCCCGCCGAGCGCAGGTTCTGCGCGGCCTCGACGACGCGCGCGGCCATGCTCGCCTCGGCCAGCTTGCCCCAGGTGCGCGGGTCGTAGGTCTTCTTGTCGCCGACCTCGCCGTCGACCTTCAGGACGCCGTCGTAGTTGCGGAACATGTGGTCGGCCACGGGACGCGTGAAGGCGTACTGGGTGTCCGTGTCGATGTTCATCTTCACGACGCCGTTCTCCAGCGCGGTGCGGATCTCGTCCTCCGTGGAGCCGGAGCCGCCGTGGAAGACGAAGTCGAAGGGCTGCGAGCCGGCCGGCTTGCCGTACTTCGCGGCCACGCCCTCGTTCAGCTCCTTGAGCAGCTCGGGGCGGAGCACGACGTTGCCCGGCTTGTAGACGCCGTGGACGTTGCCGAAGGACGCGGCGAGCAGGTAGCGGCCCTTGTCGCCCAGGCCGAGCGCCTCGACCGTACGGATCGCGTCGTCGACGGTGGTGTAGAGGGAGTCGTTGATCTCGTGCGAGACGCCGTCCTCCTCGCCACCGGTCGGGGTGATCTCGACCTCGAGGACGATCTTCGCGGCGACGGCGCGCGCGAGGAGCTCCTGCGCGATCTCCAGGTTGTCGGCGAGGGTCTCGGCGGAGCCGTCCCACATGTGCGACTGGAAGAGCGGGTTGCGGCCGGCCTTGACGCGCTCCTCGGAGACCGCGAGCAGCGGACGTACGTACCCGTCGAGCTTGTCCTTCGGGCAGTGGTCCGTGTGCAGGGCGACGGTGACCGGGTACTTCTCGGCGATGATGTGCGCGTACTCGGCGAGGGCGACGGCGCCCGTCACCATGTCCTTGCTGTACTGACCGCCCAGGAACTCGGCACCGCCGGTGGAGATCTGGATGATGCCGTCGCTCTCCGCCTCGGCAAAGCCGCGCAGCGCCGCGTTCAGGGTCTGGCTCGAGGTGACGTTGATGGCCGGGTAGGCGAACTTGCCTGCCTTCGCCCGGTCGAGCATCTCGTTGTAGACCTCGGGGGTTGCGATGGGCATCTGTCCGCTCCTTGGTATGTGCGGGTGGGCGATCTGGCGTATCTGGCGTACTACGGCCCTGACCTAGACCTGGGGGTTCGACGTCGTCGTCGGCCCCATCTTTCCAGAGATGCGCGGATGGTCCATGCCCGGTCCACGACGGGCTGTGTCCCGGTCCGCGACCGGCAGTGCTCCGGTCCACGACCGGTCCACGACTCGCCGGCGTCCGGTCCGGCGCGCCGGACAAGTCCAGGTCAACCCGGCCCGTCAGTCCAGACCCAGTTCATCCTTCGAGAAGGCGAACCGGTACGGAACGCCCGCACCCTCGCGGATCTTCTCGCCGGCGCCGGTCGCCCGGTCGACGATCGTGGCGACGGCGACGACCTCGGCGCCCGCCTCGCGCACTGCCTCCACGGCGGCCAGCGGCGAACCGCCGGTGGTGGAGGTGTCCTCGACGACGACGACCCGGCGGCCCTTGATCTCGGGGCCCTCCACGCGCCGCTGGAGCCCGTGCGCCTTCGCCGCCTTGCGGACGACGAACGCGTCCAGGCGGCGCCCGCGCGCGGCGGCCGCGTGCAGCATGCTCGCGGCGACCGGGTCGGCGCCCATGGTCAGCCCGCCCACGGCGTCGAACTCCAGGTCCTCGGTCAGGTCGAGCAGCACCTGCCCGACCAGCGGGGCGGCCTCGCCGTCGAGGGTGATGCGGCGGAGGTCGACGTAGTAGTCCGCCTCCAGCCCCGACGACAGGGTCACCTTGCCGTGCACCACGGCCTTGTCCTTGATCTGCTGAAGCAGCGCGCCACGTACGTCCGTCATGCCCTCAGCTTAGAGGCGGGTCCAGGACCAGGTCGTCGTGGCCTCCAGCGGCTCCAGCGGTGTGACCAGGCGCGGGAGGGTGTTCAGTCCGTCCGGCGGGCCGGTCTGCGGCTCCACGCACACGGCCGCCTCCTGCTCGTCGTAGACGACGGCCCACTGCTCGGGGCTGGTGACCTTCAGTTCGAGCTGTCCGGGCCAGGTCAGGGTGACGTCGACCCCGCCGGGCATCCCGAAGCAGTCGTCCCAGGGCCCCGGCTTCGGCGCGATCCGGTTGCCGGTGGGCAGATGGTCGTCGCCGCGCTCCTCCTGCCACGCGGGCTCGAAGTCGACCTGTACGTCCTGGCCGCCGAGGTTGCGGTGGAACCAAGGGTGCCAGCCGATCTGCGCCGGGAAGGAGGAGTCGTGCGCCTCCACCCCGATGGTGAGCGTGAGGGAGTCGGCGGTCAGCGCGACCACCTGGGTGACCCGGCCGGGGTAGGGCCACGGCTCCACCAGGTCGTACGTCAGCACGGTCTCGGCCGCCGAGCGGCGCGCGACCTTCCAGGCGCCGTCGCGGGCGGTGCCGTGGATGGCGTGCGGGCCGGCGTTGAGGGGCATCTGGTGCACGGAACCGCCGTCCCGGAACCGGCCGTCCCGGATCCGGCCGCACCACGGAACCATCGGGAAGCAGCCGAACCGCTCGCCCTGCCGCAGCAGTTCGAGCCCGCCGACCCGCACCCCACCGATCCGGCCGCCGTTGCCCGGCAGCACGGTCACCTCCGCGTCGCCCGCGGCCAACGTGATCTCTTCAGCACTCACGGGTCGACCCTACTCGGACGATCAGGAGCGGGGCGGACGACGGGAAGGGCCACGGGGGCCGCCTGGCCGGAAGTCGATCCCTCGGCGGGGCTAGGCCCTGTCGTCACATTCCCGCCTGCCCCGCGACGCCATGCACGCTCCCCCACTGCCTGAAAGGCGTGGGAGGTGCCCCCACTCGCCGCACCGGGCCCAGACCCAAGTACGTCCAGTACGAGGGTCAGGGCCCGGCACTCCCCCAGCCTTCGGCCGGGGGGACCCCCAGAGCACGCACCTGACGCCGCAGAGCCGCCCTGCGGGCGACGGCGGGAATGTGACGACAGGACCTAGCGCCGTCGGCGCAGGGCCCGGCCCACGACGATCGCGGACGCCACGACCAGCGCGGCCGCGGGGGCGGCCCAGCGCAGGGTGCTGTTCTGGGCGACGGTCTGCGGGGCGGGCACCGGCGCGTACCGGCCGCGCGGCGGGGCGTGATCCACCTCCTCGGCACTGCGCCCGATCATGGTGCGGCGCGCGTGCGCGGCTTCGGCGGGGGGCTCCGCCGGGGGTTCGGCGGGGGCTTCGGCCGAGGGCTCGGCGGGGGCTTCGGGATCCTCTACGGCATCGGTTTCCGCGTCGGCATCGGCTTCCGCGTCGGCGGACTCGGCAGGCTCGGCGTCGGCGGACTCGGCGGGCTCATCGGCGGCCGTGGGTTCCGCCACCGGGGCTTCCGCCGTCACCGGGGACTCCCCGGCATCCCCCTCCACCCCCGAACTCCCCGCCCCCAAGTTCTCCGCGAACCGATTCAAGATGCGGGCCACCGCCGCGATCACCGCGTCCTGCGGGAGTTCCGCGACGCGGCCGTCCGCCGAGGCCGTGCCCTCGAAGCGCAGGGTCGTACCGCCGTCGGTGTCCCGGGGCCGCACCACGAGGGCGAGCTTGACCGCACCCGAGCCGCGCACCTCGGTCGCGTCGCCCTCCACGGCATACGCGCCGTCCTCGCGGGCGGTGATCCGGGCGGTGCCGCGATAGGTGATGGTGTGCCCGGCGACGCGGACCTTCAGACGGCCGGCGACGGGCTCGGTGCCCGCGTCCTGCTGGAGTCCGGGCACCGCACGGGCCACTTGGGCGGGGTCCGCGAGGGCCGCCCTGAGCCGCCGGGCGGGAACGGGAACGAACACCTCTTGCTCCATGCTGCGCGAGCCTACCCACGGGTCGCCCCGTCGCACCCGCCGAAACGGGGATTCGGCCCACGGGAGTCCGCAAGAGAGCGGGAGCCACGGCCCGTCCAACCCTCAGTACCGCGGATGCACCAACGTCGAGGCCCGCAGCCCCGCCACCCGGGTCCGCTCCACCGCGCGCGCGTCCGCCGCGAGCCCCTCCTCGGTGAGCGCTCCGGAGGCCGCGCCGCCGTGCGAGTCGAGGCGCAGGGCGGGCCGGGCAGCGGCGGCGGCCAGCACGAACCCCCAGTCGCGGGGCGCGTGGACGGCACGGCCGGCGTCCCCGGTCACGCGGTAGGGGACGGTGCGCAGGCCGGCCGCGCGCACGGTCGTCTCGACCGTCCAGAACGCGCGCGCACGCGTCGCCACCGGCCCGCCGTGCACCACGAGCCGGCCGCCGGGGGCCAGCGCGCGGCGGGCGAGGCCGTAGAACTCCTGGGAGTACAGCTTGGTGCTGTCGGTGATGCCGGGGTCGGGCAGGTCGGCGATCACCACGTCGTACGAGGCGGCGGGGGCCTCGCGCAGCCAGTGGAAGGCGTCGGCGACGGCGACCCGGACGCGCGGGTCGTCGTAGACGTGGGCGTTGAGGCGGGACAGGGCGGGGTCGGTGCGGGCGAGGCGGACCAGTCCGGGGTCGCGTTCGACGACGTCGACGCGGTGGACGCCGGGGTGGGTGAGGACCTCGCGGGCGGCGAGGCCGTCCCCGCCGCCGAGGACGAGCACGCGCGTGTGACGGCCGGTCATGGCGGGCTGGACGAGGGCCTGGTGGTAGAGGCGTTCGTCCTGGCCGGCGACGCGGAGCCGGCCGTCGAGATAGAGGTCGAGGGGGCGGCCGCCGGTGCCGCCGGTGAGGACGACCTCCTGGACGCCGGTGCGGACCGCCACCCGGACGTCGGCGCCGTAGAGCGCCTGGCGGGCGGAGCGCTCGAAGTCGTCGACGAGGACGGCGGCGGAGCCGAGGATGCCGAGGACGGTGAGGCCGGCGATGAGCAGCAGCCAGCGGGCGCGGCGGCTGACGTCCCGGCGGAACAGGCCGAGGACGAGGGCGCCGCCGGCGATGACGTTGACCGCGCCGGTGAGCAGGGAGCTGGTGAGCTGGCCGAAGAAGGGCAGCAGCAGGAAGGGGAAGGCGAGGCCGCCGACGAGCGCGCCGACGTAGTCCGCGGCGAAGAGGTCGGCGACCGCGCCGCCCGCGTCCTGGCGGCGGACGCGCTGGATCAGCTCCATGAGCAGGGGCACCTCGGCGCCGATGAGCAGACCGATGGCGAGGGAGAAGGCGACCAGGAGGACGCGGGGGCCGTCGGCCCACAGGCCGCCCCAGTCACCCGTCCAGGCGAACACGGCGTAGAGCGCCATGGCGCTGGATCCGCCGATCAGGGCGAGGCCGATCTCCAGCGCGCCGAAGCCGGCCGCGGCGAAGCGGCGCAGCCGTTTGGCGGCGAGGGAGCCGAGGCCCATCGCGAAGACCATGACGGACAGCACGACGGACGCCTGGGTGACGGAGTCGCCCATCAGATAGGAGGCGAGCGCGACCAGTTCGAGTTCGTAGACGAGTCCGCAGGCGGCGCAGACGAAGACGCACGTGAGAACCAGGAACCGCCCGGTGTCCGGCCGGACGGGCAGCCGCGCGGGGCTGCCCCGGGACGGCGGGGCACCGGGCGGGGCCGGCGCGTGCGGTTCGATCACGACTGCGACGTTACGTCACGGCCGCGGGACGCAACGTCACCCACACGTGTGGAACCTGCGCCTCAAACCTGCCCCGCGCCCGCCCCTGAACGCGCGCTCGAACGCGCCCCTGACGCACCTCGCACCCGGCCCCCCATGCCCGGCACGCCCCTCAAATCCTGGTCTCTCATGCCCCGGCCTCTCACGCCCCGGTCCGTCCCGCCGGAACCGGTACCCGGACGCCCACCCGGGTCCGGGTGGCGACGAGCTGGCCGTCCTGCGGGTAGGCGTGCCAGGTCCGCCAGTGGACCTGGCCGTCCTGGTACTGGGCGAGGAGGGCGGTGAAGGCGTGCGGGCTGCCGGGGAAGACGCCGGCGAGGCCGTGCGGATGGTCGGAGACCAGGGCCAGCAGTTCCTGGGCGCGGCCCGCGAACTGGTTCGGCGAGAGGACCTCGACGCGCGCGGCGAACTCGTACTCCCAGTCGCCGACGCGCTTGGCGACGCCCAGTGGCAGCGGGGTGCTGCTGCCGGGGATGCAGGCCACCGTCTCGGAGCACGAGCCCCGGTCCTCCTCCAGCAGCACCTGGTGGGAGGCTCCGAGCAGTCTCAACTGAAGCTTCGCACCACCCAGTTCGAGGTCCCGGGTGGCGAGCGCGGGCAGCGGCTCACGCCCCAGGGCCCAGGCGAGATCGGCCGCGCGCGTGTCGGTGTAGGAGGTGTTCAGGGTCGTGAGCATGGATCGGCTCCGCGGTGACGCAAAGAAGAGGGTAGGTCCGGCGCACCCCGGTCGACACCGGGTGTTCGGCCCCGGTCAGCCCGGTCCGGGAAGGGCGTCCGCGTGGGACGCCGGTTGGGGTCCGAGGGCTGCGTTGGTGTTTTAGAGGGAATCATGAACGGTGGCGCCGCCACAGCGTTTTTACCCAACTTCGTGGGGTTTCCATCCCTCAGAGGGCCCCACAGCTCAACTGTTCAATCACGGCGTACGCCGGGCGGCCCTGGCGTACGCCTCGCGCACATGATCGGGGCACGTGCCCGCACCGTCCCGCACCGTCCCGTGCCGGGCGTACGGCGGGCATACGGTACGACCGCGGAGCCCGTGGTCAGGTACGGGCTCCGCGGCCGCGCGCGGCGCTCCGCGGGAAGGCGAGCCGCCCCCGTCAGCTCCCCCCGTCAGCTCCCTCCGTCAACTCCCCCCGTCAGCTCCCTCCGCCGCATCCGCCGCCGCCACCTCCGCAGGACGAACCGCCGCCGCAGGACGACGACCCTCCCCCGCAGGAGTGACCCGAATGGCCGCCGGAGCCGCAGGAGGACGACCCGCTGTCCCCCACGTCCCCGGCCCACCAGCTCCCCGAACCGCTGCTGCTGCCGCTGCGTCCGCCGACGCCTCCCCGCGACCGGCCGCCGCGGTACGACGACCGCCCCGACCGGTACGCCGACGACCGGGCGGCGCCGGCGCGGGCCTTGGCCACCAGGGCCACCACGAAGAACACTGCGACGAACGTCAGGATGATGCCGATGACCATGGCGTCACCCTCCTTCCGAATCCCCCGAAGCGGCCCCCCGTGGGCGCCTCGCTTGGTGCGTGGGCCTTGCGTGAACGGGGGATGCCCGCGTGTCTCGCCTGCCAAAGCACACTTGAGGAACTCCAGAGCTTCGGCGCAGGATGACCGGCATGACCTCCACCGCACGCCCCTTCCTCAACCGCCGCCTCGCCGAGTTCGGGACGACGATCTTCGCCGAGATGTCCGCCCTGGCGGCGAGCACCGGGTCCATCAACCTCGGTCAGGGGTTCCCGGACACCGACGGTCCCGAGGAGATCCGTGAGGCGGCGGTGCGGGCGCTGCGGGACGGGCGCGGCAACCAGTACCCGCCGGGGCCCGGCGTCCCCGAACTGCGCACCGCGATCGCCGGGCACCAGGCGCGCCGCTACGGCCTGGTCGTCGACCCCGACACCGAGGTGCTGGTGACCGCGGGCGCCACGGAGGCCATCGCGGCCACCCTGCTGGCCCTGCTGGAGCCCGGTGACGAGGTGGTGGCCCTGGAGCCGTACTACGACTCCTACGCGGCGTGCATCGCGATGGCGGGCGCCACGCGCGTGCCGGTCACCCTGCGCCCGGACGCGGAGCGGACCCGGTTCCGCCTCGACCTGGACGAGCTGCGCGCCGCGGTCACGGACCGCACCCGCCTGCTGCTGATCAACACCCCGCACAACCCGACCGGCACGGTCCTCACCCGCGCGGAGCTGACGGCGATCGCCGAGCTGGCGGTCGAGCGGAACCTGCTGGTCGTCACGGACGAGGTGTACGAGCACCTGGTGTTCGACGACGCCGAGCACATCCCCCTGGCGACCCTGCCGGGCATGCGGGAGCGCACGGTCACGATCAGCTCGGCCGGCAAGACGTTCTCGTTCACCGGCTGGAAGGTCGGCTGGCTCACGGCCCCGCCGGAACTGGTCGCGGCGGTGCGGTCGGCGAAGCAGTTCCTGACGTACGTCTCCTCGGGCCCCTTCCAGTACGCCATCGCCGAGGCGCTGCGCCTGCCGGACTCCTACTTCGACGGCTTCCGCGCCGACCTGCTCCGCAAGCGCGACCTCCTCGCCGACGGCCTGCGCGCGGCCGGCTTCGAGGTCTACCTCCCCCGGGGCACCTACTTCATCACCACCGACATCACCCCCTTCGGCGAGAAGGACGCCCACACCTTCTGCCGCACCCTCCCCGAACGCGCCGGCGTCGTCGCCATCCCCAACTCCGTCTTCTACGACAACCACGAAGCCGGCCGCACCCAGGTCCGCTTCGCCTTCTGCAAGAAGGACGAGGTCCTCACGGAGGCCGCCGACCGCCTGCGCCGCCTGACGTCCTGACGGGCCGCTCGCCGGCTCAGCACTCCTGACGGCGCAGGGCGTGCCAGGAGCACGCCGCCGCCAGGAGCGTCCACAGCAGCAGGACGGCGCCGCCCGCCGCCGGGGTCAGGTCGCCGGCGTCCTGGTGCACCTGCATCAGGCGCAGGCCCGCGCGGTCCGGCAGCAGACGGGCCAGGGGGCGCAGGTGAGGGGTGGCGGCGAGGGCGCCCGAGACGACGAACAGGAGGGGGAGCAGCACGCCGAGGGCGGTGAGGGAGCGGCGTACGACGAAGGTGAGCGCCGCCGCGAGCACCGAGAGCAGTCCCGCGTAGACGCCCGCCCCGGCCAAGGCCCGTACCGCGTCCGCGTGGAACGGGGCCGGGGCTCCGAGCACGGCGCTGCCGGCGGTCAGGGCGACGGCGCCGGTGAGCAGACCCCAGACGAGCCCGGTCGCGCCGAGGACCGCGAGTTTGGCCGTGAGCAGTCGGCCCCGGCGCGGTACGGCGGCGAGGCTGGTGCGGATCATGCCGGTGCCGTACTCGCCGCCGACCGCGAGGACCGCGAGGACCACCAGGGGCACCTGGCCGAACTGGAGGCCGGTGAAGCTGAGCCCCACGGGGTCGAGCGCCCGCTGCCGTTCGGGGTCCGCGTCGCGGAACTCGGGGCCGATGAGCGCGCAGAACAGCAGGCTCACCAGGACGGTGAGACCCGAGCCGAGGGCGAGCAGGGTCCAGGTGGAGCGCAGGGTGCGCAGCTTCGTCCACTCGGCGGCGGCGAGGTCGCCGAGACCGCCGCCCGGGCTACGCCGGTCGGATGTGTCACGCATGAACCGCGGCCTCCTGCCGAGTCGACGGCGACACAGGAGTTGTCGCCCGGTACTCCACCGCTTCCGCCGTCAGGCGCAGGTACGTCTCCTCCAAGGAGGGCCGCAGCGGGGTGAGTTCGTGCACGCTCCACGCGTTCCGGGCGGCGATGTCGCCGATCCGGGCGGCCGTCAGGCCCGTCACGACGGCCTGTCGGGCGGTGCCTTCGCCGGTCTCGTCGTACGCCACCTGCCCTCCTTCGGTGCGCAGCGCGCCGGCCAGTTCGTGGAGTCGGGGCGTGACGAGGCGGACGGCCGGCGGATCGGTCGCAAGGAGCGAGGCGAGGCTGCCGTCGGCGAGGACCCGGCCGCGGCCGATCACCAGGACGTGGTCGGCGGTGACCGCCATCTCCCGCATGAGGTGGCTGGAGACCAGGACGGTGCGGCCCTCGTCGGCGAGGGCGCGCAGCAGGCCGCGCAGCCACTGGATGCCTTCGGGGTCGAGGCCGTTCATCGGCTCGTCGAGCAGCAGCGTCCCCGGGTCGCCGAGCAGCGCGACGGCGATGCCGAGCCGTTGCCGCATGCCGAGCGAGAAGCCCCGTACGGGCCGTCGCGCGGCGGGACCGAGGCCGACGAGGTCGAGCACCTCGGTCACCCGTTCCCGGGGGATCCGGTGGGTGCGGGCGAGCCAGCGGAGGTGGGCGTGCGGGCTGCGCGCCGGGTGACAGGCCGACGCGTCGAGCAGTGCGCCCACGGTACGGAGCGGGTCGCGGAGTGCGGCGTACGGGACGCCGTGGACCAGGGCATGGCCCGCGTCCGGGGTGCCGAGGCCCAGGATCATCCGCAGGGTGGTGCTCTTGCCCGCGCCGTTGGGTCCCAGGAACGCCGTGACGCGGCCGGGCACGGCGGTGAACGACAGTCCGTCCAGGACCCGCCGCGCGCCGTACGACTTCACCAGCCCGCCGACCTCGATCACGCGTCGGCCCCCGCGCTCTTCGCGGCGCCGAGGGTGAGGGAGGTGTCCACCAGGTCCGTCAGCGGGCCCTCGGAGTGCGAGACGACGATCAGGGTGCGGCCCTCCGCCCGCCAGCGGACGAGGTCGTCACGCACCGCCCGCTCGGCGGCCGCGTCCAGTCCGTTGAAGGGCTCGTCGAGCAGCACCAGGCGCGGCTCGTGCGCGGTGGCGCAGAGATAGCCGAGCTTCTTGCGCTGGCCCAGGGAGAGTTCGCCGACGAGCACGTCGAAGCGGTCGTCGAGCCCCAGGCTGGCGGCGCGCTCCCGCAGGTTCTCGGCCCGCAGTCCCCATACCCCCGCCACCAGCCCCAACTGCTCCTGTGCGGTGAGGTGTTCGTACAGCGGCGGCGGCTCCTGGACGAAGCCGCGCACCGCCCGTACGGCGGGGTCGGCGGGCGGCCGACCGGCGACGGTGACCCGGCCCGAGTCCGGCGTGAGAAGGCCGGCGATCACATGCAGCAGCGTGCTCTTCCCACTGCCGTTCGGGCCGGCGACGCGCACCGTCGTGCCCTCGGGCACATGGGCGGTGAGGCCGCGCAGGACGGATTCCTCGCCACGGCGTACGACGAGGTTCTCGATGTCGATCACGAGGTGCTCCGGGAGGTGCCTGAGGATGCGGAGGGTGCGGGTGCTGATGTGTGCGCGGGGTCGGGCCCGGTCCCGGCCGTCGGCGACCGCAGATCGCTGCGCGCCGTGGCCCGCAGGGCGGCCCCTCCGGCCCCGAGGGAGACGGCGAGCAGCGCCGCGTGCACGAGATCGGTGCCGGCGTCCCCGCCCGGGGCGAGCGCGGCGCTCAGCCCGGCGCCCGCGGTGACCGGCAGGGTGAGGAGCGCGACGAGCAGCCCCTCCGTGACCTCGGCGGCCGGGGCCCGGGTGATCCGGCCCTCGGCGAACGCCTCGGGGCGGGGCACGAGGAAGTACGTGAGGACGACGGCGCAGCCGGTGGCGACCGCCACGACGGTCTGCGCCAGGATCGCCCGCGCCCACCCGGCCGGGCCGTGCACACCGCACAGTGCTGCGGCCCCCAGGGCGAACGGACCGGTCGCCGCGGCCACCGCCACCGAGGCGGTGACGGCCTTCGCGGCGACCCAGGCGCCGACGGCGCGCGGTGCCTGCCGCAGCATGTCCCAGCCCGCCCGGTCCGCCTCGATGCCGCACACCTGCACGACCTCACCTGTCGTGACCAGCGCGGCGGCCACGAACACCCCGCCCACGACGGCGAACGGCAGGTCCCACAACGGCCCGCCGAGCCCGACGACGACACCCAGACATCCCGCGCCCGACAGCACGCTCAGCCGCTGGAGGCGCGCCAGCCCGCCGACCGTCTGCGGATGCCCGCGCAGGAACCGGAGCCAGGTCACCCGCCCGACCAGGGCGTACGGCGACGAGGACCAGGCCCGCCCGCCCCTGCCCGCGCCGGCCGGCCGCCCGGCGGCCACGGGGCGCCCGCCGCTCACGGCGGCGTCGCGGCGCACGGTGGCGCGCAGCCGGAACACGGCCGCGGCGACCAGGACGACCGTCACGGCGGCGTAGGCGACCGCCACCCGGCCTGCTGTCTCCGGCCGGTGCGCGACGGTCCACAGGTGGGGTCGGGCGGCAGTGAGCGCGTCGCCGACGAGCCGGGCCACGGCCTCCCGGGAGGGTCCGCCGCCGCCCGTCAGGGCACGTACGAACGGTGCCGCCACCGCGCCGACGAGCCCGCCGGCCAGCGCCGCGACGAGGACGCGCGGCAGGTGGGGGATCCGGACGACCCTGACCATCAGGGCCGTCACCAGCGCGATGTGCAGGGCCACCCCGGTCATGGCCGAGCCCGCGCAGTGCAGCAGGAACACGGGCAGCATCCGGCGGCCCTCCTCGCCCGCCGCCAGCCAGGGCGCGCCGACGGCGAGGGCTGCGGCCAGGACCAGAACGGCGATCCCGGCGGCGGGGACGACGAGCCGGGCGGTCACGAGCTGCGCGCGGGAGACCGGGAGCGTGCGCAGGACGCTCGCGTCGGGCGGGCTGACCAGGGCGCGGGCCTTCGCCGGTTCGGCGGTCAGGATCTGGTGGAGGAACCACACCGCGACCGGCGTCCACGTCCAGGCCGCCAGGTCCGTCCGTACGGCGGCCCCGGGCGGGACCAGCGCGCCGAGGGTGCGTCCGACGACCGTCAGCGCCCCGAGTCCGGCGGCGGCCCCGGCGCCGACGACCACCCAGGCGGCCCGGCGCCGCCCCCGCGCCGACGGGCCCGCGCCGACGAGGAGGTTGAGCCGTCGACGCGTGTCGGCGAGGCAGAGCGCGACGACGGTACGGAACCAGGCCGGGCGGGCGTACGGCGTGAGGGGGCGGGGCGGGGTCATGAGCCGGCGCCGGCGCGTGCCGTCCCGCCGAACCTCTGGGCGGGGCACAGCAGGGTCGCCGGGACGACCAGCGCCACGAACAGCGCGGCGAGGATCTTCGGCGCGGACGCGGTCGGCAGGTACAGGCCGAGAACGCCCAGCGGCGCCCACCACAGCACGCCGCCCACGATCATCACGACGCTGCCCCAGCGGGCGAGGGCGACGAGGAGGCCGAACGCGAGCAGGACGACACCGCTCACCAGCCAGACGACGCTGAGGAGTTGGAGGACCTCCATGACGTCCCCCGGCTCGCCCTTGAGATCGGGGGACGCCTCCACGGCACGCCGGGTCCCGCCCGTCGTGGCGCGGAAAACCACCCAGTACGCGACCGCGCAGACTCCGGCCGCCGCCGCGAGCACCCCACCCGCGATCCGCACGCCGGGACGGCCGACGCCGTCGGCCACCACCGTCCGGCAACGCAGCAGAAACCGGATCAGCTTGGGGTTCCCAAGGGTGCCGAAGAGAAGGCGGTGCAGCATGGTTCTCCGAAACGCGGGGGCGAGGCAGGGCGTGAAAACGAGGCACGCCTCGGTTCCCGCCGCCACGAACCGGCGAGGACTACCGCCAGGAAAGACAGCGAGATCGTCATCACGCCGAACGTGAGGACATCCAGGAAGAGGGACGCGTAGACGCCGACGTTCCGCACGAGCGTCTTCCGGCGCGAGAGGAATCCACGTCCGACGACCGGCACGTACGGCCCGGCTTCATCCGGGCATCCCTGCGCACTCAGAAGCGACGAAAGCCCGGCCCCGGCACACGACCGTGGTGGTCGTGCGCCGGGGCCGGGCTCTCGATCGTTTCCGAGTGCGTCCGGGTGGGGCCCCGGGACTACTGGTCCTCGCCCTCCCCAGGACGGTCTGTGTTGTCGACCTCCTGCTCCAGGCCGAGCTGTTCCACGAGCCACTTGTCGAACTCGATGGCCGCGCGGACCCAGCTCACGGTGGAGGAGACGAACAGCTCGATGTTCACCCCGGCGCCGATGAGGAGCTGTGCCTCGCCGATGAGACGGACCGTGCCGTCGTCGTGGGTGTGCGTGTAGACCTTGGGCCACAGGGTGCGGCGGTTCCAGTCGTCGATCGCCTCCAGGATCTGGGGCTTGTCGTCGATCTTGTGGGGCCGGTCGTAGAACGTCCGCACCGAGTAGACCGCCTGGTCACCCTCGCCGCGGAACATGAAGTACGTACGGAACTCCTCCCACGGCGCCGCGAGGTCACCCTCGTCGTCGACGACGTACTTCAGCTCCATCTGGTCGAGGAGCTGCTTCACGAGGTCCTGATCCGGGACTACGGGGCCCGCCGGTCCCTGGGGCTGCGGCTCGGGCTGCTGGCCCCCGAAGTTCGGAATCGAGGACGGGTCGATGCTCACCGAAATTTCCCTTCGTACGGATCCCGCCATCCTCCCCCATGCGGGGAGGGGGGTGGCAACCCCGACGGGCCCTGTCAGCCCTGAGCTGACATGATCCGGCCTGTCGTATCACGGGACGGTGACGCGCGGAGGGGGAGCGGATGGCGAACGGGCGAAGCGGAGTCAGGTGGGGCGTGGTGGCCGCGGCCCTGGCGTCGGCGGCCGTGGTGGCGGTCGGGATGCCGGTGCTCGCCGGCATGCCGGCGGCGGAGGAGGACCCCGCGCGCGGGCCGGTCCCGGTGTCGTGCGCAGAGGCGCTGGCCTTCGGCGGGGCCCGGCTGCCGGCCGGCGCGCGGGACGCCGAGTGCAGTGTGCAGTCGGCGATGGACACGCTGTATCAGGCCGATTTCCGTATGCCGCGCGAGGACGTGTGGACCTGGGTGGCGGACACCTACCCCGACGCGCCCGAGCCGGGCGGACCGGGCACCCTGGCCTGTCTCAAGGGCGTGGACCACTGCTTCCAGCTCGATGTGAACGGGCGCCCCGGGACGGACGCCTACTACGTCGACCTGGCCGTGACGTACGTGAACGCCGAGACCGCGCGCGTGCGGTTCTCGGCGTTCACCACATGAGCGGCGCTACAGCGTCTTCATCGACGCCGGGCCCACGATCAGCCCGTCGCCCGCCGCGTCCACCCGGACCGTGTCGCCGTCCTTGACCTCACCGGCCAGGATCTCCTTGGCCAGCCGGTCGCCGATGGCCGTCTGGACCAGGCGGCGCAGCGGCCGGGCACCGTACGCCGGGTCGTTGCCCTCGTCCGCGAGCCAGGCCAGGGCCGCGTCGGTGACCTCCAGGGTGAGGCGCCGCTCGGCGAGCCGGCGGGCCAGGCGGTCGATCTGGAGGCGGGCGATCCGGCTCAGCTCGCTCTTGTCGAGCGCCGAGAACACCACCAGGTCGTCCAGCCGGTTGAGGAACTCCGGCTTGAAGGACGCCCGGACCACCTCCAGGACCTGCTCCTTCTTCTCCGCCTCGGTGGTCACCGGGTCGACCAGGTACTGGCTGCCCAGGTTGGACGTCAGCACCAGGATCGCGTTGCGGAAGTCGACCGTGCGGCCCTGGCCGTCGGTGAGCCGGCCGTCGTCCAGGACCTGGAGCAGGACGTCGAAGACCTCCGGGTGCGCCTTCTCCACCTCGTCCAGCAGCACCACGCTGTACGGCCTGCGCCGCACCGCCTCGGTGAGCTGGCCGCCCTCCTCGTAGCCGACGTATCCGGGCGGGGCGCCGACCAGCCGGGCGACGCTGTGCTTCTCGCCGTACTCCGACATGTCGATGCGGATCATGGCCCGCTCGTCGTCGAACAGGAAGTCGGCCAGCGCCTTGGCCAGTTCGGTCTTGCCGACGCCGGTGGGGCCGAGGAAGAGGAAGGAGCCGGTCGGCCGGTCCGGGTCGGCGATGCCCGCGCGGGAGCGCCGTACGGCGTCGGAGACGGCCTGGACCGCCTCGGTCTGGCCGATGAGCCGGCGGCCCAGCTCCTCCTCCATCCGCAGCAGCTTCTGCGTCTCGCCCTCCAGCAGCCGGCCCGCCGGGATGCCGGTCCAGGAGGCGACGACGTCGGCGATGTCGTCCGAGCCGACCTCCTCCTTGACCATGGTGTCCTTCGCGGCCTCCTCCTCCGCCTCGGAGGCCAGCTCCAAGTCCCGCTCCACGGCCGGGATCTCGCCGTACAGCAGCTTGCTGGCGGAGTCGAAGTCGCCGTCGCGCTGGGCGCGTTCGGCCTGGCCGCGCAGTTCGTCCAGCTTCTCCTTCAGCTCGCCGACCCGGTTGAGGGACTGCTTCTCCTTCTCCCAGCGGGCGTTGAGACCGCGCAGCTCCTCCTCCTTGTCGGCGAGGTCGCGGCGCAGCTTCTCCAGCCGCTCGCGGGAGGCCGCGTCGGTCTCCTTGGCGAGCGCCAGCTCCTCCATCTTCAACCGGTCGACGGAGCGCTGGAGTTCGTCGATCTCGACGGGGGACGAGTCGATCTCCATCCGGAGCCGGGAGGCGGCCTCGTCCACCAGGTCGATGGCCTTGTCGGGCAGGAAGCGGGAGGTGATGTACCGGTCGGAGAGGGTGGCGGCGGCGACCAGCGCGGCGTCCGCGATCTGCACCTTGTGGTGGGCCTCGTAACGCCCCTTGAGCCCGCGCAGGATGGCGATGGTGTCCTCGACGCTCGGCTCGGCGACCAGCACCTGCTGGAAGCGCCGCTCCAGCGCCGGGTCCTTCTCGATCCGCTCGCGGTACTCGTCCAGCGTGGTGGCGCCGACCATGCGCAGCTCACCGCGGGCGAGCATCGGCTTCAGCATGTTGCCCGCGTCCATCGCGGAGTCGCCGCCGGCGCCCGCGCCGACGACGGTGTGCAGCTCGTCGATGAAGGTGATGATCTGCCCGTCGGAGTCCTTGATCTCGGCCAGGACGGTCTTCAGCCGCTCCTCGAACTCACCCCGGTACTTGGCGCCCGCCACCATCGCGCCGAGGTCGAGGGCGACCAGCCGCTTGTTCTTGAGGGACTCCGGCACGTCCCCCTTCACGATCCGCTGGGCGAGGCCCTCGACCACGGCGGTCTTGCCGACGCCGGGCTCGCCGATCAGCACGGGGTTGTTCTTGGTGCGCCGGGAGAGAACCTGGACGACCCGGCGGATCTCCTGGTCGCGCCCGATGACCGGGTCGAGCTTGCCCTCGCGGGCGGCGGCGGTGAAGTCGGTGCCGAACTTCTCCAGCGCCTTGTACTGGCCCTCGGGGTCGGGGCCGGTGACCCGGCGGGCGCCGCGCGCGGAGCGGAACGCCTCCTGGAGCGTCTTCGCGTCCGCGCCCTGCCGGGCCAGCACCTCACCGGCCTGGCCGCCCTTGGCCGCGATGCCGATCAGCAGGTGCTCGGTGGAGAGGTACTCGTCGCCGAGGTCCCGGGCCCGCTGCTGCGCGTCCGCGATGACGGCGAGCAGCTCCCGGTTGGGCTGCGGCGGCGCGACGGTGGACCCGGCCACGCTGGGCAGACCGGCCAGCACCCGCTCGGCACCGGCGCGCACGGCGGCCTGGTCGGCCCCGGCGGCGGCCAGCAGGTCGACGATGTTCTCGTTGTCCTGGCCCTCCAGCAGCGAGAGCAGCAGGTGGGCGGGGGTGAGGTCGGGGTTTCCCGCCGATACGGCGCGACTGCCGGCCGCGTTGATCGCGTCCCGGCTCCGGTTGGTCAGCTCGGCGTCCACGTTCGCTGTCTCCTCCTTGGGGCCTTGGGGTCCGTGCGTCAGCCGCTCCCGTCACCGACTCAGACTGACTCCATAAGCGTACACAAAGTTGAGTCCGTTCCGCTCAAGGTTCGGTGGGAGGCTCGCCGGGGGCTAGATTCCGGGCCCATGGAACCCGGATCCCTTCCCGATCTTCCCGATCTTCCCGACCGTCCCGGCCCCGCGTACCTCGCCTTCTGGCGCGAACGCCATGTGTGCACCCTGACGACACCACGCCCGGACGGCGGCCCGCACGTGGTTCCGGTCGGAGTGACGTACGACCCGGAGAGCGGAGTGGCCCGGGTGATCGCGGACGGCGGCAGCAAGAAGGTGCGCAACATCCTGGCGGCGGGCCCGGACGGCGCCCTCGTCGCGGTCTGCCAGGTCGACGGCCGGCGCTGGGCCACCCTGGAGGGCCGGGCCCGGGTCCGCACGGAGCCCGACCGGATCACCGAGGCTGAACGCCGCTACGCCGAGCGCTACGGCCGGCAGCCCCGGGTGAACCCGACCCGGGTGGCCGTCGAGATCGAGGTGACGCGGACGCTGGGACGGGGGTGACACCCCGCCGGGTCGCGCCCCGGCGATTTCCGGCCAGTTCCACGGCCCTGCCGATACCCCGAAATGTCGCCACAAATAACAGCGGCGTCACCGTGTTCAGGTCACGGTGACGCCGCTGCGGGGGGAAGCACCTGAGCGATCTGTTACGACGGGGGAATCGCGTCAGGCACTGCGGGGGGTGGCTGAGATGGTGCGGGGCACGGCCGAGGGGGCCGGCTCCGCCAACTGGTGGTCCCGCTGGTCGAGATTCACAAAGATCATTCCGTACCGGATGGCGCACCGGACGGGCTGCGGCGCCCCCCGGGGCCTTCGCAGACACCGGTAGGCCCGGACGTCGTCGTCCTCGTCCCGTGTGACGACGACCGGCTCTCCGAACACGGTCACCATCAGCGAGTCACCGCTGTGGGGGATGGCGGTGACCAGGTCGATGAAGTGCCAGCCGGAGCGGTAGGCCGTGGCCATCTCGCGTCGGAAGGAACGGTCGTCCGGAGGATTCGTCATGAGCCCGCGCCCGCCACGATCACGTCCCAGTGCAGGTCGGGCGGCGCCGCCTGCGTGTCGGTGGTACCCGCGCCGGCGGGCACGCTGTCCCACCAGAGGTCCTGAAGTCCGATCGCGCCGAAGACCAACCCTGCCGAGAAGGCCACGGCAAGCACCGAGCGAAGCATTCTCTTGCGCATGTTGGCTTCGTCCTCACTTCCCAAGTCTTCTCCCCCGCCCTCAAGACAATGGCTCATCCAGGCACGTCAAAGCCACAGAAGCGGTGCATCATGTTCCTGCATGTTCAGGACCCTGGGGGGTGGAGATTTGACGAATAACCATACAAAAGGGGCACATCTCCATGGGCTGGAAGACCTGTGCGCCGACGGAAAACGCCTGTATGCCGACGCTTTGCGCCTCGGACGCATCACTCGCACCGAAGTGGACCCCGCGCCGTGTCTGGTGGAGTTCGCCCTGTTGCACCCCGACCCCGACGACCCGAACTGGCTGCTCCCCGTCCCCCCCGTGGCCGCCCTCGCCCAGCGGCTGCACCCGCTGGAGCGCGAGATACAGGAGCGCCGGCACCTCGCCAACGAACTGTCCGACGCCTTCGAGCCGTTCATGGCCATCAGCGCGCAGGGCAAGCCCAACACCCATGCCATCACGGTGCTCGAAGGGTTCAGCCGGATCAACGCGGCCATCGAACTGGCCACCGCCGAATGCCGGTCGGAGATCCTGACCGTCCAACCCGGGGGCGGGCGCAGCGAGAACGCGCTCAACGAGGCCGTCAAACTCGGCCAGCACGTCATCGCGCGCGGCATCACCATGCGCACCCTGTACCAGCACACGGCCCGCCACAGCCAGGGCACGCTCGCCTACGCGGAGCGCATGAGCCACGGCAACGTCGAGATCCGCACCCTGGAGGAACTCATCGAGCGCCTCATGGTGTTCGACCGCACCGTGGCCTTCATCCCGGCCCGGGACGACCGCAAGATCGCGCTGGAGCTGCGCCACCCGGGGCTGGTCGACTACCTGGTGAAGGTGTTCGAGCAGCAATGGGCGCGTGCCGTCCCGCTGTTGGAGGAGACGCCGTACGCTCCCCCGATCGACGGCATCAGCGGAGTCCAGATGTCGATCGCGAAACTGCTGGTCGAGGGCCATGTGGACGAGGCCATCGCCCGCCGCCTGGGGATGAACGTCCGCACCTGCCGCGCCCACATCGCCAAGCTCGCCGCCGCCCTCGGCAGCGGAAGCCGGGCCCAACTCGGCTTTCTCATAGCCCAGTCGGGGATCCTGGACCGGGAGCAGCAGGACCAGTAGGACCGGCGCGACCGGTGGACCCGGCGGCCGGACAGGACATCGAGAGGGAGCGTGACGGTGACCGTGCCGCATCCGGAGCACGGCGTGGACGATCTGTGCGCCACGGGCGCCGACCTGTACCGGCGGGCCCTGCGCGAAGGCCGGCTCCCCGCGGGGGAGGCGAAACCGGCCCCCTGTCTGCTGGACCTGGGACTGCTGCACCCGGCCCTCGACGACCTCGACCGGCTGGAGCCCGTCGCCCCCGTGGTGGCCCTGCACCGGCTGCTGCGCGTCTCCGAGGCCCGGATCGCCGACGAACGCCGCCGCGAGGAACGGCTGTCGGAGCTGTTCGCCCCGCTGATGCGGCTCGCCCAGGGCCCCGCGGCCCCCGCGCAGGAGGCGCCCACCCTGCGCATCCTCAGCGGCACGGAGCCCATCAACCGGGCCATCACCGCCGCGACCATGGACGCCGCCCGCGAGGTCCTCTGCATCCAGCCCAGCACCCATTCCCGCGGCCCGCGCGGCGAGACCGCCCAGGGCGTCGCCATGGACCGGGACCAGGCCCTGCTGGACCGGGGCTGCCGGATCCGCACGCTCTACCAGCACACCCAGCGCCACCAGCCGATGACCGTCGCCCGCTACGAGCAACTGCGCGGCGACGTCCAGGCGCGCACCCTGGACGAGGTCACCGACCGGCTGATCATGATCGACCGCACGGTCGCCTTCATCCCGGCCGGCGAGGACGGCAGGCTCGCCCTGGAGGTCCGCCACCCGGCGCTGCTGACCTACTTCGCCACCACCTTCGACCGGCTCTGGCGCCTGGCCACCCCGATGCACCCGGAGGCGGTCCGCCGGCCCACCCTGAACGGCGTGACACCCCGTCAGCAGTCCATCGCGGCGCTGCTCGTCGAGGGTCACACGGACGCCGTGATCGCCGGCCGCCTCGGCATGAACGTCCGTACGGCGCGCGTCCACATCGCCAAACTCGCCGCCACCCTGGGCAGCGTGAGCCGCGCCCAGCTCGGCTACCTCATCGCCCGCTCGGGAATCCTGGACCAGGAAGGTCAGGAAGGTCAGGACGGCCAGGACGGCCACCAAGGCCGAGACGGCGACCAGGACGGCCGGGACGGCCGGGCCGACGGACCGGGTTAGGACGAGGACCGGGACCGAGGCACCCCCACCGCCGCCTCACCCACCGGCCCGTCCAGCCCCACCTGCGCGATCCGCACCCCCAGTTGGGTCCGGCTCGCCGCGCCCAGCGTCTCCGACAGCCGGGCGATATGGGCGCGGCAGGTGCGCACGCTGATGCCGAGCCGCTCGGCGATGACCGCGTCCTGGTGACCCTCCGCGAGCAGCGCCGCGATGGACTGCTCCCGGTGGGAGATGCCCTCGATCCGGGGGTCGGGCAGCGCGGCGGTCAGCGGGATCGCGAGCCGCCACAGCCGCTCGAAGACGGTCTCCAGGTAGGCGATCAGCGCCGGGTGGCGCAGCTCCAGGGCCATCGTGCGGTCGCTGTTGGCGGGGATGAAGGCCACCGTGCGGTCGAAGAGGATCAGCCGGTCGATCACCTCGTCCAGGGTGCGCGCCTCGACCGAAGGGCCCATCAGCTCCAGGTAGTTCAGCAGGCCCTGCCCGTGCCGGGCCACATGGGTGTAGAGGTCGCGCATCCGCACGCCCCGGCCGCGCAGCTCCAGCGCCCGGTGCAGCCCCTCCGACAGTTCGTGCTCGCGCCGGATGCCGCCCGGCTGCACGGTCAGCACCTCCGTGGTGCACGCCTCCGTGGCCCGGTCCAGCGCCGCCTGGATCCGGGAGGCGCCGTCCAGCACCCGGATCGCCGCGCCCTCACCGGCGGCCGGTGCGGAGGACGGGCCGCCGAGACCGGCGTACCACTCGAAGGCGGCGACCGCCGAGCCCATACGGCGCTGCCCGGCGCTCATCTCGTCGTACAGCCCGTGCAGCAGCCGGGTCATGACCTCCTGCGGGGAGGTCGGCACCAGCCAGGCCATGTCGTCGGGGTCCGGGTGGAGCAGGGCGAGATCCAGCAGGCAGGGGACCTGTTCGGCGTCGGCGCGCGGCACTCTGCCCCGCCGTACGGCCCGGGAATACACGCGATCCCCGGCCTCGCACAGTCGGTCGGCGCCGTGTGGATGGTCCTCCGCCCCGTGCCCGGCCATCGCCCATCCCACCCCCGCCTGACACCCTTCCTACGGCTCTTCGCAGCGCAACTATGCGCGGCCCGGACCGGCTCCGCAACACGGCTCCCCCGGCCAGGGCCGTGGAAAACCTTCCATATGCGTGAGTTTCTCCCGGCCTCCGCCCCTCCCCTTGCAACAAGCTGACGGTGGTGCGCCTCGCGCGCGCGGTGCATCGTGGAACCCACTTCCCCCCGGGTGCCTGACACCCGCGGAGTCCCGGCCGGGCGACGGGGGAGTCCGGCCGGGCGGGAGTCCTCCCGCCGCTTTCGCGCGTACGCTCCCGGAAACCGGCGAGTGATCGCCGCGTCACGTACCGGCTCTAACGTCCCCTCATGGCGGACATATTCGACGCGTACGCGTTGGCCGATGCGTGGGACGAGATGTTCGAACGGCCGGGTGAGGTCAGGGCCGCCTATGAGCCGGTGCTGGCCGCACTCCAGCCGATCGAACCTGGGGAACTGCGCTTCCGGGCCGACCAGATGGCCCGTTCGTTCACCGACCGCGGCGTGACCTACGCCTTCGCGGGCGAGGAGCGGCCCTGGCCGCTGGACCTCGTCCCCCGGATCCTCGACGCGGTCGAGTGGGATTTCGTACAACGCGGGGTGGGCCAGCGGGTGCGGGCCCTGGAGTCCTATCTCGCGGACGCCTACGGGCCCTGCCGGGCCTTCGAGGACGGGGTGGTGCCCTGGCGGCTGCTGCTCGGCTCCCCGCACTTCCACCGGGCGGCCCACGGGATCGAGCCACCGGGCGGGGTCCGCATCCATGTGGCCGGGATCGACCTCGTCCGGGACGAGGCCGGCGCCTTCCGGGTCCTGGAGGACAACGTGCGGGTGCCCAGCGGGGTGTCGTACGTGATCGAGAACCGGCGGGCCATGACCCGGGTGTTCCCCTCGCTCTTCGACGGGCAGCACGTCGTCCCCGTCGACGGGTACGCGCAGCGGCTGCTGGCCGCGCTGCGGGCCGCCGCGCCCGAACGGACCGCCGATCCACGGGTGGTGGTCCTCACCCCCGGGCCCGGCAACGCCGCCTACTTCGAACACGCGCTGCTGGCCCGGCTGATGGGCGTCCAGCTCGTCGAGGGCCACGACCTGGTGTG
Source organism: Streptomyces antibioticus (assembly GCF_002019855.1). Taxonomy (NCBI): domain Bacteria; kingdom Bacillati; phylum Actinomycetota; class Actinomycetes; order Kitasatosporales; family Streptomycetaceae; genus Streptomyces; species Streptomyces antibioticus. Next base: position 4,628,173 of record NZ_CM007717.1, on the reverse strand, counting down.
CCGCGGCAACCGGGTGTGGATGCGCACCACGCGGGGCGAGGTGCCGGTGCACGTCGTCTACCGGCGGCTCGACGACGACTTCCTGGACCCGCTGCACTTCCGGCCGGACTCGGTGATCGGCTGCCCGGGCATCCTGGGCGCGGCGACGGCCGGGAACGTCACCCTGGCCAACGCGGTGGGCAACGGCATCGCGGACGACAAGCTGCTCTACACGTACGTCCCGGACCTGATCCGGTACTACCTCCGTGAGGAACCGATTCTCCCCAATGTCGAGTCCTACCGGCCCGACGAACCCGGCCAGCTCGAAGCCGTCCTCGACCAGATCGACCGGCTGGTGGTCAAACCGGTGGACGGCGCCGGCGGCCAGGGCATCGTCATCGGGCCGAAGGCCGACGCGCGGACCCTGGAGCGCACCCGCAAGGCGGTCGCCGCCGACCCGCGCGGCTTCATCGCGCAGCGGCCGGTCGCCCTGTCCACCTCCCCGACCCTGGCCGGCGACCGCATGGCGCCGCGCCACATCGATCTGCGGCCGTTCGCCGTGAACGACGGCGACAGCGTCTGGGTGCTGCCCGGCGGACTCACGCGCGTCGCGCTCCAGGAGGGCAACCTGATCGTCAACTCCAGCCAGGGCGGCGGCTCCAAAGACACCTGGGTGCTCGCCGAGGGCCCCGTCGAGGGCCCCTCCCGCACCGCAGGCGACGGCCCGCCGCCGCCCGTCGTCCCCCGCCAGCTCGGCCCCGACGGCACCCCCGCCCTCGTACCGGAAGGGGCGCGGCAGCAGTGAACGACGTGATCCTCTCCCGTATCGCGGAGGCGCTGACCTGGACCGGCCGGTACGTGGAACGGGCCGACGCCACCGCGCGCATCCTCGACGCCTACCTCCACCGGATGCTGGAGGACCCCTGGCGCGACGAGGACATGGCCTGCCGGTCGCTGTACGCGATCCTCGGCATGGACGCGGGGCCCGCCCCGGTCGACATGCAGCAGGTCCTCGACCAGCTCGCCTTCGACGCCCGCTCCACCGGCGCCATCGAGGGCGCCCTGGGCGCCGCCCGGCTCAACGCCCGCAGCGCCCGTGAGGCGGTCTCCTCGGCCATGTGGGAGTGCCTGAACGCCACCTGGCACGCCCTCGCCGAACAGCGCCGCGCGGCCCGCCGTACCGGCCCCTACGGCTATCTGGAGCTGGTCCGCAGCAGGGCGGCCCTGTTCTTCGGGCTCGCCGACTCCACCATGAGCCGCGACGACAGCTGGCGGTTCGTGGTGCTGGGGCGGAGCCTGGAGCGGGTGGACATGACCGTACGGCTGCTCTCGGTGCGGGTCCTGGACGCCGCGCACGCCCCGGACTGGCCGACCCTGCTGAGCGCGTCCGGCGCCGACGAGGCGTACGCGCGCGTGTACGGCGGTTTCGGCGACACCCCGCGGGTGGCCGAATTCCTGCTCCTGGACCGGGACTTCCCGCGCTCCGCGCTGCACGCCCTGACCACCGCCGAGGAGTGCCTGGCCGCCCTCGGCCGCCCCCGCCAGGACCCGGCGCGCCGCCCCATCGGCCGGCTGCGCACCCGCCTGGAGTACCTCGACACCCACGCCCTGGAAGAACAGCTCCCGCCGCTCCTGAAGGACCTCCAGACCGCCTGCATGGCCTCGGCGGAAGCGGTCGCGGAACGGTTCTTCCCGTACCAGGGGCCCGTCGTGTGGGCCCGGGAAGGAACGTGAGCGCGATGGCCGCCGCCACGACCCGCAGGCTCCGCATCCGGCACACCACCCGTGTCTCCTACGCGCGGGCCGCCGTCTCCTCGCACAACGAGGTCCGGATGACCCCGCTCACCCTGCCGGGGCAGACCACGCTGGACGCCCGGGTGACCGTCCGCCCGGCGGCCACCACCTGGTCGTACTGGGACTACTGGGGCACCCAGGTCACCGCCTTCGAGCTGATCGACCCGCACGCCGATCTCACCATCACGGCCTCCAGCCTGGTGGAGACGGCCCCGCCGGAACCGCTGCCGCCGCCCCTGGACTGGGCCGCGGTGGCCGAACGCACGGCCGGCTCCCGGCTGCTGGAGTTCGCCTCCCCGACGGCCCGTACGACGGTCCCGAAGAAGCTGGTGAAGAAGGCGCGCGGGGCGGCCGCGGGCCTCGATCCGCACGGGGCGGCGGTCGCCGTGTCCGCCCTGGTCGCCGACCGGGTGACCTACCTGCCGGGCGCCACCGGGGTGAACACCTCGGCGGCGGAGGCGTGGCAGCAGGGCGCCGGGGTCTGCCAGGACATCGCGCACCTCACCATCGCCCTGCTGCGCGGCCTGGGCCTGCCCACGCGCTATGTCTCCGGCTATCTCCACCCGGAGCGGGACGCGGAGCTCCACCGTCCGGTGGCCGGCCAGAGCCACGCCTGGATCGAGTACTGGGCGGGCGACTGGCACGGCTACGACCCCACCAACCGCACCCGCGCCGACGAGTCCCATGTGGTCGTCGGCCGGGGGCGGGACTACGACGACGTCACCCCGCACAAGGGCGTCTACCGGGGCGTGGCCGGCGGACCGCCGGACGTGACGGTGGAGTTCACGCGCGTGGCGTGAACTCCACCGGGGACCTCAGGACTACGGGTACTACGGGTACTACGGGTACTGCGGGTGCTGCGGGTGCTGCGGCTACTTCAGGCCGAGGGAGTTGCAGGCCGACTTGTACTTCTCGGTGCAGATGTCCTGCGCCGTGAAGACGCCGTCGGCGATCACGGTGTCCTTGAGGTTGCTCTTCGTCAGGGCGACCACCTGCACCAGCTTCGCCGGGATGTCCTTGTGGGTCGGGCTGTCGACCTTGTCGCGGGTCAGGGCCTCGAACTGGAGGGCGCGGCCCTGGACCTTGGCGACGGCGGCCTCGGCGGCGGCCTCCGCCTCGGCGCGGTAGGGCTTGTAGACCGTCATGTACTGCTCGCCGCTGACGATCCGCTGCACGCCCGGCAGCTCGGCGTCCTGGCCCGTGATGGGCGGCAGGTCGCTGCCGCTCAGACCGGCCGCCTCCAGCGCCTTGATGATGCCGCCGGCCATGGTGTCGTTGGCGGAGTAGACGGCCGCGATGTTGTCCTTGCCGATCTTCCCGATCGCCTCGGTCATGTGCTCCTGGGCCTTCTCCGGGCTCCAGTCGGCGGTGTCGTACTCCGCGGCGATGGTCACCCGGCCGCTCAGCTCGCTGAGCGCGCCCTCCTTGAACTGCGCGGCGTTCGGGTCGGTCGGCGAACCGTTGATCATGACGATCTTGTCGCTGGTGTCGGCGGTGCCGAGGGCCTCGGTGAGGGAACGGCCCTGCACCTCGCCGACCAGCTCGTTGTCGAAGGAGACGTACGCGTCGATCGGGCCCTGCGCGAGACGGTCGTAGGCGATGACCGGGATGTTCGCGTCCTTGGCCTTCTGCACCATCCCCGCGATCTTCTTCGAGTCGACCGCGTCGAGCAGGATGCAGTCGACCTTGTCGTCGATCATCTTCTGCATCTGCTCGTCCTGGACCTTGGCGCTGTTGGCGGCGTTGGCGTACGCCGTCTTGCCCTTGCCGTCGGTGAGCGCGGCGATCTTCTCCTTGATGATCGGGTAGTCGAACTCCGCGTACCGGGTGTTCGTCTTCTCCGGCAGGAGCACGCCGATGGTGACGTCGTTGCTGCGGGTCGGGGTCGCGTCCGCGCTGTCCGAACCGGCGTCGAGCATGCCGCACCCGGCGAGCGAGAGAGTCATCGTGGAGGCGACCACGGCTATGGCGATACGACGCATTCAGGGGCTCACTTCAGGTGCGTTCCGGACATGGGTGCGACATGTTGACCCAGGTGTCAGAAAAGACAACGCGTCGGCGCCCCCACCAGTCAAGCCGTACTACTTAACGAAGTGACAACATCACACTCCGCTTAGCATGTGAAGACGCATGGAGACCGAGCGAAGAGGGTACGCACTTCTCTTTACGGACTCTCCGCGCCGCCGGAAGCGCACGGAAAAGGGGCCCGGAGATCTCTCCGGGCCCCTTTTCCGTGTGTGTATCGCCTCAGTCGGACTGCGGGCGCTTGGGCCGCCACACCACCAGCGCGCTGGTCTGCTGGACCTCCTGGTACGGGACCAGGTCGCGACGGTAGGAGGCGTGGACCGCGGCCTCGCGCTGCTGCATGGCCGCCGCCGCGCCGTCCACGGCCGACTCCAGTTCGGCAACCCGGGACTGGAGCGCGGCGACCTGGTTCTCCAGCTCGATGATGCGCTTGATACCGGCCAGGTTGATGCCCTCGTCCTGCGACAACTGCTGGACGGTGCGCAGCAGCTCGATGTCACGGGCCGAGTAGCGGCGGCCCCGCCCGGCGGTGCGGTCGGGGGAGACCAGCCCCAGGCGGTCGTACTGGCGCAGCGTCTGCGGGTGCAGGCCGGAAAGCTGGGCCGCCACCGAGATGACGTAGACCGGGGTCTCCTCGGTCAGTTCATACGGCCCACGAAAAGTGTCACCGCGTCGACGGCCATCCATCCCTATGCTCCCTTCGCGGCCTCGAACAGGTCCGCCCTCGGATCCTCGTCCGCGGTCGCCTCGCGATACGCCTCGAGCGCGTCACGAGCCTTCCCCGTCAGGTCCTTGGGGACACTCACCTCCACGGTGACCAGAAGGTCGCCGCGGGTGCCGTCCTTGCGGACCGCGCCCTTGCCCCGCGCCCGCATGGTGCGGCCGTTGGGGGTGCCGGGCTGCAGCTTGAGGGTGAGCGACGGGCCGCCCAGGGTGGGCACCCTGATCTCCCCGCCGAGCGCCGCCTCGGTGAACGTCACCGGCACGGTCACCGTGAGGTTGTCCTCCTTGCGGCCGAACACCGGGTGCGCGCCCACATGGACGACGACGTACAGATCGCCGGCCGGGCCGCCGCGCTCGCCCGGCGCGCCCTTGCCGCGCAGCCGGATGCGCTGCCCGTCCGTCACCCCGGCCGGGATGCGGACCTGCATGGTGCGCGAGGACTTGGCGCGGCCGCTGCCCTTGCAGTCCAGGCAGGGGTGCTCGGCGATCAGCCCGCGGCCCTTGCAGTCGGGGCACGGGTCGGTCAGGGAGAAACCGCCCCCCGAGCCCCGGGCCACCTGGCCGGTGCCGACGCAGGTCGGGCACACGCGCGGTGTGCCGTTCTTGTCGCCGGTGCCGGAACACGCCTTGCACGGGGCCTGCGAGGACATCCGCAGCGGGACGGTCGCACCCTCGATGGCCTCGGTGAAGGTCAGGGTGACCTCGGTGTCGATGTCCTGGCCGCGCCGGGGCTGGGTACGGGTCGTGCCCCCTCCGCCGCGGTTGAACAGGCCGCCGAAGACATCGCCGATACCGCCGCCGAAGCCGCCGGCTCCCCCGCCCTGGGGGTTGCCTCCGAAGAGGTCGCCCAGGTCGAAGTTGAAGGAGCCGCCGCCGGCGCCCGGCCCCGGGCGGAAGCCGCCGTTGCCGAAGAGGGCGCGGGCGTCGTCGTACTCCTTGCGCTTCTTGGGGTCACCGAGGACGTCGTTCGCCTCGGAGATCTCCTTGAAGCGCTCCTCCGCCTTGGCGTTGCCCTTGTTGGCGTCCGGGTGGAACTCGCGGGCGAGCTTCCGGTACGCCTTCTTGATCTCGGCCTCGGTGGCGTCCTTGGGGACGCCGAGGACCTTGTAGAAGTCCTTCTCGATGAAGTCCTTGGTGCTCATCCTCGACGTCCCTCCTTCCGTGTCGGTTCAAGCTCAGCCCTCGTCCGGGCCACCGCTCTCCTTGTCGTCGGCCGCGGTCTCGGTCTCCTCCGAGGACTTCACGGTCTGCGCGCCCGGCTGCGGCTCGGCGACGGCCACCCGCGCGGGGCGGATGGTGCGCTCGCCGATGCGGTACCCGGGCTGGAGGATCGCCACGCACGTCGTCTCGGTGACGTCGGGCGCGTACGAGTGCATCAGAGCCTCGTGGATCGTCGGGTCGAAGGGCTCGCCCTCCTTGCCGAACTGCTGGAGGCCCATCTTCGCCGCGGTGGTCTCCAGGGACTCCGCCACCGACTTGAAGCCGCCGACGAGTTCGCCGTGCTCCCGCGCGCGGCCGATGTCGTCGAGCACGGGCAGGAGCTCGGTCAGGAGGTTCGCGATGGCGATCTCCTTGACCGCGATCCGGTCGCGCTCGACCCGGCGGCGGTAGTTCTGGTACTCGGCCTGGAGGCGCTGGAGGTCCGCGGTGCGCTCGCCGAGCGCGGTACGCACCTGGTCCAGCTGGGCCACCAGAGCCGCTGTCTGGTTCGCGTCCCCGGCCGGGGCCGCCCCCTCCGCCGAGGCGGAGGAGGGAGCGGCCGTCGGCTCGGCGTCTTCAGGGGTGGCGCCGGAGGGGACGTCGGGCTTCTCCTCGAAGCCCGGGGTCTCCTCCGTCACGCGGCACCGTCCTTGCGCTCGTCGTCGACGATCTCGGCGTCCACCACGTCGTCGTCGGCCTTCGGGGCCTCGGCGCCGGGGGCGGCCTGACCGGCCTGGGCGTCGGCGTACATGGCCTGGCCGAGCTTCTGGGAGACGGCCGCGACCTTCTCGGTGGCGGTGCGGATCTCGGCGGTGTCCTCGCCCTTGAGCTTCTCCTTCAGCTCGGCGAGAGCGTCCTCGACCTCGGTCTTGATCTCGCCCGGGACCTTGTCCTCGTTGTCCTTGAGGAACTTCTCGGTCTGGTAGACGAGCTGCTCGCCCTGGTTGCGGGCCTCGGCGGCCTCGCGGCGGCGGTGGTCCTCGTCCGCGTACTGCTCGGCCTCCTGGCGCATGCGGTCGACCTCGTCCTTCGGCAGCGAGGAGCCGCCGGTGACGGTCATCTTCTGCTCCTTGCCCGTGCCCAGGTCCTTCGCGGTCACGTGCATGATGCCGTTGGCGTCGATGTCGAAGGAGACCTCGATCTGCGGGACACCGCGCGGGGCCGGCGGCAGACCGGTCAGCTCGAACATCCCGAGCTTCTTGTTGTACGCCGCGATCTCGCGCTCGCCCTGGTAGACCTGGATCTGCACGGACGGCTGGTTGTCCTCGGCGGTGGTGAAGATCTCGGACCGCTTGGTCGGGATCGTCGTGTTCCGCTCGATGAGCTTGGTCATGATGCCGCCCTTGGTCTCGATACCGAGGGACAGCGGGGTGACGTCGAGGAGCAGGACGTCCTTGACCTCGCCCTTGAGGACACCGGCCTGGAGGGACGCGCCGATGGCGACGACCTCGTCCGGGTTGACGCCCTTGTTGGCGTCCTTGCCGCCGGTCAGCTCCTTGACCAGCTCGGCGACGGCCGGCATACGGGTCGAGCCGCCGACCAGGACGACGTGGTCGATCTCCGAGAGGGAGATGCCGGCGTCCTTGATGACGTTGTGGAACGGCGTCTTGCAGCGCTCCAGGAGGTCCGCGGTGAGCTGCTGGAACTGGGCGCGGGTGAGCTTCTCGTCCAGGTGCAGCGGGCCCTCGGCGGACGCCGTGATGTACGGCAGGTTGATCGTGGTCTCGGTGGACGAGGACAGCTCGATCTTCGCCTTCTCGGCGGCCTCGCGCAGGCGCTGGAGCGCCATCTTGTCCTTGGAGAGGTCGACGCCGTGGCCCGCCTGGAACTGCTTCACCAGGTAGTCCATGACGCGCTGGTCCCAGTCGTCACCACCGAGGTGGTTGTCACCGTTGGTGGCCTTCACCTCGACGACGCCGTCACCGATCTCCAGCAGGGACACGTCGAAGGTGCCGCCACCGAGGTCGAAGACCAGGATGATCTGCTCGTCCTTGTCGAGGCCGTACGCCAGGGCGGCGGCGGTCGGCTCGTTGACGATGCGCAGGACGTTCAGGCCCGCGATCTCGCCGGCCTCCTTGGTGGCCTGACGCTCCGAGTCGTTGAAGTACGCGGGGACGGTGATGACCGCGTCGGTCACCTTCTCGCCCAGGTACGCCTCGGCGTCACGCTTCAGCTTCTGCAGGATGAACGCGGACATCTGCTGCGGGTTGAACGGCTTGCCGTCCAGCTCGATCTTCCAGTCGGTGCCCATGTGGCGCTTGACCGAGCGGATGGTCCGGTCCACGTTCGTGACCGCCTGGCGCTTGGCGACCTCGCCGACGAGCACCTCGCCGTTCTTGGCGAAGGCGACGACGGACGGCGTGGTCCTGGCGCCCTCTGCGTTGGTGATGACGGTGGGCTCGCCGCCCTCCAGAACGCTGACGACGGAGTTAGTCGTGCCCAGGTCGATGCCGACCGCACGTGCCATGGTGATCTTCCTCCAACTGACTTGAGTGGAACGGACTCAAGTGTGCACGACGGCTCCCGCCCGGTCAACAGACCTGAGTCGCACGCACTCAACTCTTATCCGTTCCTTACACGCAAGGAGGCGCTGACCTGCGGAGACATCCGCTGTCCATGACGACTGTCACTCGATTCGGGGAGCCGTACGGCGGACTCGGATTGACGGCGCGGGGCGAAGAGGGGCGCCCTGCGGGGGTGAGTACGTGGGTTCTTGCGGGCACGCGTGTGTGCGGTCTCCTTTTCACGGGCACGCGTGTGTGCCGGCGCCTCGGACGCCGCCTCACCACCGCCCCGCGCGCGGGGCGCCTTCCGCGCCGGGACACGCAGCAGGCCCAGGACGGCGGCCAGCGCCCCGCCCGCCACCCACCACACGGCGTACGGCCCGGCCCAGCCGCTGTGCACCAGCGTCCCGACGAGCACCGCCGAGAAGGCCGCCGCGCCGAGCAGCACGGTCGCCCCCTGCGGGGTGATCCCGAGCCGCCGCAGCCGGTGGGCGAGATGGTCCGGGCCGCCGCGCAGCAGGGGCCGTCCGGCCAGCCGCCGCGCCACCACGACCAGGACGGCGTCGGCGCCGGCCACCGCGGTGAGCGCGAACAGCACGCCCGCCCCGACGGCCTCCTCGTAGCCCGCGCGGGCGGTCACGGCCGCCGAGGCGAGCAGAAACCCGGCGAACAGCGATCCGCAGCCGCCGAGCGCCACGCGCGCGGGGGGCCAGTTGTGCATGAGGAAGCCGGTCAGCGCGGCGGCGAGCACACTGAGCAGCACCGCGAGACCGTCCAGGACCTCGAACGCCGCGCACGCGGCCACCCCGAACGCGGTGACCACGCCGACCGTGCCGGCCACGCCGTCCGCGTGGTCCAGGGCCCGGAAGGCGAGCGCGACGAAGGTGATCCAGGCGACGGCCACCGCCCCCGCCCAGGCGCCGGTGTCGCCGTACGGCACGACGAAGGCCGCCGCCACGGCCGTACCGAGGACCAGGAGCCGGGTCCTGAGCCGCCACAGGTCCGCGATCAGCCCGAGCGCGGCGACGGCCGCGGCGGCCAGCACCAGGGCGCCGATGTCCGGGCCGAGCGGGGCGATGCCGGACCAGTCCCCGGCGCCCGCGACCAGACAGGTGGTGACCACCACGGCGACACCCCCGGACAGCGGTACGCGGCGCTGCCGCCGGCGCCGGTCGACGAGCCCGAGACGCAGGGCGGGCGGACGCAGCAGCGCGGCGAGGACGGCGGCGAGGAGCAGGGCGGTGGTGGCGGCGGCGATCCCGTAGAGCACGGATATAAATTAGTCATAAATGTACCAATTTGGTACGAATAACACGAAGAGATCGTGCCCGCCTGATACCCCTTTGACCGCTACGGTGACCGCGTCGGCACCCATGCGAACTGAGGTGACCCTCAGCGATTCAGATCACCCCATGGCCCGCTACAGTGCGACGCGGGTTGGGGGTAGTCTCAGACGGACTGCATAAGTTACCGCTTAGTAATTTCCCTCGCAGGCCCGAGGAGCCCCCTCATGCAACTCGCCGCGATCATCGTGTCGCTGGTCCTGACCGTGGTCGGCGTCGCGCTGCTCGCACGCGCCATCGGTCAGTTCGTCCGGTACTTCAAACTGGGCCAGCCGGTTCCGGCGGGCGCCCGTACGGACAACCCCTACGCGCGCAGTGTGACCCTGGTACGGGAGTTCCTCGGCCACACCCGGATGAACCGCTGGGGCATCGTGGGCTTCGCCCACTGGTTCGTCGCGGTCGGCTTCCTGACCCTGCCGCCGACCCTGGCGCAGGCGTTCGGCCAGCTCTTCCAGGCCGACTGGACGCTTCCGGTGATCGGCGGCTTCCTGCCGTTCGAGCTGTACATCGAGTTCATCGGCGTGATGACGATCCTCGGCATCGCCGTCCTCATCGCGATCCGCCTGCTGAACCTGCCGAGCCGTCCGGGCCGCAAGTCCCGCTTCGCGGGCTCCAAGGCCGGCCAGGCGTACTTCGTCGAGTACGTCATCCTCACCATCGGCCTCGCCATCTACGCGCTGCGCGGCCTCGAGGGCGCGATCCACCACGTAGAGCACTACGAGGCCGCGTACTTCGCCTCGTACCCGCTGGTCCTGGCCTTCAAGGGACTGAGCGTCGGCACGCTCCAGAACCTGATCTACCTCACCGCGATGGTGAAGATCAGCACCTCGTTCATCTGGATGATCGTGGTCTCGCTCAACACCAACATGGGCGTGGCCTGGCACCGCTTCCTGGCGTTCCCGAACATCTGGTTCAAGCGCGAGGCGACCGGCGGCACGGCCCTCGGCGGCCTCCAGCCGATGACCTCCGGCGGCAAGCCGATCGACTTCACCGACCCCGGTGACGACGACGTCTTCGGCGTCTCCCAGGTCGAGCAGTTCTCCTGGAAGGGCCTGCTGGACTTCTCCACCTGCACCGAGTGCGGCCGCTGCCAGTCGCAGTGCCCCGCCTGGAACACCGGCAAGCCGCTCTCCCCCAAGCTGCTGATCATGTCCCTGCGGGACCACGCCCACGCCAAGGCGCCCTACCTGCTCGCGGGTGGCGGCAAGACCATGGAGGGCGAGGAGAAGGCGAGCGAGGAGCAGCTCAAGGACGTTCCCGCCGCCGCCCTGGCCGAGGCCGAGCGCCCCCTCATCGGCACCGCCGAGGAGAACGGCGTCATCGACCCGGACGTCCTGTGGTCCTGCACCACCTGCGGCGCCTGCGTCGAGCAGTGCCCGGTGGACATCGAGCACGTCGACCACATCGTCGACATGCGCCGCTACCAGGTCATGATCGAGTCCGCGTTCCCGTCCGAGGCGGGCACGATGCTCAAGAACCTGGAGAAGAAGGGCAACCCCTGGGGCCTGGCCAAGAAGCAGCGCCTGGAGTGGCTCAAGGAAGTCGACTTCGAGGTGCCGGTCGTCGGCAAGGACATCGAGGACCTGTCCGAGGTCGAGTACCTGTACTGGGTCGGCTGCGCCGGTGCCCTGGAGGACCGGGCCAAGAAGACCACCAAGGCGTTCGCCGAGCTGCTCCACATCGCGGGCGTCAAGTTCGCGATCATGGGCGGCGACGAGAAGTGCACCGGTGACTCCGCCCGCCGCCTCGGCAACGAGCCCCTGTTCCAGGAACTCGGCATGGAGAACGTGGCCGCGCTGAACATGGCCTTCGGCGAGGACGACGAGGACGAGTCGACCAAGAAGCCGAAGTCGGCGAAGAAGATCGTCGCGACCTGCCCGCACTGCCTCAACACGATCGGCAACGAGTACCCGCAGCTCGGCGGCGACTACGAGGTCATCCACCACACCCAGCTTCTCCAGCACCTGGTGGACGAGGGCAAGCTCATCCCGGTCACCCCGGTCGAGGGCATCATCACCTACCACGACCCCTGCTACCTGGGCCGTCACAACAAGATCTACACGCCGCCGCGCGAGATCATGACCGCCGTCCCGGGCCTGCGCCAGCAGGAGATGCACCGCCACAAGGAGCGCGGCTTCTGCTGCGGCGCCGGCGGCGCGCGGATGTGGATGGAGGAGCGGATCGGCAAGCGCATCAACAACGAGCGCGTCGACGAGGCTCTGTCCCTCAACCCGGACATCGTCTCCACCGCCTGCCCGTTCTGCCTGGTCATGCTCACGGACTCCGTGAACGGCAAGAAGAACGACGGCAAGGCCAAGGAGTCCATCCAGGTCGTGGACGTCGCCCAGCTCCTCCTGGAGTCCGTCAAGACCCCGGTCGACGACGAGCCCCCGGCGGGCACGGCGGAGGCGGAGAACGCGCCGGAGCCGGAGCCGGTGAAGTAGGGCGTCGAGGTTCCCCGGGGGTCCCTCAGGGACCCCTTAGGGGATGTCACAGCTCGGCCGCAAAGCCGGGTCCGGGAGCCCGGGCCCGGCACGTCACTCTCCGGGACCAGGTACGTTCGATGACGTGGCTGGATTCAGGATCGGACGCGGCGGACGGAACGACCGCGCCCCGCAAGCGCGACCGCAACACCCTCCCTACGGGCAGCAGGCGCCCCAGGGCCCGTCGGCCGGGCCTTCGGGGCCGTCGTACGGCTACCCGCAGGCACCGCAGCCGCCGTACGGCAGACCGTCCGGGAACGCCGGAGGCGGCTGGCCGGCGGCCCGCGGCGGACACGGCGGCGGTCATGGGGGCCATGGCGGACACCACGGCGGCCAGGGCGGCCAGGGCGGTGAACCGGAGTACTTCGGCGACGGCGGCTACCCGCCCGGCCCCGGCGGACACGGCGGTCCGGACCCGTACGCGGCGAACAACCCGGGTCACACCCAGGCGTTCTCCGTCGACGACCACCACCACGCGCCCTACGGCCCGCCGCAGCCGTCCGGACCCATCGGTCCGCGCCTGCACTGGAAGGACCTGTTGCGGGGGATCGTGACCTCCCCCGACCGCACGTTCCTCCAGATGCGCGACTACACGATGTGGGGCCCCGCCCTCGTCGTCACGTTCCTGTACGGCCTGCTCGCGGTGTTCGGCTTCGACACCGCGCGCGAGGACGCGATCAACGCGACGCTGTCCAACGCCATCCCGATCGTCCTGACGACGGCCGTGGCGATGGTGGTGTCGTTCTTCGTCCTGGGCGTGGTCACCCACAGCCTGGCCCGCCAGCTCGGCGGCAACGGCGCCTGGCAGCCGACGGTCGGCCTCTCCATGCTGATCACGTCGCTCACGGACGCCCCGCGTCTGATCGTCGCGATGTTCTTCGGCGGCGACGCGTCCTTCGTCCAACTCCTCGGCTGGGCCACCTGGGTGGCCGCGGGCGCCCTGCTGACCCTCATGGTCCGCCGCTCCCACGACCTCCCCTGGCCGAAGGCCCTGGGCGCGTCGGCGATCCAGCTCATCGCGCTGCTGTCGATCGTGAAGCTGGGCACGTTCTAGAGGCGTAGAGGGCTTACAGGCATACGACGGGAAGGGCCCCGGTTCCTCTTCAGGAACCGGGGCCCTTTACGTCGTTCACGGTGTCGAGGCCCGGGACGCGGTACGGTCCGGCCCGCCCTGCGCGGGTACGGTTCCGGATCCCGCCGCCGGTCCGGGCACCTCCGGTGGCCTGCCCGTCCGCCGCAGCACGCGCCGGCAGAGGCGAGGCAGGGACGCGTAGAAGCGGTCCGGAAGGAAGACGGCGTCCGCGACGATCATCGCGCCGGAGAAGAGCGGCAGCCCCATGAGCACCGCGATGCCGAGGTGCATACCCAACAGCATGGTGAGCACCGGGTACTTGAGCCTGCCGAAGAGCACGAAGGGGAAGGCCACCTGGAGGAGCACGGTCGTATAGCCGGCGACGGCGATCGCGAGCGTGTGCTGGTCCACGAAGTGGGAGAGCGCCGGCCAGGGTCGGAAGAGTTCGAGGTTCAGGACGAAGTGGAGGGCGGTGCCGTCGCCCCAGGAACCGCCCTGGACCTTGTACAGGCCGGCGGAACCGTAGAGAAGACAGACCTGGGCCGCGATGACGAGCATGCCGCAGTTGTGCAGCACGGTGACCAAGGTGGTGCGGGCGTCGAGGAGTTGTGTCCGTACGCCCGAACGCTCACCCTCGCGCCCCGCCTTCCTCCGCCGGTGTCGGCGCGCGTCCAGGGACCAGCGGCGGCCGCACGCGGTGAGGACGAGGTAGAGGGCCATCAGCAGGACCAGGTTGTCGCCCCCGTCCGTCATGAAGATCGCGCGGGCGTGGAACGAGGTCACCATGACGGCGAAGAGGACGGACAGGACGCGGGTCCGCCAGCCCAGCGTGAACAGCGCGGCGGTGACGAGCGCGAGCGCGTAGCACAGCTCGAAGTAGGCGCGGCTGTCGGACAGGGTCAGGACGCTGAACCAGCCGGTCTGCTCGAAGAGTTGCTTGGACAGGGCCGGCGTCCACGGGGAGTCGGGGCCCCAGATCTCGGCGCGGTGCGGGAACTCGCGCAGCAGGAAGACCAGGTAGAGCAGTCCGTAGCCGATGCGCAGCACCGCCGCGCCGTACAGGGACACCGGGCGGCCGGTCAGGAGGTCCCGTCCGGCGGCGATCCGGTCGGCGAGCCTCGGGCCGACGCCTGCGGCCGCGGTCCTCCGTGTCTCACTGTGCATGGCCGGACACCTTCCACCAGGGCAGACGCCGGTTCTCGACGGGCGTCCGCGAGCGATCTCCGGCGGCGGAGCCGGACGCGGCGATGGGCAGGGTGACGACGCGGAGCTGGATGAACTCGAAGGGGTCGCCGGTGTGGGCGGCGACGCGGTCCGCGGCGATGTTGCTCAGGTACGTCCGCATCATCCGGGCGCGTTCCGTGTGCGCCGTGTCGTCGCCGCCGTGCGATTCGACGTATCCGGCCCAGGCGCGCCGCAGCATGTTCTGCGCCGTGTGGCTCGGGAACGGCTGGTGCTCGACCGCCGCCGTGTCCACGGCGGTCAGGTCGAACCAGGAACTCACCCGCGTCGATCCGTCGGAGCCGGTGTGCGCGGTTCTCACCAGAATCTGCCGGTTGACGGATTCGGGATCGGGGGCGAAAAGCCGCCAATTCTGTTCGAAAAGGGGATACACCCATGCGTTGATCAGGGGGCTGTATCGCTTGGAGACGGTATTGGCCGGTGCCACGTGAAGAAACAGCAGAAACACATGGACCAGGGCCATCGCCAGGCACAGGATCGGGAACAGAATCGCGGTGGCCCGCAGCCCGGATCTCCCCGCACGGGCGCTTCTTCGCACCTTCCCGTCCGTGCCGACATCCGCGCCGGCATCTGTGCCGGTCTCCACGCCGACGTCCACTGAGTCGATTGCGCTCGACACCCGCCTACCTGTCTTTCTCGTACGACTGCCGTCGGCGACCGCCGACGGCGCGGGGCGGACTCGGTGAGGATTCCGCCGCGCGCCGTCATCCGGTGAGCGGACTGGCCGCGGTGCGCTGTCTAGCCGTTGTGGCCCTTGGCGTGGCTGTCGCCGCCGTAGCCCTTGGGCAGGTCGCCGTAGCCGTAGTCCTTGTCGGGCTGCTTGCCGTGATCGGGCTTGCCGTGGCCGGGCTTGCCCTGGTCGTGCTTGCCCGGGTGGATGTGCGGGCCGAGGTCGGGCTTGCCGCCGTGGTGCGGCTTTCCGGGCTTGCCGGGCTTGACGCCGTGGGCGGGTCGGCCGGGCGCGTGGTCGTGTCCGCCACCGTTGCCGCCGGAGGTGTTGCCGAGGGTGGCGTTGCCGGCCGTGTTGCCCGCGGTGTTGCCGGAGGTCGTGTTCCCGGCGGTGTTGCCCGCGGTGTTCCCGGACGTGTTGCCGGCGACGTTGCCCGAGGTGCCGCCGGTCCCGACGATGGGTCCGCCCAGGAGGCCGCCCGAGACGAGTCCGCCGCTCAGGAGCCCGCCGCTGGTGGTCGTGCCCGCGGTGGTGCCGGTCGTCGTACCGGTGGTGGTGCCGGCGGTGGTACCGGTCGTCGTGCCGCCGGTGGTGGACGTCGAGCAGCCGTTGAGGAAGATCCGGTTGTTGTTCAGCGTCACTTCGCCGTTACGGGCCAGCGCCCGGCCCTCGATGGTCGCTCCCGATCCCACGAAGATCGAGGTCAGAGCCATGATGGTGCCGACGAAGGTGGAGCTGCCGCCGATGGTCGCCGAACTGCCGATCTGCCAGAACACGTTGCACGGCGAGGCGCCGTTCGTGAAGAGGATCCGGCTGCTGACGGCCGTCGTCAGGGCTTCCGGGATCTGGAAGACCCAGACCGCGTTGGGGTTGCCGCCGGCGTTCAGGATCAGGTCGCCGGTGAGTCCGACACCCGAGGTGGCCCGGTGGACGCCCGGGAGCAGCTCCTGGCCCCCGCCGATTCCCGCGGCGAGCGGGAAGTCCGGTGCCTGGCCCTCCAGTTGGCCGGCCGCATTGTTGTACGCCACGACCAGATCGCTCTTGGCCTGCGCGGCCGCGGCGTCCGCCGGGTGTACGGCCCCGAGCACCAGGCCGGGCGGGAATCCGGTGAACGCGCCGTTCGGGTGCGATCCGAGGTCGTGGTCGAGCACCGTGGGGCCGACGTTGGTGACTCCCTGGCCCGCCAGGACGGAGTAGCTGGCGGTCGTGCCCAGGGGTACGGGCAGGGCGATCGCCGACGCCGGGGTGGGCGTCACGGCGACCATCACGGTGGCGACGGTCGCGGCGAGGGCGGAGCCCAGCACGCCTGACACGGTGCGGCGGCCACCGCCTGGTTGAGGGAATTTCGGGAACTTCAGCTTCATCGAAAGGCCATTTTCTGTGGGCCGTGGCGTACCGGGCCCTACCGATCGCCCGGAAAGCCTTGATGCTGTTGCTGCCGCCGCATATTACGCACAAATAAACACGTCTCGTCACAGAAGGGACATGCGAAATGGCCACTCATTCAATCGGCGCACGACGCTACGGAAATATTGATCCGAAACGGTTTGGGTTCTGGGTCGTTGGAGGGGTGTGAGCGATCTGGTGGGGGACGCGCGGCATCTGTCGCCGTCGGCGCAGGAGGCCCTGCGGCTGCGGGCGGTGGCCGCGTTGGTGGCGGGGCGGGACCGTGAGGACGTGGCGGCGGTGTTCGGGGTGTCGCTGAAGGCCGTCGACATCTGGTGGGCGAAGTGGCTGGCCGGCGGTCGGGAGGCTCTGGTGATGCGGCCGCGTGGTAAGCCGGTCGGGGTGCACCAGGTGCTCGGGGAGGCCGAGCAGGCCGCTGTGCGGCAGGCGGTCCTCGATCACCGGCCCTGTGACGTGGGGCTGAGTGGGCAGTTGTGGACGCGGCGGCTGATCGGTGACCTGATCGCGAAGCTGTACCGGGTACGGCTGACCGAACCGGGGGTGGGCAAGTACCTGAAGCGGTGGGGTCTTTCCTTCCAGCGCCCGGACAAGAGGGCCGTCGAGCAGGACCCCGAGGCCGTCCGGCGCTGGCACGCCGAGACCTGGCCCAAGATCCGGGCGAGGGCGAAGGAGGACGGTGGGGAGATTCTCTTCGCCGACCAGGTCGGCATCCGCTCCGACCAGGTCACAGGCCGCACCTGGGGAGAGAAGGGCAAGACCCCCGTCGTGCGACGGGCCGGGAACCGGTTCTCGGTGAACGCGATGTCGGCGATCAGCACCAAGGGCCGGATGCACTTCATGGTCTTCACCGAGAGTTTCACCGCCGAGGTGATGTGCCGCTTCCTGGACCGGCTCGCCGGCCACTTCGACCACAAGGTCCATCTCGTGGTCGACGGGCACTCCGCCCACCGCTCGAAGAAGGTCCGCGACTGGCTCGCAGCCCACCCCGACGACGTCGAGCTGCACTTCCTGCCCCCGTACTCGCCCGAGCTCAACCCCGACGAACTCGTCAACGCCGACCTCAAGCACAGCCTGCCCAAGCAGCACCGAGCCCGGAACCAGGCCGAACTCGCCGCCGAGACCCGCCGCTTCTTCCGCAGACGCCAGCGCCAGCCGCACATCGTCCGCGGCTACTTCGGCGGCCCACACGTCCGCTACGTCCTGGACGAGAACCCCATGAGTTTCTGATCAATATGCTCATTCACATTTCCGACCATCACTTCGACCCTCGTCGGCGCCCTCACCTCGGCCCTCGTCGGCGCCCTCGCCCCGGCCCCCGAACGGCCGTATCAGTCGGGCCGTTGGGTGCGGTTCTCGTGGGCAAGCCCGTCCGGGTTGGCGGCGCCGAGCGCCCCGGTCCCGGCCCCGAGGGCGAGCACCAGGGCCCGCAGCACGACGGCGTCCGGCGGCAGCAGACTCGACCGGCTCGACCCGTCCGACGGCCGCAGGACCGCCCCGATGTCCTGCCAGCCCCAGGAGAGGAAGGCGTCGTGGACCACCCGGTCGGCCTGATCCACCAGGGTCGCCCCGAGCGAGGCGTGGTGGTCGGCGAGCAGGCGTCGCTGGAGCCGACGGGCGACGCCCGGGGCGTCCGTGTGCGGGTGCACCAGCGTCTCGGTGATCGCGAAGACGTGTCCGGACGCGGTGAGCTGTTCGACGCTCGGCGGAAGGGGCCCGTCGAACCCCCGCCACCAGGTCCCGTCGCGCCGCACCGGGAAACCGTAGGCGCACCCGGCGAAGGCCGTCCCTTCCGCGATCAGCAGGGCGAAGCCGGGCTGCCGTACCGCGCCGGTCAGCCGCCGCAGAAACGCCTCCCGGTCCCGGTACTCCTCGCCGGGCTGCGCCTGGGAGGACTCCACGTACAGATCGGCCAGGTCCTCCTTGAGCGTCTCGGCCTGCCAGCGGTTGAGCCGACGGAGGCGTAACGCGTCCATGGGGGTCGCGGCGCCCGCGGCGCCCGCGGCGCCGTACGGCGGCCGCTCCGGCCGGGGCGGGACGGTCACCACGCACCGCCGGCGGCGGTGAGGGGCATCCGGCGCGAGCGGGTGCGGCCGGTGAGCGCCGGGTGCAGCAGGAATCCCGAGCCCGTGATGTCGATGACGCGGGCCATGGTCTGGGACGGGTAGTGCAGCCTCAGGGACGTCCCGGCATCCGTGACGAGCCTGAACGACGCGAGAAAGGCGTTGAGTCCGCTGGCGTCGCAGAAGGTGACCTCCGTGAGGTCGACGTCGATGCCACGGATGCCGTCGCCGAGGCACCCGGCGAGCGCCGCGGACACGAGGGGTGCGGTGGTCAGGTCGATCTCTCCGGCGAGGGTGATCAGAGCGTGGTTGTCGCGGTCGTGCCGGTGAACGTTCAGTTGGGGAGGGTGCATGGGTCCTCTGTTCGGACGCAGGGGGGTGAAGGCGGGGGCGGACGCAGGGTGTGGGGGCGGACGGTGGTCGCGGTGACGGTCGCGCTGAACTTCCGTTGGGGCGGACGCTGTTACTCAGCGCGGCAGCCGAACTCGGTCATCGAACCCGGTCACCGAACCCGGTCACCGAACTCGGTCACCGAACTGGGTCACCGGACCCGGTCGTCCGCACCGCGGCCGCGTCGCGGCTGGGGCTCGGGCTCGGCCGGCCGCCTTCGGAGTCCCAGACGGCTTCCACGGCCCGGTCGGTCTCGGACACTGCCGCCCGCGTGCGCGCCGCCGCCTCCTCCATCAACCGGCTCGCGGTCGACGTACCCGACGGGTCGCTCGCGGCGGCCATCAGCCAGGCGGCCGACGCGGGATCCGTCTCCGGCGGGATCACCAGGAGATTCCAGCGGCCCGTTCCGTAGGAGAGCAACATCAGTTCGTGCGGGTCCTGTTCGGCCCCGAACCAGCCGACGTGCATCACATGCCCGGCGACGGGCACCTTGCGCGGGACGACCGGCCAGTGGGTCGGATTCACCGTGACGCGGGTGATCCGCCCCCACAGCGGATCCAGTACGGCGGCCAAGGCGGGGAGTTCCGCTTCGAGATCACGGGAACGGGGCCACCACGCACCGTCCAGCAGGGCCGGTGCGGGGCCGTTGGGAGCGAGCGACAGTCGTAGCGAGGACGAGGATGCCTGGGCGGACCGGGCGGACCACGTGGACGGGTCTTCGGCTTCGAGTGTCGGCGAGAGGGAGATGGTCGCAGTCATGACGCGAACCCTGCCCCGGGTCGACCACAGCCGACCCGGCATATTGGATCGCCGAAAACGACACGAGCTCGGAAGCCGGTGCACAAAATATCCTCGGTGCCTTCGAGCCTACTCCCCGAACCGGCCGAACGGACCGTGGCGTCGGCCGTTGTCCGAAAGAGGCCGACCGAGGAAGGCGCCTAGAGCGACGCACGAGGGGGAACTACGCACGAGGGGGAGGAGTAGCCTGAAAGTGGGTCGGAGCACTCTCACGTGCGACCGCCCGGAAGGGCGACCCCGGTGTGTATACGCCGGGGTCGTTGAAGCGTC
This sequence comes from Streptomyces antibioticus, assembly GCF_002019855.1. NCBI lineage: Bacteria > Bacillati > Actinomycetota > Actinomycetes > Kitasatosporales > Streptomycetaceae > Streptomyces > Streptomyces antibioticus. The sequence continues at coordinate 4,608,213 of NZ_CM007717.1, read as the reverse complement.
GGGATGTCGGGCCGTCGGGGTGTCGACGTACGCCGCCCGCCCGCCCGTCAGGCGTCCAACACCTGCCCGCTCCGCCTGACCACCGGAGGCAGGACACTCCACGGGAAGTTGATCCACTCGTCGGTGCGCTTCCACACGTACTCGCATTTCACGAGGGAGTGGGACTTCTCGTAGATGACCGCGCTGCGGACCTCGGCGACGGTGTCGAGGCAGAAGTCGCGGACCAGTTTCAGGGTCTTGCCGGTGTCGGCGACGTCGTCGGTGATCAGGACCTTCTTGTCGGAGAAGTCGATCACGTTCGGCACGGGCGCGAGCATGACCGGCATCTCAAGGGTCGTGCCGACGCCCGTGTAGAACTCCACGTTCACCAGGTGGAGGTTCTTGCAGTCGAGGGCGTAGGCCAGCCCGCCGGCGACGAAGACGCCGCCGCGGGCGATGGAGAGGACGATGTCCGGCTCGTAGCCGTCGTCGGCGATGGTCTGCGCCAGCTCACGGACGGCGGTGCCGAAACGCTCGTAGGTCAGGTTCTCGCGGAGGTCGGTCATCCGGCCCTCACACCTGCGTGCGGTGGAAGTTGAGGAAGGACCGGGAGGCGGTCGGCCCACGCTGCCCCTGGTAGCGGGAGCCGTACCGCTCACTGCCGTAAGGGTGCTCGGCCGACGAGGAGAGCCGGAACATGCAGAGCTGCCCGATCTTCATGCCGGGCCAGAGCTTGATGGGCAGGGTGGCGAGGTTCGACAGTTCGAGGGTCACGTGCCCGGAGAAGCCGGGGTCGATGAACCCGGCGGTCGAGTGCGTGACCAGTCCGAGCCGGCCGAGGGAACTCTTGCCTTCGAGACGCGACGCCAGGTCGTCCGGGAGGGTGATCACCTCGTACGTGGACGCGAGCACGAACTCACCCGGGTGCAGGATGAACGGCTCGTCCCCCTCCGGCTCCACGAGCCGCGTCAGATCGGCCTGCTCGACGGCGGGGTCGATGTGGGGGTACCGGTGGTTCTCGAACACCCGGAAGAAGCGGTCGAGACGTACGTCGATGCTCGACGGCTGCACCATGGATTCGTCGTAGGGATCGATCCGCACGCGCCCGGCGTCGATCTCGGCCCGGATGTCCTTGTCTGAGAGAAGCACGTCCCGAGGATACGCAAGGCGCGCGGACCGCCCGCCACCGGACGTCCGCGCGCCTCTGGCCTACGACCTGTCTCCTACGCCTTCCCGATGCCCACGGCCACCGGCACGGGCACCGCGCTGCGGAGCCGCGCACAGCGGGGACACCGGACGAGCCGTCCGGGACCGAGCCGCTCGGCCTGCTGCATCGGGAACGAAGTGGTGCTGAACACGTGCCCATCGGCACAACGGACGACGGTGCGCTCCATCAAGTCCTAGAGTCCCTTCCCCAAGAGCCGCGTCCGACTGCTGCTCGCCGGACACCGAAAGCCACATTACGGGACGAACGGGACGACCCTCCAGGCGGCACTCCGACCCCGTCGGACCCCGCTCGCGGGCCCCCACGGTACGCCCCAACTCCGCCCGCCCGCACCCGGATCCCACCCCCTGAAACGCACTCAGCCCCCGGGCTTCGACGCCGGGGGCCGCGCATGAGGTAGAGTGACGGGGCGATCGGACACCGGACGAATCCGGCGTCTTACGCGGGTGTAGTTTAATGGTAGAACATCAGCTTCCCAAGCTGAGAGCGCGAGTTCGATTCTCGTCACCCGCTCCAACATCCCAGCCCCTAGGTCACTGACCCGGGGGTTGTTTGCTGCCCGAGATCGGCCGTACGAATCGTCCGCCTCACGACGGCCAGGCATCGGCGACCACGAACGAGACCACCGTTCCGCCGAAGCGGCTGGGTCCGGAATGCCACGACTCGGCGATCGAGTCCACCAGGAGCAGCCCGCGCCCGTGTGCGTCGTTGGCGTCCGGGTGCCGCAGTCGCACGTTCGCCGGAAAGCCGGGGTTGTGGACCTCGATCCGGAGTGCGGTGCCGACTCTGAACCACTCCACCCGCACCAGCCACGGCTCGTCGGCGTGCCCATAGCGGATGGCATTGGTCACCAGCTCCGAGATCATCAAGGAGCAGTCGTCGATGGAGCAGGCCGGGTTGTACGGGGCGATGAACTTCCGGAATCAGCGCCGCGCCCGAGGAACCGACTCCGGAGCCGGATGCAAGGTCATCGCGCCGAGCCGAGGCGAGTCCTCGCAGGGGTAGCGGTCGATCGTGTAAGCCATTCGCGCTCACTCCTTGCCGCTGCCGCCGCAGTCGGGACAGCGCCGCTTCGATGTGGCACGGACGCGGTCGGCGACTCGTCACTCCATGCACTTCCGATCAAGTGGCCTTAGCCACTTACTGGATAGTGGCATTGGCCACTTGCGGCGCGCAAGCAGTTCTCCCGGACGACAGCCCATCAGGTGAGCGGATAGCCCTGTTCGAACGCCCAGCGATGCGGCGGATAGGTGGCTTCGGCGAACTCCAACGGCCGGTCCTGGAGGTCGAAGACGACGTGGTGCACGATCAACACCGCTGTTCCCGCGTCAAGCTGGAGGTCAGCCGCCTCCTCCTCGGTCGCCTGCCGAGCACACATGCGGTCCTCGGCGTAACTCCCCTGCCGTCCGGTCATGTTCTCGACGTACAGCAGAGTGCCCTCCTGGATCCGTTCCGGCTCCAGGAGCTTGGGCGCACGCCGACCGGTCTCCGGCGCGAACCACGAGGTGGACAGCGTGATGGGCCCGTCCTGGTCGCTGGTCACCCGTCGGCGGCGCACCGCCCGCCGGTCCTTCACCAGGCCCAACGCCTCGGCAACATGATCCGGCGCATCCCGCCACCCCGCCGACGTGATCACGGCGTACTCACCAGACGTGTAGATCTTCCCGGTCTGCCGAGCCCGCCCGTACAACTCCCGCGCCCGCCGATTCACTTCGAGGTTCCGCACGTATGTGCCGGATCCCTGCCGCTTCTCGACAAGCCCCTGGTGACTCAGCGCCTCCAGTGACCGTGCGGCCGTAGGCCGGGACACCTTCCAGTCCGACGCCAACTGCCGCTCCGAGGGGACCTCGTCTCCGGGCCGCAGATCGCCCCGCAGGATCTGATCGCGGATGAAGTGAGCGATCTGGAGATACTTCGGCTGCGTCTCCTCGATCTGAGGCATGTGCCCTCCTGGTACAAGTGGCTATAGCCTCTAGCCACTATAGGGTGAGTGGCCGACGGGCAGCCCCGTAGTCTTGGCCCCATGACGCGGTTGATCGTCGCAGCAGGAGGAGGGGGCGACGCGGTCGCCGCCGCAATGCTTCACGCCGCCCTGTACGGCGACGAAGGCCCGGCGGTAATCCTCACGTACGCGTGGGACCGCCTACTGATCGACCCGGTACCGGGCCCTCGATACGCCGACGACTTCACCGGCCTCGAACCCCTCACCCCGGCCGTCTGGAAGGTGCCGGAGGAGGCCCGCCCGATCGCACCGGCAGGCTCGACGCTCCCACGCCTGGCGGCAGAACTCCCGCACACAATGGTGCTGCTGGACCCGATCCGCGGCGCCGAGGGCATCACGCGCCAGCTCGCCGAACTGGTCACTCACCTACGGCCGGCCTCGGTCGATCTCCTGGACGTCGGCGGCGACGTGCTGGCCCGGGGCGACGAACCGACCCTGAAAAGCCCACTGGCCGACTCACTGACACTGGCAGCGTGCGGCCAAGTGAACGTACCTGTCCGTCTGTTGATCGCCGGCCCCGGCTTGGACGGCGAACTGTCCCACGAGGACCTGCGAAACCTGCTCGGCCCCACCGTCCACACCTTCACGACGAAAGACACGGACCCGATCGCCCCGGTCCTGGACTGGCACCCCTCCGAGGCGACAGGCATGCTCGCGGCAGCCGCCCGAGGCGTACGCGGCACATGCGAGGTCCGGGACGCCGGCCTCCCCATCCCTCTGACCGACGAGAGCCCGACCGTCCACGAAGTCGACCTGGACGAGGCCCTGAGCCGCAACGAACTCGCCCACGCACTCATGTCGACCACCACCCTGGCCGAGGCAGAGTCCCTCAGCCGCGAGATCTGCGGCTTCTCCGAAATCGACTACGAGCGCAGCAAGGCCTTCCGGCTCCAGGGGCAAAAGCCGACGATGCTCGACCCCGAATCGGCACTCCGCCAACTCGCCGAGTTCGAGGCAGAGGCCCGAAGCCGCGGAGTCACTCACACAACGTTCCGCCACCTCACCGAGATCCTGAACCTCGACGGCTCACAGCGTGACGACCTACGTCGGCTTCTCATCAGTAGCCGACCAGAGCAGCACGCGGCTCCATTGTGGAGCGTGAACCAATGAGTGCCTAGGGCGGCAGTCCGGACCTTCGAATACAGAACATGACTGGCACGGCGCAGAAATCGACGTTGTCACCAACCTCCTTCACAGGTTCAAGACGGCTCACTCCGCTCCCGACCCAAGGTCCCGCTCCCACCCGGCCGTGCAGCTTTCCAAGCTGAGAGTGCGAGTTCGATTCTCGTCACCCGCTCCAACATCCCCACGCCCAGGTGACAAACCCCGGGCCAGTTCGCTGCCCGACCCAGGTCACCGAGACCGGCCATCACGGCGCACGGAAGGGCTGCGCCTCGAACACACGTGCCTGATGGCCCATGACCACGTCATGCTTGGACATGGTCTCTGAACCTGACGCTGCTCCGTCGACGACCACTCACGTGAACGTGGTGACCGATGGGGTCACCCGCGTCTTCACCTGGGAGGACGACGCACGCATCGAGGTCCGCAACCTGGGTGGGGAGATCATGATCGAGGCCAACGCTGCCGGGCTGAGGACCCTGGCGGCCACCTCCTCCCGCTCGCCCAGGACGGCACACCAGATGGCGCCCACCTCCACGTGGAAGACAGCAATGGGCTCGAAAGGGGCTCCGCGAGCCTGGTCCTGGAAAGGTGCGACGGCGAATGAGTCGGGCCTGGCCCTGCCAGGATCCGGATACCGGTATTCCGGATCAGACCTTCTCCGCGCTCACGCGTGAGTGGTCGGCGGTGAGCAGTTCGATGTCTTCCACGTCCGAGGTCAGGATCGTCACCCTGCCGGGATGCTGGAGGGCGGTCGCGCACAGTATGGCGTCGATGGCGTACTTGTGGCCGTGCAGTCCTGCCGCGCGCAGCAGGGCGGCAGCGGATTGTGCGACGGATTGGGTCACCGGCTCGACATTCAGGCGGGACAGGGTCCACTTCAGCGCGGCGTCGTTGATCTTCGGGTGGATCACCTCGACCAGTACGGCGGCCGACGTGATCACCGGCAGGTCCGCGTCGCGAGCCGCAGTCAGCCACTCGTGGATCTCCCGATCGCGCTGTACGGCCTTCGCAAGGCTCTCGCTGTCCAGGACCAGGGCACCGCTCATGCGGCCGCGCCGGCGTTCGAGGCGCCGCCGGTCAGGCGGGCGCGCTTGGCCGCCACGGCGTCGGGGTCGGCCGGGCCGTGTGTCTTGTCGAAGTCCGCGATCAGCTCGTCCAGGTTGTCCCGCTCGATCTGCCGCTGGGCCGCCTTCTCCAGATAGGCGGAGACGCCTCGCTTGCCGACCCGCTCACGGATCGCCTGCAGAGTTCCGGCGGTCAGGGTGACGGAGATACCGCTGGTAGGGCCGTCGCCCGGCTGGAAGTCCATGTCGTCACCAGTCATGGTTCGAGTATGCCATTTTGCATGGCATAGCGTGGACGGCTATCGCTTTGCTCTTCGCGTCAGCTGTCGGCCGTGCGTGCCGTGATGTGTCCCCGGTGGCGGTCCGCGCGGAGTACTGCTCTGGCCGCTGTGAGGATGTCTTCGTCCAGGTTCAGTTGGGTGGTGAGGACCTGGAGGAGGCGGGTGTGCCAGACGTCGGGGTCCGTGTCGTAGGCGTGGAGGACTCGGGTGCCGTAGGAGTCGCGTAGGCGGTGGTGGAGTTTTTCCTTCAGTGTGGCGTGGAGGTCTTGGACGGTTCCTGGGGCGGTGCCGGTCAGGCCGGGTGCCGCTCCTGTGGCCAGTGCCGTGGCCACCAGCTCCGCTTCGGTCACGCGGGCCCCTTCGGTTGTGCGGGTTGTGCGATGTCGTGGCCGTCACGATGGTCGGGGGTGCTGCAATTCTGATGAAATTCCGATGACGTCGGCGTGAGAGAGCGGGGGTTCCGGGTGTTGCGGTTCGAGGTGCTCGGGCCGTTACGGGCGTGGCGTGGCGGGGATCCGCTGGAGCTGGGGCCGGTCAAGCGGCAGGCCGTGCTCGCCGCTCTGTTGCTGCGGCGGGGCGCCGTGGTCAGTCATGGCCGGCTGCTCGACTCGGTGTGGGGTGAGGAGCCTCCCGCCGGGGGTCACAAGGTGCTGGCCACGCACGTCAACTCGCTGCGCAGGGTGGTCGATTCGGCTCACACCCCGCCCGCGCAGTCGGCGATTCGCAGCGGCAAGGGGTGGTATCGGTTCGTCGTCGACGGGGTTGGGCTCGATACGGCGGATCTGGAGGAACGGGGCGACCGTGCGCTGCGGGCGGCCCGGGGTGGTGATCTGCCCGCCGCTGTCGGCCAACTCTCCGATGCGCTCGCGCTGTTCCGGGGGGAGCCGCTCGCCGGGGTGCCCGGGCCCTTCGCTCAGGAGGAGCGGGAGCGGTGGGAGGAGCGGCGGCGGACGTTTCGGGTGGAGTGGCTCAAGTGCCTCGTCACGTTGGAGCGGTTCGGGGAGGCGCTTGATGATCTGAGTGGGTTGTCTGGTTCCGACCGCTACGACGAGGCTTTGACCGGCTTGCGGATGCGGGCCCTCTACGGGCGGGGGCGGCCCTCGGAGGCGCTCCGCACCTACGAGGAGCTGCGCGTACGGCTGCGGGACGAGCTGGGGACCGATCCCGGTGAGGAGCTGCGCCGGGTGTATGAAGCCGTGCTGCATCAGGATGATTCGATGCTGCTGCGGTCTCCGCCGGCTGTGGGTTCCCTGCCCCGTGTGGACGTCGTTCCTGCCGAACTTCCCCATGACATACCTGGGTTCTCGGGGCGTTCCGATGAGCTGGGGGTGCTTCACTCGCTGCTCGGGCCGGAGTCGGCGCATGCGGCGGGCAGTGCCGTCGTCGTCTCCGCGATCGGTGGTGCCGCCGGTGTCGGCAAGACCGCGTTGGCCGTGCACTGGGCGCATCAGGTCCGTGATCGTTTCCCGGACGGGCAGCTCTACGTCAATCTGCACGGGTTCGACCACGACCGGCGGCCCCTCGAACCCGGCGAGGCCCTTGAGTTGCTGCTGCGGAGTCTGGGGCTCGCGGCGTCGGAGATCCCCGCGCACCATGAGGCCCAGGGGAGGGTGTTCCGGACGCTGTTGGCCGGTCGGCGCATGCTCGTGCTGCTGGACAACGCGGCCTCCGCGGAGCAGGTGCGTCCGCTGCTGCCGTCCAGTCCGACCTGCTGTGTTGTGGTGACCAGCCGTAATCGGCTCGGTGACCTCGTCGCCCGGGACGGCGCGCAGGTTCTGGCCCTGGGGCTGCTCCAGGCGGACGAGGCGCGTGTGTTGCTTCGGCGGATCCTCGGGGCCGAGCGGGTCGACGGAGGAGGGGACGGGGACGCCGTTGGTGAGTTGATTCGGCTCTGTGGTGGGCTGCCGCTGGCCCTGCGCGTGGCCGCCGCGCGGCTCGCCGGGGATCCCGCCCTGCGGACGGCCGACCTCGTCGCCGAGATGAGGGAGGGCGGGAAGCTGGAGGCGTTGGAGTGGGATGCCGACGCCAACTCGCCTCTCCGTACGGCGTTTTCGGTGTCGTATCGGGTGTTGGCGCCCGGTGCGCGGCGGCTCTTCCGGCTGCTCGGGCTGTTTCCGGGGGCGGAGTTCACCGGGGAGACGGCAGCGGCCCTGCTGGATGCGCCCCTGCCTCAGGCTCGGCGGCTGCTGGGGGCGCTGGTCTCGGCTCATCTGGTCGAGCCTGTGACGGTGGGGCGGTATCGGTTCCACGATCTCCTTCGCGACTACGCGCGGGAGTGTGCGCTGGCGGAGGAGACGGCGGCGGACCGGGACGCCGCGCTCGAACGGCTGTTGGTCTGGTACCTGTGCGCCGCTCGGGCCGTCGCGGGGCCCGGGCTTTTCCCCGAGCTGCCCGACGGGATCCGGGACACCGGCGCGTATCCAGGGGTGCCGTCGGACCGCGGGCCGTGGCTCGACGCCGAGCGGGGGAATCTGATCGCCGTCATCAGGCATGCCGCCCAGCACGGGCCCCGGCCCGTCGCCTGGTATCTGACCTCGACGCTGTTCAGCCACTTCTGGGTCCATCTGCCGCGGAAGACCTGGCAGACCGTCGCGCAGACGGCGCTGGACGCGGCCGTGGCGGAAGGGGATCCGCGGGGGCGGGCGGCGACGCACTCCAGTCTCGCGGCGGCGCAGTGGGACCGGGGGCATGTCCGGCAGGCGATGGAGCACGCCACGCAGGCGCTGGACCTCAGCCGGGAGAACGGCTGGGTCATGGGCGAGGCGTCGGCTCTCGGACTGCGGGGGTTCGCGCGCTGGAGCATGGCTCAACTCAGCGGTGCGCACGACGACTTCTCCTTCGGTCTGCGCATCTTCCGTGAGGTCGGCCATCGTTACTTCGAGGGCTTCGGGTTGATCGGTCTCGGTCTGGCCTGCCGGGATCTGGGCCGGCTGCGCGAGGCCGCCGAGTGCCTCGAAGGCGCCGTCCGGCTGGAGGCGGAGGACTTCTGGTGGGACGCCGGCTCGGCCCTGCAGATCCTGGGCGGGGTGTACTGGGAACTCGGCCGGCTCACCGACGGACTCGCGCTCCTCGGAGCGGAGTTGGACTCCGGGAAGCGGGCGGGGTATCGGGACGGGCGCGCGATGATGCTCGACGCCCTGGCGAAGATCAACGTCGAACTCGGTTGCCATGGTGAGGGGTTGGAGCAGGCGGAGCGGGCGTTCGCGCTGGTCGAGGACACGAAGCGGTACTGGGTCCAGTCGGGCATCCTCACCACGGTCGCCATGGCCCGGCGGCGGCTGGGCCACCTGGACGGTGCTCTCGCGGCCGGCGAGCAGGCCCTCGCCCTGGCCCGCGAGGCACGCTTCAGACGCGCGGAGGCGGACAGCCTCCTGTCCCTCGCCGTCACCCACAAGGAAGCGGGCCGGTACGACGACGCCCGCGCCCACGCCGATCAGGCGCTGAAACTGGCTCGCGCCCACTCGTTCCGCGTGGTGGAGGGCCAGGCCCTGACCGCCCTGTGCGAAACGGCGCTGACCGAAGCGGCACACGGCTTAGCCGTCGAACTGGGCCGGGACGCCCTCGCCGTACACCGCGAAACCGGCCACCGCCTCGGCGAGGCCCACACCTTGCTGGCCCTCGCCCACGCTCACGCTCACAGCAAGGCCGACGAATCCAACGCCCAACTGCTGGAGCAGCAAGCGCGGTTGATCTTCTCGGACATCGGTGTTCCCGAGACGGAGTACGAGCGTCCGGACCGGTGAGCCCGGCGAAAAGTCAGTTGTCCACGCGGACCCGGCCCAAGCGGCTGACCATCGTCGGATCGCGGTGGTCGAAGAAGGCCGACCTGCCTGTGTCCAGGGTCGCGAGGGTCGTCATGTCGGTGTCGGTGAGGTGGAAGTCGAAGACGTTGAAGTTCTCCTCCATGCGGGCGCGGCGGACGGACTTCGGGATGACGACGATGTCGCGTTGGATCAGCCAGCGCAGGACGATCTGGGCGATGGTCCGGTCGTGGGCCTGGGCGATGGGGGCCAGGACCGGGTGGGTGAAGAGGTCGTTCTTGCCCTCGGCGAAGGGGCCCCAGGATTCGAGTTGGACGCCGTGTTCCCGCATGAGGTGCTGGTCGGCGGTGCGCTGGTGGAAGGGGTGGGTCTCGATCTGGTCGACGGCGGGGACGACGTCGTTGTGGTCGATCAGGTCGACGAGCCGGTCGGCGTGGAAGTTGGAGACGCCGATGGCCCGGGTGCGGCCCTCGCGGTAGAGGTCCTGCATGGCGCGCCACTCGCTGTAGACGTCACCGTAGGGCTGGTGGATGAGGTAGAGGTCGACGTGGTCGAGGCCGAGCTTGCGCAGGGAGGCGTCGAAGGCGCGCCGGGTGTTGTCCTCGCCCGGGTCCTGGACCCACAGCTTGGTGGTGATGAACAGGTCCTCGCGCGGGACGCCGCTCTTCGCGACGGCCCGGCCGACGGCCTCCTCGTTGCCGTACGCGGCGGCCGTGTCGAGGAGCCGGTAGCCGACGGCGAGGGCGTCGGTCACCGCCTGTTCGGTCTGCTCGGGCGGGATCTGGTAGACGCCGAAGCCGAGGATCGGCATCTCGACGCCGTTGTTCAGGGTGACGGTCCGCATGGTGGTCCTGCCTCCTTCGGGGGCCGGGTCAGGAGAGGCCGCCCTGTTCACAGACGCGGCGGGCGACCTCGCGGAGTTTGAGGTTGTTCTCCTGCGAGTAGCGGCGCAACACGGCGAAGGACTGCTCCTCGGTCAGCCGGTGGCTGCCCATGAGGATGCCCATCGCCTCGCCGATGACATGGCGGGTGGCGACGGCCTGCTCCATCTGGGCCTGCGTGCGGGCGCTGGAGAAGGCCACCGCGGCGTGCGAGGCGAGCAGCCAGCCGGCCAGCTCACTGGTCTCGGTGAAGGCTCCCGGCCGGCGCGAGTAGAGGTTCAGCGCGCCCAGCTCCTCGTCCTCCGTGAAGAGCAGGAAACCCATCATGCTGCCCACCCCGAGAGCGCGGGCCCGCGGCGTGTAGGCGGGCCAGCGCCGCTCGGTGGTGAGGTCGGCGATCCGGAAGACCCGCTCGCCCTCCCCGCTGCGGACGGCGTCGAAGCACGGGCCCTCCCCGGCCTTCCCCTGCGCCTGGTCGCTGTCGACGACCAGCGGGGCGGTGGGGGCGAGGGAGCGCACCTCGGTGCCGTGCAGCATGAGGATCCCGGCCTCGTCGCACCCCTCCACCAGCTCGGTGGCCGAGGCGGTGATCCGCTCCAGCGTGTCACCGACCGAACTCTGCGCCAGCAGATCGCGCGCCATGGCCGCCATCCGCTGCGCGAACTCCGCCCAGTCCATCCCGCTCGCCAAGGCTCGCCTCCGGCCTGTCGTGCGTCGCCGCGCGTCTCGGCGTACGACCCGGTTCCCAGCCTGCCACGACCACCCCGCCCACGGACGGCTACGACGGCAACGACGGCTCCCGCAGCTTCGGCGGCGCGGGCGGAGCCTTCAGTGGGAGATCAGATCGTCATCAGCGGTTCCGCGGCCTCCTCCGTGGTGTCCGGGGGTACGACCAGCAGGTCCCAGCGGCCCTGGCCCGGGGCCAGCAGGGTGACGGTGTGCGGGGCGGACGCCGTCTCGGTTCTGCGCAGTCGTACGACCTGGTTGCAGACGAGTATCCGGCCGGGTGTCGCGGACCATGTCGAGCCGTTGACGGTGACGATGGTGATGTTCCCCCAGTCCGGCGGCAACCCGCCCAGGAGCAGAGGGAGTTCGGTGAGCAGGTCGTAGGAGCGGGGCCACCACGCGCCGTCGATGAGCCGGGGCGGGGTGTCGTGCGGCGCGAGGCTGAGGCGGAGGAGGGGCCGGGGCGGGGTGGTGAGTGGGGCGGTGGTCATGTCTGCTCCTGTACGGCGGTGGTGGCGGTGGCGGCGGACAGTCGGTCCGCGGTCGGTTCACGTGCGGCGGGCGGCAAGGCGGTCCGGGGTCGGCCAGCGCACGTCGTACGCCCAGCCGAGGCGTTCGAGAAGGCGGATGACGGCGGCCGAGAGGTCGATCTGGCCGCGGTCGACACCGTGCCGGGCGCAGGTCGGGTCCGCGTGGTGGAGGTTGTGCCAGCTCTCGCCGAACGACAGCAGGGCCAGCGGCCACAGGTTGGTCGCCCGGTCGTGGCGCCGGGTACGGAAGGGGCGCTCGCCGATCAGATGGCAGAGGGAGTTCACGCTCCACGTGACGTGGTGGAGCAGCGCGATCCGGACAAGTCCCGCCCACAGCAGGGCCGTCAGACCGTAGATCCAGGTGCCGCCGATGGCCCAGCCCGCCGCGAACGGCAGGGCGAGGGTGAACAGGCACAGGAGCGGGAAGGCGCGGGCGACCGCGCGGATGTCGGGGTCGGCCAGCAGGTCGGGGGCGTACCGGTCGGCCGACGTGCGGTCGTTGCGGAACAGCCAGCCGACGTGGGCGTGCAGCAGCCCGCGCAACTGGCCGCGCAGATGGGTGCCGTAGCGGTACGGGGAGTGCGGGTCGCCGGGCCGGTCGGTGAAGGCGTGATGGCGGCGGTGGGTGGCGACCCAGCCGATGACGTCGCCCTGGAAGGCCATGGACCCGGCCACCGCGAGCGCGACGCGTACGGGGCGGACGGCCCGGTAGCCGCCGTGGGTGAGACCCCGGTGGAAGCCGACCGTCACACCGAGACCGGTCACGGTGTAGAGGACGAGCGCGAGGACGATGTCCGTCACGTGGATGAAACTGCCCCACAGCAGCCAGCCGGCCAGACCGACGGCGACGAACGGTACGACGACGATCACCGCCGTCACCGCCAGGTACAGCCGGTCGCCGCCGTCGCGTGCGGGGGCGGGTCCGTCCGGTGGGAAGGGGGACGTGCCGTCGTAGGCACGGGAGGGCGTGGCGGTGTTCGGCGGGCGCGCCGCCGGGGCGGGCGAAGAGGTGAGTGACATGCCGGGCTCCTTGGCCTCGGTGACGGTGGACCGCTCGGTCAAGGGCGCGTACGGCTGGTGCGGAAGCAGAAGCAGAAGCAGAAGCGGAGAGCCGCTACCGGTACGGCGGCGAGTGCGGGGGCGGGTGCGGCGTCGGCGGCCATCGGGCGGAACCTGCCTCGAGCGCGAAGCACCCGGTGTGGTCGGACCACGAGGACGAAACCGGCCTGATTACCGGTGTACGAAGGGCCCTCGTACCCCCCAACCTACTCCGCCGCGCCCCCGAACGACGGCGGCCCGCGACGACGCACCGCCGCGGCCCAGGTCAGGGCCGTGCCGGTGAGGAAAGCCGTGCCCGTCCCCCGCCCCAGGAACCCAGGAACCGGGGAACCGGGGAACCGGGGAACCAGGCCCCCGCGTCAGCCGGTCACGGGCCGAGGACCAGCGCCCGGCACGGCGCGTAGCGGAGCATGTCGCGGGCAACGGAGGCGTCGGGCGCGACGGAGCGCCAGCCCCAGGAGCGCAGGGCGCGCAGCGTCATGGCGTCGTCGCGCTCCACCAGCGTGACACCGAGGACGCCGATGACGTCGACGTCGTCGACAACGTGGACAACGTCGACGGCGCCCGTACCGTCGGCGCGGTCGGCGAGGCCGGCCGTGTGGTCGGCGAGCAGGCGGCGCTGGAGACGGCGGGCGAGGTTCCAGTCGAGGCCCTGATGGTGGGTGCGCACCCGCGAGTGGACCACGAGCCCGGAGATCGCGAAGAGCCTTCCGGAGGCGGCGAGCCCGAGCACGTCCCGGGGCAGGTACCCGTCCAGACCCCGCCACCAGGGGCCGTCCGCGCGGACCGGGAAGCCGTACGCGCACCCCGCCAGGACGGCGCTCTCCCCGCCGGCCGGGGTCCCGGGCACGCTGCGCTCCGCGACGAGGAGGGCGAAGCCCGGCCGCTGCACCTCACCGGCGAGCCGGCGCAGGAACAGTTCACGATCGTGGTTCCAGGCCCGCGAATCGCCGCCGGCGGTCTGCGCGTACAGGTCGCCCAGTTCCGCCAGCCGGTCCTCGATCTGCCATCGGGACAGGGGGCGGATGCGCTCCCCTTCCAGGGGCGACGGCCCCTGCGGGCCCCTCCGGCCGGGCACGTTCACGGTCATGTGGCGCGTCCTGCCCCAGGTCCGGACAGAGCCGGCCCGGCGTCGTGGTTCGCCGAGAACGGCGCCGCGTGGGAGCGGGCGCGCGAAGAGCCCTCGGCCACTTCACCGTACTCCCGCGTGCGGCCCGCCAGGACGAGTCGGGCGGGACGGGGCGGGAGTACGGTGGACATACCGGGGGCGGCGGCAGAGGAGAACGCAGTGACGTCCACGCACGCGACACGGCCGGGCCACTCGGACGGCGCCGACGGCACCGGCACGGCCGCGGGCGCCCCCGCGTTCCCCGAGAACCCGCCCGAGGACGAGGGTCTCGCCGAGGTACGCATCATCGCGGCCGACCCCGATGTCGCCCGGCGGGTCGCGCTCGTCCTGCGCGAGGTCTTCGCCTGCGACGAACCGCGCAGCTACCCCACGGGCCCGGACGGCCGCGGCACCCTGCTCCATCTGACGGTCGACACCCGCACCGCCGACGACCTCCCCTCCGCGCCCTCGGACTGGCTGGACACCAGCCGCTCCCACGCCCGCCGCTCGCACACCGACGAACCCGGCTGACCTCGGCTTCCAGGCCGCACGCCCCGCGCCCCACGAGACAGGCAGGTGAGCACAGTGCCCGGCACCGATCCCCCGCCCGCCCCGCCCGCCCGGTCCGCCCCGCCCGCCCGGTCCACGCCGCCGGCCACGGGACTCCTCTCGGAGGGCGTGCACACCTCCGTACGCCCCGGGACGGCCCTGTTGCGGCTGGAGACGACCGCCGACCGCCGGGGTGTCCTCGACGGCGCGTGGTGGCCGCGCTCGCGTGATGTCGCCGTCGAACTGCCCGGTCTGATCAGTGTGCTGACCGAACACCTCGGGCCCGTCGTCCGGGTCGGACTGGACTCCGCCGCCTGGGACGGGCTGCCGACCCGGCTCGTCGTCGACGACCGCGTCGTCCACATCGACGCGTCGCCGGTGGGTGACGACACGGTCATGGTCACCCGGGGCGACCAGGACCTGTTCTCGCTGCTCGTCGTCCCGCCGGACACCCCGCCCGACGCGGCACGGACCGCGATGGCGCAGGCCGCCCGCGCCGACAACCGGGAGAACGCCGAGCACATCCTCGCCGTCACCCGCGCAGAACCCACCGACACCGACACCATCACGGAGGACCGCACATGATGCATGCCGCGGACGTCAGGGAGTGGCGGGACCACGACGTGGTCGACGCCAAGGGAAAGAAGATCGGCGTCCTCGAAGCCGTCTACGTGGACACGGCCACCGACGAGCCGGCCATGGCGACGGTCCGCACCGGCCTGCCCACCCGCCAGCGCCTGGTCTTCGTCCCGCTCGACGACGCCGTCCTCGGACCCGACTACCTCAGGGTCCCGCACGGCAAGGGCAAGGTCCGCAAGGCCCCCTCGATCGGGACGGACGACATCCTGCCCGCGGAGCAGGAGGAGTCGGTCTTCCTCTACTACGACATGGCGTACCGGCCGGGGGTCAACGGTGAACGTCAACTCGCCCGCCGCTGATCACCCGAGCAACCCGCACAGCCCGAGGAGCTGGTCCGCTTGCTGGTGACGTTTCTGCTGCTTCTGCTCGTCGCCGTCGTGCTCGGCATCATCGGCGTGGCGGCGGAGGGTCTGGGCTGGCTGCTGGCCGTCGGCATCGCGCTGCTGGTGGTCGATGTGGTTCTCGCCGTGACGGTGTGGGCACGGCGCGCCCGCAGCCACCCGGCGCGCTGACCAGGGGCACGCCGCGCTGATCAGGAGCACGCGGCGTGCCGATCACCTGGATGTGCGCACATCCACGAAATCCTGTCACGCTGACGACACCTTTTCGTACCCTGCGGAGTTAGGGTTGGGGCAGGTCCCCGAAACGAAGGTGCCATGCCCGCTGAGAAGACCCCGGCCGCCGGGAATCTCGATGACGACGACTACCCCGCGTACACCATGGGGCGGGCCGCCGACCTCCTCGGCACCACTCCCGCCTTCCTGCGGGCGGTCGGCGAGGCCGAACTGATCACCCCGCTGCGTTCGGAGGGCGGCCACCGCCGGTACTCGCGCCGCCAGTTGCGCATCGCGGCCCGCGCCCGCGAGCTGGTCGACCAGGGCACGCCCATCGAGGCCGCGTGCCGGATCGTCTCACTGGAGGACCAGCTCGACGACGCCCTCCGGCAGAACCAGGACATGCGCCGGCGGCTCGACGAGAACCGCGCGAATATCTAGTCCGGCCGTTACAGATACGCCAGAGCCGGCCGGATGACATTCCCCGACCCGTGCCGAAAAATCCTGGGGCCCGCCGGGCGACCTGTGTTAGCGTGATAGCAGTTGCAGTTTTGGTTACCAGAGATTTGTTTTCTTTGCAGAGCTTTCCGGATCTTTCCGGAGGGGTGATCATCGCGGCGACTCGGATCCGCAAAGTGCGGGTTCTGGCACTGCCCCCCAAGGGAGATTCAATATGGCATCTGGCACCGTGAAGTGGTTCAACTCGGAAAAGGGCTTCGGCTTCATCGAGCAGGAGGGTGGCGGCCCGGACGTGTTCGCCCACTACTCGAACATCGCCACGTCTGGTTTCCGTGAGCTTCAGGAAGGCCAGAAGGTTACCTTCGACGTCACGCAGGGCCAGAAGGGCCCGCAGGCCGAGAACATCGTTCCCGCCTGACGCTGACGCGAACATCCTGTGACTGGGGCCCGCACCATTGGGGTGCGGGCCCCAGTCAGTTGTTTTCCCGGCCGTCCCGTGCGTCGTCGACGCCGCTGACGTCCCGGAGGCCCCTCATTCGCAGGGGCTCGCGGGTTTCCCGCTCAATCGCCGACCCGGCTTCTTCACGCCGCGTGACTCGGCCTTCGCTTTTTACCCGGCTCATTCTTGTGATTCTCGGCGCGGCCTCCGCCGCCGACCGGAATTCCTCGATACGCCGCATCGAGGAAGGTTCCCCCATGAACCGCACCCGCCGAACCGGTGGCTCCGACCGCCTCCGCGCCGACCGCACCGACCGCAGTTCCACCCGTACGGCGGGATCGGCCCGCGTCGGCCGCTCCCGTGCCCAGGAGCCGGGCCGGCAGGGTTCCCGCCCGGGCACCGGCCGCTCCAGCGGCCGACGGCCCGGCGCCTCCGCCCGCCGGCAGGAGTTCGCCCCGCCGGTCACCCTCACCGAACCGCTGCCCGCGGTCGAGACGTTCGCCGAACTCGCCATGCCCGCACGGCTGCTGGCGGCCCTCGGCGCCGAGGGCGTGACCGTGCCCTTCCCGATCCAGGCGGCCACCCTGCCGAACGCGCTGGCCGGCCGGGACGTCCTGGGCCGCGGGCGCACCGGCTCGGGCAAGACCCTCGCCTTCGGCCTCGCCGTCCTGGCCCGGCTCGACGGACGGCGGGCCCAGCCCCGTCAGCCGCTCGCGCTGGTCCTCGTCCCCACCCGGGAACTGGCCCAGCAGGTCACCGACGCGCTCACCCCGTACGCCCGCGCCCTGCGGCTGCGGATCGCCACGGTCGTGGGCGGCATGTCCCTCGGCCGCCAGGCGAGCGTGCTGCGCGGCGGCGCCGAGGTCGTCGTCGCCACGCCCGGCCGCCTCAAGGACCTCATCGAGCGCGGCGACTGCCGGCTGGACCAGGTCGAGGTCACCGTCCTCGACGAGGCCGACCAGATGGCCGACATGGGCTTCATGCCGCAGGTGACCGCGCTGCTCGACCAGGTCGCCGACGGCGGCCAGCGGCTGCTGTTCTCGGCCACCCTGGACCGCAACATCGACCTCCTGGTGCGGCGCTATCTGCACGACCCGGTGGTGCACTCGGTCGACCCGTCCGCGGGCGCCGTCACCACCATGGAGCACCATCTGCTGCACCTGCGCGAGGACGACAAGCACGCCGCCGCGACCGAGATCGCCGCCCGCGAGGGCCGAGTGATCATGTTCCTGGACACCAAGCACGCGGTGGACCGGCTGGCCAAGCACCTGCTGTCGGTCGGCGTGCGGGCCTCGGCGCTGCACGGCGGCAAGTCCCAGCCGCAGCGCAACCGGACGCTCTCGCAGTTCAAGGACGGCCATGTCACCGTCCTGGTGGCGACCAACGTCGCCGCCCGCGGCATCCACGTCGACAACCTCGACCTCGTCGTCAACGTCGACCCGCCCACCGACCACAAGGACTACCTGCACCGCGGCGGCCGTACGGCACGGGCCGGCGAGTCCGGCACGGTCGTCACCCTCGTCCTGCCGCACCAGCGCCGCACGATGGACCGGCTGATGGCCGACGCCGGCATCACGGCACGTACCGCCCGGGTCCGCCCCGGCGAGGCCGAGCTGAGCCGCATCACCGGCGCCCGCACCCCCTCCGGGGTGCCCGTCACGGTCACCGCGCCCGCCACGCCGTCCGCCGGCGGGCGGAGCGAGCGCGCGGGATCCGGGCGCAGCCGCAGGGCACGGGCCGCCGGTCGCGGTGGCGGCGGCGGGCGCGGTGCGAACGGCGGCCGTGGTGGCAGTGGCGCCAACGGCAGCGGCGGCAACGGCGGTGGCGCGGGCGGCACGCGGACCGCGGCCCGGACCCGGCGTCCCGCCCCGAGGGACACCCCGTAGCGCCCGGCACGGCCGCTCCCCGGTCCGGCCGACCCAGGACCGACGTCCGGCCCGCCCCGTCCCGCCCCGACGCAGAGGAGAAGCTCTTGACGCCGACCACGACCCACGCACCGCCTGCCGCAGCGACCATCGACGGCACCGGCCTGACCGCCCGTGACGCCATGTACGCCCTCGGCCCGCAGGTCGACGACCACATGACCGTCGACGTGGCCCTGTCCGTCCTCATCGGCGCACGCGTCCCGCACCTGCTCCTGCGGGACGACGACGGCCGGTGCGCGGGACTGGTCACGCGGGCCCAGCTCGCCGCCCACCGCGGCGGCTCCTGGTACAGCGACCGCACCCGGCTGCGGGACATCCCGCTCGACCGCGGGCCGTTCACCTCGTCCGCGACCGTGCTCGGCGAGGCGGAGGACGCCATGCGGGTGCGGACCCAGGACGTCTCGCCCGTCGTCGACGAGCACGGCTATGCCCTGGGCGTCCTCAGCCTTCCTCTGTGACTAGGCTGTTCAGGTATGACGCACCCTGACGACCTGCTCGTCGCGATCGCCGCGATGGTGGAGTCGCGGCACAGCAGCCAGATGTCCCTGACCGTGGTGGTTCCGGGAGCCGTCATCACGGGACGGCTCGCCCCCGAGGCCCTGTGGAAGGAGCGGGTGGCCGAAGTCCTGCGGGACTCCGATCACCTGGGGCGGTTCGCCACCGCCTTCACCCCCTCCCGCGGCGACAAGGAACCCACTCACCTGCACTTCCATGTGGCCCGCATCCTCCAGGGCAGCTTCGGCATCCCCGACTCGGGGGGCATGTACCGCGTCGCGCTGGAGGACGTGAGCGCCTGGACGATCGGGGACATCGGCTACTCGGACCAGTGAGGCACGTGCGGATCGGACGGGCCGTGCGGATCCGGACGGCCCGCGTGGATCCGGACGGGCCGTGCGGATCGCGGCGGCCTGTTCCGGCCGTCGTCGGCCGGTGCCCCCGTCGTAGGCTTGGGGGCACCGAGAGCATCTCGCGCAGCGCGACCACGGCGGTGCCGTTCCCGGCGAGCGACGGAGACCGGCGGTCCACGGGCCGCCCAGGACGGGATCGCATGACGGACGTCACCGGCACGCCGGCCGAGGGTGCTTCGCCGTACCGCGCACGGACCTATCGGATGCCCGTGGCCCGGCTGGCCCTCGCCCCGGGCTCCGGCGGCGGCCGGGGCCCGCTGGACGGGGCCTGGTGGCCGCGCTGCGACCTTCTCGAACTGGAGCTGCCCGCGCTGCTCGGCTCACTGGCCCCGGGCCTCGGGGCCGTCGTACGGGTCACCGTGGACGCCGTCGCCTGGCCCGACGCCCCGCGTACGGTGCGGGCGCCCGGCCGGGTCGTCGAGGTGGCCCTGTCGGCCGTCGACGCCGAGGCGCACGCCATCGCCCTCCACTACGGCACCGCGGACCGCCGTCAGCTACTGGTCATCCCGCCCCGCGAATCCCTCGCGGCGGCGACCTGGCTGCTGGCCACGGCCTCCGATCCGCTGAACGCCCTGACCGCCACGCACATGCTGGCGCTCGCCCAGGCGGAGTTCGAGGCGGACTTCGACAGAGACTTCGACGGCAGAAACTTCGACGGCAGAGGCTTCGACAGCGGCCGGGAGTCCGACGGCGACGACGGATGAGATCCGGTTCCCGCGTGTGGAACACCGCACGAGGTGCACCCGGTGGGGGAGCGGGCCGGAAACACCCACCGCGCCCCGTCGGGCAGGACGGTTCGGCCATGAGCCGCACGCCGCGCGGGGCCGCTCGGCCCGCGACACCCGGTTGCCGCCGTGTCCAGCTCATCCGGCGGCAACCGGCGCCGACCTGCGGCGTCCGGGTTTGTGCCGAACCTGTGATGTGGTCGACCGGAGCCAACGGGACCCCTCCGGGCGCATACTGGGGTCAATGACTAAGCCTGCTGCTCCGAAGCGCCATCTGCCCACCAGCCCGTTCAAGGCTCCGGCCCTGCCGGCGCCCAAGCACTTCGCCGTGGGCGACCAGGTCACCCACGACATGTACGGCCTCGGCCGGGTCATCGGCATCGAGGACGGAATCGCGGCCCTCGTCGATTTCGGCTCGGCGCAGGAACGGATCCTGAGCCCGTACGCCAAGATGACCAAGCTCTGACCGTTCCACCGCACCACGCACACGAAAAGGGAGTCCTCCCATCGAGATGACCTCGCTGTTCTCCGCCGTCGAAGGCGCACACCACCGTTCCACGGCAGTGCTGCCGCCTCCGGCGACCGACCCCTTCCAGGCCCCCGACTTCGGGGACGACGAGACCTTCGCGCCCGACGACGCGCCGGGACAGGTCTCCGGCAGGGGCGTGGCCTGACCCGGGATCGGTAGCGCCCGAACCCACCGGACGGAGTCAGCGGGGCCGACAGCGGGACCAGACCCGCGCCGCCTCCTCCGCCGCGCCCGGCGCCGACAGCAGCAAGGGCTCGTCGTAGGCGGGAAGGCCGGGCAGCGCGAGCGCGCCCGCCTCCTGGGCGATCAGCAGGGCCGGCAGCCCGTCGACCGGGTGGAACTCACCGATCGCCGCCGCCGTCGCCCGTCCCGCCGCCACCTGGACCAGCGACAGGGCCGTCGAGCCCATCACCCGCACGGTGCAGTGGCGGGCCGCCAGTTCCGCGAGCAGCGCGTCCATGCCCGGCCAGTGGGCGTGCGCGGCCCACTCGGTGAGAAAGACATGGCCGGTCAGCGTGGTATGACCGGCGGCGCGCACCGGGGCGCCGTTCAGACGGGCGCCTCGGCCGCGGACCGCGGTGAACGTCTCGCCGCGCCACGGATCCGCCACCACGCCCAGCAGCGGTGCGCCGTCGGGCGCGGCCAGGCCCAGCGAGAAGGAACACCAGCCGAGGCCGTGCGCGAAGTTGGTCGTACCGTCCACCGGGTCGACCACCCAGTGCGGGGCGTCGGGGCGGCCCTCCGTGGTGCCGTACTCCTCGCCCACGATCCCGTGTCCGGGGAACGCCTCGGCCAGCACCCTCCTGACGTGCGTCTCCACCGCCTCGTCGGTGTCCGTGACGATGTCGGCGGGGCCGTCCTTCTGGCGTACCGACGCGGCACCGTACGGGGCGCCGGTCCCGGCGTCGCGGATCGTCTCCGCCGCCCAGGCGGCCAGTTCCGTGGCGACGGCGAGCGCGCGGTCCAGATCCACGAACGTCTCCTCTCTCCACCGATGAGTTCCCGCTCGCGCGCCGGTCATACGGAACGACCGACATCGCCACCGACGGGAGAACCGCTGCCATGACCGACGCCGTGAAGGGCCCCGCGAGCTACTTCCCCTCCATCGAGAAGAAGTACGGCCGGCCGGTCGCCGAGTGGAAGGACCTCATCCGCGCCTCGCCGCTGACCCGGCACATGGAACTGGTGACCTGGCTGAAGTCCGAGCACGGTCTCGGGCACGGTCACGCCAACGCCCTCGTCGCCCACACGCTCGCGGAGCGCGCCGGGTCGTGAGAGGCGCGCTACTGTCCGTCCCATCAGCCCGATATGCACCGTTCAGGGAGATTCTCATGGCCTCGCGACTCAACCCCTACCTCAGCTTCTCGGGCGACGCCCGGCAGGCGCTGGAGTTCTACCAGGAGGTCTTCGGCGGCACGCTGAACCTCAACACCTTCGGCGACTTCGGCCAGGCCGGCACCCCGCACGCCGACCAGATCATGCACGGCATGCTGGAGACCCCGGGCGGGTTCACCCTGATGGGCGCCGACACGCCGCCGGGCATGGAGCAGACGGCGGGCGACAACTTCTCCGTGAGCCTGAGCGGTGACGACGACGCCGAACTGCGCGGCTGGTGGGAGAAGCTGTCCGCCGGCGGCACGGTGTCCGTACCGCTGGAGAAGCAGATGTGGGGCGATGTGTTCGGCATGTGCAAGGACCGCTTCGGCATCCCGTGGATGGTCGACATCGCCCAGCCCCGCTGAGCCGGGATCCCCGCCGGGCCTGAAATGCGGGCGTCCGGGACCCCTCGTACGGTTTAGGGGCATCGCCGATGCATCCCCCGGAGCACGCACAGGAAGGTCTCCCCATGGCCACTGATTCCGAGGCGCCCGTCCTCGAAACGCTCGCCGCCATGACCGTCGACTCGCTCGAACGGTGCGGACTGGACGACGAGACGCTGATCGTCACCCGGCTCGCGGCCCTCGTGGCGATGGACGCCCCGGCGGTGTCGTACCTGGCCCACATCGATCCCGCGATCAAGGCCGGGATGACGGTCGAGCGGCTCCAGGACGTCCTGGTCGCGATCGCCCCCGTGGTGGGCACCGCGCGCGTGATGTCCGCCGCCGGTCATCTCGCCGAGGCGTTCGGGTTCGCCATCGCGCTGGCCGAGACCGAGGCGGAGGCGATCGCGCGGGCGGAGGAGCGGAGCCGGGGCGCCAAGGGCTGATCCCCCGCTCCCGCTCGGTACGCGTCGAGGGCGGCCCGGGCCCGGCGTTCGGTGAGGATCGGGACGAAGGCGCGGACCCGGGCGTCCCGGAAGACCTCGTACGCGTCCCGGACCGCCGCCTCGACGGTGGCGGTGTCGAGGAAGTCGTAGGCGAGGAGCAGACGCCCCACGACATCGCGTACGGCGTCGGACTCCCCCAGTCCCTGCTCTCCCTGTCCCAGCTCTCCCTGCCCCTGCTCTCCCTGTCCCTGCGAGGTCGTAGGCGGCATGGATCTCACCGACCTCCCGGGCGCCCGACGCAGTTCCGCCACCCACATTGTGCGGCGGTCCCCGTAAGATCGCCCGCCGTGGCGTCACGCGCCGCCGCGCGCCACCGCCACGAACGATCTGATCAGGGCCGGGTCCTTCACACCGCGGGTCGCCTCGACGCCGCTGGAGACGTCGACGCCCCAGGGGCGGGCCGCGTCGACGGCGGCCCGTACGTTCTCCGGGGTGAGACCGCCGGCGAGCAGCCACTTCTCGCCCGGGGCGGGCGCGGGGCCGCCGGACCAGTCCCAGGCGACACCGGAACCCGGCACCGGCGCGTCGAGGAGCAGCAGGTCCTCGCCCATCTCCCCGCAGCGCGGCACCGTGTCGCCGAACGCCGCCGCGCGGATCAGCGTCCAGCCGCCGGCGCCCAGGTCGTCGTAGTACTCCCGGCCCTCGGAGCCGTGGAGCTGGACGGCCCTGATGCCCGCCTCGGCGGCGACGGACCGGACGTCGGCCAGCGGCTCGTCGCGGAAGACGCCGACCGTCAGCACGTGCTCCGGCACTCGCCGGCACAGCCGTGCGGCCGTCGCGGGGTCGATCCGGCGCGGGCTGGCGGAGAAGACGAACCCGACGGCGTCCGCGCCGGACTCGACGGCGGTGTCCACGTCCCGCTCGGTCTTCAGCCCGCAGATCTTGACGAAGAGGTGATCACTGGAGTCGCTCACGGCCCCAGCCTGCCGTATCGGGCCCCCTGACCTGCCGACCGGAACCCCGTAAGCGGTTACGTAGTTCTACCGACGTGGGCGCTCCCCGCCCGCCGGTACGGTCCGGGAGGGCGCCGCGACCGCGCGTCAACGTCCGTCTGTGATCGCGCAGTTCAGGAGGGTCGGCCGTGCTCGGCTGTCTGGGTGTCGTGCTGTTCCTCGTCGTCGTCGGCGAGTTCCTCGTCCTCCCGGTCTGGATGCACGATCTACTGGCGGCGCAGACCCCGCCCCAGGAACTGGGCATCGGCGAGACCGCGCTGCTGACCCTGGGTTCGCTGCTGGCGGCGCTGGTGGTCGTGTGGACGTCGGGCCGTCGCAGGCCGGGGATGCTGTGGGCGGCGGCCGGGCGGGCGGTGCTGCTCCTCGGGCTGTGCGTCGCGGCGGCGCTGGCGGTGCGGCAGCAGTTCGGCACGGAGTACTGGAATCTGCTGGCGGCCGCCGAGAGCCTGGCGGCGGGGGCGACCGCGTTCGCCTTCCGGCGGCTGCTGCGGCGCTGGGAGCGCGGCCGGCCGCAGCCCGGTGAGGTGTGGCTGGCGCTGGTGCCGTTCCGGGAGCGTGACGAGGAGGCGCAGCACTACTGCGTGGTCGTCGGACGCGGCCCGGCGCACGCCCGGGTCCTCCAGATCACCTCGCAGAACAAGGACGGGCGGGCCGGGTTCGTCCGGCTGCCCAACGACGGCTGGGACGTGCGCTCCGGGAAGGACCACTGGATGGAGCTGGGTCCGGTGCCGCGCGAGGTGCCGTACCGGAAGTTCCTCAAGGAGTACCCGCAGGGGCCGTGCCCGCGGCCCGCCTGGCGGCAGATCCGGGCCGGCTGTCCGCAGGAGGACCCGCTGCGGGCCGTGCTGGCGGGTGTGCGGCGGGTGCGGGGGAGGATCGCGCGGCTGCGGGCGGCCGGGGGGTGACGCCTCGGCGTTCGGTTCAGGGGCTCGTGGCGTATCCGGGGAGCGACGGCCAGCGCACGGTCAGGACGACCGACTCCTCCTCCGCGTACCAGGAGTGGCCGACGCCCCGGCCCCAGACCACGTAGTCGCCCTGTTCGGCGAGGAGGACGGTGCGGCCCGGGAGTTCGACGCGGAAGCGGCCGCTGACGAGGACCAGCAGGGCGGTGCGTTCCTCGCCGGTCACCCAGTGGGCGCGCTCGTCGCCGCGCGGGTGGACGCCCCACTTGATCTCGACGTCCTCGCTGTGCCGGGGATCGGCGGGGTCCTTGAAGTGGCCGAGGAGCCAACCCCGGTCCAGGGCGGCGTCCTTGCCCGCGTTGCCGACGTACACCGTGTCGTCGTTGTCGTTCATGGACCGGGAACGTAGCACCCGCCGCTGCCGGACCGTCCGAGCGAGCGCAGCTCGTGCAGGAACTCCTCCGCCAGCAACTCGGCGTCCTCGGCACCGGAGTTGGTCGTCACGCTGAGGGTGTGGCCGCGGGCGCAGCCGCCCAGCGCGAAGGTGACCGTGTCGGCCGGCGGGATCATCGGCACGAGGTTCACCGCGCGCAGCCGGCGTCCGGCGAGGGTGCGGCCGCCCTCGCGCAGATGGACGTAACTACAGGCGGCGGGAGCGTAGTCGGGGGCGAAGAGGCGGTCGCGGGCCAGCGCCGCGGTGGTGCCGGGGAGGGCCGTGACGAGGCCCTCGACGAGCCGTTCCACCGCGCTACGGCGTCGGATCGTGGTGGTGAGCAGTCCGGCGCAGGCGGCGAGCCGCGCGGCCGGGTCGGGGAGGGAGACGGGCGCCGGGACGCGGACGTTCGTGAAGGCGTTGCCGAGGAAGTCGCCGTTGTCCGGCGGGCGTTGGTCGACGGGGACGGAGAGCCAGACCTGACGGGAGGCGCCGTCCGGGTCGGCGCCTGGGCCCCTGAGGAGGCAGGACCGCAGGACGCCCGAGACGGCGGCGAGGAACACCTCGTTGGTCGTGGCGCCGCGGTGCCCGTCGGCGCTGTGCGCGAGCCGTGCGGCCCGGACCTCGTCGGGCGGGAGGCGGACAACCGTGTACGCGGGTGCGCGGTCGCCCTTGGCGGGGAGGGGCACCGGCAGTCCGACGGTGAACACGCCGGGACCGCCGACGGGCGTGCGCCGCAGCGGTCCTGGCTCCGCGAGGGACGCCGGGACGTCCACGGGCGGGGCGCCGTCGAGGAGGGCGCGCAGGAGGGTGGTGACGGAGCGGCCGTCGCAGAGGCTGTGGTGCATCCGGAACAGCAGGGTGAAGTCGCCGTCCGCGGTGCCGCGCAGGAGGTGGAGGTCCCAGGCCGGGCGGCCGTCGGGGAAGGGGGTGTGGAACCAGGTGCCGACGGCGTCGGGGAGCGTGACGTCGTCGTGGCGGAGGTGCTCGGAAGGATCAGCGCGGTGGCCGTGGGCGTCCGCCGGGAGCCAGCGGTGCCGGCGGGCGCCGCGCCGGTCGCGGACCAGCGTCTGCCCCAGCCGGGGCACGCCGGCCCATCGCTCGGCGACCAGGTTCCGCAGTTCGGCGGGGGTGGGCGGGGTGCCCGTGAAGTCCAGGGCGACCCCGGCGTTGGGCGGGCCGAACGGCCAACGGGCCATGCCCTCCTCCATGAAGGGCAGGCGTGCTCCGGCTCCGGGCATGGGCGGCTCCTGTCGTGAGGTCCGGACACCTCAACTGCCGTACGGGGCCGCCGGTCACGCTGTCAACGCGGCGGGGGCCCGTGCTCCCTGATGGAGTGACGTTTCGGCGCGGGAGGGTCACGGACGGGTCCGACGGGTCGTTGAGCAGAGCCGCGCACCGCACCCGCACGCCGTACCCCGCACAGGACAGGACCCTCGCAACGTGTCTGGCACGAGTCCCTCTCACATCGCCTTCGTCAACCTGCCGATGCAGGGGCACGTCAACCCGACCCTGGGCGTGGTCGAGGCGCTCGTACGGCGGGGCCACCGGGTCACCTACGCGATCACCGAGGACTTCGTGCACCCGGTGAAGGCGGCGGGCGCGGAGCCGGTGCTGTACCCGGTGGACCGGGGCGACGGCTCGGAGCCTCCGGAGCGGCTGTCCGAGGGCCTGGCCCTGGCCGTCCATGTCTCCCTGGGCTCCCTCCCGGCGCTCACCCGTGCCTGGGCCGGCGACCGGCCCGACCTGATCGTCCACGACGTCTACGGTTTCGCGGGCCTCGTCCTCGGCGCGCAGTGGGACATCCCGGCGGTCCTCTTCTCCCCCACCCACCTCAACTACGACGGCATCATCCCGGAACTCTTCGACGGCACCCCGGACCTGACCGCCCTGCCCGGCTACTCCGCCCTCGCGGCCGCCTTCACGGAACGCGGTCTGGACAGCGCCCTCATCCGGCGGACCGAGGCCCCGCCGTACGCGGTCGCCACGCTGCCCCGGGCCTTCCAGCGCCGCCCGGAGACGGTGCGGGCGCGGCGGGTCGCCTACGTCGGTCCGGCTCTGGACGACCGTTCGTACCAGGGGTCCTGGCAGCCGCCGTACCCGGGCGCGCCGGTGCTGCTGATCTCCCTGGGCTCACAGTTCACCCGGCGGCCGGACTTCTACCGGGCGTGCGTGGAGGCGTTCGCGGACGGCGACCACCATGTGGTGATGGCGGTGGGCCAGGGGGTTCCCGTGTCCCAACTCGGCCCGCTCCCCGCTAACTTCGAGGTGCACGAGCAGGTGCCGCAGCTCGCCGTCCTCGGCCACGCGGACGCGTTCGTCACGCACGCGGGGATGGGCGGCACGATGGAGGCCGTCCACCACGGCGTCCCGATGGTGGCGGTTCCGCAGATGGCCGAGCAGCGGGTCAACGCCCGGCAGATTGAGGACCTACGGCTCGGCGTGCACCTCCCGCGCGAGGAGGCGACCCCGGCGGCGCTGCGTGACGCGGTACGGCGGGTGACGTCCGATCCGCGGATCCGGGCGGGAATCTCGGCCCTGCGGTCCGAACTCGCCTGTGCGGGAGGGGCGTCGGCGGCGGTCGAACTGATCGAGGAGGCCCTCGGCCACCCCCGCTGACCGATCAGCGCCGGGTGGACGCGGCGGACTCCCCCGTCTCCGTCTCGGCCTTCTCCAGCCAGTCCAGGTACCAGTCGGCGAAGGTCGTGTGGAGGGGTTCGAGGTCCAGGTCGTCGGCCCGGGGGTCGGACCAGACGGTGCCTCGGTGGACGCCGGTGACGACGAGCCATTCGCGCTGGGCGCAGCCGAGGTGGCAGATCGGTATCGCCCCGGCCGTGCGCTCGGGGGCGAACAGCGGGCCCTCGTACCAGCGTTCCTCCCACGCCTCGTAGGCGTCGTCGAAGGCGTCGAGGTCGTCCCTGTCCGCGTACTCCTCCTCGTCGGGGCGTTCGGCGAGGAGCGCGGCCACCGTCTCCGGGTCCGGGCCGTGTTCGGGGAACGGGTGGGACAGCAGGGTGAGGTCGGCGAGGTCCGCGCCGTCGCCCTCCCAGCGCCAGCGGCCGTCCACCCGCCGGACCGGGAAGAGCCCGTACGCCGGGCCCACGCCGCCCGCTCCGACCTCCCGCAGGAAGGAGCGGTACTCCTCCGGCAGCCGTACCCCGAGCTGCGTCTCCAGGTCGGTGAGCTGTGCCTCGGTGAGCGGGTCGGCCAGCTCCCACCCGTGGCCGTGCGCCCCGAAGACCTCACCGCTCGCCGGCCGCGCGCCCAGCTCCGTCACGCGTCGCCGGACGTCCGTCCATGTCCGTGTCCCGTCGATCATGTCCCGACCGTACGGCCCACCACTGACAGTCGCGCACAACGAACGAGTCCCACCCCGCCTGACACGGGATGGGACTCGTTCTTCCGGAGCGCCGGGCAGGGCTTGCACCTGCATTTCCCCGCAGGAAGCGGGGCGTCTTACTTGGACCACCAACGCAGAGGGCGTTCACCGTTTCTCTGTGTCCCGGTGACCGGCTCAACGAGATTGATCATAAGTACGACCGGGATCTCGGCGCAAGCCCCGCCTCGCACGTCAGGCCACGTCACCGGTCTTCAGCTCGGGCCCCACGGTGAGGGTGACGACCCCGGCGGCGGCCGCGGGATCCGTGGTGGCCTTGACGCCGGGCAGCCGGGAGGCGATGGCCGCGGCCTGCCGCTCCAGGCCGGGCGGGGCGGTGACGGTCGTCTTCGACACGGAGGCGGGCGCGTTGCCCGTGCCGGCGACGGTGTAGCCGGCCAGCCGCAGCTTGTCCGCGACGGCGGCGGCGCGGCCGCCGATGCCGGTGCCGTTGAGGACCTGGACCTTCACCTGGGAGGCGTACAGCAGGTCCTCGACGTCCGCCTTCAGCTCCGCCTTGGTCGTCTCCTTGTCCCGGGCCAGCGCGGTGAACAGGTCGGTGGCCTGCGGGTACTGCCAGACGACGTTGGCCTTGTCGGTCGGTACGTCGGCCTCGCGCGGGTAGTTGGGCACGGTGAGGAAGGACAGCCGGTCGCTCGGGATGCCCTTCAGCTCGTCGGCCAGGCCGTAGAGCTGCTTGATGCCGGCCAGGTCGGGGTCGGCGGTGAGGGACTTGGTCGCGGCCTGCATGAAGCCGTACAGCGCGTCGGGGCTGGTGAGCTTCTTCTGCGCCTTCCCGGCGAGGGCGTCCATGAACTCCTGCTGGCGGCCGATGCGGCCGATGTCGGAGTTGTCGCCGACGCCGTAGCGGACCCGGACGTAGCCGAGGGCGGTCTCGCCGTCGACGGTCTGGCAGCCGGCCTTCATGTTCAGCTTGGCCTTGTCCGACTTGATGGGCTGCTCGGGGCAGACCTCGATGCCGTCCAGCGCGTCGACCATGCCCTTGAAGCCGGAGAAGTCGATCGACATGAAGTGGTCGATGCGCAGTCCGGTGTGGGCCTCGACGGTCTTGATGCTGCACGCGGCCGCCTCGGCGACCTCGCCGCTTATGCCGCCTATCGCGAACGCCTCGTTGATCTTCCCCTTGTGCGGGGAGGACGTCTTGCCGCCGCCCATCTGGCAGGCGGGTATGTCCACATAGGAGTCGCGCGGGAACGACACCACCGCGGCCCACTTCCGGTCCGCCGGGATGTGCAGCACCATCAGCGTGTCCGACTGCATGGTGGTCAGGTCCTTGCCGTACTTGGCGTTGGCGCCGTCCCGGCTGTCGGAACCGACCAGCATGATGTTCTTCGAGCCCGGGCTGAGGTTCTCGGGCCGGTCGCCGCCGAGCTTGTCGTCCACGTCGGCGGAGCTGATGTTGTCGTTGAGGTCCTGGTAGATCCAGGCCCCGACGCCGCCGATGCCCAGGACGACCAGGGCGGTCACTCCCGCGCCCCAGGCGAGGATCTTTCCGCGCCGGGTCAGCCGCGTGCCGCCGGTGCGTCCGGTGCCGCCGGTACCACCGTTGCCGGTCCTCCGGGCCGCGCCGCGACCCGACGGTGCGTGTCCCCGCCTTCTCGTTCCGCTCACCGGCGTTCGCTCCTCCGCATCGGCCGTCTCACCCCGTACACCGTGCTCGGATCGTCGGCGTCGGTCACCGCCGGACGTCGGAACCTTACACGCGACGTGACATACGTCCCGAGAGCATCGGACGACTCAGGAGACTCACGGAACATCAGAACGGTTGCCCGAATGTGGTGTTCGGCACGTGGGGCCGCGGGTGCCCGCCGTCCCGGCCCCGCGCGGTGCGGGACCGGGGCGGCAGGCGTGCCCTCAGGGCGTGTCACCGTGTGTCACGGGGCGTTGATCAGGTCGAACGGCGGGACCTTCACGGTGCGGGCGCCCGGGGTGCCGCCGAGGACGACCTTGCGCAGCGAGACGTTGTTCTTGAGGTTCGTCTCCTTCAGCCGCTTGGCCGGGTTGGCGACGACCTCGATGTAGTACGTGCCGTTCGGCAGGTCGGTGATGTCGAAGGACTGGCCGGGACGGTACTGGGTGTAGGTGTCGCCGGAGCCTACGTCGAGGACCTCACGGACCGAGATGGAGTTCTGCTGGCCGCAGGCGGTCGACAGGTCGGTGTTGTAGGGGTGCCAGTTGGCGTTCTTCACCGTGTAGTCGATCGCGTCGGTGTTGGCCAGGCAGAACGCCTCCTTGCCGCTCTTGACGATCTCCTTCTTGTCTGCGGCGAGCAGGTGGTAGCTGGCGAAGTCCGTGAAGTGCCAGTGCTCGTGCCCGATGCGCGGGTCCCACTCCATGGTGCCGGTGGGCGTGTAGCCGATCTGCTTGCCCTTGGCGTCGTAGAAGTACTGGTACGCGTCCATCAGACCGGCGCCCGGCTTGCGGAAGCCGTCGACGACGAGGGGTGCGGGGCCCGCGTTCCACACGTTGGCGCTGAAGGCGAGGTAGTCCTTGCCGGGGGCGTCGCCGTCCTCGCCGTCGGTGACCGCGATGTCCCAGGCCGGGAGCGAGCGCAGGTCCGGCTTGGGGGCGTCGGCCGGCACGGAGGCCCGGCCGGTGGGCCGCGCGGCGGCGGCCTTCAGCGCGGGCGAGACCCGGGAGCCGTCGGTGTGACCGGGGCCGTCGCCCAGGTGGTGGGCGAGCCCGCGGTCCTCCAGCGCGTGCGAGAGGGCACCGGGGGTGGGGGCGTCGGCGCCGCGGGGGCCGTAGTGATGCCCGCCTCCTTGGGAGTGAGCACCGGCGTGGGTGCCGCCGTGAGTGCCGCCATGGGTGCCGCCGTGAGCCATGGCGGAACGCCCAGCGGCACCGGCGCGGCCCTCTCCGCCGCCCTCCCCCTCGCCGACCTGCCGCACCGTCACCTTGATGGTGGGCCGGGTGTCGGGGATCCCGAACAGGTCGCGGTACTTCTTGGCCACGGACACCTTGGCCGTGTACTCGCCGGCCGGCAGATCGACCGGGTGGTCGTAGTCGACGGCGGTGGTGTTGGCCGCCCAGCCCTTCTCGACGCCCCAGACGGAGCCGAGCGTGAAGGGGTTGCCGGGGCAGCTCTGCGGATAGCGCGAGGTGGCCGGGGCGTCCGGGCGGAGCCGGCCGGAGGCGTTGTTCGGACAGAAGGTGCCGGTGGTCTTCCGCACCTCGGCGCCGGAGGCATCCTTGACGGACACCTCCAGGAAGCCGGGCAGCCCGGAGAAGTCCTTGACGGTCCCGGCGGGCAGGGTCTTCGTCGTGGTCCGTGTGCCGTCGCGCAGGATCTGCTGGGCGACCACGGGGTCCTTGTACGACGTGCGCGTCACCTTGAACTCCAGCGGAGCCTTGTCGACGGTGACGTAGGTGCCGAGGTCGAGGTAGACCCCCGGCTCGCCCTCCCAGCGGTCGAGGGTCACGGCCTCGGACGCGGCCACGAGCTTGAGCACCGGTTTGCCGGGCGTGGCCGGCGCCGCACCGGCGCCGGGGGCGGCCCCGGCGACGGCGGCGACGACGGTCAGCGCGGCCCCCGCGGCAAACGCCCCGCGCTTGATTCCCTTGCGGTGTTGCGGTCTGGTCATCGGTTCCTCGTCTGCGAGTGCCATGGTCAGTGGCAGCGGACCGGACAGCCCACCCCGGCCCTCTCACGAACGCGTCCCCACGCGCCCCGGCCGAAACGGTGAGCACCCTGTCAGAGAGGCAAAGGGCTTGCGAGGGTTGCCTGTTGCCCCGAACTCCCGCGAAACACCACCCCTCCGAGTGAGCCGTGAACCGATCCGCCCCCGGGAAACGATGAGGCGGGTGAGGACACGCAGAACCCGCGGACACTCTGGTGACACGGGAGCCGCCCGCCGACCGAAGAAAATCCGGGACGTGATGTCGAGAAGCGGCAGGCCGCTCCGTCCCCGGGGTGAGCGTGGCCGGAACGGGGTCGCGTCGGGTGTGTCAGAAGGAGAAGGACGATGGCCAAGTATCTGCTGCTGAAGCACTACCGGGGCGCCCCGGCCGCGGTGAACGACGTGCCCATGGAGCGGTGGACGCCGGAGGAGATCTCGGCGCACATCCAGTACATGCGGGACTTCGCGGACCGGCTGGAGCGGAGCGGGGAGTTCGTGGACGGGCAGGCGCTCGCTCCCGAGGGGCTGTGGGTCCGTTACGACGGTGAGGGGCGGCCGCCGGTCACCGACGGGCCGTTCGCCGAGACCAAGGACCTCATCGCCGGCTGGATGGTGATCGACGTCGACAGTCAGGAGCGTGCCCTGGAGCTGGCCGGGGAGCTGTCGGCCGCCCCCGGCGCGGGCGGGAAGCCGATCCACGAGTGGCTGGAGGTGCGTCCGTTCCTGGCCGCGCCGCCCACGATCACGGACTGATCCCGGTGCTGGACGAGGCGCTGCTGCGAAGTCTCACGCCGGGTGTGCTGGGGATCCTCGTCCGCCGCGGAGCCGACTTCGCGGCGGCCGAGGACGCCGTACAGGACGCGCTGGTCGAGGCGGTCCGGGTGTGGCCGGAGGATCCGCCGCGGGACGCGAAGGGGTGGCTGGTCACCGTGGCCTGGCGCCGGTTCCTGGACGCGACCCGGGCGGACACGGCCCGGCGCCGGCGGGAGGACCTGGTCGAGGAGGAGCCGGCGGCGGGGCCCGCGTCCGCCGTGGACGACACGCTCCGGCTCTACTTCCTGTGCGCGCATCCGTCGCTGACGCCGTCGTCCGCCGTCGCGCTCACCCTGCGGGCGGTCGGTGGGCTCACCACCCGCCAGATCGCCCGCGCCTATCTGGTGCCCGAGGCGACGATGGCGCAGCGGATCAGCCGGGCCAAGCGCACCGTCTCCGGGGTGCGCTTCGACCGGCCCGGCGATGTCGCCACCGTGCTGCGGGTCCTCTACCTGGTGTTCAACGAGGGCTACTCGGGCGATGTCGACCTCGCCGCCGAGGCGATCCGGCTCACCCGGCAGCTCGCCGCCCGGGTCGACCACCCCGAGGTGGCGGGGCTGCTCGCGCTGATGCTGCTCCACCACGCCCGGCGTGCCGCGCGGACCGCGTCCGACGGCAGCCTGGTGCCGCTCGCCGAGCAGGACCGGAGCCGCTGGGACACCGCGTCGATCGCGGAGGGCGTGGCGATCCTCCAGGCGGCCCTGGCCCGGGACCGGCTCGGTGAGTTCCAGGCGCAGGCCGCCGTCGCCGCCCTGCACGCCGACGCGCCCAGCGCCGAGGACACCGACTGGGTGCAGATCGTGGAGTGGTACGACGAGTTGGTGCGGCTGACGGACAACCCGGTCGTCCGGCTCAACCGCGCGGTGGCCGTCGGCGAGGCGGACGGACCGCGCGCCGGACTCACCGCCCTCGCGGCGCTGGACGACTCGCTGCCCCGCCACACCGCGGCCGCCGCCTACCTCCACGAACGCGACGGCGACCTGGCGACGGCGGCACGCCTGTACGCCGAGGCGGCCCACAAGGCACCCGACCTCGCCGAGCGCGACCACCTGACCCGTCAGGCCGCCCGGCTGAACGCCCGCCTCGGCCGATGACCGGGTCCCGGCGAGGGCGTCCTGACGGCGTACCCGGCGAGGGTGCCTTGTCGGCGTCCCTGGCGAGGGTGCCTTGACGGCGTACCCGGCAAAGATGTGTTGACGGCATCCCCGATACGGGTGTTTCGGGGGCGAATCGGGCGCATACGCGGGGCGCGTGGCGTCATCATGAGCCGGTGTCCCCACCGGTGGCTTCCTCGCCTCGCCCCCCGCGCGCCCTGCTGACCTTGATCCTCGTCGTCCTCGTCCTGCTCACGGGACCCGCCTGTGCACCGGGCGGGGAGCGGGCGACGGGCACGCCCGACGCGAAGGCGCCCGACGGCCCGCGCCCCCGGGCGACTACACGGCCCGCGCCCCCACCCTTCGGGGCGTATCTCGGGCACGGCCAGGAGGGAGTGCAGCGGGTCTCCGGGCTCGACGGCTGGCTGGGCCCGGCCACCCCCAAGGTCGGACACGCCTATCTGCCGGGCGACCGCTGGTACAACATCGCGGGCGCCACGAACGACCTCGAACACTGGGCGCGCTGGCGCAAGGCCCGCTCCGACCGGCTGTTCGTGCTGAACGTGCCGATGCTGGAGCGCGCCGAGGCCCATCTCCCCGACTCCGTCGTACGGCGCGAGCTGCGCAGGGGCGCGGACGGGGCGTACGACGGGCACTTCCGCACGCTGGCCCGGCGGCTGATCTCGGTCGGGCTGCCGGACACCGTGCTCGTCGTCGGCTGGGAGATGAACGGCATCACCTACACCCACCGGTGCGGCCCCGACCCCGCGGCCTGGAAGGCGTACTGGGTGCGGATCGTGACGGCGATGCGGTCGGTGAAGGGGCAGCGGTTCCGGTTCGAGTTCGCGCCCAACCGGGGCATCGACGCCGTCCCGTGGCCCCGGTGCTACCCCGGCGACCGGTACGTCGACGTCATCGGCATGGACGCCTACG
This sequence comes from Streptomyces antibioticus, assembly GCF_002019855.1. Taxonomy (NCBI): domain Bacteria; kingdom Bacillati; phylum Actinomycetota; class Actinomycetes; order Kitasatosporales; family Streptomycetaceae; genus Streptomyces; species Streptomyces antibioticus. The sequence continues at coordinate 4,573,334 of NZ_CM007717.1, read as the reverse complement.
ACCAGCCGAACGGCATGACCTTCGCCCAGCAGCGCGACGAGCCGTACGGCCTGGCCGAGCACGTGCGGTTCGCGCGGGCGCACGGCAAGCCGATCGCGTACCCGGAGTGGGGGCTGTTCCGCAACGGCGACAACCCGGCCTATGTGCGCGGCATGCTGAACTGGTTCGCCCGGCACCGGCCGCTGTACCAGACCATCAGCGACTACTGCCCGCACGGCGTGTGGTGGTGCTCCGGGAACCCGAAGTCGTCGGCGGAGTACCACCGGCTGATGACGGGGCGGTGAGGGCGGGGGCGTGAGGGCGGGGCCGTTCGGTTGAAAGACCCGCGCGTGTCCTGCCCCGTGTCCCGCCCTGAGGGCCCCACCGGTCCGATGATCCCAAGATGCGACGAGTCTCTTGCGCCCGCGTCCTCCCACTGGCCCTCCTGCTGGTGACGCTCGCCGCCGTGCCCGCCGACGCGGGGGCCGGCGGGGCGGGGGCCGGTGCAGGTGTCGGTGCCGGTGCCGGTGTCGGTGCCGTCGGGACTGTCGACGCCGTCCGGGGCGAGGCCGCGCGTGCCGTCCGCGCCCATGAGACGGCTCGCGCGCGCGTCGACCGGCTCCGTGCGGCCGACGCCCTGCCCACGAAGATCAAGTCCGCCGAGCGGCGCCGCAAGAAGATCCGCGCGGACCTGTGGGACATGCTGTGGGCGGCGGGGCGCGCCTCCGGCGATCCGGTCGCCGTGAACAAGTCCGGCCGGGGCGGGAAGTGCGCGTTCCAGAGCCGGAACAAGAAGAAGAGCAAGAACAAGAGCAAGGCGAAGACGAGCCCGAAAGCGAAAGCCTCGAAAGCCCCGAAAGCCCCGAAGGCTCTGAAGGCTCCGAAGGCGAAGCAGGACAAGGCGGCCGCGGAGAAGAAGGCCCGGGACACCGCCCGTTCCTGGACCGCCCCCACCCGTGACTACTGGCTCTCCGCCGGATACGCCGCCTCGGGCGCCCGTTGGGCCCACCGGCACACCGGGCAGGACTTCGCGGTGAGCACCGGCACCCCCGTGTACGCGGTCGGTCCGGGCACGGTCCGTGCGACGACCTGCGGTGACGGGTTCGGCAACCAGGTGGTCGTACGGCATCCCGACGGCTACTTCACGCAGTACGCGCATCTCTCCCGCATCGACGTCCGCGCCGGCAAGCGCGTCAAGGCGGGCCAGCGGCTCGGACTGTCCGGCGCCACCGGCAACGTCACCGGCCCCCATCTCCACTTCGAGGTACGGATCACGCCGTATCTGGGCTCCTCGGTGCCGCCCCTGCCGTGGCTGCGCCGGAAGGACGTACGGGTGGTCCGCTGACCGCAGGTGGCACACTGCGCACGTCGCACGTCGCACGTCACCGCGACGGAGGGGGAGGGAAAGCCAAGGTATGAGCCGACGGCGTTATGTGGCCCGGGGCGTGCCCGGCGGCTACCGGATCTGGGACAACCGCCGCCGGGGTCCCTGGGGCGACTTCTACGAACTGTGTCCCGACGAGCTGATCGCCGCGCTGAACTCCGGGGCCGACCAGGCGCGGATCGTCGAGTTGATGCGCCGCTGCAAGAAGGCGCGCCGCTGATCGCCGGCGTTCGCGGCACCGCCGCCCGGTCCACCACCGCCACCGCCACCGCTCCCCGCCTACCGCCCCGGCAGATCCGGCCGGTACGCGACCAGCGCCCAGATCACGATGATGTCCAGGGCGATGAGGATGACCGACCAGACCGGGGCGTAGGGCAGGAACAGGAACTGCACGATCACGCTCAGGGAGGCGAGCGCGACGCCGCTGTAGCGGGCCCACTCGGCCTCCCGGAACAGCCACGCGCCCGTCGCCGCCGTCACGACGCCCACGCACAGCAGGATCCAGCCCCACGCGGTGAGGTTCATCTCGTAGGCGTAGCTGAGCAGCACCGCGTACACGTCGTCCTCGGCGATCGCGGCGATGCCCTGGAGGATGTGCAGCAGCCCGCTGACCAGCATCAGTACACCCGCGAGGACGACTCCCCGGTGGGCCGCGCTGCCGCGCCCGGCCCAGTGCGGGGCCGGTCCGGAGGGGTCGGTGCCCTGGTGGGAGGGGTCCCAGATCGGCGGGCCCTGGGAGGAATGGGACTGCGACTGACCGCTCATGGCACTACCCCGTCTCTGTCGCTCTGTCGCCGGGTGGATCCGCCCTACGAGCATCCGTCCGGGTGACGCCCCGCACCACGGGAACTGGGCCGTCCGGGCGAGCCGGCATGCGGGTGGGGGCGGGCGGGCCTTCACTGGAAGGAGGCCCGCCGGTAGCACCAGGAGGCAGTCATGCCGCGCACGCCGCGCATCAAGAGCACGTTGCTGCTGTCGGCGGCGGCGGTCTGCTGCGCCACCGTCCTGACCGGCTGCTCGGACGACGACACGCCGTCGTCGGTGTCGTCCGCCGCCAGCCAGGCCGCCTCCGCCGCCGAGTCGCTGGGCCGGGAGGCGGCTTCGGCCGCGTCGTCGGCGTTCGCGTCGGCGACCGCGGAGGCGGGCCGGAAGCTGGACGAGATCCAGGACGGCGTCGATGTGAAGTCCGACGTGAAGCTGGGCACGCCGGGCACGGACGGGGGCCGCGCGACCGTCGAGGTCACCGCCACCAACACCGCCGACTCGATGAAGTCCTTCGCCGTCCAGGTCGACTTCACGGACAGCAGCGGCAACCGGCTCGACGCGGTCGTCGTCACCGTCTCCGACGTGGCCGCCGGTGCGGACGGCACGGCGACCGCGCGCAGCAACCGCGACCTGTCGGGCGAGGTGAAGGCGGAGGTGGCGCGGGCGGTGCGGTACTGACGCCGTGCGCCGGCGCGAGAAGCCGCCGCCGGGCTCGCTGCCCGGTTCCCTTCTGCGGGAGGGCCTCGCCGATCCGCACCGCCTCCCCGAGCATCTGGCCCTGCTGGCGGTGCGCCGGCTGGGCCCGGTGGCCCGCCGTACGGCGTCCGCCGAGCCGCCGCCCGACCGGGCCGGCGTGATCCGGCGCGGCCGCCGGGCCACGGTGACCGAGGGCGCGTTCGTCGGCGGACCGTTCCTGCTGCTGATCCCGGTGGCGTTCTGCGCGGCGCTGCTGCGGCAGACCCGGATCTGTCTGGAGCTGGCCGCGCTCACCGGCCGCGACCCGACCGACCTGGAACGCGCGGCCGAACTGCTCGTCCTGCAAGGGGTGTACGACGATGTCGGCGCCGCCCGTGCCGCGCTCGCCGTGCACGCGCGGGCGCCCTCGCGCGGGGTGCGGCCCACCGCCCTGTGGACCCTCACCCTGCGCATGGCCCGGCTGCTCGGCCTGCTCGTCCCCGACGAGCCCGGCGCCGCCCGTCCGGGACCGTGGATCCAGACCGGCCGCTGGCTGCTGCTGGCCGCGGTGATCCTGGTGGGCACGGTGGCGCCGCTGATCTGGCTGCCGTACATGGCGCGTTCGTACGACCGGGCCACCCGGCAGCTCACCCGGCGGGCGGAGCGTTTCTACTTCCCCGGGGAGCCGGACGCGACGTCGGACGCCATGTCGGACGCGATGTCGGACCCGCTGCCGGACACGGTGCCGGACACCCCCGCCGGGTCCGGGCGCCGCCGTCGCGTGGATCCGGCGCGGCTGGCCGGTGCGGGGCGCGCGCTGCTGTCCGTGCTGTCCCTGCTGGTGCCGGTGGTGCTGGTGTTCGGGGTGGTCGTGGCGGACGTCCGGATCGCGGGCAGCCGGTGGCCGGTGCTGGGGATCGTGCTGGTCACGGGCTCGGTGGTGACGGGCGGGGTGTGGTGGCTGCGGCACCGACGCGGGTCGGCTACGGGCGGCGGAGGAGACGGGTGAGGGTGACGCCGTTGGGGAAGGCGGTGCGTTCGGCGACGTCGAAGACCGTGGGGTCGAAGGCGCCGTCGAAGGCGGGGATGCCGGTGCCGGCGATCACGGGGTAGTTCTTGATCACCAGTTCGTCGATCTCGGGCAGGAGGGTTCCGGCGAGCTTGCCGCCGCCGCAGAGCCAGATGTCCAGGGCGGTGTCGGTGTCCTCCTTCTTGAGCCGGCGGACCAGGCCGAGCGGGTCGTCGGGGACGACCGTGACCGCCGGGTCGATGTCGGGCGTGAGGGTGCTGGACACGACGTACTGGCGCAGATGGCCGTACGGGCTGGTCAGCCCGGCGTCCAGCGCGGGGCGGAAGGTGCCGAGGCCCATGACGACGGTGTCGAAGCGCCGGTTGGGGGTGCCGGTGAGACCGGCGGCGGCGCGGGCGGGCGTCGGGACGGTGTCCGGGTACACGGCGTTGGTCCAGGCGGCGTAGGCGGCGGCCTGCGTGTCGTCGCCCATGGGGAAGAAGTCGTACTCGCCACCGGGGCCTGCGATACGGCCGTCGAGGGTGACGCCGACGTAGTACACGAGCTTGCGCATACGTAACTCCAGCCGTAGTACTGTGGATGTAGTGGTTCGCTTGACTGCTGCGACCGTAGTACTACACATGGAGTGGTGTCAATGGTGAGAAGGAACGACGAACGACGCGCGGCGCTCGTCGATGCCGCGATCGAGGTACTGGCGCGGGAAGGGGCGCGCGGTCTGACCTTCCGCGCCGTCGACACGGAGGCCGCGGTGCCCAACGGCACCGCCTCCAACTACTTCGCCAACCGCGACGACCTCCTCACCCAGGCCGGCGCCCGCGTCTACGAGCGGCTCCAGCCGGACGAGGCGACGATCGAGCGCCAGCGGACGGCGGGGCGGGACCGGGAGACGTACGTGGAGCTGATGCGGGAGCTGGTCGGGCGGGTCTCGTCCTTCCGGACCGGCTATCTCGCCCTCCTCGAACTCCGCCTGGAGGCGACCCGCCGGCCCGAACTGCGCCGCGTCCTCACGGAGCGGGTCCGCGCGGACGTCGACGCGAACGTGACGTACCACGAGGCGTCCGGCCTGCCCGGCGACGCGACGGCCGTCAAGCTCCTGATCCTCACCCTGAACTGGCTGATCGTCGAACAGCTCACGCTTCCGGACGTGTTCGACGAGGCGGAGCGGGAGGAGCTGGTGAGGGCGGCGGTGGAACGGATCGTGCACTAGGGCAGGGCCTTGACCTCAAGCTCGGTTGAGGTCAGAGAGTGCTGTGCATGAACATCGACACCGCGGACATCAAGGCGATCGAAGCGATCGTGGCCACCGCCGAACGCACCCAGCGCGCCAAGGACGCCGAGGGCTTCCTCGCCCTCTTCCACCCCGACGCCCTGTGGACGACGGCCCACGGCAAGGTCCTGATCGGGTTCGACGCGATCGCCGAGTTCACGCGCACGGTGCTGCCGGCCGCCAATTGGGACGGCGATGTCACGTACGAGGCGATCCACATCGAGTTCCTGCGCCCGGACGTGGCGGCGGTCAAGATCCGCCAGATCTACCACGCGACGGAGGGCGACTCAGAGGGCTCGCCCCTCTACGTCATGACGAAGCAAGCCGACGGAACTTGGCTGTTGCACGCCGGCCAGAACACGGAGGTTCGCGTGTAGGGATGGGGTTCCCTTCACAGAAGCCCGTCGCGTACGGCGCGGAGGAGATCGCCGAGGGGGGCCGGGGTGGTGGTGAGGACGTGACGGGGGTTTCGGACTCACGGAGGTGGAGGGTGGTGGGGGTGGAGGAGGCGAGTTCGACGCAGTCGTTGCCGTCTCCGCCGTCGGAGTAGGTCGACTTCTGCCAGATGGGTCCCTTCACAGGACTCCTTCGCGTATGGCACGCAGGAGGTCACCGAGGGGGGACGCGCTGGTGATGAGGCTGGTGGTCGGGGTGTCGGACTCACGTAGGTGGAGGGCGGCGGGAGCAGGGGAGGCGAGTTCGAGGCAGTTGTTGCCGTCACCCTCACCGGAAAAGGACGACTTCTGCCAGTTCAGGGTGCCCATAAAGCTCCTCACAGCTCTTTGGCCAACTTGTGGATGGCATCACGCGAGCTATCCGCGTCGAGCGATACAGCATGCACCTTACGGAAGCGCGTTCGATAGGCGCTGAGTTGAGCCTCGGAGTCGATGAAGATCGAGCCATGTGGGGCGTCACGCACGACAGTGTCCAGTTTCGGAAGTCGGCCACCCACGTACATCATCGTGCTGGAAGCCCTGGAGAAGCCGTCCAGATCGAAGGGGACGACGCGCAGAGTGATGTGGTCCGCCTCAGAGAGCTCGACGAGTCGGGCGAGCTGAGCCTTCGAGGCAGCACGATCGCTGACTCTGATTCGCAGGGCCGCCTCATGGATCACCACCTCGTAGGGGGTATCGGACGCCTGCCGCGCCATCCGGTGTCGGACACGCAACTCAAGTTCCTCACAGGTCAGTTCCGGGACCCTGGAGGAAAAGACGGCTCGGGCGTAAGCCTCCGTCTGCAAGCGGCCCGGCACGTGCAGGATCGCCACCTCCTGGTGAAACGCGGCATGGTGATCCAGCTCTGCCATGTCCAGGAAAGGCGTGGGCAGCAGCCCCCGGTACTCCTCCCACCAGCCCCGCGTCCGATCCGTGGCCATCGCAACGAGCGCATCGATGAACTCGCCGTCCGTGCAGGCGTAGTGGGAGGCGAGGCGCCGCAGGCGTTCTTCGCTCACTCCCGAGAGCCCTGACTCGATGTGGCTGACCTGGACGGGACTCACCCCCAGCAAAGCCGCCGCCTGCCGGGCACTGAGGCCGGACGCCTCACGGAGCCTTCGCAGTTCCACCGCCAACCGCAACTGACGTGCTGTCGGTTCACGCCTCGTCGTCATCGACGGCTCCTCGGTGCAACGCGCTTACAGGCGGGACTCGTTCGGGTTCAGATTACGCGAGCGGCTTGCACGACCGAAACATTAACCCCTACCTTCGGTGACGTACCGCTCACTCTGCGGTGACATTCTCATCCCCTGCCCCGGAGCCGACGCATGCCCGAAATCGAAACGGATGCCTGGGAGTACACCCTCTACATCCCCACCGACCCCGTCGCCGTCCCCGTCTGCCGCCGCACCCTGCGCCTGATCCTCACCCTGCACCACCTCCCTCACCTCACCGAGACCGCCGAACTCCTCGTCTCCGAGCTGGTCTCCAACGCCGTGCTCCACACCAAGGGCCCCGCCGCCCTCCGGATCCGCTACCGCGACGGCGTTCTTCAGATCGGCGCCTGGGACTGCGACCCCCAACCCCCCGAGCCGCCCGGGAAGTTCGACCAGCTCACCGACTCCGAGAGCGGACGCGGGTTCGCGATCGTGCGGGCCTGTTCCGGTACCTGGGGGTGGCAGCCCATGTCCCGGCTGGGGCGGCTCGGGAAGCTCGTGTGGTGTGACTTGCCGGCGGCATAGTCGTTGATCACGTCGGACAGAAAGGAGAGCCGATGGTCGGCTCGTCACACGAGGCGCTGCACCGGATCTTCCAGAAGGACCCGGAGCTTCTGACCCGTGCTCTGCAAGAGGTGTTACAGGTCCCCTTCCCCCGGCCCTACGACTTCGCCGCCATGAACGTCGACCTCACCGAGATCGAACCCGTCGAACGACGCGTCGACACCCTACTGAGGGCCGAGACCGACGAGGGCGCGTACCTGCTGGTCGTGGAATCGCAGGGCGAACGGGACGACAGGAAGCGCGGTAGCTGGCCCTACTACCTCAGCTACCTCTACGAGAAGTACCGCTGCGAGCCCGTACTCATCGTCGTCACGCAGAGCAGGGCCACCGCCCACTGGGCGTCCCAGCCCATCCATCTCGGCGTGCGCGAGACACCCTCGCTGACCGTACGGCCGTTCGTGCTCGGGCCGGACAACGTCCCCCTGATCGCCACCGAGCAGGAGGCCCGACAGGACGTACCTCTTGCGGTGCTTTCCGCGATGACACACGGCCGGGGACGCAAGGCCCCCGCCATACTGGAATCCCTGGCCGCCGCCCTGAAGGACGTCGACCGCGACAACGCCGCGGTCTTCGTGCAGTTCGTCGACTCGTGCCTGACAGACCCCCAGGCCCAGCAGATGTGGAGGGACCTCATGACCGCCATGCAGTACTTCTGGCGCCACCCCCTCGCCCAGGAAGTCCGGGAACAGGGGAGGGAAGAGGGCCGGACCCAGGAGCGGGCCGCGGCCATCCTTCGCACCCTCAAGTGGCGCCAGATCGATGTCCCCGACGCCGTCCGCGACCGCATCCTCGCCGGCACGGACTTCGACGAACTCGGGGCCTGGCTCGACCGCGCTTACGAGGTCGACACCGCCTCCGACCTGTTCGACGACGAACATCCCTGACGTCACCGCCGACCCCGGGGCGCCCGGTAAGGGCGTCCCTCCGCCACAACAGCCCACACCCCCACCCCCATTGACGAAACATTGACCACTTCCCGCCCCACTCCGGAGGATTCCGCGGGCGAGTCATGACGTGTCCCCGGCCTACATTCCAGGCATGGCCATGTCACCGCAGCGTGCCCTTCCCGTTCTGCCGTACCGGAAGCCCACCAAGGGGCGGGACTACTGGGTTCTGGACGACGTGCTGCCCGAGGCCGGCATCGCCGCCGTACGCGCGCGGTGTCTTGCGAAGGACGACTGGGTGAAGGGGTACCCGTACACCTCCGAGAGCTGGCCGGGGCTGCGGGCCATGCCGGGGCTGGAGCCCGGTGAGCTTGAGCGGGTGGAGCGGCTGGTGCGCAAGGCGACCGGGGCGGACAGGTTGTGGGTGCAGCGGGCGCCCGGCGGCGGGACCCTCAACCACAACTGCGTGCAGGTCGTCGGTGAGGGCGAGAGCACGCCCCGGCCGCACAGCGACTCCCGTTCCCTGTGCCGGTACGCCGCCGTGCTGTACCTCAACCCCTCCGCCCCCAAGGACTGCGGGACCAGCTTCTACCGGCAGGCCCTGCCCGGCGGGCGGCTCGGCGGCAATGTCGTGCAGGCTCCGCACAACAACCTCGTCGACGCCCTCGGCACCCGTTTTGTCCCGCCCGACGCCTTCGAGGAGGACGTCCGCGTCCCCCACAAGCACAACCGGCTGCTCCTCTACCACGCCAACCTCGTTCACAGCGCCACCGGTTACTGCGGTACGACGCTGGAGGAGAAGCGGATGACCGCCGTGTTCTTCTGGATGGCCTGAGCCCCCCCCCCCCCCACACACACACAACCCCCTCACACCCCCTCGTCCCGTCGGCCCCCCAGCGCCGCCCCCGTCACCAGCCCCACCGCGATCGCCGTCACGATCGTCACCAGTTTCAGCAGGTCCGTGAAGCCCGCCACCACGTGGCCGCCGGCCAGTGTGGTCAGGCCGCGCATGCCGAGGGAGCCGACGGTGAGGGTGAAGAAGCCGGGGAGCATCAGGATCAGCGCCGGGGGGCGGTCCGGGCGGCGGCCGATCGCCGTGGCCGCCGCCCCCAGCGCCACCGCCGCGAAGAACGTCCCGCCGGTCTCCCCGATCGCCTTGGTCACCAGGGACTGCACCGCGACCGTGAGATAGACCAGCAGCAGCAACGGCCAGAACATCCGCAGCGGGATCGCGAACGCCAGCACCGTGCCGAGGGTGAACACGATCCAGCCCAGGAACAGCGCCCAGCGCGGCAGATCCGACTCGGCGGTGACGTCGAACAGGGTGCGGGTGGACGTACCGGTGATCAGTACGCCCAGCAGGACTCCCACATAGAGCTGGATCAGCAGGAACGCCGCGTAGACCAGGCGGATCGCGCCCGTCGTGATCAGGCCTGCGGCCAGCTCCGCGGAGGCGGCGCTCAGATAGTCGCCGGGGACGAAGTAGAACAGCGCGGGCAGCATCAGCAGCACCGGGCCGCCGTGCGCGGGCGTGCCGGCGAACAGTTCGATCGTGACGACCGAGACGGCCACCGACACGGTGAGCGGGAGTACCAGTGCCAGACCCTTGAACCGGTCCGCCGCGACGGCGAGCGCGGCGGTCAGGGTGCCGAGCACGGCCGTCGTCCCCACCTCGTACCAGGTGGCCTGCATCAACGGCGCGAAGCCCAGCGCGAACAGCACGATCCCGATCAGCTTCAGCCACCAGGGGTACGGCGGCGGGGCGTTCTCGACGGCGCGCAGTCGGCGGTCCGCCTCCGGCAGGTCCACTTCCCCCCGGCCCACCGCCGTGAGCAGCGGTTTCAGCGCGGCGTCCCGGTCGAGGCGGAACACCTCGGGGAAACCCCGGACCGTGACGGTCCGGCTCGTGCCGTCCGCCGCCGTCACGGTGACCACCGCGGCCTCCGGCACAAGCAGCACGGTCGCCTCCGCGCCGTAGGCCCGCGCGGTCCGCGCGACCGTCCCCCCGATCAGATGCGCGCCCTCTCCCGAGGACTTCAGGAGGAGCGCGGTGAGCCGGGCGAGGAGGGCCGCGAGATCGTCCGCGGAGGCCGGAGGGACCGGAGAGGCGGGAGGGGCCGGGGGCTGCACAAGCACCAGCGTGCCGCCGGGCCGTCACCCCCGCACCCCGGGTGGACCGCCGCCCCCGCCCCCCTCACCCGTACGGCCCACCCGCCCTGCGCTCCGCCCCCGCCCGCCACAGGCTGGCAGCAGCCGAACCCAGAGATCGGGGAGGACGCATGGCGTCGATGGACGTACCCGCCGGCGGGAAACCGGCCGCGGCGGAGAAGACCCGGGCGAGAACGGTCGACGCCCCCCGGCTGACCTGGCTCACCCTGGCGCTGATGACGACCGCCTCGGTCGCCAGCCTGCGCGCCGCACCAACCATGGCCGTCTACGGACTGGCCTGCGTGTTCCTCTATCTGCTCCCCGCCGTGGTGTTCCTGCTGCCGACCGCGCTCGTGTCCGCCGAACTCGCCTCCGGCTGGAACGGCGGCGTCTACCGGTGGGTGAGCGAGGGGCTGTCGAAGCCGCTCGGATTCCTCGCCGTCTGGTGCCAGTTCGCGATGACGATCTTCTACTACCCGAGCCTGCTGGCCTTCGTCGCCAGCACGATCTCGTACGTCATCGATCCCTCCCTCGCCTCCAACGGCGTCTACACCGCCATCGTGATCATGGTCCTGTACTGGACGGGCGTCTGGGTGTCGTCGCGCGGCACCAAGGCGCTGGCGGGGCTGTCCAGTTGGGGTCTGGTGATCGGCACGCTGGTGCCCGGCACGATCCTGGTCGTCCTCGGCATGGTGTTCCTCGCGCAGGGCAACCCGTCCGCCGCGCCGATGACCGCGAGCCATCTGCTGCCGCAGTGGACCGGTCTGGCGAGCCTGGTGCTCATCGTCAACAACTTCCTGTCGTACTCCGGCATGGAGATGAACGCCGTGCACGTGTCCTCGCTGAAGGACCCGGCGAAGGAGTACCCGAAGTCGATGTTCCTGGCCATGGGCCTGGTGCTGCTGATCTTCATCCTCCCGGCGCTGGCCATCAGTTGGGTGGTCCCCGCCGACCAGACCAGCCTCACCGCCGGTGTGATGCAGGCGTTCCACGCGTTCTTCTCGTACTTCCACATCGGCTGGATGACCCCGATCGCCGCCGTGATGCTGATCTCCGCCTCGCTGGCCGGCATGCTCACCTGGCTGGCCGGGCCGTCCAAGGGCCTGCTGGAGATCTCCCGCAGCGAGGGCTATCTGCCGCCGTTCCTCCAGCGCCTCAACCGGCACGGCGTGCAGCAGAACATCCTGGTCACCCAGGGTGTCGTGACCACCGCCATCGCGCTGATGTACGCGCTGATCCCCGGCGTCTCCAACGTCTACTGGATCTTCTCGACCATCACCACGCAGGTGTACCTGATCGTCTACCTGCTGATGTTCGTGGCCGCCGTGCGGCTGCGCAGGAACCAGCCCGACCACCCGCGCGGCTACCGCGTCCCGGCCCTCACCCTGGTCTGCACCGTCGGCTGGCTGGCCTCCGCCGCCGCCCTCGTGATCGGGTTCGTACCGCCCTCGCAGTTCGGCGGCAACAGCGTCGGCGCCTATGTCGCGATCGTCGGCGGCGGACTGGTGCTCCTCGGGCTGATCATCCCGGGCGCCTTCCTGAAGTTCCGCAAACCGTCCTGGCGCACGGAGGGCGGTGACGCGTCATGAGCCCCACCAGGTTCGCCTCCGAGCACCGGTGGATCTACATCGGCGCGATCGTGCTGCTCGTCGCGCTCGCCGTGATCGGGATCATCAACTACGAGAGCGTGAAGACGACCAACCAGGCCACGGAGAAGGCGAACCGGCTCGCCGACGCGGCCGTCGAGGCCGGCTACCCCCGCCCCGACACCGACACGATCGTCCGCGCGCTCGGCACCGACGGCGGCATCGTCTGCGAGAACCCGGGCAGCGCCCTGAAGTCGGCGCTGTGGAAGATCAACGTCTCCAACGGGGCGGCGTTCGTGGGGGCACGGCCCGTCATCGGCGACGGCGCCGCGCTGCGCGCCGAGGCCAAGATCCTGGAGATCTACTGCCCCGACAGGCTCGACTCCTTCCAGGACCGGCTGAACGACCTCAAGACCGACGACACCGTGAGGCGGTGACGACCATGAGCGAACCGACCGACAACGGTCAACTGGCCGCGAAGATCGCCGCGTTGATGCCGCGCGCCAAGGCCGACCTCACCGAGCTCGTCGCCATCCCCTCGGTGGCCGACCCCCGCCAGTACCCGCCCGAGGAGTGCGTCCGGGCCGCGCGCTGGGTCGCCGACGCCTTCACCGACGCCGGCCTCCGGGACGTCCACCTGGCCGAGACCCCGGACGGCAGCCACGCCGTCCTCGGCCACCGGCCGCCCCCGCCCGGCGCGCCCACCGTGCTGCTCTACTGCCACTACGACGTGCAGCCGCCGCTCGACGAGAGCGCCTGGCACAGCCCGCCGTTCACCCTCACCGAACGGCCCGACGGCCGCTGGTACGGGCGCGGCGCCGCCGACTGCAAGGGCAACATCGTCATGCACCTCACGGCGCTGCGCGCGCTCGGCGACGATCTTCCGGTGGGCGTGAAGTTCGTCGCCGAGGGCTCGGAGGAACAGGGCACGGGCGGCCTGGAGGCGTATGTCACCGAGCACCCTGAGCAGTTCCTCGCCGACGCGCTGCTGGTGTGCGACACCGGCAACGCCGAGGTGGGCACCGGCACCGCCACCGTCAGCCTGCGCGGTCTGACGACCGTCGTCGTCACGGTCGAGACCCTGCGCGGCGAGATCCACTCCGGCATGTTCGGCGGGCCCGCGCCCGACGCGCTGGCCGCCCTGGTGCAGATGCTGTCCACGCTGCGCGACCCGGTGACCGGCTCGACCCGGATCACCGGCCTGGACGGCGACGGCCGCTGGCCCGGCGTCGGCTACGACGAGGAGCAGTTCCGCGCCGACGCCGGGGTCCTGGACGGCGTCACCCTCACCGGCACCGGCACGGTCGCGGACCGGCTGTGGGCGCGGCCCGCCGTGACCGTGCTCGGCATCGACTGCCCACCGGTCGTCGGCTCGGCGGCCGCCGTCCCGGCCACCGCGCGGGCCCGGGTCAGCCTGCGGATCCCGCCGGGCACGGACCCGGACCTGGCGACCTCGGCCCTCACCCGGCACCTCACCGAGGCGGCGCCCTGGGGCGCCCGGGTCACCGTGGAACCGGAGGGCAGCGGCGCGCCGTTCCGCGCAGCGACCGACGGCCCCGCGTACGCCGCGCTGGCCACGGCGGTCGAGCAGGTGTACGGCAAGCCGCTCGCGTTCCTCGGCCAGGGCGGGTCGATCCCGCTGTGCAACGTGCTGTCGGCGGCGTTCCCGCGCGCCGAGATCATCCTCATGGGCGTGGAGGAGCCGCGCTGTCTGATCCACGCGCCGGACGAGAGCGTCGACCCGAGCGAGATCGAGCACATGGCGCAGGTGGAGGCGCTGTTCCTGCGGGAGTTCGCGCGGGCCCGGACCTAGAGGGCCGCTCAGCCCCCCACCACCACGGGACGACCGCCTCACGTCCGGACCCTCACGTCCAGCCCCTCACGCCCGGACCCTCACCTCGTCCCCCACCGACACCTTCCCCGGCCGCAGCACCCGGAAGTAGGCGCCGAAGACCACCCCGCCGTCGGCCCGGCGGTGGCCGGCCAGGGTGCGCAGGGGTTCCGGGCCCGCCTTGCGGCCGGTCTCCTGGTCGACCATGGTGACGGCGCACCGCACCGTGCGTTCGGTGAGGGCCAGTTCGACGCCGCCGACGGTGAGCACGGACGCCTCGTCCTCGGTGTGCGGGACGTCCCAGCCGTCGACGACGAGGTTGGGGCGGAAGCGGTTCATCGGCAGCGGGTCCGAACCGGCCGCGGTCAGCCGGGCGTTGAGGTCGTCGAGGCTGGCCCGGGAGACGACGTGCAGACGCCCGTGGTTGCCGGCCGGCGGGCGGATCAGCCGGCTCGGCCGCCCCAGGACCCGGGTGAGCCAGGCGTCGACGTCGTCGCGCCCGGCCCGCACCGGCTCATGGCCCGGGAAGCGCAGGGTCAGTTCGCCGTCGAGCAGTTCGGGGGCGACGAGGGCCAGGAGCGGGTCCGCGCCCTGCCAGCGCAGGTCGCCGTTCTCGTCGGCGACGGCGTAGCGGCGGTCGTCGGTGAGGCCGGTCGGGGTGACCGCCGCCTCCGTGAGCGTGACCCCCGCGCACCCCTTCACGGGGTAGTACGTGATGCGGACCAATCCGGCCATTTCATTCCCCCTCGTCATGCCCCTGGTCACCCTGGTGACCCCGCGCTTCCGCACGTCCCGACAAGTTTTTACGATTCCCTGTGAATCACACGAGGTTCCCGTCCGTACTTCTCCATGTCCGACCACGCCGGGGACCCTCCACCGGCCTGCTCGCCGACCGGACCAAGGAGGAACGGTGCCACTTTCGCGGAACACGATGGGAACCATCTTCGTGGGTGGAGCCATGTCCCTGACATTGGCCGCGCTCGCGTACCCGTCGATGCTCGGACTGGACACCGTGTCGTCCTCGAACGACAGGATCATCGCCAACACCCAGTGGGGACCGCTGACCGAGGGCGACCGCGACTTCGTGGTGAAGGTGCGGGCGGCCGGTCTGTGGGAGTACCCGCTCGGCCAGGTCGGGCTCCAGAAGGGGCAGAGCAAGGAAGTCCGCACCGCCAGTGAGCATCTGATCGACGGGCACGCGGCACTGGACGAGAGCACCCGCAAGATCGCGCCGATGCTGAACATCACGCTGCCCAACGTGGCGAGCCCCCAGCAGGAGGCGTTCGTCGTCCAGCTCAAGGCGGAGAGCGGCAAGCAGTTCGACGTCGACTTCGCCAACATCCTGCGGATGACGCACGGCTCGATCTTCAACACCATCGCCAAGGTCCGGTCCACGACCAAGAACAGCCTGGTCCGCGCCCTCGCCGACCAGGCCAACGACACCGTGCTCGACCACATCACCGTGATGGAGAACACCGGTCTGGTCGACTACGACTCGACGATCTTCCAGCAGACCACCCCGCCGAAGCTGCCCCAGTCCGACATGACCCCGCCGGCCCCGCCCGCCGGACAGCCGCAGGTCGTGCTGACCGCGCCGCCCACCGCGACGTCCACGCCCCTGGACCTGAGCGCCGCGGTGAACCAGAAGCAGTAGCACGGCCGGGGAGGCGGGCCCTAGGCCAGCCACACCGTGGTGTCCGGCTCCAGATACCCGTCGTCGCCGAGGGGCGCGCTGCTCAGCAGCACCTCCCCCGGCGGCAGCGGCACCGGCGCGGCCGACAGGTTGGCGACACAGCGCCAGGCGTCGGAGCGGGCGAAGGCCAGCACGCCCGGCGGGGTGTCCGGGTGCCAGACCAGTTCCTCGCCGTCGAGCAGCTTGCGGCGCAGCCGCAGGGCCGTGCGGTAGAACTCCAGGGTCGAGCCCTCCACCCCGTCCTGCGCCTGGACGGCGTAGCGCGCGAAGGACGGCGGCTGCGGCAGCCAGGCCCCGGCCGCGCCGAAGCCGTACGAGGGTCCCGTCGTCGTCCACGGCAGCGGCACCCGGCAGCCGTCGCGGCCCTTGCGGGTGCGGCCGGTCTGTTCCCACACCGGGTCCTGGAGGACCTCGACGGGCAGATCGGCGACCTCGGGCAGCCCCAGCTCCTCGCCCTGGTAGACGTACGACGATCCCGGCAGCGCCAGCATCAGGAGCGTGGCGGCGCGGGCGCGGCGCAGGCCGGCCGGCTCGTCCAGGGGCGGGGTGCGGCCGTCGGCGAGCAGCCAGGCGTTCTCGTCGGTGCCGGGCGGCAGGGACAGGCGTGAGGCGTGGCGTACGACGTCGTGGTTGGACAGGACCCAGGTGGCGGAGGCGCCGACGGCGCGGGCCGTGGCGAGGGAGTCGGTGACGATCCGGCGGATCGCCTCGGCGTCCCAAGGGGCCTGGAGATACTCGAAGTTGAACGCCTGGTCGAGTTCGTCGGGGCGGGCGTACAGGGCGCGGCGGGCGCCCGGCACCCAGGCTTCGGCGACCGCGGTGCGGGGCGGGGAGTAGGCGTCCAGGACGCGGCGCCAGTCGCGGTAGATCTCGTGGACCTCGTCGCGGTCGTAGAAGGGGTGGGTGCCCGGGGGGAGTTCGGCGAGCGCGTCCTCGCCGGTGAGGGGCCCGAGGTCGCGGAGCGGTTCAGCGAGGTCCTTGGCGAGGGCGTGGGCGACGTCGACGCGGAAGCCGTCGACGCCCCGGTCGGCCCAGAAGCGCAGGGTGGTGCGGACGTCCTCGCGGACCTCCTCCAGGCCCCAGTTGAGGTCGGGCTGTTCACGGGCGAAGAGATGCAGGTACCACTGGCCGTCGGGAACCCGGTGCCAGGCGCTGCCGCCGAACACGGACTGCCAGTCGGTGGGCGGGAGTTCACCGGCCGGACCACGTCCGTCACGGAAGACGTAGCGCTCGCGGGCGGGGGAGCCGGGTCCCGCGGCCAGGGCCTCCTGGAACCAGGGGTGCCGGTGGGAGGTGTGGTTGGGGACGATGTCGACGATCACCTTCAGGCCGAGGCGGTGGGCCTCGGCGGCGAGCGCGTCGAAGTCGGCGAGGGTGCCCAGGCGCGGGTCGACCTGGCGCGGGTCGGCGACGTCGTAGCCGCCGTCGGCCAGTTCGGAGAGGTAGAAGGGGCTGAGCCAGAGCGCGTCGACGCCCAGCGCGGCGAGATGGGGGAGGCGGTCGGTGACGCCGCGCAGATCGCCGAGGCCGTCCCCGTCGGCGTCGGCGAAGCTGCGGGGGTAGACCTGGTAGACGACGGCCTGGCGCCACCAGTCGGGGTCGCGGGACGACAGATCGGCCGGGGAAAGGGCCGCGGGCGGGCTCGGGGGAAGCGTCATGGAGAGAAGACTGTCCACATTGCCGGGAAAGCGAACGTCCGCACGCTGCGGAGTGAATCGTTCCGCACGTGACGAAAACGTGAGCAAAACTTGAACCACCTGGCGTTTGGCGCGTGTTGACAGCCGGTTGTCCAGGACACGACGATGAGCGCACATCGTGGCGCCTGTGCATCCTGGGCCCCGTGTTTCCTGTGATCTGACCAATCACCCCTGGCATTCGCCAAGATGGGATCCGCATGTCCATAGCGAGTCGTGTCACCGTGCGCCGCCTGCTGGGGACGAGCGCCGCGACGCTCACCCTCTGCGCCGCCTCCGTCGCCGCCGCCTCCGGCGCCTTCGCCCACGGCACCCCGGGCGGGGACGGCTGGAAGTCCGGCGGGCACTACAAGCCCGGCACCGGTGCGGGAACCGAGACGGCGACCGACCGCTGCCAGTTCTCGCTCGACGGCAAGAACTTCTTCGACTCCGTGCGGGTCGACGACCAGAACCTCAAGCCCGGTGAGGACGGCAAGGTCCACATCGCGGTCCGCACCGCGCACCGCGCCGACGGCTGCACCGCGTCCCTGGCCTCCTACCTCGCCCACGGCGCCACCTTCGCCACCTCCGGCGAGCAGGTGTTCGTCGACTTCGACTCGGTGACCGTGAAGCCCGGGAAGACCGAGACCCTCGACATCTCCGTGCCGGACGCCGGCTGCTTCGCGCAGATCGACCTCTACCGGGGCGCCGTGAAGTTCGACGGCAAGCTCGACGCGCAGGACGGCTTCGAGCACGGCGAGCTGCCCAAGGGCCCGGACCGGCCGGTCATCAAGGACAAGCTGATCGCCGCCTGGAACGGCGGGACGAAGGACTGCACGGTCACCGAGCAGCCGCCGACGACCCCGCCGGCCGACAACGAGTCGCCCTCGGCGCCGTCCTCGTCGGAGCCGCCCGCCGAGACCCCCTCGGACACGCCGTCCGACACGCCGTCGGACACTCCCTCCGGGTCCCCCTCGGAGTCGCAGCCGGCCACGCCGACGCCGAGCGAGTCCAGCGACGCGCCCGCGCCGACGCCCAACGGCGGCGGCGGTGACCTGGCCGAGACCGGCGCCGACAGCAACACCCCGGTGATCGCCGGTGGCGCCGCGGCGCTGCTGATCGGCGGAGCGGCGATCGTCGTCGCCACCCGCCGCCGCAAGGCGAACCGCGCGTAACGCCCTTCCGACGCCCTCCCCCGCGGGGGAGGGCGTCGACGTGTTTCAGGGGCGGCGGCCCTCGACCACCGCCAGGTACAGCTTCACGTACCGCTCGACGTCCACCTCCAGGGCCACGTCCACCAGATGGCGGTCCCGGGTGCCGTGGTGGAGTTCGTCCTCGCCGGGGCGGGGGCGGCGGTCCACGACCGTCTGCCCGCGGGCCGGGCCGGGCGCGAGGGACACCTCGACGGGCAGCGCGGCCGTCGTCAGACCCGCCGGGTCGGCGACCGCGCAGACCGCGCCCGCGTCCCCGAGACCGCCCCGCGGATCGTCCCCGTCCGGCTCGGGGGCGGACGGGCGGTGGGCCAGCAGGTCGCCCGCCAGCCGGGCCCCCGGCTCCGCGCTCGCCCGCAGCCGGCGCACGTCCGCGCCGGGGACCGTGACCCGCTGGAAGACGTCCAGGCCGTACATGGTGATCGGCACCCCGGCGGTCAGCAGGATCGCGGCCGCCTCCGGGTCGTGCCACACGTTGAACTCCGCGACCGGCGTGGCGTTCCCGGTGGCCACCGCGCCGCCCATGAACACGATCCGCTCGATGTTGCGGGTGACCTCCGGATGGGTGCGCAGCAGCAGCGCGATGTTCGTCAGCGGGGCCGTCGGGATCAGCGTCACCGGGCGCGGCGAGGCGAGGATCTCGCGGCGCAGCAGGGTGACCGCGTCCACGTCCGCGGCGGCGCGGGCCGGTGCCGGGAGACCGGGGATGTCGCCCATGCCGTCCTCGCCGTGCACATGGCGGGCCGAGCGGGCGGGTTCGATGAGCGGGCGTTCGGCGCCGCGGGCCACCGGGACGTCACCGGCGCCCGCGATCTCCAGGACGGTCAGCGTGTTGCGGACCACCCCGGCCACGTCCGTGTTGCCGGCCACACAGGTCACGGCCCGCAGGTCCAGACCCGGATGGCGTACGGCGAACAGCAGGGCGAGGGCGTCGTCGACCCCCGTGTCGCAGTCGATGATCACGGGGACGGGCCGGTCGTCGCTCACCTGGGGCTCCTTCTGCCGTGAACGGTGCGGAGAGGCTCAGTCGTCGTGCCGACCTTATGCGCGCCGGTGGTTTTCCACCGCTCGCAGCAACGGCCGTAACCCGTACGGACCGCCGCGCTGGTCAGGTCGGGCGGGCGGTGTTGCGGTGAGAGCACGCGCACGGGCCCGCGCCCGTCCGCCCCCGTTCGCCCCCGTCCGCGCGCGCTTCAGGAGGCAGCCCCGATGACCCGTCGCACCCTCCTCCTCTGCGCCGCCCTCGGACTGCTCACCCCCCTCACCGGCTGCGCCACCCTCGGCCTCGAACACCCGCCGACCGCGACGCCCGCCGCGCCCACCACCTCGGCCCCGCCCGGCCGGTCCGTCGCGCCGACCACCCCGTCCGTGCTCACCGAGGCGCAGGCGCGGGAGGCGCTCATCACCGACACCGACCTCGGCGCCCCCTGGACCCCGACGCGCGGCGCCGCGACCTGGCGGGACGAACTGCTGAAGGCGACGGCCGGCGCGCCCGAGTGCCAGAAGCTGCTCGACGCGCTCTACACCGACGAACTGCTCGGCGCACCGGCGCGCGCGGCCGTCGGACTCGACGACCCCGTCACCGGCGCCCAGCTCCGCTACCAGCTCGCCGACCGGCGGCCCGCCGACGCCGACCGGGCGCTGGCCTGGCTGCGCACCCTGCCCGGCTCCTGCGCCCGCTTCACCGCCCGCGCCCCGCACGACACCGTCCTCGACGTGCAGGTCTCCGAGCTGCCGCTGCCGGAGGTCGGGGACGCCCGGCAGGGCCTCAGGGTCTCCCTGACGAACTGGGCCACCACCGAGGACAACCCCGACGGCGAACCCACCGCCCTCACCCTGGACGTGGCCGCCGTCCGCGCCGGCGAGGACGCGTTCGCGCTGACCAACGGCGGCCTGGGCGACGTACCGAACGAGGCCACCCAGGCGGCGGTCCAGCTCGGCGTACGACGGCTCGCGGACGTGCGGAAGCAGGGGCGGGTACAGGTCTGAGGACCCCGGGGACGTACGGACCTCAGCCGGGGTCCGGGCGCCGCCGGCGGGCCACCGGCTCGCGGGCCACGGCGCCGGCACCGTACGGCCGCGGGCGAAGGCGACCGCCTGCGGGCCCGGCCACGGTCCACCGCCCACAGGGGCGCGGCAGGGCCCGCGGCGTCCGGGCCGGGCGATCGTGAGGTCCGTGGCCGCGGGCGGTCCCGACGGGGGCCGCATGCCGGGCGGCGCGGGCACGTGGCCCGACAGCCCCTGGTCACCTGGTCCCCGGTCCCCGGTCCCCGGTCCCCAACGGGAAGAGCGGTCCTACGGCTTCTCGTACGGGTTCGTCGGTTCGGGGATCTTCGTGACCGTCCTCGCATCCAGTACGGGTGGCCAGGCCGTGGGGGAGCCGAGGGTGCCCTTGGGGTGCCAGGTGCCGGTGACGGTGACCCAGGTGTCGGTGGGCGGGGCGGTCGCGTTCCTGATCTCGGCCTTGGCCGTGGTGGCGTCGGCGGCGCAGCAGGAGACGACGAGGCGGGTGACGTACCAGGTGCCGTCGTCGTCGCGGGTGACGAAGCCGGTCAGCCGGACGGTGCGGCCCTTGAGGGAGCGGCCGCTGTCGTAGACCGCGCGGGAGCCGTACTCGGCGACGGTGAGGGTGACCGGGTCCCCGTCGGGCAGCGCGGGGAAGGTGCCGACCCCCTGCGCGGCCCGTCGGGCGGCCTCGCGTTCGGCGCTGTAGGAGCCGAGGGCGGGCGGCGGGAAGAGGAGCAGGGCGAGGGCGGGGAGCGTGAGCAGCCAGGCCAGCCGGGAGCCGCCGTGGGAGTGGGTGTGGGAGTGGGAGTGCGCGGGGCGTAGGGCCGCCGTGGTCAGGGCCAGCAGGACCAGCGCCGCGCCGGACGCGATCAGGTACGGGCGCAGGCCCGCCTGGACGTACCGCAGATACAGGTCCCCGAAGAGGCTCACGCGCAGGACGGCCGCTCCGATGAGGAGCAGCAGGAACGGGCCGCCGTACCGCCTCACAGCAGCCACCAGCCCACGAGCGCGCTGGACGTCACCGCGACCACCCACGTCACCGAGGCGAACCGGACCGCGAAGGCGCGGCCGAAGGTTCCGGCCTGGAGGGCGACCAGCTTGAGGTCGACCATCGGCCCCACCACCATGAACGCCAGCCGCGCGGTCGCAGGGAACGCGCTGAGCGAGGCGGCCACGAACGCGTCGGCCTCGCTGCACACGCACAGCACCACGGCGAGCAGCGCCAGCAGCGGGACGGCGAGCCACGCGGAGCCCGTGAACACGTCGAGGACGGTGCGCGGTACGGCGATGTTGAAGGTCGCCGCGGCCGCCGAGCCGAGCACGAGGAAGCCCCCGGCGTGCAGGAAGTCGTGCTGGAGGCCGTCGGCGAAGGCCCGGACGCCGGTGGAGTGCGGGGCGTCGCGGCCGGGGATCCGCAGCCACCGCTCCCGCCCGAAGCGGGCCCAGAGCCAGCCCATCGCGACGGCCGTGCCGAGCGAGGCGAGCAGCCGGGCAAGGACCATCTCCGGCTGCCCCGGGAAGGCGAGGGAGGTGGCGACCAGCACCACCGGGTTGATCGCGGGCGCGGAGAGAAGGAAGGCGAGGGCGGCCGCCGGGGCGACCCCGCGCCGCATCAGGCTCCCGGCCACCGGCACGGACGCGCACTCGCAGCCGGGCAGGACGACACCGGCGACCCCGGCGACGGGCACGGCGAGCGCCGGGCTGCGGGGCAGCAGCCGCCGGAACACCCGCTCGGGCACGAACGCGCCGATCGCCGCGGAGACGACCGTACCGAGGAGCAGGAACGGCACGCCCTGGACGACGACCGCGGTGAACACCGTCCACCAGGCGGCGACGGGCGGGGTGTACAGGTCGAGCGCGAGCACCGGCCCCAGCACGGAGCCGACGGTGGCGACGACCACGAGCGCCGTACCGCCGAGCACGGCGTACACGAGCGCGCGCAGGGCGGATCTCAGTCCGAGGGCCACCGTCCGTTGGTTCAGCACACACGGACGCTAGTGCCGTCGGCTGTGCGCCGGTCCGGTTTTCCGGGAGAACGGCCTGTGCGGCGCCGAAGTCCGGTAGCGGATCAGGGGTCCTACAGCGGGGGCTGGGCCGGGGCCGGGCCCAGGGTGGTGGTGCCGGGGGCCGTGCGGTGGCCGAGGCCGGTGCGGTAGGCGTCGAGGGCCGCCTCGACCCGGCCCGTACGGCGCAGCAGATCGCCCAGCAGCCGGCACAGGTCGGCGAGGTCACCGGCCGCGCCGGCGCGTTCCAGCAGGCTCAGGGCGCGGACGTAGTGCTCCTCGGCGGCCTCCGTGTCCCGGGCGTCCTCGGCGATGATGCCGAGCAGCCGGTGGGCGGCGGCGGAGTGCATGGCGCCGCGCTCGGAGGAGAGGTCGCCGAGGACCTGCTGGAGCAGTGCGGCGGCCTCGGCGGACTTGCCGCGGCGGTGCAGTACGTCGGCCAGTTCCACGGCGGCCTGGCTGCCGTAGAGCGTGGCGTGGGTGGCGGTCAGCATCTCCTGGGCCTGCCGCAGTTCGTCCTCGGCGTGTTCGAGCTGGCCGTTCTGGGCGTAGACGTATCCGCGCATCCAGTGGCAGTTGGCGAGTTCGGTACGGAGCTGGAGCTGCCGGTACAGCTCGGCGGCCTTGGCGAGGGAGGCGTCGGCCTCGGCGAGCCGGCCCTCGGCGAGCAGGGTGCGGGCGACCGAGCGGTGCATACGGGCGACGAGCGCGGGGTCGGCGACCTGGGGTGCGAGGGCGAGCGCGAACTCGGCGGCCTGCGCGGCGCGGGCGTGGGCGCCCATGTCCATGTACGGGCCGATGACGGAGGCGTAGAGCAGCAGCAGCGCGTCGGGGTCGTGGAGGCCGCCGCGGTTCAGCTCGTCGAGGGCGGATTCGAGGAGGTAGACGGAGTAACGGAGTTCCCCGGCGAGGTAGTGGGCGACGGCCCGGCCGCGCAGGGCGGGGACCCGGCAGGGCAGAGGGGCGTCGGCGAGCCGGGCCTCGGCGCGCTCGAAGTGGTCCCGGGCGGCCTCCAGATCGCCGGTGTCGATGCCGCACTCCCCGAGTCCGAGCAGCGCGGTGGCCTCCTCCTCGGCGAGGTCGTTGGCGCCGGCCTCGGTGAGCAGGGCCTCGTACTGGCGGGCGGCGTCCTCGGCGTCACCGGTGGCGAGGGTGCGCTGGGCCTCGGTGAGCCGCAGCCGCAGATCGGTGACGAGGCGGGCGGAGCGGCCGGTGGAGAGTTCCTCGAAGTCCACGCCGAGGCGTTCGGCGATGTGCTTGAGGGCCTCGTCGGAGGGGCGGACGCGGCCGGCCTCCAGGGTGGAGATGTAGGCGGGGGTGTAGGTCGGTTCGGCCAACTGCCGCTGGGTGAGACCACGGCCGACGCGGAGCTGTTGCACGCGTCTTCCTATGACCTCCGGTTCGTCTCGCTCTCCCACGCCTTGACTCCCCCAACTGCCCCGGTGCCTCTTGCCGTTGGACTATCGCAGCCTCTAGGTTAAACGGCGAATTAAACATGCTTAACACACGAGTGTTGCCCGCTGTGGACCCGCCGACATCGACGTTGTGAGGTTGCCGTGCACGGACGCCCGTCCGCCTCCGAGGGACACTGCTACGCGAGGGCCGTCGCCGCCGCCGTCCTGGCCGTCGCGGCCCTGGTCACGGCCGCGAACGCGGTACCGGTGGGCACGACGGCGACGACACCCCCGACGGCTCAGCAGCCGGACCGGAACCGCTAGAGCCTCACCCCTGGATCTGCAACTCCCTGAGCTGCCGCCGCACATGGTCCAGGGCACCCCGGCGCCGGCCGGGCACCCGCCCACGCAGTTCGGCGAGAGCCGGGCCCAGCTCCCTGGCCCGCACGGGGTCGGTGACCCGGCCCCACTGATGGTGCGCCCGGTCGACGGCCGCCTCCACCGCAGCCGCGTCGACGGCCTGCCCGGCGTCCAGCCGCGCCGCGGCGACAGCGAGCCAGGCCCGGCAGCTCCGCACGGCATCCCCCGCGAACATCGCGAGATCGGCCCGCACCTCACTCCAGTGCAACACCGCCTCGGACCCACCCCCGTACGCGGCGAGCGCCGCAGCCTCCCACCGCGCGGCCAGCGCATCGGCGTCCATGTGCCGCCCATCGCGAACGGCCAGCGCGATGGCGGTGTGGGGGTCGAGGGGGTCTCGGGGAGCTTGATCGAGGCCGGCGAGGGTGGGGCCGGGGGCCCGCACGGACGCGGAGAGATGAGCGGGGCCCCGGTCGGGGGCGGGGGGCTCGGTGGGAGCAGTGGCTAGGCCAGGGCGGGAAGCCGCGGCAGGAACAGCGGGCTGGGCCGGGACGGAAGTCCCCGCGGAGGCAACGGGCCGCCCCTCGGCGGAGCGCCGGGCGGGTGCGGGGGGCTGTCCAGGAACGGAAGCCTCAGGGGCGAAAGCCCCGGCAGGGGCAGCGGGCTGGGCCGGAACGGGGGGCCAGGGCTCGGAAGACGCGGCCATGGAAGAACCGGCGGGCGGAACGCCGGCCGGAGCGCCCGCGCCTTCAACACCCATGGCGGGGGCAGGCGGCTGAGCGGGGACGGAAGCCCGGGAGGCGTGGGAGGCGTGGGCCGTGGGCGGGACGCCGGTGGCTGGGACTCCTGCGCCCGCAACGCCCGTGGCAGGGGCGGCCGTCGAAGCCCCGGCGGTCGCGAGGCCGTCCGCGGGGGTGCCCGGGACCGGACCACCAGCCGCAGGGGCGCCGTTCACCGAACCGCCCGTCGGCTCGACGGCAGTCGTCCGTACACCTGTGAACGTCGGCCGGGCCGGTACCGGTGCAGGCGTCACCGGTACCGCGAAGCCCCCCGCGCCCGTGCCGCCGTGGAGGAGGAGGTCGCCGACCTCGCCCTCGGTGGCGATGCGGGTCAGGGCTGTGTGGTGGAGGTGGGGCAGGGGTGGGCGGCCGCCGCTGCGGAGTATCGTCGCCAGGGCTTTCATGTACGTGGGGGCGGCGACCGTACGGCGGGCCGGGGGCGGGGCGATCCTGCCGTAGACCGAGACGCCGGGTCCGCACTCCAGGACGTGCCCCCGCAGCCAGCCCCAGGTCTCCGCGTCGGCGTGCAGGTCGACCAGCAGCGTGGTCGTGCCCGGGGTGCGCAGCCGTAGCTCCTCGCGCAGCCAGTGCCACGGCAGGGCGGTGTAGCGGACCGTGGAGGCGGTGGTGCGGGCCAGCGCCAGATGGGGCAGGTGCTGACGGCGGTCGAGCTGGAGCTGCCCGGTGACGAAGAGCGTGAGCGGTCCCGGGGCCGTCGCCGCGGCCCGCAGCCGGGTCAGCACGGCCTGCGGCTCCAGCGGATCGGCCAGCTCGACCACGTTCGCGGTGTCGGTGCCGGCCAGGATCGCGGGCGGTACGGCCGCGAGCACGGGGAGGACGGACGCCGCGTCCACCAGACACCCCTTGCCCGCGGGCGAGGCCGCCAGCAGCAGCACGGTCCCGGGCATGATCCCCTCCCCCTGTCGATCACGTACGTCAGCACCGTAACCGCTGTCGCCGCGCCGAGGGGCCCCGAGGACCGCAAACCTCCCCGTACGGGAACTTCGTCGCCCGGCGTCGACCCGACGTCGATCCGGCATCGGCCCGGCGTCAGCCCGGCCCCGATCGCAGCCCCGATTCCGGCCCCGGCGGACCCCCCGTCGTACGGACCGCGAAGATCGTCGTGTCGTCGGCCAGCCGCCCCCGGCAGTGCCGCAGCGTGCCGTCGCGGACGTGGGCGACCAGGCGGCCGGGTTCGGCGGTGCGCGGGTCCCGGGCGACGGCCTCCGTGAGGCGGTCGCTCAGCGGATAGAACGTCCCCGACGCGTCCCGCGCCTCCGTCACCCCGTCCGTGACGAGCAGCACCGTCTCCCCGGGATCGATCCGCACCCGCAGCACGGCCGGCCGCGCCGTCCGCCCGACGAGGTCGCCGAGGCCCAGCGGCAGACCGTCCCCGGACGGCAGATGCCGTACCCCGTGGGTGCCGACGGCGAGCGCGGGCTCATGGCCGAAACCCACGATGTGCACGGTCGACCGGTCGTGCGGCGGAAAGCCCAGCAGGACGGCCGTGGCGAAGCGGTCCCCGTCGGCACGCCCCAGCGCGGTCGTGTGCACCCGGTGCCGGCGCATCCGGGTCTCCAGCCGGTCGGCGACCGTCGCGAGGTCCGCCTCGTGATAGGCCGCCTCACGGAACGTGCCGAGCAGCGCGGCCGCCGCCTCCACCGCGCCCAGCCCCTTGCCCTGGACGTCCCCGAGGAGCACCCGGGTGCCGTGCGGGCCGGGCTGGATGTCGTAGAAGTCGCCGCCCACCCGGGCCTCGGCGTCGGCGGCGAGGTAGACGGCCGCGTGGTCCAGGCCGCCCCAGACGGGAGGCAGCGGACGCAGCACCGTACGGCGGGTGGTCTCGGCGATGTCCATCATGTGCAGCATCCGCCGCTCCCCGCGCACCCGGAACGCGGCGGCCAGCACGGACAGGACCGAGCCGATCACGACGAGCGTGAAGTCGGCGGGCCCGGCCCGGTACTGGTCCGGCCAGGCGGCGTCCGCGACGATGTAGGTGATCAGCGCCAGCACGGCGAACAGGATCGTCGTCCACATCCCGCACAGCGCGGCGGCGATGGCGGAGACGAACACGCACCAGGAGACGACCCGGAACTCGCCGGTGGTGTTCCAGTCGGTGAAGGCGATGGCGACGAGCGTGGCGAGCGGCACCAGCCAGGTGACGCTGCGGCCTCGGAACCGCAGGAGCTGATGGCGTTGCAGGACGTCCCGGCTCCGGGCCCGGGCCCGTGGGCTGCGGTCGTGCGGATCGTGGCCCCCGGCCTCCATGTGGTCAGCGAAGCACGGTGTCGGACCGGCCGCATCCGGGCACCCGGCCCGGGATCCGACTTGCCGCCGCCTCCGCCCAGGTGTGCCCTGGAAGGACAGGGAGGGAGACGGGGGCGAGGAGAGAGGAGTGCTCCCATGGCTCATGCGGCACCCGTGATGCGGGCACCGTCCCGGACGAGCAGGACACCCGACGTCTTCAGCGACCGGACCCACCGGATCGCGGCGTGGGCGGTCCCTGTCACGCTCGGGCTGATCTACGGCTACTGGGTCGCGGCCAACAACCGCTCCGGCGAGGCCATCACCGGCTGGAACGTCCTGCTCGGCTTCGTGAGCGCGATCGTGTTCGCGGCGCTGTGGATGGGCATCCACGCGCTGGCCCCGCACGTCATCCGGGAGGTGCACGCCCTGATCTGGGCGGCGTTCGCGGGCTGCGCGTTCGGCTTCCTGTACAGCGAGACCGGTGCCAGTGTGCTGCGGTCCGCGGGCATGGGCGTGGCCATCGGCGCGAGCACCTTCGGAGTGCTCTTCTACCGCTACTACACGCACGAGGACGCGGAGGGCCGTCGCATCCGCTAGGACCGTTTCCGACGGTCACGCACCACATGGGCCCCGGCGTTGTACGCCGGGGCCCATGTGTTCCCTCATCCCTCCACTCACCGGGTGACCGGGATCCACTCCCAGCCGCCCGACGAGGTTCCGGAAGCGCTGAACTCGAAGGAGCCCGAGACGCTGAACGAGCCGGAGGCCACGAGGCTCCACGCGTCGTTCCAGAACGGGTCGGTCCAGTTGACCCAGTGGCCGTCCTTCCACTGCGGGCACGGGTCGTCGCAGGCCGGGACGTGCGCGCGGCCGACGTCGACGAACGCGGCGGACGCCCAGCCCTCGGCGCCGATCATCCAGTACCAGTACGGGTTGCCGTTGACGCTCTGTCCCTTCACCATGCAGCGCACCCGGTCGTGGCTGCCCGGCGCGAGCTGGGCGGCCAGCGGTGCGTGCGTGGTGGGCGCCTGACGCAGGCTGAGGTTGGTGGAGGAGACGACGGTGCCCCGTACGGAGCCGCCGCTCACACTGCCGTGTCCTTCGGTGTAGGTGGTCGGTGAAGCTTCCGCCGCGGTGGTGCCCAGCGCCGTAGCGGCGAGGGTGCCACCGGTGAGCAGGGCCGCGGCCAGAGTCCGCAGGGCCGGAGTGGTGCGCATGATCGACCTCCTTCTCCCCAGAACCAGGTAACACCCGTTCGGGTGAAGCCTCCACCCGAGGCGGCGTGGAGGGCCCGAAACCCCAGCTCCGACGGGGTGGGGGCCGCCTCGCACCCGGGCGGCCCAGCACCGCTCGCGCGGTCCGGCGGGCGGCTGTTGCCTGGGAGGGTGTCCCGAAGCCGGGTGTCCCGAAGCCTGCGGACCGCCGTCTCGGCCGTCCTGATCGCTCTGGCCTGCCTGCTGGTGCCGTTCGGCACGCTGGCGGTCTGGGCGGTGCACGGCCTGGGCGACACCGGACGGTACGTCACCACGATGGCGCCGCTGGCCTCCGAGCCCGCGGTCCGGGACGCCGTGGCGGACACGGTCGGTGACGATCTGGCCCAGGCTTCCGGCATGGACCGGGACCTGGTGCGGGACGCGGTCCGCTCCTTCACCGGCACCCCCGCCTTCCACGCCGCGTGGGACGCGGGCAACACGGCCGCGCACACCGCCGTCCTCCGGGCCCTGCGCTCCGACGGGGAACGCGCCGCCACCCTCGATCTGGCCGCGGTCACCGCCCCGTTGAGGGACCGTCTCGCCGCCGACCACGTGCCCTTCGCCGACCGCTTCCCGGTCGAACACCGCGAAGTGGTGCTGGTACCCCCCGACGAACTGCCCGCCCTGCGGAAGGGCTATCACGTGCTCGACATCGCCTCCTTCTGGCTGCCCGCGGCGGCCGTCCTGTTCGCGGTCACGGGAATCGCCGTCGCCGCGTGCCGCCGCCGCGCCCTCACCGCGACCGCGCTGGGCACCGCGCTCGGCGGCGCGTTCCTCGCCCTCGCGATCGCGATCGGCCGCCACCTCACCCTCACCGACCTCCCCGACCCGTCCCACCGCGCGGTCACGGCCGCGGTCTACGACACCCTGACGTCCCCCCTCCGCACCGCGTCCTGGCTCCTCCTGACCCTGGGCCTGACCACAGCGGCAGCCACCTGGCTCACCACCCACCTCCCCACCCGACGCCCGCTCCGCGAAGTCCCACCGATCCCCGCCACCCCACCCCCAGAACCAACCCG
The DNA here is from genome assembly GCF_002019855.1 of Streptomyces antibioticus. Classification (NCBI taxonomy): domain Bacteria; kingdom Bacillati; phylum Actinomycetota; class Actinomycetes; order Kitasatosporales; family Streptomycetaceae; genus Streptomyces; species Streptomyces antibioticus. Next base: position 4,543,931 of record NZ_CM007717.1, on the reverse strand, counting down.
AGTCCACGCCTGACCCCACGCACCCGCACGACCGGCACCGAACCCGCAGCCGCCGACGGCGAGTCGCCCATCGAGAAACCCGCACCATACAAACAACCCGCACGGGTGGTGCGGGTGGGAACACCCGAGGCCGAGGGCGAAGCCGAGGCCGAGCCGCCTCAACACGGCCCCGCAGAGGCCAGCGCCGCAAGCCTCCTCAACGCCCCGGCCAGTTCAGGCAGCGGCGCCGACGCCAGGCCGAGCCTGACCGCGGTCGGCGTGCGGCGCGGGGCAACCGTAAAGGCCGTGCCGGGGGTGAGAGAGATGCCGTGGGCGGCCGCGGCCGCGGCAAAGGTGTCGGCCCGCCAGGGCGAAGGAAGCTCCCACCAGGCGAAGTAGGCATGCGGCCCCGTACGAACCCCCACGCCCCCCAGACACTCCGCAAGAACCCCCTGCCGCCGCCCCGCATCCACCCGCTTCCGAGCGACCAGCTCGGCAACCGTCCCGTCCTCGATCCACCGCACCGCCGCCTCCAGCGCGAACCCCGCCGCACTCCAGCCACCCGACCGCACCGCCGCCGCCACGGCATCGCCCCGGTGCTCCGGTACGACGAGGAAGCCGACCGTCAGCCCCGGCGCGACCCGCTTGGACAACCCGTCCACGACATACGTGAGCCCCGGCGCATACACGGCGAGCGGCACCGCCTCCGGCCGCAGGAAGGACCAGATACGGTCCTCCACCACCGGAACGCCCAAGTCGTTTACCACACACCCCAGTTCGGACAGCCGACGCTCCGAAGTGACCAGCGACGTCGGATTGTGCAGCGCCGGCTGGAGATACAGCGCCGAGAGGGACGCGGCACGGTGCGCCGCGACGACCGCGTCCGGCCGCACCCCCTCCTCGTCGCTCGGCAGCGGCACCAGCACGATCCCCAGCCGCGCCGCGATCTCCTTGACCAGCGGATACGTCAGCTCCTCCACCCCCACCCGCCCGCCGGGCCGGACCAGAGAGGCAAGCGCCGCGGCGATCGCCTGACGGGCGTTGCCGGTGAAGAGGATCCGGCCGGGCAGCCCGAGGAGGCTCGCGGCGGCCGCCCGCGCCTCCGACGTGCCGTCCGCCGCGGCGGGCCGCATCGCCCGCGTGAACACGTCCGGCCGCAGCAGCGGGGCGAGGGCGGGGGCGAGCAGCTCCGACTGGCCCGGCGCGGAAGGGTAGTTCAGCTCCAGGTTGACGGCGGGCGCGGAAGCCGTCGGCTCCACGAGCCCCCGCCCGTGCGGTTCCGGCGGCGCGGCCCGGACGAACGTGCCGCGTCCCACCTCGCCCACCACCAGCCCCCTGCGCACGAGTTCGCCGTAGACCCGCCCCGCCGTCGAGGGGGCGATGCCGTGGCGACGGGCGAACCACCGTTGTGGAGGCAGCCGTTGGCCGGGCCGCAGGCGCCCGGCGGCGATGTCCTCCGCGATGCGGTCGGCGATGACCCGGAAATCCCGCATACGTGCCCGCACCCCACCGTCGTCGTCGATTGCACCGAGGGCAAAGATCTTATTGCACCGAGAAGAGCGCCCGACCTAGGGTCACAGACATGGCATCACCCCCCTTCCTCGCATATGAGGACAAAGGCCAGCATTCATCTCTCCCGCCCCTCGTCCTCGTCCACGGCCACCCCTTCGACCGCACCATGTGGGCCCCGCAGATCGAGACGTTCTCCGCCGAACGCCGCGTCGTCGCCCCCGACCTGCGCGGCTACGGCGCCTCCCCGGTCCTCCCCGGCGTCACCCCCCTCTCCCGCTTCGCCGAGGACATCCGCGAACTCCTCGACACGCTCGGCGTGGACACCTTCGTCCTGGCCGGACTGTCCATGGGCGGCCAGATCGCCATGGAGTGCTACGACCGTTTCGGCGACCGCGTCCGCGGACTCGTCCTCGCCGACACCTTCCCGGCGGCGGAGACGAGCGCCGGGAAGATCGCGCGCCGCGAGGCGGCCGACCGGCTGCTGGCGGAGGGCATGCGGGGCTACGCCGACGAGGTGCTGGAGAAGATGGTCGCGCCCTACGCCGACCCCGACGTGAAGGCGCACGTCCACCGCATGATGACGGCCACCTCCCCGGAGGGCGCCGCGGCCGCCCTCCTCGGCCGCGCCGAACGCCCCGACTACCGCGCCCTGCTGACCCGCGTCACCGTGCCCGCCCTGGTCGTGGTCGGCGCCGACGACGAGTTCACCCCGGTCTCCGACGCCGAGGCCATGCACGCCGCCCTGCCCGACTCCGAGCTGTGCGTGATCCCGGGCGCGGCCCATCTGCCCAACCTGGAACGGCCCGCGGAGTTCGACGCGGCGCTGGGCCGGTTCCTGGCCCGGATCGGGGCATAGCCTTTCGGCAGGACGAAGAGGCGCGGGGGAGACTGATGGGTCACCGGACACGGCTGCTCGCCGTCTCCTGCGCGGCAGCGCTGCTCGGCGCGGTGAGCGTGGTCGTCGGCTGCCGGCTCGCCGACACCGACGCCGTCACCCCCGTACCGCAGACGCTGGCCTTTCTGCCGTGGCTGCTGGTCCCCGCCGCCCTGGCCGTGGCGCTCACCCTGCTCGCCCGCTGGTGGAGCGGACTGATCTGGGGCGTCGTGGTCCTCGCCCTGCTCGCCTGGTGCGTCCGGCCGTACGGCCCCGGCGGCGAGCCCGGCGGACCGGCGCTCGCCCGGCTGCGCGTCCTCACCTCCAACGTGGAGTTCGGCTGGGCCACCGGCGCCCTGATCCCGCTGATCCGCAGCGCCGGGCCGGACATCGTGTTCGTGCAGGAGTGCGAGTACACCTGCCAGGCCCGGCTGAAGCGGGAGGTCGGCGGCGCCTACCCGTACCGGCGCGCGGTGGAGGGGGACACCTCCGTCGGGTCGATCATCCTCAGCCGCTTCCCGCTGACGGCCGCCGCCGGTGTCCCCGGCCGGATGGGCATGCCGGGGGCGGTCGCCGACGTCGACGGGCACGCCGTACGGCTCCAGCTCGCCCACCCCAAGCCGCCGCTGCCCCGCCAGGTCTCCCTGTGGAAGGAGGAACTGGGCCGGCTGCGCGCCTTCGCCGCCCGGCACGACGACGGCCCGCTGGTCCTGGCCGGCGACTTCAACGCCTCCCAGGACCACGCCGCCTTCCGCCGCATCCTCGACACCGGGCTGCGCGACGCGGCCCGGCTGTCCGGCGCGGGCCGCGAACCGAGCTGGCCGAGCGACACCGCGCCGCCCTTCGGCGCGCAGATCGACCATGTGCTGGTGTCCGAGGAGTTCTCGGCGAGCCGGGCCCGCTTCCTGGACCCGGCCGGCACCGACCACCGTTCCCTGCTGGTGGACCTCACCCTGCACGCGGTCTGATACGGCCGGGGGTGCCCTAGACGCCGATGTCCCGGCCGTCCGCCCGCCACACCGCCACCACCGCCGGGCGGACGATCTTCCCCGGCCCGTCGGGCCAGATGCTCGCCGGCTTCTCCACGGACGCGCCGTTCACCTCGCCCGGGTGCTGGACGGCGACCAGGACGCGCCGGTCCTGCACGAGCGGACCGCAGGTCTCGGCGCCGACCGGCACCGTGAGGAACTGCTTCAGCTCACCGCGCCGCGGGCCGCGCGTGGCCACGCCGAACAGGCCGTCGTGCGAGCCGAGCTGGGCGCCGTCGGTGGAGATCCACAGGTTGCCGTGCGGGTCGAAGGCCACGTTGTCCGGGCAGGAGATCGGGCTGACCTCGTCCTTGGGGAAGCCCGCGAAGTAGGTGGCGGGGTCCTTCGGGTCACCGGCGACCAGGAACAGCGACCAGGCGAACCGGGTGCTGTCGGCCCGGTTCCGGCGCTCGGTCAGCTCCAGGATGTGCCCGTGCTTGTTGGCGTTGCGCGGGTTGGCCTCGTCGGCGGCCGGGTTCGTACCGGTGCCGCGGTTGGTGTTGTTGGTGAGGGCGACGTACACCTTGCCGGTGTGCGGGTTGGGCTCGATGTCCTCGGGCCGGTCCATCTTGGTGGCGCCCACCTTGTCACCGGCGAGGCGGGTGAAGACGTACACCTCCTCGGCGGTCATCCCCGGCACGTGCGAGACGGCGCCGCGTGCGGTGGAGGTGGCCAGCGGGATCCACTCCCCGCTGCCGTCGAACTCGCCGTCGGCCGGGAGCCGGCCGCTTCCGTCGACCTCGACGGCGGGGGAGTCGCCGGTGAGCCGGGCGACGTAGAGCGTGCCCTCGTCGAGGAGCGTGGAGTTGTGCTCCCGCGCGGCCCGCGAACCGCCCCTCTTCATCCGCTTGCTGCCGACGAACTTGTAGAAGTAGTCGAACCGCTCGTCGTCGCCGGTGTAGACGACGGGCCGGCCGTCGTCGGTGAGCCGCACGGTCGCGCCCTCGTGCTTGACCCGGCCGAGCGCGGTGCGCTTGCGGGGCGTGGAGGTCGGGTCGTACGGGTCCAGCTCGACGACATAGCCGAAGCGGTGCGACTCGTTGGGCTCCCGGGCGACGTCGAAGCGCTGGTCGAAGCGTTCCCACTTGCGCTCGGTGGCGCCGGTGCCGAGGCCGTAGCGCTTGTCGGTGGCGCGGGTGGCGTTGGCGAAGTACTGGTTGAAGTTCTCCTCGCCGTGCAGCGTGGTGCCCCACGGCGTGGTGCCGCCGGAGCAGTTGTTCAGCGTGCCGAGGACCTTGCGGCCGGTCGGGTCGGCGGACGTCTTCAGCAGCTCGGACCCCGCGGCGGGACCGGTCAGCCGGAACTCGGTGGTGGCCGTGATCCGCCGGTTCAGGGGGTGCCGCGGTACGGCGGTCAGGGCGCCCGTCCTGCGGTCCTCCTCCACGACGACGACCCCCAGGCCGTGCGCCGCCCAGGCGATCTCGACCTGCTCGCGGGTGGGGTTCTCGGGGTCGTAGCCCCGGAACATCAGCACCTCGTCGGTGTACTCGTGGTTGGCGACGAGGAGCTGGCGCCGGTGCTCGCCCGGGAGCGGCAGCAGCGCGAGGAAGTCGTTGTTGTACCCGAACTGTCCGGACTGGGCCGCCGCGGTCTGCTTCTCCGGGTCGAAGGCGGGCGCTCCGCGCAGGATGGGCTCGCCCCAGCGGACGACGACGTTCTGCCGGTACCCCTCGGGCACGGTCACGGCGTCGGCGGTGTTGGGAGCGACGGAGGAGTACCGCAGCCCACGAGCCCCCTGCGGCTTCTTGGCCGGTTTACGCCTTCGCCCTTCCCCCTCTCCCCCGTGCGCGGCGGCGGGAACGACGGCCCCCGCCCCCACCCCCGTGGCGACGGAGACGACGGCCGCGGCCCGCATGACCGCCCGACGGCTCAGGGCACCCGCGATGACGTCACCGACGTACTCGTTGTCGCTGGTGTTGGGCACCTCGTGGAAGCAGGCGTCGCCACAGCGGAAGCGACAGGTCAGGGCGGATCGACCGCCGGGATGCGAATCGGACGGCGTTCCGACGAGCGGCAGCAGCTTGCGCACCTTTGTTCTCCCCTTGCGTGCCCGTGATGTGAACGTGACGGTAGGGGGGTGGCCGTGCGTGGGCGCGGACGCGAGGTGAACGAGGGGTGAATGCCCTTGTTCGACAAGGGTGTTGGACCGGCCCCGGACGCGTCCGGAAGGCGGTGTTGACACACGCCTGTCCCCCTTGCTCACCCCTGCCGAAGATCGCCACGAGAGGCCGCTAACCTTACGTGTCCGTCCTGGCCAGGGATTGAGGCTTCAACTCACGCGAAGGGTTGCGCGCATGGGCATTCTCACTCGCCTTCGGAACGCTTTCGGCCGCTCACGCAAGGAGCGCGACCTCGGGGCGGAGGAAGTCCCTTCGCAGGGCCGCCCCCCGGCGGAGGAGGAAACCCCGACCCCCACGGTCCCGGAACCCCGCACGGAGTCCCCCGACACCCACGAACTCGTCTCAGCAGCCTTCGACAAGATCACGGTGCCCGCCCCGCCCCCGGAGCCGACACCTGCGGCAGAGCCCAAGCCAGAGGCGAAGCCCGAGACAGAGGCGAAGGCAGAGGCGAAGGCTACGGCCGAGCCCGAGGCTGCGGCTGAGCCCGAGGCAGAGGCTGCGGCTGAGCCCGAGGCTGCGGCTGAGCCCGAGGCTGCGGCTGTGCCCGAGGCAGAGGCGGAGGCTGCGGCTGAGCCCGAGGCAGAGGCGGAGGCGGAGGCTACGGCTGAGCCCGAGGCCAAGCCCGAGGCTGAGGCCACGGCCGAGCCCGAGCCCGAAGCCACGGCTGAGCCCGAGGCGGAGGCTGCGGCTGAGCCCGAGGCAGAGGTAGGGGCGGAGGCTACTGCCGAGCCCGAGGCCAAGCCCGAGGCTGAGGCAAAGCCCGAGGCTGAGGCAAAGACCGAAGCAGAGCCTGAGGCCGAGGTGGAGGCTGCGGCGGAGGTAGAGGCTGCTTCCGAGCCTGAGGCCGAAGCTGAGCCCGAGCCGACGCCTGCCCCGGAGCCGGCCGCCGAGCCGGAGGCCGTGGCGCCCGAGCCCGAGCCGACCGCAGAGGTTCCACCTGCGGCCGAGGTCACTCCTGCCGAAGAGGCAGCACCGGAGCCGGAGGCGGAGCCGACGGCTGAGGCCACGGACCCGGCGGCCGCCGACGGCGAGTCGCCCTCCGAGGAGCCCGCACCCGACAACGCATCCCGCACGGGTGGTGCGGGTGGGAACGACCAGGCCGAAGGCGAAGCCGAGGCCGAAGCACAGGCCACCGAACCCGCACCCGCCGACGTCGAGACGCCCCCGGAGGAGCCCGCACCCGACAACACAACCCGCACGGGTGGTGCGGGTGGGAACACCAAGGCCGAAGGCGAAGCCGAGGCCGAGGCACAGGCACAGGCCGCGGACCCCACCGACCCCGCCGCAACCGCCCTAGCCGCAGCGCAGCTAACCGGCACAAAGGCCACCGTCTACCTCGTCCTCGACCGCTCCGCGTCCATGCGCCCGTACTACAAGGACGGCTCCGCCCAGGCCCTCGCCGACCAGACCCTCGCCCTCGCCGCCCACCTCGACCCCGCCGCCACGGTCCACGTCGTCTTCTTCTCGACGGAGGTCGACGGCACCGCCGACCTGACCCAGGCCGACCCCGAGAACAGGATCGACGAGCTGCACGCCGGCCTGGGCCGCATGGGCCGTACCAGCTACCACGCCGCCGTCGAGGCCGTCGTCAGCCACCACGAGAAGTCGAAGGACCCGAAGGGCCCCGCCCTGGTCGTGTTCCAGACGGACGGCGCCCCGGACGCCAAGACCCCGGCCACCCAGTCCCTCAACGACGCCGCGAAGAACCACCCCACCGTGTTCTTCTCCTTCGTCGCCTTCGGTGAGCACGACAACAAGGCGTTCGACTACCTCCGCAAGCTCAAGACCCCCAACGCGTCCTTCTTCCACGCGGGCCCCACCCCCCGCGAGCTGACGGACACCGAGCTGTACGAGGGCGTCCTCGCAGGCTGGCGCCCGTAACCCCGGCCCCGCCCCCGTCCCACCCGTGTGCCGCCCGCGTCCCACCCCGTAAAACGGGAGGCGGGCGGCATACACACGTCGGCTACGATTTCAAGGTTCGTACCCGTAGCGACCTGGGAGCAGCCCCCGATGGCTCGACACCTCATCACCAGCGCCCTTCCGTACATCAACGGAATCAAGCACCTGGGCAACATGGTGGGGTCCATGCTCCCGGCGGACGTGTACTCCCGGTACCTCCGCCAGCGCGGCCACGACGTCCTGTACATCTGCGCCACGGACGAGCACGGCACCCCCGCCGAGCTGGCCGCGAAGGAGCAGGGCCTCCCGGTCGACGAGTTCTGCGCGCAGGCGCACGACGCGCAGAAGGCCGTCTACGACGGTTTCGCACTCGCGTTCGACTACTTCGGCCGCAGCTCCAGCCCGCAGAACGTCGAGATCACCCAGCACTTCGCCCGCCGCCTCAACGAGAACGGCTTCATCGAGGAGCGCGCGATCCGGCAGGTCTACAGCCCCGCCGACGGCCGTTTCCTCCCGGACCGGTACGTCGAGGGCACCTGCCCGCACTGCGGCTACGACAAGGCCCGCGGCGACCAGTGCGAGAACTGCACCCGGGTGCTGGACCCCACCGACCTGATCGACCCGCGCTCCGCGATCTCCGGCTCCACGGACCTGGAGGTCCGCGAGACCAAGCACCTCTTCCTCCTCCAGTCCAAGCTCCAGCACGAGGTCGAGGAGTGGGTCTCCCGGCACGAGGCCGACTGGCCGCAGCTCGCCTCCTCCATCGCCCGCAAGTGGCTGAACGAGGGGCTGCACGACCGCGCCATCACCCGTGACCTGGACTGGGGCGTGCCCGTCCCGGCCGACACCTGGCCGGAGCTGGCCGCCGAGGGCAAGGTCTTCTACGTCTGGTTCGACGCCCCGATCGAGTACATCGGCGCGACGAAGGAGTGGTCCGACCTCGACCCGGAGAACCGCGACTGGAAGTCCTGGTGGTACGAGGCCGACGACACCGTGCGCTACACGGAGTTCATGGCGAAGGACAACGTCCCCTTCCACACCGTGATGTTCCCGGCCACCGAGCTGGGCGTGCGCGAGCCGTGGAAGAAGGTCGACTACGTCAAGGCGTTCAACTGGCTGACGTACTACGGCGGGAAGTTCTCCACCTCCCAGAAGCGCGGCGTCTTCACCGACCAGGCCCTGGACATCCTCCCGGCCGACTACTGGCGCTACTTCCTGATCGCCAACGCGCCCGAGTCGGACGACTCGTCGTTCACCTGGGAGCACTTCACGGCCACGGTCAACAAGGACCTCGCCGACACCCTGGGCAACTTCGTCAACCGCGTCCTGTCCTTCTCCAAGAAGCGCTTCGGCGAGGAGGTCCCGCAGGGCAGCGCGGCCGGTGAGGCGGAGGCGAAGCTCGGCGAGCAGATCGCCGAACTCCTCGCCGAGTACGAGGCGCAGATGGAGGCCCTCCAGTTCCGCAAGGCGGCCGCCGCACTGCGCGCCCTGTGGTCCGCGGGCAACTCCTACCTGGAGGAGAAGGCCCCCTGGCTGGAGATCAAGACGGACAAGGACGGCGCGGCCCTCACCCTGCGCACGGCGATGAACCTCATCCACCTGTACGCGGTGGTGTCCGAGCCGTTCATCCCGGCCAGCGCGAAGGTGATGCGCGAGGCGTTCGCCCTGTCCGACGACACCGCGACCTGGGTCTCCCCGGAGGAGGCGAAGACCCTGGCCGCCGTCCCCGCCGGCACGGCGTTCACCGTCCCGCCGGTCCTGTTCGCCAAGCTGACGGACGACGACCTGGCGGCCTACAAGGAGCGCTTCGGCGGCGAACCCGCGCAGTAGATCCCGACGAAGTCGGCCCATGCCTCCGGCGTGAGAGCGAGGCGTGGGCTGACGTCGGGGTACTTGGAGTCGCGGACGTGGACGGTTCCGGGAGTGTGGGCGACCTCAACACAGGAGTCGCCGTCAGGGCCGCTGCTGTAGCTGCTCTTGAACCACACGCCGCTCATGAAACGTCAGCTCCCGACGCGTACGCCACGAAGCCTGTCCAAGCGTCCGGCGCCAGCGCGAGGCGGGGGCTGGCGTCTCGGTACTTGGAGTCGCGGACATGGATGGTGCCTGGGGAGGCGGCCACCTCAACACAGGACTCACCGTCGTTGCCGCTGCTGTAGCTGCTCTTGAACCACACCAGTTCGGAGCCGTCCCCGGCAGAGGCCTCGCGGATCATGTTTCTCCCAGCAGTTGCTCGATGAAGGCCAGCGACTCCCATGGTGGGAGAGCCTGGGCCCGGATGGTGCCATACCGCAGCTCAAGGATGTGGAGCTGCCTCGGTTCGGTTACCGGACGACCGTTGAACGCTCCGTCGGAACGAGCAACCGCCGTACCGTCAGCGAACTTCAACAGCTCGATCCTGCCGTCCAATCCGGAATGGACCTCGACTCGCGTCGGCATCACCTGAAGCGTGACGTTGCGCATCCGCCCTACCTCCAGCAGATGTTCGAGCTGCTGTCGCCAGACCATTGTGCCTCCGAGCGGGCGTCGCAGCGGCGCCTCTTCCAGGACGAAGTGAATGGATGGGACCGGGTCGCGTCCGAAGACCGACTGCCGGGCCAGCCGAGCAGCGACCATCCGTTCCACATCGTCCGGTGAGTACGGCGGCTGCGCCGCCTCGATCAAGGCGCGGGCATGGTCCGGCGTCTGCAACAGCCCATGAACGCTGTTGCACTCGTACAAACCGATCTCGACCGCCTTGGCCTCCATCTCTCCCAAGGCCCGCACCTTCTTCGGGTACCGGACCTTCTCCACGTCCTCCTTCATCGCTGCGAGCAGCCCACCCGCCCCCAACACCTCGTCGGCCATGTCCAGATACTCCGGCCGGGGAATCCGCTTGCCGCTCTCGATCTTGTAGACCAGATCCTCGCCGTACCCCACCGCCTTCCCGAACTCACCGGCCCGCATCCCCACCGCTTCCCGCCGCAGCTTCAACTGCCGCCCCACGGTGGCGACTACGGCCACGCCCCACTCGTCGTCCGGGTCCACCTCCCACCCCGGCTCGTCCGCCTCGGTCCTGAGCCGCCGTACCTCGCCGTCCACCGACATGCGCGCCCCTCCGTAGATACGCCACGTACCGCGACGCCCTACCCGCCCGCACCGCCCCGACAAGCCCGGACACCACCGGACAAGCCCTGGACAGTCACCGTACGCAACAGCGTCGTCACTACTCACGCTAAGCGCATCCGGCCACGCTGAGTGACGTGATTCCAGAATCGGCCCAACCCGACTGCCACTTCCGCAACTTCAGCGTCCTGCTGTCGCCCACTCCGCGCGGCGCCCGTCTCGCCCGCCTCCTCGCCACCGAGCAACTGCGTTCCTGGGGCCTGCCCCAAGACCCGGCCGCGCACATCGTCGCCGAGCTGGCGAACAACGCGGCCGGCCACGGCAAGGTCTCCGGGCGCAACTTCCGGCTCCTGCTGTACGTCATCGGCGGAACGCTCCGCATCGAGGTGACCGACACGCGCGGTGACCGGCTGCCGGAGCTTCGGGAGGCCCCCGCCGACAGCGAGACCGGACGTGGACTCGCCCTCGTGGCCGCTCTCGCGGACCGCTGGGGGGTCGCCCCGGGTCTTCGCCCGCGCAAAACGGTCTGGGCCGAACTCACCCTCCCGGCACCGGAATCACCGAAGCCTGACGCCCCACACCCCGGTCCGACCTGCGCTCCCTATGAACCACCCACTGGAGATAAAGCACCCCACCAAGCCCCACCCCTCCCTCCCGCCGCGCAAACTCACTCCCGCGAGTGAATATGCCCAACTGGGCTGGATTCGGACCCGGTTGCCTGCCTTACGCTCACCGCAGCAAGAAGCAACCCCAGACATGCGTCGGCCCCCGCCGGGAGTAGCGATCCCTGCGAGGGCCTGACCACCGAGGAAGTTAGGGCCTTCCTGAATGGATACCGAAAACACTAGCGCGCCCGCGTCCGCCAAGTCCCGTATCCCGGGCAAAAACCACCCCCACGGGCGCCCGAACTCCGGCGTGATCCACGACCACGTCCGTCTCACCGAGAACTTCACGGTGATCGGCAACGACCTCGCCCAGCACCGGGAGCTGTCGCTACTGGCGATCGGGCTGGCTTGCTACATCCAGTCCGTGCGGCCGGGCACGGCGATCGACATCAAGAGCCTCGCCGCCCGCTTCCCGGAGGGCCCCACCCGTATCGCGGCGGCGCTCCGCGAACTGGAAACCCACGGCTACCTCCGCCGCAGCCGCTTACGGGCGCCGACCGGGCGGATCGTCACCCGCACGGTCTCCAGCAACAGGCCGGGGCACAGGCCCGCCGCCGACAGCCCCGACAGGCCCGTCCGACGCACGGCACCGGAGAAGCCGCCCCCTCGCAAGCGGCTGCTCCCACCTGTGCCGAAGCCCGGGTACAGCTCCCCCGAGCTGCTCAGGATGGCCGTCGACGTCCTCGCCGGGCTCCGCCGTCACGACCCCCGTCTGCTCCTCTCCGCCACCGACGCCGAGCATCTCGCGCCCGGTGTCGCCGCCTGGCTGGAGCGCGACCTCACCCCCACCGCCGTACGCCACGCCCTGACCGAGAACCTGCCGCTGGAACCCCTGATCCGCCCGGCCGCCCTCCTGGCCCACCGCCTCACCGCCCAACTCCCGCCCCCAACACCGTTCCGCCCACCGGCCCCACCACCCCCGGACCGCAGACACCCCTTCCAGACCTGCGACCGCTGCGACCGCGCCTTCCGCGCCCCTGAACCGGGCCACTGCCGCGACTGCCGAACCGACCTCGCGGAGGCCGCCTAGCATGAGAGCGACGATCCTTGCCCCTGGGCACAGACGAGGAGCGACCGCCATGACCATCGCCCCGGACAACGCGCAGCAGGGCGCCACCCACCTCTACCGGGCCATGCGCGACTTCGTGGAGTCCACGGACGGCACTCTCCCCGGCAAGTTCGAGATCACCAAAGAAGGAATCGTCCTCGACATGATGTCGCCTGTGCGGCCGCACGAGCTCACCACGCTCCGTCTCCGGAAACGCCTGGAGAAGGTCATGCCCGAGGAGATCGTGGCCCACACGGGCGAGCCTGACGTGGAGTTGGTGCCCGAAGGCATCCTGCGCCGCCCCGACATCATGGTGATCGCCGAGGCGGACATGGAGGGGCAGGGATCGTTCGACCCTCGTACGCTCATCGCCGCCGTCGAGATCGTCTCCCGCTCCAACCCGGACAACGACTGGGTCACCAAGTTGCGCGACTACCCCCTGATCGGCATCCCCGTCTACGCGATCTTCGACCCCCGGACCGGCGACGGCGCCGTCCTCAGCGACATCCACTCCACGCCCGACGGCCCCCGCTACGCCACCCGCAAGGACTTCGTCTACGGCGAGGACGTCACCATCGCCGACTGGACGATCTCCACCCGGGACCTGCCACGGTACGAGAGCGAAACCACCGAACAGCTCTGAGCACCCGTCCGGCACCGGTATCTGAAGGAGATTTCATGGCGCTCTTCGGCAACGCCCATCCGATCGACAACCACCAGGCCCAGCAGGACTACGCGCGGCTGTTCGGCCACGGCGAGACCGTGCACGCCGCGTTCCTGCTGATCCGCGACACCATACTGTTCACCGACCGCCGGCTGATCCTGATCGACAAGCAGGGGATCACCGGCAAGAAGGTGGAGTACCACTCGGTGCCGTACCGGAGCATCACGCACTTCGCGGTGGAGACCGCCGGCACCTTCGACCTCGACGCCGAGCTGAAGATCTGGGTCTCCGGCTCCTCGGTGCCGATCGAGAAGACCTTCACCAAGGGTGTGGACATCTACGAGGTGCAGGCGATCCTCACGCAGTTCGTGGCGCGCTGATCCCGGCGGGCCGGGGCACACCCGCACTACGCTCCGATCATGCCGCCCCACCTGCTCGAACCGCCCCTCCAGCTCATCGCCGACGTCCTCGACGCGGCACCCGCGCCCTTCTCGCTGGCCGGCGGGTACGCGCTGGAGGCCCACGGTCTGCCGCGCCGCCCGCACGCGAACGTGGACCTGGCGACGGAGAGCGCCGCACCGATGCCGCGGCTGGCCGAGGCCCTGGCGGCGGCGCTCACCGACGGGGGCCGGGAGGCGACCGTACGGGACACGGACCCGCTCTCCGCGCACCTGGAGGTGTCGGGCCTGGGGCTCGCGCTCCACAAGGAGACCCTGTGGTCCCCGCCCGTCCCCACCCCGTACGGTCCGGCGCTCGCCCTCCCGGACGCCGTCGGCACCAAGATCCGTGCCCTGTACGACCGCGGCCTGGCCGTCGATCTGATCGACGCCCGGTCCGCCGCCGCCCGCTTCACCCACCCCGACCTGGAGGAACTGGGCCGCCGCCACGCCCGCGACGACTTCGACCTCCCCACCCTCCAGGCCCGGCTGACCGGCACCGACCACTACCCGGACGCGGCGTTCACGGCCTACGGCCTGACGGAACCCGAGATCGGCGCCCTGCGCGCCTGGGCCCAGGAGTGGTCGACGGACATCGCCGAACGCCTCCTGGAGGAGGGGGCGTCACCGGACGAGCCGGAGGTGCAGTGATCTTCACCCTTCCGCATCCACGCGAAAGGGGCCGGAAATCGGCGACGATTTCCGGCCCCTCCGTGAAGCGGTGCGGTTACTTCGGCTGCGGCTTGCGCACCGTCAGGTGCAGCTCCTTGAGGCGGGCCTCCTCCAGCTCCGTCGGCGCGCCCATCATCAGGTCCTGGGCGTTGCCGTTGAGCGGGAAGGCGATCGTCTCGCGGATGTTCGGCTCGTCCGCGAGGAGCATGACGATCCGGTCGACGCCGGGCGCGATGCCGCCGTGCGGCGGGGCGCCGAAGCGGAACGCGCGCAGCATGCCCGCGAACTTCTCCTCCACGGTGTCCCGGTCGTAGCCGGCGATCTCGAACGCCTTGAGCATGATCTCCGGCTCGTGGTTCCGGATCGCGCCGGAGGACAGCTCGACGCCGTTGCAGACGATGTCGTACTGCCAGCCCAGGATGTCCAGCGGGTCCTGGGTCTCCAGGGCCTCGAGACCGCCCTGCGGCATGGAGAACGGGTTGTGCGAGAAGTCGATCGCGCCGGTGTCCTCGTCCTTCTCGTACATCGGGAAGTCGACGATCCAGCAGAACCGGAAGACGCCCTCCTCGAAGTGCCCGGCGCGCTTGGCGGCCTCGACCCGCACCGCGCCCATGATCTTCGAGACCTCGTCGAACTCGCCCGCGCCGAAGAACACGGCGTGCCCGGCGGCCAGCGACAGACGCTTGGTCAGCTCGGCGACGTTCTCCTCGGTGAGGAACTTGGCGATCGGGCCGGTCAGCGAGCCGTCCTCGGCGACGCGGACCCAGGCCAGGCCCTTCGCGCCCTGCGAGACCGCGAAGTCACCGAGCTGGTCGAAGAACTTGCGGGGCTGGGCGGAGACGTCCGGCACCGGCAGCGCGCGCACGTGCTTCCCGGCGAACGCCTTGAACTCCGAGCCCTCGAACACGTCGGTGATGTCGACCAGTTCGAGCTGGGCGCGCAGGTCCGGCTTGTCGGAGCCGTACTTCAGCATCGCCTCGCGGAACGGGATGCGCGGGAACGGCGAGGTGACATGACGGCCGCCGCCGAACTCCTCGAACAGCTCGGTCATGAGCTGCTCGATCGGCCGGAAGACGTCCTCCTGCTCGACGAAGCTCATCTCGACGTCGAGCTGGTAGAACTCGCCCGGCGAACGGTCGGCGCGCGCGTCCTCGTCGCGGAAACAGGGGGCGATCTGGAAGTAGCGGTCGAAGCCCGAGATCATCAGGAGCTGCTTGAACTGCTGCGGCGCCTGGGGGAGGGCGTAGAACTTGCCGGGGTTGAGGCGCGAGGGGACGACGAAGTCGCGGGCGCCCTCGGGGGAGGTCGCGGACAGGATCGGCGTCGCCATCTCGTTGAAGCCCAGCGCCGTCATCTTGTGCCGGATCGCCGAGATGACCGCCGTGCGCAGCATGATGTTCTTGTGCATGCGCTCGCGGCGCAGGTCCAGGAAGCGGTACTCCAGGCGCCGCTCCTCGTTGACCCCGTCCTCGGCGTTGATCGTGAAGGGGAGCGGGGCGGCCGCGCCGAGCAGCTCGACCTCGCCGACCTCGACCTCGATCTCGCCGGTGGGCAGCTCCGGGTTGACGTTCTCGGTGCCCCGGGAGACGACCTTGCCGTCGACCCGGACCGTGGACTCCTTGGTCACCTTGTCCAGGGCCTCGTAGGCCGGCGTGCCGGGACGGGCGACGAGCTGCGTGATGCCGTAGTGATCGCGCAGATCGATGAAGAGGATGCCGCCCAGGTCGCGCCGATTGTGCAGCCAGCCACTCAGCCGGACGTCGGTGCCGACGTCAGAGGAGCGGAGCTCGCCGCAGGTGTGGGACCTGTACCGATGCATCGTCGTTCATCCAGTCTTCGCGGATCGGGGATCATGTCGGGGCATGTGTAGGGCACGTTTCACGTGAAACAACCCCAGCCTACCGGCCGGGCCGAGATCGCCTCTCCTCAATAGGCCGAGGGCGATCAGGGGCGATCGGTGGCATTTGCTGTTCCCGTCTCCATAAAGTGGGGCAATGCGTACTGACGAGCCCCTGCCCGCCGTGGGAGAGGTGCTCGCCTCCCTCGCGACCGGTATCTGGCACTGGAGCACGGCCACCGGGCTGGTCACGGTCGACGCCGAGGCTGCCCGACTGCTCGGGCTGCCGGCCGAGGAGGCGGTCCTCACCGAGGCCCAGACCCGGGCCAGGCTCCACCCCGTCGACTGGAACGAGATCACCGGAGTCGTCCAGCTCGCGGTGGCCGAGGCCACCCTCGCCGAGGTGCGGATCCGGATCATGGACGAGCGCGGCCATGTGATCCGGGTGGTGCGCAGCCGCTCCAAGCCGTCCTTCGACCCGGTGAAACGGGCGTACGAACTGATCGGCACCCTCCAGGAGGTCACCGAGCCCCGGCCCGGCACCCCCGCCGGGCGGACCGCCGTCACCGGTGACTGGCGGCGCTCACGGGAGGCGTTCCTGCTGGACGCGGGCCGGGCGCTGGCGGAGGCCCGCGACACGGAGGAGGTGCTGCGGGTGGCGGCCGGGCTGTCGATGCCGGGCTTCTCCCCGGACGGTCTTGCCGTCTTCGGCGTGGAGGGCGACCGGCTCACGGTGATCGGCCACCACGGGCAGCGCCCCGGCGACGAGAACCCCTTCACCCATATGCCGGTGGACACCGACTATCCGGCCGCCGAGGTGGTGCGCACCGGCCGGGCCGTGTATCTGTCCTCGCCGGGCCAGTACAAGGAGCGCTATCCGCTCACCTGGCCGATGGCCTCGCACTTCGGCCGGCAGTCCTGGGCGTTCCTGCCGCTGACCGTGGCCGGCCGCACCATGGGCGCCTGGATGGCGGCCTTCACCTACCCCGTCGCGTTCACCCCCGACGAGCGGTCCGTGCTCACCACCGTGGCCCGGATGCTCGCCCAGGCCCTGACCAGGGCGGGCGCCGCCGAGACCCAGCGCGAGCTGACCGACGGCCTCCAGCGCTCCATGCTGCCGACGCTCGGCCCCGAGATACCGGGTCTGACCCTGGCCGCCCGCTACATACCGACCGGCGGCGGACTCCAGGTCGGCGGCGACTGGTACGACATGATCCCGCTGCCCGGCGGCACCTCCCGTTCGAGGTCCGGGGCGGACCGGTTCGCGCTGGTCATCGGGGACGTCCAGGGCCATGACGTGCGCGCCGCCGGGCTGATGGGCCAGCTCCGCATAGCGCTGCGCGCGTACGCGGCCGAGGGCCACCGCCCCGACGCCGTCCTCTCCCGCGCCTCCCACTTCTTCCACGGCCTCACCGACGCCGACCCCGGCGGCGAGGTGCGCTTCGCGACCTGTCTGTACGTCGAGGTCGACCCCGCGACCGGAGTGCTGGAGTTCGCCCGCGCCGGGCATCTCGACCCGGCCGTGCGGATGACCGACGGCACGGTGCTGCTCCGCGCCACGGCCGGCGGGCTGCCGCTGGGCATCGACCCCGACGCCGACTACCCCACGACCCGGCTCGCCCTGGAGCCCGGCGAGGCGCTGATGCTGTGCACGGACGGCCTCCTGGAGACCGGCGGGCACGACCTCGACACCGGCTGGCTGCGCATCCGCAAGATCCTGGAGACCCACGAGGGCGATCTGGAGACCCTGGCCGACTCCCTGGTCCAGGCCGTGCACGGGCCGTCCTCCCACCACACCACCGGTCCGCTGGCCGACCGGCGCGAGGACGACATCGCCCTGCTGCTGCTCTTCCGGCACGGCGCGGCGGGCGTCGGCCTCGACTCCGGCGCGGCGGCTCGGCAGCCGGTGCGGCGCACGATGCTCACCGTGGCGCAGGCCGAGCCCGAGCGGGTCGCGGTGGGCCGGCAGCAGCTCCGCGAGCTGCTGCACGACTGGAACAGCGACGACCAGGTGGACTCGGCGGTGCTGCTGGTCTCCGAGATGCTGACCAACGTCCTGGTCCACACGGACGCCGACGCGCTGCTCGTCGCCGAGGTGACCGGGGCGTCCGGGGAGCGCCGGATCCGGGTGGAGGTGACCGACACCAGCGACGATCTGCCGCACAAGCGCCGGCCCGGCGAGCTGGCCTCCTCCGGGCGGGGGCTGGTCCTCATCGAGCTGCTCGCGGACACCTGGGGGGTCGCGCCGCGGGGCGAGGGCAAGAGCATCTGGTTCGAGCTCTACGAGCCGCCGCCGGCCTCCGCCGCGGTGGCGGAGGGGCCGGAGGGGCCGGAGGTGCCGTAGCGGGTCCGCAGTTCGTGCAGGACGCCGAAGGCGGCGGCGGTGAGCGGTACGGCGAGCAGCATGCCGAGGATGCCGGCGACCGAGGCCCCGGCCGTGATCGCGAGCATCACGGCCGCGGGGTGCATCTGGACGGTGCGGCTCTGGATCATCGGCTGGAGCACATGCCCCTCCAGCACCTGCACGGCCAGCACCACGCCGAGCGCCCACAGCGCGATCACGAACCCCCGCTCGGCGAGCGCGACCAGCACCGCGACGGCGCCGGACAGGAACGCGCCGAGATAGGGGATGTACGCGAGCACGAACACCAGGGCGCCCAGGCCGACGGCACCGGGCACGTCGAGGACGAGCAGCCCGACGGTGATGCACAGGGCGTCGATGAGGGCGATGATCGTCGTCCCCCGCATGAACCCCTCCACCGCCTGGAAGGCGCGCCGGGCCATCGCCTCCACGGTGTCGGCGGTGCCCGGCGGGGCGAAGGAGCGCAGCGCGCCGACGGCCCGGTCGGAGTCCCGCAGGAAGAAGAAGACGAGCAGCAGCGCGAGCACGGCCATGGCGAGCCCCTCGCCGACCACGCTCACCCCGCTGATCACGTTGGAGGCGGCGGTCCCGCCGAACCGGCTCAGCAGCTCGCGGGAGTTGGCGGCGAGGTCGTCGAGCGAGGTCCCGGCGGCGCCGAAGTGCTCCGCGATCCCCTCGGCGGCGTGCCGCAGCGAGGCGATGATCTCGTCACCGGTGTCGATGAGCGCGGCGACGACGATGTACACGGCACCCCCGACGACGGCGACCACCGCGACACAGGTCAACCCGGCCGCCACCGCCCTGGGCACCCGAGCCTTCACCATCCGCCGGTACAACGGCCCCAACAACGCGGTCCCGAGCAGCGCGAGCAGCACAGGCGTGACAGCGGTACTGAACACCGCACAGAGCCGAATCCCCACCCACCCCACCCCGGACGCCACCAGAACGACGACACACCACGCGGCAAACCGACGCACGGGCACGGGAAGCAGATACACGCCCTCAGCGGACCACACCCCGCCCACGATGTCCTGCCCGGACGGGCCGGTCGGGTGACGGAGTGTCATATCAGGGGAGAATCGATACGTCTGTTCCCCTAACGGATGAACGTCACCAATCCGCACATCAGTTGCCTCCGCTCGTGCCTACGTTCCGACGAGGAGGTGATGCTCGATGTACGAGCAGAACAACATCCCGTCGGACGAGTCGACGGGCCGACGGCAGGACGCGATCGACATCAACGACTTCGTGTTCGCGGCCACGGGGGCGCGGGTGCGGAGGCTGACGATGCCGGATGGGGAGCACTGGTTCCCGGCGATGGATGTGGCGAAGCATCTCGGCTACGCCAACACACGAGACGCCGTGCAGAGTGCGGTCTCACAACAGCACACAACAGCGTTCGGCGATATTGCACGAAGCGTCGGTCTGAGCGACGCAAGGCGCAATACCGCAGGTCACGGGTTCCGCACAACGATGAAGCTGGTGAATCTCCGGGGCCTCATCGAGCTCGTCAACGGCTGCACGAAGCCGGAAGCCCAGCCCTTCAGGTCCTGGGTCTCCGAGGTCATCGCAACCGTCCAGCGCGACGGCTCCTACGCCCTCGAACCCGCCGCCGTGCAGCCCGCCCCCTCGGGCGGTACCGCGTACGTCATGCCGGATCAGGTGGCCGAGGCCATCGTGCGGCTGGAGGAGCGGAACGTCCGGGCGGACGAGATGATCCTGGCGTTCCAGAAGGAGCAGACCGACCTGCTGCGCCAGATGACCGACGCGCTGAAGGACATCGCGGGCGCTCTCAGGAATCCCGATGCCCGGGGCCAAGAAGCGACACCCGCGGAGCTGCTCGCCACCTGGCGGTCGAAGAACCTGATCGTCACGGACGACATCCACGCCGTTGCCGCGGTGCTCGCCCCCGCGCTGCTGCGCGGTGAGGCCCACTACCGGATCGAGGAGATCGCCACCCGTACGGGGCTGCCGCACGAGCGGGTCCACGACTGCCTGCGCATGCTGCTCAAGCGCGGCTGCATGCGCCAGACCGGCTGCGCTTCCGACGGGGCGCCGGTGTACGTGCTGCCGTAGTGACCGCATGACAGAAGCCCGACGTCGCAAAACAAGGTTGCGGCGTCGGGCCTCGTCGTACCGTACCGGGTTTCAGGCCTCCTGCGGGCCCTCCTCCGTCATCCCGTGGACTGCGGGCACCGTGCCGAGGCGGCCCTTCTGGAAGTCTTCGAACGCCTGCATGAGTTCGTCCTTGGTGTTCATGACGAACGGGCCGTAGTGCGCCATCGGCTCACGGATCGGCCGGCCGCCGAGGAGGACGACCTCCAGGTCCGGGGTGTGGGAGTCCTGCTTGTCGTCCGCGCGGACGGTCAGTGAGCCACCCGTGCCGAAGACCGCGGTCTGGCCGAGGTGGATCGGACGCCGTTCCGTGCCGACCGTGCCCTTGCCCGCCAGCACGTACGCCAGGCCGTTGAAGTCCTCGCGCCACGGCAGCGTCAGCTCCGCGCCCGGCGCCAGCGTGGCGTGCACCATCGTGATCGGCGTGTGCGTGATGCCGGGACCGGCGTGGCCGTCCAGCTCACCGGCGATGACGCGCAGCAGCGCGCCGCCGTCGGGCGTGGTCAGCAACTGCACGCTGCCGCCGCGGATGTCCTGATAGCGCGGCGCCATCATCTTGTCCTTGGCCGGCAGGTTCACCCAGAGCTGGAGGCCGTGGAAGAGCCCGCCGGACACGACGAGGTGCTCCGGCGGCGCCTCGATGTGGAGCAGACCGGAGCCGGCCGTCATCCACTGGGTGTCGCCGTCGGTGATGGTGCCGCCACCGCCGTTGGAGTCCTGGTGGTCGAAGATCCCGTCGATGATGTAGGTGACGGTCTCGAAGCCGCGGTGCGGATGCCAGGGGGTGCCCTTCGGCTCCCCGGGCGCGTACTCCACCTCACCCATCTGGTCCATCATGATGAACGGGTCGAGGTGGCGGTAGTGGATCCCCGCGAACGCCCGGCGCACCGGGAAGCCCTCGCCCTCGAAACCGCTCGGCGCGGTCGTGACGCCGAGGACGGGACGGGACACGGCATCGGCCGGCGCGGCGACGCGCGGCAGCGTCAGCGGGTTCTCGACGGTCACTGCGGGCATGGTCGGTACCTCCTTGGGCGACTGCATCCGAGTTTAGTTGAGCGTTGAACTTCCTGCCACCCCACAACGACGGAAGCCCGGAGGACATTCCCTCCGGGCCCACCGCCGCCGGTCATCAGATCGGTCAGTTGCTGAAGTACAGGTACTTCCACGCCCCGTAGGTCGTGGAGTTCACGCTGTCGCCGGACGAGCCGTTGACGTACACCGAGCGCATCCGGGCCCGGACACCCGACTCACCGGGCGCCCCGAGGCTCACGGCCGACTTCCCGTTCGTACCGACGGGGAAGTACTCGGAGTCCAGGGAGTACCACGAACCCTGGTAGTAGACCTGGAGGTCGAAGCGCTGCTGGCGGCCCGGGTAGTAGGTCATGCTCGTGGTGAGCAGCGGGTTCGTGTTCTTGTGGAACCAGTAGTACGACGTCGAGCCGATCTTGGCCGTCTTGTAGTGCTTGGAGACGGCGGTGGAGACCTTGACCCGGGCGTACGCCGTGGCCTTCACCGTCTTCGGCGCGTTGCGGGAGTCGCCCGCGAAGACCGCGGTGACGGTGGTGTCGCGGGTCATGTCGACCGTCGCGACGATGTTGCCGCTGGAGTTGACCTTGGCCTTCTTGACCAGCTTCTTCGGCTTGTCGCCGCCGAAGGGGTCCGCCCAGATCTCGACCGTGCGGTTCTTGTACGTCTTCCCGAGGTGCGCCGTGAACTTGACGTCGGCGCCGTAGTTGTACAGCTTGCCGTTGTTGTTCAGGCTCAGGCTCGTGGCGGTGCGGGAGACCGTGACCTTGTCGGACGCGGAGACCGCGAGGTGCGCGGCGTCACCGGCGTAGGACACCTTGTAGGTGACCGTGCCGCCGGCCGGCGGGGTGTCCGTGAAGGAGAACGTGCCGTCCGCCTTGACCGTGACGGCGGGCAGCGCCTTGCCGCTCGGGCTGTCGAGGTCGGTGCGGGTGACGGTGAGCTTGACGCCCGCGGGCAGCGCCACGGTCGCCGAGAGCTTGCCGGTGACGGTGATCTTCTTGGCGCGGGTCGCGGAGCTGGGCGCGTTGACGGTGAGCGTCGGCACGTTCATCGTCGGCTGGGTGAGGGCCTGGAGCGTGTAGGTGCCCCCGCTCGGCACCAGCGCGAAGATCCGCGAGGAGTCCGGCGCCCAGCGCACGCTCGCGGCGGCGTAGTAGTCGGAGGACGAGCCGACGGTGAAGGTGCGCAGCGGCTTGGTGGCGTTCGGCCGGTAGACCGCGACCTTGCCCGCGGCGACCTGGGCGACCGTGCCGTCCCGCGCGATGTCGGCGGCCCAGCCGCCGGGGTAGGCACCGGCCTTGGTGAGGGTGCCGTTCGCGTAGGCGTGCCGGTCGTAGCCGTTGACGAGCACCTGGTCGGCGCCCGCGACGAGGTCGATGTCCCCGACGCCGTCGTTCAGCGCGTACGAGCTGTCGTGCCAGGCGACCACCTGGGCCGTGCCGCTCGACACGTCGAGGACGGCCTCGGTGCCCGTGGAGTCCCCGGTCTCACCGACGGCCAGCAGGCCCGGCCGCAGCGGGTCGGTGTCCAGCAGGGCCTGGCCCCACATCCCGGATCCGGTTCCCTCGGCCGGGATCTGCGCCATCGCCACCGGGCCGGTGCCGCTCTCCGGGTCGCCCGCCGGGTCCACCGTCGGGTCGACCGAGCCGAGGTCGCCGTCCCACTGGTCGCCGTAGGAGAACCACACCTTGCCGCCGGCGAAGGCCAGGTGGCGCGGGCCGGTTCCGGTCGGGATCGCGTAGGTCGTCTTGACGTCCAGCGTGGCCGGGTCGAGCGCGAGGATCTGGTGCGTGTTGGGCAGGGCCGCGTACAGGGTCGTGCCGTCGTCCGACAGGGCCAGGTCGCTGACGCTGCCGAGCCCGGTGGTGATGTCGACCCGGTTGCCGTTGTAGTCGGAGGCGAGAATCCGGCCGTTCGCCGCGTCGCCGACGAACACTCGCTTGAGCGTGCCGTCCACGACGAGACCGCCGGTGTTGGTGACGACGGTGGCGGTGGCCGAGGCGGTCCCCGCCGCCATGACGCTCAGCGCCGCCGAGCTGAAGAGGACCGCGAGCGCCGTCGCGGCCGAAGTGCTGCGCATACGCACAGTGATGAACCCCCACAGAAGACCCGGGTTGGCCGGGTGATTGAGAGAGCGCCGCGCGACGTCCGGAGACGACCGTCCTCGACGACGGTCCCCGGGGCGCGGCTGCCTGAGCGCAGCCTATGGCATGGCTGTGACAATCGGGGAGGGGGTTTCCGGTGCGACGACCGGTGCCGTGACCAGCGACGCGGGCCGTTCCGTCAGCCGTACATCCGGCGCATCGCGAATTCCACCATCTGTTCGACCGCCTTGGCGTCGAAGACCATCCGGTGCTCACCCTCCATGTCGAGGACGAAGCCGTACCCGGTGGGCAGCAGGTCGATGACCTCGGCGCCGGTGATGACGAAGTACTTGGACTCCTTGCCCGCGTACCGGCGCAGCTCCTTGAGGGAGGTGAACATCGGGATCACCGGCTGCTGGGTGTTGTGCAGGGCGAGGAACCCGGGGTTGTCGCCGCGCGGGCAGTACACCTTGGACGTGGCGAAGACCTGCTGGAAGTCCTCCGCGGCCAGTTGCCCGGTGGTGAAGGCGCGCACCGCGTCCGCGAGCGAGGGCGGGGACGGCTCGGGATACAGGGGCGGCTGCTGCCCGTAGGCACCGGCCATCGGCTGCTGCGGTGGCGGCGCGTACTGCTGCTGGGCACCCATGTTCTGGTCGTAGCCGTACATGCGCGCAAGCGTACCGAGCGCGCCGGGCCCGTGGGGCGGCGCGGGGCACCGGTGGGAACCGTCACAGATGACGGGTGCGGGGTTGCGACTTATTACCGACGGGTAGCATCATCGGAGCTACTAGTTGGTAAGTGAACTGGCGCGAGGATCAAGTGCCTCGCCGATCTCTCTACGGAGCCGTCGTTATGGGGCACTACAAGCCGAATCTCCGCGACATCGAGTTCAACCTCTTCGAAGTGCTGGGGCGCGACAAGCTGTACGGCAGCGGCCCCTTCGAGGAGATGGACACCGAGACCGCGAAGAGCATCCTGGAGGAGCTGACCCGCCTCGCGGAGAACGAGCTGGCGGAGTCCTTCACCGACGCCGACCGCAACCCCCCGGTCTTCGACCCGGCCACCAACACCGCGCCCGTCCCGGCGTCCTTCAAAAAGAGCTACCAGGCCTTCATGGACTCCGAGTACTGGCGTCTCGGCCTGCCCGAGGGCATCGGCGGCACGACCGCCCCGCCGTCCCTGATCTGGGCGTACGCCGAGCTGATCCTGGGCGCGAACCCGGCCGTGTGGATGTACTCCTCCGGCCCGGCGTTCGCCGGCATCCTCTACGACGAGGGCAACGACGTCCAGAAGAAGATCGCCCAGGTCGCCGTCGAGAAGCAGTGGGGCTCCACCATGGTCCTCACCGAGCCGGACGCCGGCTCGGACGTGGGCGCCGGCCGCACCAAGGCCGTGCCGCAGGAGGACGGCTCCTGGCACATCGAGGGCGTGAAGCGCTTCATCACCTCCGGTGAGCACGACATGTCGGAGAACATCCTCCACTACGTCCTCGCCCGCCCCGAGGGCGCCGGCCCCGGCACCAAGGGCCTCTCCCTCTTCCTCGTGCCGAAGTTCCTCTTCGACTTCGAGACCGGCGAGCTGGGCGAGCGCAACGGCGTCTACGCCACCAACGTCGAGCACAAGATGGGCCTCAAGGCGTCCAACACCTGCGAGATGACCTTCGGCGACAACCACCCCGCCAAGGGCTGGCTGATCGGCGACAAGCACGACGGCATCCGCCAGATGTTCCGCATCATCGAGTTCGCCCGCATGATGGTCGGCACGAAGGCCATCTCCACGCTGTCGACCGGCTACCTCAACGCGCTGGAGTACGCCAAGGAGCGCGTCCAGGGCCCCGACCTCGCCAACTTCATGGACAAGGCCGCGCCCAAGGTCACCATCACCCACCACCCCGACGTGCGCCGCTCGCTGATGACGCAGAAGGCGTACGCCGAGGGCATGCGCGCCCTGGTCCTCTACACCGCCTCCGTGCAGGACACCATCGCGGTCAAGGAAGCGGCCGGCGAGGACACCAAGGCCGACCACGCGCTGAACGACCTGCTCCTGCCGATCGTCAAGGGCTACGGCTCCGAGAAGGGCTACGAGCAGCTCGCCCAGTCGCTCCAGACCTTCGGCGGCTCCGGGTTCCTCCAGGAGTACCCGATCGAGCAGTACATCCGCGACGCCAAGATCGACACCCTGTACGAGGGCACCACCGCCATCCAGGGCCAGGACTTCTTCTTCCGGAAGATCGTCCGCAACCAGGGCGCCGCGCTGAACTCCCTCGCCGAGGACATCAAGAAGTTCCTCGCGCTCGGCACCGGCGGCGAGGACCTGGCGGGCGCCCGCGAGCACCTCGCCAAGGCCGCCGTCGAGCTGGAGGCCATCGTCGGCCTGATGCTGACCGACCTCGCCGCGACCGAGCAGGACGTCAAGAACATCTACAAGGTGGGCCTGAACAGCACCCGCCTGCTGCTCGCCTCCGGTGACGTGGTCGTCGGCTACCTGCTCCTCAAGGGCGCGGCCGTCGCCGCCGAGAAGCTCCAGACCGCGTCCGCGAAGGACAAGGCGTTCTACACCGGCAAGATCGCGGCGGCGAAGTTCTTCGCGGCCAACGTCCTGCCCGGCGTCACCCTGGCCCGCAAGATCGCCGCGGGCGTCGAGCTGGACCTGATGGAACTGGACGAGGCCGCGTTCTGACCTCTTCCCGGCCACGGTCCGCTCGCGATCCGCTCGCGATCTGATCCATCCGGCCACGGGGACCGGGACGGCGTGCCAAAATGCCGCCCGGTCACCGGCACGGTGACTCTCCACACCGTCCTCACGAGGGCCCGCTCCCGGTACCGGGGGCGGGCTCTCGTCCGTCGTTAAGGTGAACCCATGAGCGCACCCGCCCGCTTCGACCGCGGCCACACCGACGACCTCATGTCCTTCCTCTCGGCGAGCCCCTCGCCGTACCACGCCGTGGCCAACGCGGCCGAGCGGCTGGAGAAGGCCGGTTTCCGGCAGGTCGTGGAGACGGACGCCTGGGACGACACCTCCTCCACGGGCGGCCGGTACGTACTGCGCGGCGGCGCGATCGTGGCCTGGTACGTCCCCGAGGGTGCCGGGGCGCACACCCCCTTCCGGATCATCGGCGCGCACACCGACTCGCCCAACCTGCGGGTCAAGCCGATCCCCGACACCGGGGCGCACGGCTGGCGGCAGATCGCCGTCGAGATCTACGGCGGACCCCTGCTCAACTCCTGGCTCGACCGCGACCTCGGCATCGCCGGCCGGCTCACCCTGCGGGACGGCTCCACCCGCCTGGTGGACACCGGCCGCCCGCTGCTGCGCGTGCCCCAGCTCGCCATCCACCTCGACCGGGCGGTCAACACCGACGGCCTCAAGCTCGACAAGCAGCGCCACCTCCAGCCCGTCTGGGGCCTCGGCGGCGACGTCCGCGCCGGCGACCTGATCGCCTTCCTCGCCGAGGAGGCCGGGCTGCCCGCCGACGAGGTCACCGGCTGGGACCTGATGACCCACCCCGTGGAACCGCCCGCCTACCTGGGCCGCGACCAGGAGCTGCTGGCCGGACCGCGCATGGACAACCTGCTGTCCGTGCACGCCGGTACGGCGGCCCTCGCGGCCGTGGCGACCGCCGGCGCCGAACTGCCGTACATCCCGGTGCTCGCCGCCTTCGACCACGAGGAGAACGGCTCGCAGTCCGACACCGGCGCGGACGGACCCCTGCTCGGCAGCGTGCTGGAACGTTCAGTCTTCGCGCGCGGCGGATCGTACGAGGACCGGGCCAGGGCCTTCGCCGGCACCGTCTGTCTCTCCTCCGACACCGGGCACGCGGTCCACCCCAACTACGCCGAGCGGCACGACCCGACGCACCACCCGCGCGTCAACGGCGGCCCGATCCTCAAGGTCAACGTCAACAACCGCTACGCCACGGACGGTTCGGGCCGGGCGGTGTTCGCCGCGGCCTGCGAGAAGGCGGGCGTGCCGTTCCAGTCGTTCGTCTCCAACAACTCCATGCCCTGCGGCACCACGATCGGCCCGATCACCGCCGCCCGGCACGGCATCCGCACCGTCGACATCGGCGTGGCCATCCTGTCGATGCACAGCGCACGGGAGTTGTGCGGCGACGCCGACCCCTATCTGCTGGCGAACGCCCTGGTGGCCTTCCTCCAGGGGTAGTTGGAGCGAGGCCGGGGCCCGTCCCTGTCTAGTCCGGCCGCGCCGGGGTACCCGCCAGTGCGAAGACCGCGGACCGGAACCGCCGGACCGTACCGGACCGGACAGGGAGGCAACACCATGGGCCTCGGCGGGTGCATCATCCTGATCGCCGCAGGAGCGATCCTCACTTTCGCGACCGACTGGGACATGCAGGGGGTCAACCTCGACATGGTCGGCGTCATCCTGATGATCGTCGGACTGATCGGCGTCACCACCTTCAGCAGCATCGCCCGGCGCCGCCGGGTGATGGTCCCCCCGACGACCACGACCGTGGTCGACGACCGCCGCTCCGGCGACGGCTACCACAACGGCTACGGCGGCTGAGTCGCCGTAGGCCGTAGGGCCGCGGGGGAGGCCGTCAGCCGGCCGGCGCGGAGGCGTCGGGAGCGTCGGAGGCGTCGGGGGCCTCGGGGGCGTCCATCCCCGCCAGGACCAACGGCAGCCGGTCCGCCGCCCCTTCGACGAGGCGGACCGGAACTCCCCAGTCCTGCTGGTGGACATGGCAGGCCGGGTACTCGACCGCGGGATCGTCGTCGCAGGACGCCGCCATCGCCGAGACGTGCAGCACCCCTTCCGTCACCGCCGGGTCCAGCTCCAGCGCCCGGGTGAGATCCGTACCGGCCCCCTCGCCCGCGCGCAGCAGCTCGGGCGGGGTCGCGGAGACCAGCAGCCGGGTGGCCGGACCGTACCGGGTGTCCAGCTTCTGACCGGCCGGCGCCTGGAAGACCACGTCCAACGTCACTGCCCCCGGCGCCACTTCGGTCGCCTCGCGCCGCGTGCGGTGGGCGACCGCCTCCACCCGCACCGCCTCCTCCGGCAGCCGCAGCCGGGTCAGCCGGTGCCGGGCCGACTCCACGACCACGATGTCGTCACCGACGAGCACCGCGTCACTGGGCTCCCGCAGATCCGTGGCGAGCGTGCTGACCTCACCGGTCGCCGGATCGTAGCGGCGCAGCGCGTGGTTGTACGTGTCGCTGACCGCCACCGAGCCGTCGGGCAGGACGGTGACACCCAGCGGATGCTGGAGCAGCGCCTGCCCGGCCGCGCCGTCCCGGTGTCCGAAGTCGAACAGCCCGGTGCCGACGGCGGTGCGGACGACACCCGCGCGGTCCACCCAGCGCAGCGCGGACGTCTCCGAGTCGGCGAGCCACAGCCGCTCCCCGTCGGCGGACACCGCGAGCCCGGACGGCTGCGCGAACCACGCCTCGGCGGCCGGACCGTCGACCAGCCCCTCGTTGGTCGTACCGGCGGCGACGGCCACCGTCCCGTCGGCCGGATCGTAGGCCCAGAGCTGATGCACACCCGCCATCGCGATCCACACGCGTCCGTCGAACACCGCCACGTCCCACGGCGAGGAGAGAGCGGTCTCCCGGGCCGGACCGGAGACCGGCGACCCCTGCCACCACTGCTTCCCGGTGCCCGCCAGGGTCGTCACCTCCCCGGAGCCGAGGTCCAGGCGGCGCAGGGCGTGGTTGACGGTGTCGGCGACGACCACCGACGCGTCGTCGAGCAGCGCGAGCCCCTGGGGTTCGCTGAAGGAGGCGAGACCGGCCGGACCGTCGGCGAAGCCGCGCTCCCCGGACCCGATCCGCCGCACCACCGTCTCCCCGTCCGGCTCCAGCTCCACGAGCTGATGCCGGGTGGTGTCGCTGACCAGGAAGGTCCCGCCCGGCAGGACGATCGCCTTGCCCGGGAAGCGCAGGGCCGTCGGCTCCGGCTCCGGCGCCACGTACGGCCCGTCACCGCGCCGCAGCGTGCCCTTCGCCCCGTGCTCCGCCTCCAGCTCGGCGACCAGCCGCTCGATCGCGTGCGCGTGCCCCTCACCGGCGTGCTGCGCGACGACGTACCCCTCCGGGTCGATCACCACGAGCGTCGGCCACGCGCGCACGGCGTACTGCTTCCAGGTGGCCAGCTCCGGATCGTCCAGCACCGGATGCTCCACCCCGTACCGCTCCACCGCGTCCACCACGGCCCGGTGCTCGGCCTCGTGCACGAACTTCGGCGAGTGCACCCCGACGACGACCACGGTGTCCCGGTGCTTCTCCTCCAGCTCCCGCAGCTCGTCGAGGACGTGCAGGCAGTTGATGCAGCAGAACGTCCAGAAGTCCAGCACGACGATGCGTCCGCGCAGGTCGGCCAGGGTGTACTGGCGCCCGCCCGTGTTCAGCCAGCCGCCCTTGCCGGTCAGCTCGGGGGCGCGGACGCGGACGCGGCGGGGAGAGGAGTCGTTCATGACCTCCAGGGTGCCACCCGCCACCGACAGTCACGTCGCCTCGGGTCACCGGCCGTCATGTCAGCGTGTGCCCCGTCGTCGCGTCCACATGGGACGGGATCTCCTCGTGGTGGTCGCCGACCGTGGAGGTGCCGGTGGGTTCGAGGAGGAGGATCTCGGTGGGGACCGGGGCGTAGGGCTTGTGCTCGATGCCGCGGGGGACGGTGAAGACCGAGCCTTTGGGGAGGACGACCGTGCGCTCGCCGGCCTCGTCGCGCAGGCCGATGTGGAGTTCGCCGTCGAGGACCAGGAAGAACTCGTCGGTGTGGTCGTGGGTGTGCCAGAGGTGTTCGCCCTCCACCTTGGCGACCCGGACGTCGTAGTCGTTGACGGTGGTCACGATGCGGGGGCTCCACCGCTGGGTGAAGGAGGCGAGGGCGGCATCGAGCGCGACGGGTTCGTTGGTCATGTCCCCATCGTGGGGTGGCCCGCGGGGACCGGCGAGTGCTAGGAATCGCATATGCCGCAAGAATCCTCGCAGTCGCCCGCGCCTCGGCCCCACCGTGTCGTGCTGATCGTCGACGAGAACTCCAACCCCTTCGAGATGAGCTGCGCCATCGAGGTCTTCGGGCTGCGCCGCCCCGAGCTGGGGCGGGAGCTGTACGACTTCCGGCTGTGCGCGGACGGGCCGCTCACCCGGATGCGGGACGGTTTCTTCACGCTCACCGGGGTCGCCGGTCTGGAGGCGGCCGAGGACGCGGACACGCTGATCGTGCCGAACCGGCCCGACACCGAGACCCCGCGCTCCCCCCGCGTCCTGGACGCCGTACGGCGGGCACACGCGCGTGGCGCGCGGCTGGTCGGCTTCTGCTCGGGCGCGTTCACGATGGCCGAGGCCGGGATCCTGGACGGCCGGCGGGCGGCCTGCCACTGGATGTGGGCGGAGTCGTTCCGGGCCCGCTTCCCGCGCGTGTGCCTCGAACCGGACGTCCTCTTCGTCGACGACGGCGACATCCTCACCGCCTCGGGCAGCGCCTCCGCGCTCGACCTCGGCCTGCACATCGTCCGGCGCGACCACGGCGCCGAGATCGCCAACGCCGTCTCGCGTCGGCTGGTGTTCGCCGCGCACCGGGACGGCGGCCAGCGGCAGTTCGTGGAACGCCCGCTGCCCGACGTGCCGGACGAGTCGCTGGCGCCCCTGCTGGCGTGGGCGCAGGAGCGGCTGGGGGAGCCGCTGACGGTGGCCGGGCTCGCGGCCCGCGCGGCGGTGAGCCCGGCCACCCTGCACCGCCGCTTCCGGGCGCAGCTCGGCACGACCCCGCTGGCCTGGCTGACGGGCGAACGGGTGGCGCTCGCCTGCCGGCTGATCGAGCGCGGGGAGGAGCGGCTCGACGTGGTGGCGGCGCGCAGCGGCCTGGGCACCGCGGCCAACCTCCGCGCGCGCGTGCGGCGCGAGACGGGGCTCAGCCCATCGGCCTACCGGCGGCGTTTCGGACCGGCCGCCGGGGAAGCCGTCAGGACATGAGATTCCTCGTACGCGACCGGCTGCTGTCCTTCGGCGACGACTACTGGATCGAGGACGACCAGGGCAACAAGGTGTTCCTGGTCGACGGAAAGGCGATCCGGCTGCGCGACACCTTCGAGCTGAAGGACACGCGCGGGCGGGTCCTCATCGACATCCGCCAGAAGATGCTGGCGCTGCGGGACACCATGGTGATCGAGCGGGACGGCGAGCCGCTGGCCACGGTCCGCCGCAAACGCCTGTCCCTGCTGCGCAACCACTACCGGGTGTCCCTGGCGGACGGCCGCACGGAACTCGACGTCAGCGGGAAGGTCCTGGACCGGGAGTTCGCCGTCGAGTACGACGGTGAGCTGCTCGCCGTGATCTCCCGGCGCTGGCTGCGGGTGAGGGAGACGTACGGCGTGGACGTCGTACGGGACGACGCGGATCCGGCACTGCTGATCGCGGTGACGGTGTGCGTGATCCACCTCGCCGAGAAGGAGCGGGGCGTCGGCTGAGCCGGGAGGCGGGACGGCCGCCCGGGGCGCCCTCGGGGCGGCCGCTAGCGGCGGGGCCGTTCCACGCCCAGGACGCGGTCCTTCAGCGCCGGGAACTGCTCGCGGGTCTCGGCCGTCCGCGCCGGATCGAACTCCACCGTGAGGACCTCCTCGCCCGGGCCCGCCTCGGCGAGGACCTCGCCCCACGGATCCACCACGATCGAGTGACCCGCCTGCGGAACTCCGGCATGCGTCCCGGCCGTTCCACACGCGAGCACGAACGCCTGGTTCTCGACCGCCCGCGCCCGGGCCAGCAGCGTCCAGTGCGCCCGGCGGCGCTCCGGCCAGCCCGCCGGGAGGACGAAGGTCTCGGCACCGGCGTCCACCAGACCGCGGAAGAGTTCGGGGAATCGGAGGTCGTAGCAGGTGCCCAGACCGAGGGTGGTGTCCGGCAGACGGACCGTCACCAGTTCCCGCCCCGCGCCCATCAGCACCGCCTCGCCCTTGTCGAAGCCGAAGCGGTGGATCTTGCGATAGGCCGCGGCGAGCTGACCGGAGGGGGAGAGGACGAGCGAGGTGTTGTAGAGCGGGCCCTCGGGGTCGCGCTCGGGGATCGAGCCCGCGTGCAGCCACACGCCCGCGTCGCTCGCGGCCTCGGCCATCGCCTCGAAGGTGGGCCCTTCGAGGGGTTCCGCCTCGCGTGCGAACTCCTCGTAGGCGAAGGCGCCCGTCGTCCACAGCTCGGGCAGCACGACCAGATCCGCCCCGGCCTGTTCCCGTACCAGTCCGGCGACCCGGCGTCGGCGCAACTCGACCGATTCGCCCTCGTTCACGGCAACTTGGAGCAAGGAAGCGCGCACACTACCACCGTCCTGGCGTTCGGCCCGCGCCGACGGGCCTACGATCGTCACACGAAAGCACTGCCGGGGTGCCTCTCAGCAGCGTAACTTAGCCTCCCGAGACACCCGCCGAGTGCAGCCACCGCCCACTGGCACCGCCGCCACAACCGCCCGTGTACCGACCGCCGAGGGGTCCCGTTCCGTGAGTCTGCATCCCACCCTCCAGCCCTACGCCGACGCCTGGACCCACTCCATCGAAGCGATATCCGAGCTGGTCCAGCCGCTTGCGGAAGGCGAGTGGAACCGGCGGACGCCCTGCCCCGGCTGGTCGGTCCGTGACGTGGTCTCCCATGTGATCGGCCTCGACAGCGAGATGTACGGCGATCCGCGCCCGATCCACTCCCTGCCGCGCGACCTCTACCACGTCCACACCGACCTCCAGCGGTACATGGAGGCGCAGGTCGACGTCCGCCGCCATCACACGGCGCCGGAGATGACGTCCGAGCTGGAGCTGTCGATCATCCGCCGCAACCGCCAGTTGCGGAACGAGACACGGCAGCCGGACACCACGGTGCGCGGCCCGCTGGGCACGGAGCTGACGCTGGAGCAGTCGATGCGCGGCCACGCGTTCAACGTGTGGGTGCACGAGCAGGATCTGCGCGCCGCCCTCGGCCGCCCCGGCAACCTCGACTCCCCCGGCGCGCACATCGCGCGCGACGTGCTGCTCGCCGAGCTGCCGGCCGTGGTCGCCGAGCGCTCGGACGCGCCGCGCAGCTCCGCCGTCGTCTTCGACGTGCACGGTCCGGTGGAGTTCCTGCGCACGATCCGGGTGGACATCCAGGGCCGCGGCACCCTGGAGACGGCCCCCGCGCTGGGCCCGGCCGCCTCCTTCTCCCTGGACTGGGAGACGTTCGTCCGGCTGACCTGCGGCCGGGTGACACCGGACGCGGTCGCGGACCGGGTGAAGACGGAGGGCGACCCGCGCCTGACGGCGGCGATCCTGCGGAACATCGCGGTGACGAAGTAGCGCCCACGGAACGCTCTGACGCGGAACGGGCCCGCCGTGGTGAACACGGCGGGCCCGTTCCGTGGTGCGGCGCCCGGGCGCCGGGGCGTCAGCCCAGCTTGGCGAAGCCGTAGTTGAGCAGCTTCGTGGCGTCCGAGGCGCGCACCGACGCCGAGGTGGAGGCCAGCACGGTGCCCACGACGGTCTTGCCGTTGCGGGTGGCGGCGAAGACGAGGCAGTACTTCGCCTGCGGGCCGGAGCCGGTCTTCACGCCGATGGTGCCGCTGTAGCTGCTGAGCAGCGTGTTGGTGTTGACCCAGGCGGCCATGGTGCGGGTGGTGCCGGTCTTGGTGATCGTCTTGGCGGTGTACGACTTCGTCTTGACGATCGCGCGGAAGTTGGCGTTCTTCAGCGCGTTGCTCGCGAGCTTCGTGAGGTCCTTGGCGGTCGAGTAGTTCGAGCCGTTGCCGATGCCGTCGAACGAGTCGAACTTGGTGTTCGTCATGCCGAAGGACTTCGCCTTGGTGTTCATCTTGCCGATGAAGTTCTTCACCCGGGCGGCGCGCGTCGAACCGGTGCCGAACTTGTCGGCCAGCGCGTACGCGGCGTCACAACCGGACGGCAGCATCAGCCCGTAGAGCAACTGGCGGACCGTCACCTTGTCGCCCACGATCAGGCGCGCGGAGGACGCGGTGTTCGCCACGATGTAGTCGCTGTACGCCTTCTGGATCGTGACCTTGGCGTCCAGGTTGAGGTTCGACTGCGACAGCACGACCGCCGCGGTCATGATCTTCGTGGTGGATCCCGTGGACAGCTTGGTGTCCATGCCCTTGCCGTACAGCTTGGCGCTGTTGGCGTTGTTCATCAGGTAGCCGGTCTTCGCCGCGATGGTGGGCGTGGCCACTGCCTGCGCGGGCGCCGCGGTGAGGACTCCGCCCGCGAGCACGGCCCCGGCCGTCATGGCGACGGTGGCTGCTCTGCGGATCCGGATGCCCTTGGTGGCGGTTATCAACTGAAATACCCCGATTAATGTCGAATGCCCCTGGAGTGCGGCCGAGTTTGAGGGGGGAAAGCAAGTGGGGCCGCAGGTGTGTGACACGTAACTAGCACAGAAGGTTGTGCGTCCGCTGGGCCCGGTTTCGAGAAGGCCACCCCTCTCCCCCCCTTCACGCGTCCCGCATGCTGGATGGTTCCCGCCCTTGCGTACGTGTTGTATCTATCCTGTGGGCATGCCGTCCTCCGCTCCGCCCGCACCCACCCCCGCACCCCCCGCGTCTCCCCCGCGGCAGCCCGCCGCCGACCGTGTGTACGCGCACGTCAAACAGGGTGTCCTGGACCGCCGTTACGAGGGCGGTGTGCTGCTCACCGAGGGCGAACTCGCCGAGGCCGTGGGGGTCTCGCGGACCCCGGTGCGCGAGGCGCTGCTGCGGCTGGAGGCGGAGGGGTTGATCCGGCTCTACCCGAAGAAGGGCGCCCTGGTGCTGCCGGTCTCCGCGCAGGAGATCGCGGACGTCGTGGAGACCCGGCTGCTGGTCGAGGAGCACGCCGCCCGCAAGGCCGTCCCCGCCCCCGCCGGGCTCATCGGACGCCTGGAGGAGCTGCTGGCCCGGCAGAAGGAGCAGGCCGCCGCCGGTGATCTGGCGGGCGCCGCCGTCACCGACCGCTGCTTCCACGCCGAGATCGTCCGCAGCGGCGGCAACGAGATCCTCGCCCGCCTCTACGACCAGCTCCGCGACCGCCAGCTCCGGATGGGCGTCGCGGTGCTGCACTCCCACCCCGACCGGATCGCCAAGACGCTCACCGAGCACGAGGAGATCCTGGAGGCGCTGCGCTCCGGCGACGCCGAGGGGGCGGTCGGGATCGTCCACCGGCACATCGGCTGGTTCTCGCACCTGGCCCGCGGGGAGGTGCGGTGAGCGCCGGCGGAACCGGCCCGAAATTCACTCTTCCGGGTGATCCGCCCGGCGGGCGTCGCGCGGTGGCCGTCTGGGGGATCGGCGTCTCGGTCTACTTCGTCGCCGTCATCTTCCGCACCTCGCTGGGCGTGGCCGGGCTCGACGCCGCCGACCGCTTCCAGGTGAACGCCTCGGCCCTGTCGACCTTCTCGATCCTCCAGCTCCTGGTCTACGCGGGCATGCAGATACCCGTCGGGCTGCTCGTCGACCGGCTCGGCACCAAGAAGGTGCTGACCATCGGCGTGGTGCTGTTCACGGCCGGACAACTGGGCTTCGCGTTCTCCCCCTCGTACGGCACGGCGCTCGCCTCGCGGGCGCTGCTCGGGTGCGGGGACGCGATGACGTTCATCAGCGTGCTGCGGCTGGGCACCCGCTGGTTCCCGGCGCGGCGCGGGCCGCTGGTGGCGCAGCTCGCCGGGCTGGCGGGCATGGCGGGCAACCTCGTCTCCACGCTGGTCCTGGCCCGGCTGCTGCACGGCGTGGGCTGGACGGCCGCGTTCGCGGGCAGCGCGCTCGCCGGGGTGGTCGTCCTCGTCCTGCTCGTGCTCTTCCTCAAGGACCACCCCGAGGGCCATGAGCCGGAGCCCTTCCCGCACCACGGCGCCGCCTACGTCCGCCGTCAGATCGCCGCGTCCTGGCGGGAGCCGGGCACCCGGCTCGGGCTGTGGGTGCACTTCACCACCCAGTTCCCGGCGATGGTGTTCCTGCTCCTGTGGGGCCTGCCGTTCCTGGTGGAGGCCCAGGGCCTGTCGCGGGCCACGGCCGGCGAACTGCTGACCCTGGTCGTGCTGTCCAACATGGTCTTCGGCCTGGTCTACGGCCAGGTTGTCGCCCGGCACCACGAGGCGCGGCTGCCGCTGGCCCTGGGCACGGTCGGCGCGACCGCGCTGGTGTGGGCCGTCACCCTGGCCCACCCCGGCGGGCCCGCCCCGATGTGGCTGCTGATCACGCTGTGCGTGGTGCTCGGCGCCTGTGGCCCGGCCTCCATGCTCGGCTTCGACTTCGCCCGCCCGGCGAACCCGCCCGAGCGGCAGGGCACCGCCTCCGGCATCACCAACATGGGCGGCTTCGTCGCCTCGATGACCACCCTGTTCCTGATCGGCGTCCTGCTCGACGCGACCGGCGGCGACTACACGATCGCCTTCTCCTGCGTCTTCCTGCTCCAGGCGCTCGGCGTCAGCCAGATCCTGCGGCTGCGCGGCCGGGCGGCCCGCCGGGAGCGCGAGCGGCTGGTGGCGAGCCGGGTGGAGACGGTGCACGTGCCGGCGTAGTCCGCACGACGACGCACGGGAGCCGCGCACCCGGAATCGAGTGCGCGGCTCCTGTGTGGCACCTGCCGGGCTCAGGCCCAGGTGATCAGGCGTTTGGGCTGTTCCAGCACCGCCGCCACATCGGCCAGGACCTTGGAGCCCAGTTCGCCGTCGACCAGACGGTGGTCGAAGCTCAGCGCCAGGGTGGTGACCTGACGGGGCTTCACCTTGCCCTTGTGGACCCACGGCTGGAGCTTGATCGCACCGACCGCGAGGATCGCGGACTCGCCCGGGTTGAGGATCGGCGTGCCGGTGTCGACGCCGAAGACACCGACGTTGGTGATGGTGACGGTGCCGCCCTGCATCGCGGCCGGGGACGTCTTCCCCTCCCGTGCCGTCGCCACCAGCTCGCCCAGCGACTCGGCGAGCTGCGGCAGCGTCTTGGCGTGCGCGTCCTTGATGTTCGGCACGATCAGACCGCGCGGGGTGGCCGCGGCGATGCCCAGATTGACGTAGTGCTTCTGGACGATCTCCTGCGCCGCCTCGTCCCAGGAGGCGTTGATCTCCGGGTTGCGGCGGATGGCGACCAGCAGGGCCTTGGCGATCAGCAGCAGCGGGTTGACCCGCAGCCCCTGCATGTCCTTGTCCTGCTTCAGCTCCTCGACGAGCTTCAGCGTGCGCGTCACGTCGACCGTCACGAACTCCGTGACGTGCGGGGCCGTGAACGCCGAGCCGACCATCGCCGCCGCCGTCGCCTTGCGGACGCCCTTGACCGGAATACGGGTCTCCCGCACCGCGTCGTACGAGGCGGCCGGCGCCGGGACCGGGGCGGACACCGCGGGCACGGCCGCCTGCGGGGCCGCGACCGGCGCGGGCGCCTGGGCCGGGGCCGCCGCCGCGTGGACGTCCTCACGGGTGATGATGCCGTCCGGGCCGGTCGGGCTGACCGTCGTCAGATCGACGCCCAGGTCCTTGGCGAGCTTGCGCACCGGCGGCTTGGCCAGCGGACGGTCCTTGCCTGCCGGGGCGCCTGTCGGGGCGGCGGCCGGGGCGGGCCCGTGGCCGTTCAGCTCGGCCTGGACGGCGGCCGCGGCCGGCTGCTGGGCCGGCTCCTGGGCCGAGATCTCCGCACCCTTGCGGGGGCGGCGCTTGGTGGAGGACGCGGCCACGCCGTACCCGACGAGGACCGGCTGACGGCCGGACCCCGCGGACTTCGGCTCTTCGACGGCCGGCGCGGCGGCCGGGGCCGCCTCCGGAGCGGGCGCCGGGGCCTCGGCCGCGCCGCCGGACACGTCCACCGCGATGATGGACATGCCCACGTCGACCGTGGTGCCCTCGGGGAAGTGCAGCGCGCGGACCACACCGTCGTACGGGATGGGCAGCTCGACGGCGGCCTTGGCCGTCTCGACCTCGCACACCACCTGGCCGTCGGTGACCGTGTCACCGGGCTGGACGTACCACTTGAGGATCTCGGCCTCGGTGAGGCCCTCGCCCACGTCCGGCATCTTGAACTCGCGTACGGACGCTTCCGTCATCGTCGTCACGACCCTCTCCTCAGTACGCCAGGGCACGGTCGACGGCGTCGAGCACCCGGTCCAGACCCGGCAGGTACTCCTCCTCCAGGCGCGCCGGCGGGTACGGGGCGTGATAGCCGCCGACCCGGAGCACCGGGGCCTCCAGGTGGTAGAAGCAGCGCTCCGTGATCCGGGCGGCGATCTCCGCGCCCGAACCGAAGAACACCGGCGCCTCGTGGACGACGACGAGACGGCGGGTCTTCTCGACGGACGCCTGGATCGAGTCGAAGTCCAGCGGGGAGACCGAGCGCAGGTCCAGGACCTCCAGGTTCTTGCCCTCCTCGGCGGCCGCGGCGGCGACCTCCTGGCAGAGCTTCACCATCGGGCCGTAGGCGGCGAGGGTCAGGTCGGTGCCCTCGCGGACGACGCGGGCCTTGTGCAGCGGGCCGGGGATGGCCTCGGTGCTGACCTCGCCCTTGTCCCAGTAGCGCCGCTTGGGCTCGAAGAAGATCACCGGGTCGTCGCTCTGGATGGCCTGCTGCATCATCCAGTACGCGTCGGACGCGTTCGACGGGGAGACGATCTTGAGGCCCGCCACGTGCGCGAACAGGGACTCGGGGGACTCCGAGTGGTGCTCGACGGCGCCGATGCCACCGCCGTAGGGGATCCGGACGACGACGGGCATCTTGACCTTGCCCAGCGAGCGCGCGTGCATCTTCGCGAGCTGGGTGACGATCTGGTCGTAGGCCGGGAAGACGAAGCCGTCGAACTGGATCTCCACCACCGGGCGGTAGCCGCGCAGGGCGAGGCCGATGGCGGTGCCGACGATGCCGGACTCGGCGAGCGGGGTGTCGATGACCCGGCTCTCGCCGAAGTCCTTCTGGAGGCCGTCCGTCACGCGGAAGACGCCGCCGAGCTTGCCGACGTCCTCACCCATGATCAGGACCTTGGGGTCGGCCTCCAGGGCGCGCCGCAGCGATTCGTTGATCGCCTTGGCCAGTGCCATGTTCTGGGTGGTCACGCTCTCCGCCATGTCAGTTTCCCCCCTCTTCGTCGGCGAACGACGCCTGGTAGGCGGCGAACTGGGCCCGCTCCTCGTCGACGAGCGCGTGCCCGTCCGCGTACACGTTCTCGAAGATGGCGAAGTGGTCCGGGTCCGGCATGGCGCGGACCGCTTCGCGCACTCGCCTGCCCAACGCCTCACTCTCGGCCTCGAGTTCCGCGAAGAATCCCTCGTCCGTGTGGTTTGACGCCTCCAGGTACCGGCGCAGACGCAGGATCGGGTCCTTCGCCTCCCACGCCTCACGCTCCTCGTCGGCCCGGTACTTCGTCGGGTCGTCGGACGTGGTGTGGGCGCCCATGCGGTACGTGTACGCCTCGACCAGGGTCGGGCCCTCGCCGCGGCGGGCCCGCTCCAGCGCCCACCGGGTGACCGCGAGGCAGGCCAGCACGTCGTTGCCGTCGACCCGGACGCCGGGGAAGCCGAAGCCCTGGGCGCGCTGGTAGAGCGGCACGCGGGTCTGCTTCTCGGTCGGCTCGGAGATCGCCCACTGGTTGTTCTGGCAGAAGAACACCACCGGCGCGTTGTAGACCGCGGAGAAGGTGAAGGACTCCGCCACGTCGCCCTGGCTGCTCGCGCCGTCGCCGAAGTAGGCGATGACCGCGCTGTCCGCGCCGTCCTTGGCGATGCCCATCGCGTAGCCGGTGGCGTGCAGCGTCTGGGAGCCGATGACGATCGTGTAGAGGTGGAAGTTGTTCCCGTTCGGGTCCCAGCCGCCGTTGTTCACGCCGCGGAACATGCCGAGCAGATTGGTCGGGTCGACCCCGCGGCACCAGGCGACGCCGTGCTCGCGGTAGGTCGGGAAGACGTAGTCGTCGTCGCGCAGGGCCCGGCCGGAGCCGATCTGGGCGGCCTCCTGGCCGAGCAGCGACGCCCACAGGCCCAGCTCGCCCTGGCGCTGGAGGGACGTGGCCTCGGCGTCGAAGCGGCGGGTGAGCACCATGTCGCGGTACAGGCCACGCAGGTCATCGGGGGTGACGCCGGCGACGTACTGGTCGTACTCGGCGTTCTTGACGCGTTCGCCCTCGGGCGTCAGCAGCTGTACGAGCTGAGGCTCGGTGCCCGGCGTGTTCCGCGCGGGTGTGCGCTTGCCGGCCGTGCTCTTCGTACCGGCGCTGCGTCGCGGCTTGCGCGCGGCAGTGCTCTCCACGGTCACGTGTGCTCCTCCGTCGGTCCGGCTACCCGGGTTCGCCGGGCGCCAGTGCGGCTCACCTGCACCCCTACCGACGCACAGGGTGGGTGCGGCACGGTGGGAGCAGGCGTGACAGGTGCCCCGGCGAGCGCCCTGCACAAGGCACGTTACCCAGTGCTCCACATTTCTGTGAAACCCCTCCTGACCTGCGTTTTTGCTTGGATTTCCAAGTAAATCGCGAAATCGGGAGCTTTTCCTGGTCACAGCCTTGCAGGGGGCCGGAACAACGGCACGTTATATCGGTGACCCAGGTCACGGGAAGGGTCAGCCTGACCATGAATGGTCAGGGATTGGTGAGCGGTCCCGCGATCCCGCCGGTCTCGGAACCGCTGTTCCCGCCGCTCTCCGTGTCACCGCTCCCGCCGTCGGTCGGAGGGGGCGACTGCGGGTCCGGGGACTCCTGGGACGGCTCCGGATTCGTCGGCTCCTCCGTCGGCTCGTTCGTGGTCGGCTGGGACGGCGTGTACGAGGGGGAGTAGGACGGCGTGTACGACGGCGAGTAGTTCTGGCCCGGGTCCGAGCCCGTGCCGCCGTCCGAGGTGTCGTCGGAGGTGTCCTCCGTGGCCTCGTCGGACGGCGACTCGCTGGCCCCGTCGTCGCTCGCGGACTGCGAGGTCGTCGGCGACGGCGTGGTGTCGGCGTCGCCGTTGCCCGTGGTCTTGGTGTTCAGCGCGAGCGCGACGCCCGCCGCGACGGCGATCACCGCGAGCACGGCGAGGATCCACAGCTTGCCGCGGCCGCTGCCCTTGTTGCCGTGGCCCTCGAAACCGCCGTCGTCGCCGCCCCCGTAGCCCATGGGCAGGATCGGCTGCGGGATCTGCGAGGTGCTGGAGCCGTCGTGATGCGGCATCGCCGTGGTGCTCGCGAAGCCGCCGGCGGCCCCGCGGCCGTCGTGCACGGTGACGGGACCGGTGTTCCAGGTGCCGGTGTGGCCGCCCTGGTCGTAGAGCATCTGGAGCGCGTACTGGACGAGGCCGCGCATCTCCTCGGCCGTCTGGAACCGGTCGTCGGGCTCCTTGGCGAGGGAACGCATCACCAGGCCGTCGAGTTCCGGCGGGCAGGCGCCCTCCGAGGTCTGCGACGGCGGCATCGGGATGTCCTGGACGTGCTGGTAGACCACCGAGAGCGGGGTCTCGCCGGTGAACGGCGGGCGCAGCGCGAGGAGTTCGTAGAGGAGGCAGCCGGTGGCGTAGAGGTCGGAGCGGTGGTCGACGGCCTTGCCGAGCGCCTGCTCCGGGGAGAGGTACTGCGGGGTGCCCATGACCATGCCGGTCTGCGTCATCGTGGTGGACGCGCCGTGCAGGGCGCGCGCGATGCCGAAGTCCATCACCTTCACGGCGCCGTTGTGCGTGATGATCACGTTCGCCGGCTTGATGTCCCGGTGCACGATGTTGTGCTGGTGCGAGTAGGCGAGCGCCTCCAGCACCCCGGAGACGATGATGAGGGCCTGCTCGGGGCCCGGCGCCTCGGCGTTGAGAAGAAGGTCGCGGATGGTGCGGCCCTCGACGATCTCCATGACGATGTACGGCACGCTCTGGCCGCCCACGAAGTCCTCGCCGGAGTCGTACACGGCGACGATGGCGTGGTGGTTGAGGCCGGCCACCGACTGGGCCTCGCGCGTGAAGCGGGCCTTGGACACCGGGTCCTCGGCGAGATCGGCGCGCAGCAGCTTGACGGCGACGGTACGGCCGAGCCGTACGTCCTCGGCGGCGAACACCTCGGCCATGCCGCCCCGGCCGAGTCTGCGGGTCAGCCGGTACCGGCCGTCCCCGACCAGTCCGCCGTTGCCCCAGTTCTCCGGCGCGTCCGACATACCGCCGCCAGTCGCCTCGGGGTCGGACGGGCCCTGGGCGCGCTGCTGCTGTGCCATCAGTCCTCGCCGTCGTTTCTGCCCGCGGTGCGCGCGGTGTTGTCACGGTCTCCGTCGGCCACGCTACAGCCTCGGCGCAAGGCGCCGGGCCGGGACGATCC
Source organism: Streptomyces antibioticus (assembly GCF_002019855.1). Classification (NCBI taxonomy): domain Bacteria; kingdom Bacillati; phylum Actinomycetota; class Actinomycetes; order Kitasatosporales; family Streptomycetaceae; genus Streptomyces; species Streptomyces antibioticus. The sequence continues at coordinate 4,501,301 of NZ_CM007717.1, read as the reverse complement.
CCTGACGAGCCCCACCGCCGACCGGGGGACGGATCGGTCATCAAACCGGTACCCCGGGGCGGCGTGCAAATTCTGTGTACCGCCCGTACGCCCGCTGTAACGCTTCCGCGACGCTTCTTTCTCGTAGGGTCACGGAACGGGCACCGAGCTTGACGTGTCAGGGCCCTGCGGCAGACTTGGCCGGGAATAGCACTTTCGATCAACGGCAGTCAACGGCGGCAACGACACTCAACGACGCCTGAGGCCAACGGGGGACGCAGAACATGAGCCAGGACGGCGCACAGGGCCGGTACGCGGGGCGGTCGCTCGCCGGCGGCCGCTATCAGCTCCGCGACTTGCTCGGCGAGGGCGGCATGGCCTCGGTCCACCTGGCGTACGACAGCGTGCTCGACCGCCAGGTCGCGATCAAGACACTGCACACCGAACTGGGCCGTGAGCAGGCGTTCCGCGAGCGGTTCCGCCGTGAGGCCCAGGCGGTGGCCAAGCTCACCCACACCAACATCGTCTCGGTGTTCGACACCGGCGAGGACGACCTCGGCGGTCTGACGACCCCGTACATCGTCATGGAGTACGTCGAGGGCCGCCCGCTCGGCTCCGTGCTCGACGAGGACGTACGGCAGCAGGGCGCGATGCCCGCCGACAAGGCGCTGAAGATCACCGCGGACGTGCTGGCGGCGCTGGAGATCAGCCACGAGATGGGGCTGGTCCACCGCGACATCAAGCCCGGCAACGTGATGATGACCAAGCGCGGTGTGGTCAAGGTCATGGACTTCGGCATCGCCCGCGCGATGCAGTCCGGTGTCACTTCGATGACGCAGACCGGCATGGTCGTCGGCACCCCGCAGTACCTCTCGCCCGAACAGGCCCTGGGCCGCGCGGTGGACGCCCGCTCCGACCTGTACTCGGTCGGCATCATGCTGTTCCAACTGGTCACCGGGCGGCTGCCGTTCGACGCGGACTCGCCGCTGGCGATCGCGTACGCGCATGTGCAGGAGGAGCCGGTCGCGCCGTCCTCCATCAACCGTGCGCTGCCGCCCGCGGTGGACGCGCTCGTCGCCCGCGCGCTGAAGAAGAACCCGAACGAGCGCTTCCCGACGGCCGAGGCCATGCGCGAGGAGTGCCTGCGGGTCGCGGCCTCCTTCCAGGCGGCCCCGCCGAGCATCGTCCCGGGCGTGCCCTCGCAGAGCGGATCGGGCGTCGGCTCCGCGGTGTTCCCGCCGGTCGGCCAGAGCACCCCGCCGCCGGCGAACGGCGTCCACACGCCGTACCCGCAGCCCCCGACCCCGAACCCGTACGGCACCCCGGCCCCGGCGCCCTCCTACGGCTACCCGCAGCAGGGCGGCTACCAGACGCCCACGCCGGGCTACGGCCACCAGCAGGGCCCGCACACGCCTCCCGGGTACAACCTGGGCCCGCAGCCGCCGACCTCGGTGTCCCCGGGCGGCGGCCCGCGCAAGGGCACCAAGCAGGTCGTCGTCGGTTCGGTGCTGGTCGCGGTGGTGACGGTCGGCGCGCTGATCGGCAGCCTCGCGGCCAACGGCGACGACTCCGACAACGGGGGCGGCGGCAAGGGCGGCGACACCAGCGCCTCCGCGTCGGCGACGAAGGCGGCGGGGTACCGCGGCCCGGACACGTCCAAGACGATCGAGTCGACCGAGTGCTCCGAGCCGACGGAGTCGTACAACGACCCCGACAAGATCCGGATGCCGAACTTCAAGTTCAAGTACATCGACTCGGTCAAGGAGTGCTACCAGGCCGCGGGGTGGAACGTCGACATCAAGTACATGGACGAGAACACGTACGGCGAGGGAGCGGTCATGAACCAGTTCCCGTCGGCCGGAACGGACGTGGACCCCGAGAGCATGCCGAACATCGAGCTGAGCGTGTCGACGGGCAACCCGGGCTAGACAGATCCGCACAGGCGAAAGGCCCGGCGGTCGTCCGCCGGGCCTTTCCTTGTCCTGGAGGTATGGCGTCCTGGAGGTATGGCGTCCTAGAGGTACGGTCCGCCCGAACGGCCGCCCGTGCGCGGGTCGTCGCCGCCCTCGCCGCCGACGCCCGGCGGCAGCGCGCGCCGCATCTGCTCCAACTGGGCACGCGCGGCCATCTGCTGGGCGAACAGCGTGGTCTGGATGCCGTGGAAGAGACCCTCCAGCCAGCCGACCAACTGGGCCTGCGCGATCCGCAGTTCGGCGTCGCTCGGCGTGGAGTCCTCGTTGAACGGCAGGGAGAGCCGCTCCAGCTCCTCGACCAGCTCCGGCGCCAGGCCGTCCTCCAGCTCCTTCACCGAGCTGGAGTGGATCTCCTTGAGCCGGGCCCGGCTCGCCTCGTCCAGGGGAGCCGCGCGCACCTCCTCCAGCAACTGCTTGATCATGCTGCCGATCCGCATGACCTTCGCCGGCTGCTCGACCTGCTCCGTCACCGGAATCTCACGGGAGTCCTCGTCGGCGTCGACGCCGCCGAGCGCCATGCCGTCCTGGCCGACGACCAGGATCCTCTGGGCGTTCTCCGGCGACCTATCGTTCCTCGGCATCTCCATGCCGCCATTCTCTCGCACGCGTCCACCTCATCACCGTGGTGCCCCCTGTGGAGGGTGATCCACCGTTTCCGTCCCGGCTTCCGTCCGGCTTCCGTTCGGCGCAGTCCCGGATGCGGGTGAATATCCCTGATGTGAGGCTTGTGGCGTCTTTTCTGGGCGACGGGACACCGGGAGGGGGTCACGGACGTGACTCCATGGCGGCAGGGACTGTGCGTGGTGGGGGTGATCGTCGCGGCGCCGTTCACCGGGGGCGCGTCGTGCGGAGCGGTGACACTGCCCCCGTCGGCGTCCGTGTCGGCATCGGCGTCTCCGTCCGTCTCGGCGTCCGGCAGCACCTCGCCGTCGGCCTCGCCCTCCCCCGACCGCGCCGGCAGCCGCGCGGGGGAGGGCCGGATGCGGCCGGGGCGTGAGGCCGACGAAGAACAGACGGACGAGGAGGAGGCCGCGGAGCAGGAAGAGGCGGAGGAGGAAGCCGAGGTGGAAGCCGAGGGGGAGGCGCAGGCGGAGACGGACACGGAGTCCGACCCCGACTACGACCCCGACGCCGAAGCCGACGCCGATCCGGACTCCGTCCCCGACGCCGCCGTGGCCCCCGTCGCCTCCCCGTCCGCCGAGGACGGCGGCGACGGCGGCATGCGGCAGGCCGGCACACAGGGGCAGCGGGCCGCCGAGGGGCCCGTGCTGCGGATCCTTCCGCTGGGCAGCGGGCTGGTCCTCATCGGCTCCGGCCTCGCCCTCGGCCTCGCCGGCCTGCGGCTGCGCCGCGGCTGACACCGGGCCCCGGCCTCTGCCGCCAGGGCCCTGTCCTCACAGTCCCGTCGTCGCCCGAAGGGGCCCCCGCGGGGCAGGCGGGACGGGGCCTACGGCGCGACCAGCAGCACCTTGCCCACATGGCCGCTCTCCTCCACGACCCGGTGCGCGGTGGCCGCGTCGGGCAGCGGGATCTCACGGTCGACGACGGGACGCACCCGGCCCGCGTCGATCAGCGGCCACACGTGTTCGCGTACGGCCGCGACGATCGCCGTCTTCTCGTCCCGCGGCCGGGCCCGCAGCGAGGTCGCGCTGATCGCGGCCCGCTTGCCGAGGAGGGCGCCGATGTTCAGCTCGCCCTTGATGCCGCCCTGCATGCCGATGATCGCGAGCCGCCCGTTGACGGCCAGCGCGCGGACGTTGCGGTCGAGGTAGGACGCGCCCATGTTGTCGAGGATGACGTCGGCGCCCGCGCCGTCGGTGGCCGCCTTCAGCTCGGCGACGAAGTCCTGCTCGCGGTAGTTGATCAGGATGTCCGCGCCCAGCTCGGCGCAGCGGTCCAGCTTCTCCTTGGTGCCCGCGGTGACCGCGACCCGCGCGCCGACCGCCTTGCCGAGCTGGATCGCCATGGTGCCGATGCCGCTGGACCCGCCGTGCACCAGCAGCGTCTCGCCGGGGCGCAGGTGGGCGACCATGAAGACGTTCGACCAGACCGTGCAGGTCACCTCGGGCAGCGCGGCGGCCCGGACCAGGCCGACGCCCTCGGGCACCGGCAGGAGCTGCCCCACCGGGACGGCGACCTTCTCGGCGTAGCCGCCGCCCGAGAGCAGCGCGCACACCTCGTCGCCGACGCTCCAGCCGGACACCCCGGGGCCGAGCGCGGCGATCCGGCCGGAGCATTCCAGACCGGGGTAGGGGGAGGCGCCCGGCGGCGGGTCGTAGCGGCCCTGCCGCTGGAGGATGTCGGCGCGGTTCACTGCGCCGGCCGCCACCTCGACCAGCACCTCGCCCTCGCCGGGAACGGGATCGGGGACCTCGTCCCACACCAGCGCCTCGGGTCCACCAGGTTCGGGAATCGTGATCGCATGCATGAGAGGGACGCTATCCCCCTCCCCCGGCGGCGGCGCCGACCTCCCCGGCGGGATTTCCGAGGAAAACGACGTGCGATCACCGATGAGTTCGGGCGACGGTAAAGGTCTCCCCATGCGTAGCCCATGAACGCGGAAGGGCCCGTGAACGCGGAAGGACACCTCACCATGAGCCAGCACACCGCCGGCCTGGCCATCGAGACGGCCGGTCTGGTCAAGACGTTCGGCGAGACCAGGGCGGTGGACGGCGTGGACCTCGCCGTGCCCGCCGGCACGGTCTACGGCGTCCTGGGCCCGAACGGCGCAGGGAAGACCACCACCGTGAAGATGCTCGCCACCCTGCTGCGGCCCGACGGCGGCCAGGCACAGGTCTTCGGCCACGACGTGGTGCACGAGGCCGACGAGGTGCGCGGCCGCGTCAGCCTCACCGGCCAGTACGCCTCCGTCGACGAGGACCTCACCGGCACCGAGAACCTGATCCTCCTCGCCCGGCTTCTGGGCCACGGCAAGAAGGCGGCCCGGGAGCGGTCCGCGCAGTTGCTGGCGGCCTTCGGGCTGACGGACGCGGCCGCAAAGCAGGTCAAGCACTACTCGGGCGGTATGCGGCGCCGTATCGACATCGCCGCGTCCATCCTGAGTACGCCCGATCTGCTCTTCCTGGACGAGCCGACCACCGGACTCGACCCGCGCAGCCGCAACCAGGTGTGGGACATCGTGCGGGCGGTGGTCGCGCAGGGCACCACCGTGCTGCTCACCACGCAGTATCTGGACGAGGCCGACCAGCTCGCCTCCCGGATCGCCGTGATCGACCGGGGCAAGGTGATCGCCGAGGGCACCAAGGGCGAGCTGAAGGCGTCCGTCGGCGCCGGCTCCGTCCATCTGCGGCTGCGCCGCGCCGACCAGCGCCAGGCGGCCGAACAGGTGCTGCGGCTGGCCCTGGACGCGGACGTCCAGCCGGACCCGGACCCGGTGGCGCTGACCGCGCGGCTGGGCGCGTCCGCCCAGGACACGGCGGCCGAGCAGGCCGCACGGGCGCTCGGCGAACTGGCCCGGGCCGGGGTGGTCGTCGACAACTTCTCGCTCGGCCAGCCCAGCCTGGACGAGGTGTTCCTCGCCCTCACCGGCCATGACACGAGCGCAGGCACCGGCCAGGACACCGATTCCGACTCCACGAAGGACGGGGTGGCGGCATGAGCACCGCGACGAAGACCACGGAAGCCCAGGACCTCGCCCCCGTCAGCACCGAGTCGCTGGCCGCGCTCCTGCTGACGGCCGAACGGCCCGCCCGCCCGAGCGCGCTGTCCACCTCGCTGACCTTCGGCTGGCGCGCCGTCCTCAAGATCAAGCACGTGCCGGAGCAGCTCTTCGACGTCACGGCGTTCCCGATCATGATGGTGCTGATGTACACGTACCTGTTCGGGGGCGCTCTGGCCGGCTCCCCGGAGGAGTACATCCAGTTCCTGCTGCCGGGCATCCTCGTGATGTCGGTCGTGATGATCACCATGTACACCGGTGTCTCGGTGAACACCGACATCGAGAAGGGCGTCTTCGACCGGTTCCGCTCGCTGCCCATCTGGCGGCCGTCGACGATGGTCGGCTATCTCCTCGGCGACATGCTGCGCTACACGATCGCGTCCGTCGTGATGCTCGTCGTCGGCATGATCCTCGGCTACCGGCCGGACGGCGGGTTCATGGGCGTGGTCGCCGGGATCGCCCTGCTGATCGCCTTCTCCTTCGCGTTCTCGTGGATCTGGACGATGTTCGGGCTGATGCTGCGCAGCGAGAAGTCCGTGATGGGCGTCAGCATGATGGTGATCTTCCCGCTGACGTTCCTGTCCAATGTGTTCGTCGACCCCCGCACCATGCCGGGCTGGCTCCAGGCGTTCGTCAACAACAGCCCGATCACGCATCTGTCGTCGGCGGTGCGGGGGCTGATGGCGGGCGACTGGCCGGGCACCGAGGTCGCCTGGTCGCTGGGGTGGGCCGGGGTGCTCATCCTGGTCTTCGGACCGCTGACGATGCGGCTTTACAACCGCAAGTAGCGCCGACCGGCCCCACCCGCCGCCCCCGGCCCGCCCGCTCAGGCCGGGGGCAGCGGCGGCACCCCGCGGATGGCGGGGCCCCGGGAGTTGGAGCCCTCCCCGACCCGCACGATCGTCACCAGCCGGTCGGTCGGCTCCAGCACCCCGATGGCGGGGTCGTCGTAGGCGAGGATCCGGTGGCCGCGGACGACGCTCACCACCAGGTCCTCCGTCTCGCGCGGCCCGCGCCCGGTCTCGGCCTTGGTGACGGGCCGCTCGACGAGGTCGAGGCCGTTGCCCTGCTGTATCAGGTCCTCCATGACCAGCCCGGCGGCCGGGCTGAGCACGGACACCCCGAGCAGCCGGCCCGCCGCGCCGGCGCTGGTGATGACCTCGTCGGCGCCGGACTGCTTCAGCAGCGGAGCGTTCTCCTCCTCCCGCGCCGCCGCCACGATCTTGGCGTTCGGGTTGAGCTGGCGGGCCGTCAGCGCCACCAGGACGGCCGTGTCGTCGCGCTGGGTCGCGATCACGATCCGCCCCGCACGCTGCACCTCCGCCTTGCGCAGCACATCGCTGCGGGTGGCGTCGCCGACCACGCCCTCGTACCCCTCGGCCGTCGCCGCCTCGACCATCTTGGCGCTCGGGTCGATCACGACGACCTGGTCCTTGCTCAGCCCCGAGGCACAGGCGGTCCTGATCGCGGACCGGCCTTTCGTACCGAAGCCGACAACGACGGTGTGGTCACGCAAGGGGACCTCCGGGGTACTGGGCGACACTTCTGATCGGGCACACGAGACCCGCCGGACTCCATGGTGCCCATCGACAGGAACGACACCCCAGGGGGCACGCGATGAAGGACCACGAACGACACCCTGCCAGTAGGGCCAGGCTCTCCCTCTTCCGGTCCCTCTGGTACCGCTCGCGCGTCGAGGCCCGGGACGACGCCGAGGCGGGCCGCTCCATCACGATGCCCGTCACCACGACCACCCCGCCGCTCCAGCAGGTGCTGCGCCGGCTCGCCATCGCCCTGCTGGTGCTGGCCGTCACCACACTGATCGTCTACATCGACCACGGCGGCTACAACGACAGCTCCGACGGCTCGGTCGACTTCCTCGACGCCGCCTACTACGCCACGGTCACACTCTCCACCACCGGCTACGGCGACATCACCCCCGTCAGCGACACGGCCCGGCTGATCAACATCCTCGTCATCACCCCGCTGCGCGTGGTCTTCCTGATCATCCTGGTCGGCACCACCCTCGAAGTGCTCACCGAGCGCACCCGCCAGCAGGTCCGCGTACACCGCTGGCGGACCCGCACGTACAACCACATCGTGGTCGTCGGCTACGGCACCAAGGGCCGGCACGCGATCGAGACGCTCGTGGGACAGGGCATCCCCAAGGACCAGATCGTGGTCGTGGACGCCCAGCGCAAGGTCGCCGAGCTGGCCGGCGACGCCGGTCTGGTGGCCGTCATCGGGGACGCCACCCGGTCGGACACCCTGCTGAAGGCGGAGGTCCAGCACGCCTCCCGGGTGATCGTCGCCCCGCAGCGCGACGACACGGCGGCGCTGGTCACCCTCACCGCCCGGCAGCTCAACCGGCGCGCGACCGTCGTCGTCGCCGCCCGCGAGGACGAGAACGTGCCGCTGCTCAAGCAGTCCGGCGCGGACACCGTGGTCACCAGCTCCAGCTCGGCCGGCCGGCTGCTCGGCGTCTCGATGATCAGCCCGACCGTGGCGCGCACCCTGGAGAACCTGATGACCCTCGGCAGCGGCCTGGACATCGTCGAACGCCCCGTCACCAAGGCGGAGCTGGGCCAGGCCCCGCGCGCCTGCGCCGATCTGGTGGTCGCGGTGGTCCGGGGCAAGCAGCTCCTGGACTACGCCGACCCCCGGCTCACCAAGCTCCAGCACGGCGACCGGGTGATCACGGTCAGCCGGGCGACGGCGGTCGTGGAGCCGGTGTGAGCCGGTGTGACGCCCGGAACGGCGGTGGAATGCGGCAATCGCGTGTGTTTCACGTGAAACGGTTTCACGTGAAACACGCGTCGACCCCCGCCGTGGCCCACGGCAGATCGAGGATCTCCGCCTCCTGACCCGCCCGCGCGCCGCCCGGCGGAACGACCGCGAGGGCGTCCGCCGCCGCGATGCCCCGGAGCATGGCGGGGCCGTTGTAGCGCAGCGGCACCGCATGGTCGCCCCCGAGGGCGACGGGAACGAGCCGGGTGTCGTGCGGGTGACCGTGCGCCGCGTCCCGCAGGGGCAGCGTGTAGGGCTCCGGAGCCGGACGGTCGGCCAGGGTGCGCAGCAGCGGCTCCGCGAGCGTCAGCAGCCCGGAGACGGCCGCGAGGGGGTTGCCGGGCAGCCCGACCAGGTGCCGGCCGTCCCCGATGCGGGCCAGCAGCATCGGGTGGCCGGGGCGCACCTTGACGCCGTCGACGAGCAGCTCGGCGCCGATCCGGCGCAGCGTGGGGTGGACATGGTCGACGGGGCCGGACGCGGTGCCCCCGGTGGTGACGACCAGATCGGCGGTGGACGCGGTGACGGCCCGGTGCAGGGCCTTCGCGTCGTCGCCGAGCCGGCGTACGGCGACGACCTCGGCGCCCAGCGCCCGCAGCCACGGCGGCAGCATCGGCCCGAGCGCGTCCCGGATGAGCCCGTCGTGCGGACGCCCCTCGGTGAGCAGCTCGTCGCCGAGGACCAGCACCTCGACCCGGGGACGCGGTACGGCGGCCAGGGTGTCGTAGCCCGCGGCCGCGGCGAGGCCGAGCACCGCCGGGGTCACCACCGCCCCGGCGGGCAGCAGCCGGTCCCCGCTGCGGCACTCCTGGCCCCGGGAGCGGATGTCCTGGCCGTGGCTCATGTCCCGGGTGGGGTGCAGCCGGCCCTGGTCGTCGGTGCGGCCGTGCTCGCTGCGCAGGACGGCGGTGGTGTCCGCCGGGATCCGGGCCCCGGTGGCGATCCCCACGGCCTCGCCGTCGGCGAGCGGCGCGGGGGCCGCGCTCCCGGCCAGCACCCCTTCGTCCCGGACCCGCCAGGGGCCGGGCCCCGCGACCGCCCAGCCGTCCATCGCGGAGGTGTCGAAGGAGGGCAGGTCGGTGAGGGCGGTCAGCGGGGCGGCGAGGACGAGGCCGAGGGCGTCGGCGAGGGTCACGGACACATGGGCCCGGGGGCCGCGGACGGCTCGGGCGGCGATCGTCCGGGCCTCGGGCCAGGGGGTGGCCCGGTGCCGGTGCTCGGGCGGGGCGGGGGGTGCCGCGCGGTCCGGGGTGCGGGCGGCCGGCTCCTCGGGGTGCGCGGGCTCCGGGGCGTCGCGGTCCTTCACCAGGGCCAGCACCTCCTCGACGTCGAGATCGTCGGCCTCCCGGGTGTCCCGGGTACCCCGGTCGTCGTCGGCGGCGCGGTCCTGCCGGAGCCCGCGGGCGCTCATCCGGCGTCCGGTCCCGGGGCACCGGCGCCGGAGTCCTTCTCGGACCCTTCGGCCTTCTCGGGCTTCCCGGCCTTCTCCTGCTCGGCCTCCGCCGCCCAGCGCTGGGCCAGTGCGGCGGCCTTGCGGGCGGCCTCGGCGACCGCCTCGGGGCCGCCCCCGGCCCGGGCGGCGGCGTAGCCGACCAGGAAGGTGGTCAGCGGGGCGGCGGGCCGGGCCACGCCGTGGGCGGCGTCGCGGGCCAGGTCCAGCAGGACCTTGATGTCGACGTCGAGGTCGAGGCCCAGCTCGTCCTTGGCTGCGGAGATCCATTCATCCAACACGTGGCCATGCTCCCTGATCCGTGTCCTGGCGGTGGCGATGTCGTCCCAGGTGTCGCAGTCGAAGGACGCGACGGGGTCGGGGACGCGCGTGAGATCGAGCCCGGCGGTCAGCCGGCGCAGCGGCAGACCCGTGAGGTTCCCGGCCGCGGCGGCGAGCGCCGCCAGTTCGCGGCGCAGGGCCGCCGTGCGGTACGCGGCGACGAGCGGCTGGTCGCGGCCGTCGGCGTCGGTGAGCAGCGCGCCCTCGGCCCCGCCGGAGCGCAGCGTCTCCAGCAGCCGCCGTACGGTCGGCGCCGCGAGGAAGGGCAGGTCGGCGGAGAGGACGAGGACGTCGTCGGCGCCGGTGCGGCGCAGCCCCGCGTCGAGAGCGGCGACGGGACCCGCGCCCGGCGGGTCCTCGCGGGCCCAGCGCACGGGGCGGGAGGTGGGCCGGGGGTCGGCGACCACGACGGTGGTGCGGGCGTCGGCGCAGGCGGCGAGCACCCGGTCGAGCAGGGCACGCCCGCCGACCCGCACGCCCGGCTTGTCGGCGCCGCCGAGCCGCCGCGCCCCGCCGCCTGCGAGCACGACGGCGTCGTACGGGGCGTACGGGGCGGCGGAGTGCTCGTACGAGGTCACCCCCCGAGTATGCGGGCCCCCTCGATCACAGGGAACGCGGGGACCCGTGTCACCCGGGGCGGGCGGTCACAGGGTGCGCAGCAGCACCGCCGGCTGTTCGACGCAGTCCGCCACGTACCGCAGGAAGCCGCCGGCCGTGCCGCCGTCGCAGACCCGGTGGTCGAAGGTGAGCGAGAGCTGGACGACCTGACGGACGGCCAGTTCGCCTTCGTGCACCCACGGCTTGGGGATGATCCGGCCCACGCCGAGCATGGCCGCCTCGGGGTGGTTGATGATCGGCGTGGAGCCGTCGACGCCGAACACGCCGTAGTTGTTCAGCGTGAACGTCCCGCCGGTCAGCTCGGCGGGCGTGAGGCGTCCGGCCCGGCCCGCCTCGGTGAGCCGGGCGAACTCGGAGGTGAGTCCCTCGGCGTCCCGGGCGTGCGCGTCACGGACGACGGGGACGACGAGCCCCCGGTCGGTCTGCGCCGCGAAGCCGAGGTGCACATGGTCGAACTGGACGATCTCCTTGGCCGCCACGTCGACCGCGGAGTTCAGCTCGGGGAACCGGGCCAGGGCGGCGGTGCAGATCCGGGCCAGCAGCGCGAGCAGCGAGATCTTCGGCCCCCCGGTGGCGTTCATGGCGGCGCGGGCGCGCATCAGCTCGGTGGCGTCGGCGTCCACCCAGCAGGTGGCGTCCGGGATCTCCCGGCGGCTGCGGGAGAGCTTGTCCGCGACGGCACCCCGCACGCCCTTGAGCGGCACCCTGCGGCCCTCGGTGAGGGCGGAGGACCCGGCGGTGCCGGAGAGGGTGGCCGGGGCGGCGGGCGCGGGCGCCGGTGCGGGGCGCTCCTCGGTGACGGCCGCGCGCAGGGCGTTCTCGACGTCCGCGCGCAGGATCAGGCCCTGGGGGCCGGTGCCCTGAAGCTCCTTCAGGTCCAGACCGTTCTCACGGGCGAGCCGGCGCACCAGGGGCGAGATCACGGGCACGGGGCCGTCGGAGGCGGCGGGAACGGCGGTCGGGGCGGGTGCCGTGGGTGCGGCGGGAGCGGCGGCCTTGGGGACCGCCGGTGCCGTCGGCCGGACCCGGCGCCTGCGCGCGGGTGCCTCCGAGGTGCCGTACCCCACGAGGACGTTGCCCGAGCCCTCGGACGCGCCGGGCTCGCCGCCGTCGGTGCCCGAGCCGACCGCGACCGTGATCAGCGGGGCGCCGACTGGCAGTTCGGTGCCCTCCTCGCCGAAGCGGGCGGTGACGACACCGCCGTAGGGGCAGGGCACCTCGACCATCGCCTTGGCCGTCTCGACCTCGACGACCGGCTGGTCGACGGCGACGACGTCGCCGACCTGGACCAGCCAGCGCACGATCTCCGCCTCGGTGAGCCCCTCGCCGAGGTCGGGCAGCTTGAACTCCAGGACCTGTGCCATCAGTTGCCCGCCTCCCACTGAAGCCGTGCCACGGCGTCCAGGATGCGGTCGACGCCGGGCAGGTGGTGGCGCTCCAGCATCGGCGGCGGGTAGGGGATGTCGAACCCGGCGACACGCAGCACCGGCGCCTCCAGATGGTGGAAGCAGCGCTCCGTGACGCGGGCCGCGATCTCCCCGCCCGGGCCGCCGAAGGAGCCCGATTCGTGGACGACGACCGCGCGGCCGGTCCGCCGGACCGAGGCGGCGACCGTCTCGTCGTCGAACGGCACCAGGGAGCGCAGGTCGACGACCTCCAGGTCCCAGCCCTCGGCACGGGCCGCCTCGGCGGCTTCGAGGCAGACGGGGACCGAGGGGCCGTACGTGATCAGGGTGGCGCTGCGGCCCGGGCGGCGCACCACGGCGCGGCCGATCGGGTCGACGGTCTGCGGGTCCTCGGGGTTCCAGGTGTCCTTGGACCAGTACAGGCGCTTGGGTTCGAGGAAGACCACCGGGTCGTCGGAGGCGATCGCGTCGCGCAGCAGGCCGTAGGCGTCGGCGACCGTGGCGGGGGTGACGACGTGCAGGCCCGGGGTGGCGATGTAGTACGCCTCGGAGGAGTCGCTGTGGTGCTCGACGCCGCCGATGCCGCCGCCGTAGGGGACGCGGACGGTGATCGGGAGGGGCATCCGGCCGCGGGTGCGGTTGCGCATCCGGGCGACATGGCTGATGAGCTGCTCGAACGCCGGGTAGGCGAAGGCGTCGAACTGCATCTCCACGACCGGGCGCAGACCGTACATGGCCATGCCCACGGCGGTGCCGAGGATGCCCGCCTCGGCGAGCGGGGTGTCGGTACAGCGGTCCTCGCCGAACTCCTTGGCGAGTCCGTCGGTGACCCGGAAGACGCCGCCGAGGGTGCCCACGTCCTCGCCCAGGACGTGCACGGACGGGTCGGCGGCCATCGCGTCGCGCAGGGCGCGGGTGAGGGCCTGTGCCATGGTCGCGGGCTTGAGGGCGACGGTCGTCATCGGTGGCCGCCTTCCGGTTCGGCTTCGGCGTCGAGCTCGGCGCGCAGCAGGGCACGCTGTTCGCGCAGGTGGGGGGTTTCCTCGGCGTAGACGTGGGCGAACAGGTCCGCCGGGTCGAGGGCGGGGTCCTGGTTCATCCGGGCACGCAGGTCGGCCGCCATCGTCTCGGCGGCCTCCCGCGCGGCCTCCTTGGCCTGCTCGTCGAGCAGCCCGCGCGCGGTCAGTTCGCGCTCCAGCAGCAGGATCGGGTCGTGCTCGCGCCAGGTCTCGACCTCGGACTCCCCGCGGTAGCGGGTCGCGTCGTCGGCGTTGGTGTGGGCCTCGATGCGGTAGGTGACGGCCTCCACCAGGGTGGGTCCGCCGCCCTCCCGCGCGCGCCGGACGGCCTCGGAGAGCACCTCGTGGACGGCGGCGGCGTCGTTGCCGTCGACCAGGCGGCCCGGCATGCCGTACCCGACGGCCTTGTGGGCCAGGGAGGGGGCAGCGGTCTGCTTGGCGAGCGGTACGGAGATCGCGAAGCCGTTGTTCTGGACGAAGAAGACCACCGGGGCCTGCCAGACGGCGGCGAAGTTCAGCGCCTCGTGGAAGTCGCCCTCGCTGGTGCCGCCGTCGCCGACCATGGCCAGCGCGACCACGTCGTCGCCCTTGAGGCGGGCGGCGTGGGCGAGGCCCACGGCGTGCGGGAGCTGGGTGGCCAGCGGGGTGCACAGGGGGGCCACCCGGTGCTCGTACGGGTCGTAGCCGGTGTGCCAGTCGCCGCGCAGCAGGGTGAGGGCCTCGACGGGGTCCACGCCGCGTGCGACGACGGCGAGCGTGTCGCGGTAGCTGGGGAAGAGCCAGTCGCGCTCCTCCAGGACCAGCGCGGCGGCGACCTCGCAGGCCTCCTGGCCGGTGCTGGACGGGTAGACGGCGAGTCTGCCCTGCTTGGTGAGGGCGGTGGCCTGCGCGTTGTAACGGCGGCCCAGCACCACCTGGGCGTACAGCCGCCGCAGCAGCTCGGGGTCGGTCTGCGCGGCCGCCTCGGTGCCGAGGACGCGACGGGGTTCGGCGTCCGGCAGCAGCGGCGCGGGATCCGTGCGCGGCTGCCAGGCGGGCGGCGGGGTGGGCCGGTAAGCGCCCCGCTGCTCCATGACCGTCATGACGGCACCTCCTCGGGCGATGGCTACGAGACGTGTCGCCTGTGACCCGCCTCACCTACCGATTGTTCGGTCGTCGGCACATTTTGGCTACAGGCGCCCTCAGGCTGTGGACAAACGGTTCTCCACAGCCTGAGATGGACGCAGTACGTCCATGGCGGAGAGGCGGGGGGACATGGCACCTGAACAAATGGCCGAGGACCCCATGGCCCCGGAGCCCGAGAGCGCGGCCGTGGCGCCGCCGCCGAGGCCGCTGGACGCCATCGATCAGGACATCCTCCAGATGCTCCAGACGGACGGCCGGGCCTCCATACGGTCGGTCGCCGAGCGGGTGCACGTCTCGCGCGCCAACGCCTACGCGCGCATCAACCGGCTCATCGAGGACGGCGTGATCCGCGGCTTCGGCGCCCGGGTGAACCACGAGCGGGCCGGGCAGGGCACGAGCGCGTACATCACGCTGAAGATCGTGCAGAACTCCTGGCGGACGGTGCGCGAGCAGTTGCGGCTGCTGCCCGGCGCCTCGCACATCGCCCTGGTGGGCGGCGACTTCGACGTGCTGCTGCTGGTGCACACACCGGACAACCGCGCGCTGCGCGAGGTGGTGCTCACCCGGCTCCAGGCCATCCCGGAGGTGCTCAGCACCCGCACCCTGCTGGTGTTCGAGGAGGAGGACCTGGAACCGCAGGGCTGAGGCCCCCGGGGGACTCAGTGCTGGGTGCGCAGGCCCGCGAAGACCAGCAGGGTCACCGCGTCGGCCACGTCCTTCTCGACCATGCCGCGGCCGCCGGGCCGGTACCACTCCACGATCGAGTTGATCATCCCGAAGACCAGCCGGGTGGCGAGCCGCACCTCCACGTCGCCGCGCACGTCCCCCTCGTCGGCGGCCGCCCGCAGCAGGTCGGCGACCCGGTGGTCGAAGTCGCGGCGCCGGTCCAGGGCCCACCGCTCGGTGTCGGTGTTGCCGCGCACCCGCAGCAGCAGCGTCACATAGGGCAGCTCGCCGATGAGGACCTCGACCATGCGGCGCACCACGTACTCCAGGCGCTCCACGGCCCGTCCCGTGCGCGCGGGCTCCTCGTCGAGGATCCCGAAGAGACCGTCCAGGGCGCGGCTGACCGCCCGGCGCAGCAGCTCCTCCTTGCCGGAGACATGGTGGTAGATCGACGACTTGGAGATGCCGGCCGCCCGGGAGAGGTGCTCCATGGACGTGCCGTCGTAGCCGCGCTCGTTGAACACCTGGACGGCGACGGAGAGCAGCGTCTCCGGGGTGTAGGTGTCGCGCTTGGCGGTGGTCACGAGGCGCCCTCCCGCTTCTCGGTGGCGTAGGAGTGCCGGTACAGCGCCAGGGAGGGCGCGTAGCGGCCGGACGGGTCGCGCTCGTGCAGATCGTCGAGGAGCGAGCAGGCCCAGGTGCGGCCCAGCCGGCGGCTCCATTCGAAGGGGCCCAGGGGGTAGTTCACACCGAGGCGCATCGCGGTGTCGATGTCCTCCTCGGTGGCGACGCCCTTGGCGACGGCGTCGTGCGCGAGGTCGACGATCCGGGCGACCGTGCGGGCGACGATCATGCCGGGGACGTCGCCGATGACGCTGACGTCCTTGCCGAGCGCCTGGAACAGGCCGATCGCCTCGGAGAGGGTCTGCGCGGAGGTGTCCTGGGAGGCGGAGAGGGCGATGCGGGTGGCCTTGCGGTAGTCGAAGGCGAGGTCGAAGTAGACGACGTCGCGGAACTCGACGGACGTCTGGCCGTCGGCGAGCGTCAACTGGCCGCCGCCGGGGAGCACCAGCCGGGTGCCGTGGTCCTCCTCGTCCTCGCGGACCTGGATGCCCGCCTCGCGGATCAGCGCGAGCAGTTCGGACGCGGGGCCCAGGTCGCCCTCGGCGACCACGTAGGCGGGCGCCTGGCGGGGCTCGGCGGTGTGCGGCTCGGCGGGCTCGGCGCCCTCGCGGTAGTCGTACCAGCCCTGGCCGCTCTTGCGGCCGAGGCGGCCGGACTCGACCAGGCGGCGCTGGGCCAGCGAGGGCGTGAACCGCACGTCGTGGAAGAAGGACCGCCACACCGAGTGGGTGACGGACTCGTTGACGTCCTGCCCGATCAGGTCGGTCAGCTCGAAGGCGCCCATCCGGAAGCCGCCGCACTCGCGCAGCACCGCGTCGATGGTGGCGGGGTCGGCGCCCTGCGCCTCGTAGACGGCGAACGCCTCGGCGTAGAAGGGGCGCGCGATGCGGTTGACGATGAAACCGGGGGTGTCGGCGCAGGCGACGGGGGTCTTGCCCCAGGCGCGGGCGGTCTCGTACGCGCGCGTGGCCGAGGAGACGTCGGTGGCGTACCCGGAGACGACCTCGACCAGCGGCAGCAGCGGGGCGGGGTTGAAGAAGTGCAGGCCCACGAGGCGGCCCGGGTTGCGCAGGGCGCCGCCGACGGCCGTGACGGACAGGGAGGAGGTGTTGGTGGCGAGCAGACAGTCCTCGCCGACGATGTCCTCCAGGGCGCGGAACAGGTCCTGCTTGGCGCCCAGCTCCTCCAGGACGGCCTCGACGACCAGGGCGCAGTCCGCGAGGTCGGTGAGGTCCTCGGCGGGCAGCAGCCGGGCGCGGGCCGCGTCCCGGTCGGCGGTGGTGAGACGGTTCTTCTCGACGAGCCGGTCGATCCGGGCGCCGATCGCGTCGGCGGCCTCCCGGGCCCGGCCGGGGGCGGTGTCGTACAGCCGTACGAGGTGGCCCGCGAGCAGCGCGACCTGGGCGATGCCCTGGCCCATGGTGCCGGTGCCGACGACGGCCACGGGGCCGGCGAGGTCGAGTGCTGTCATGTGCGCGATCCTCCCGCACGGGGTTTTCCACAGATGCGGCAGGCCCCCTTGTCCCGACCGATCGTTCGGTTACTCTAGCTCTGACTGGTGGTTCCTGCCCAGGTTTCCGCCTGGTCATGGGCTCGAAGAAGAGTTCTCACGACGAGGAGTTGGTCCCGCATGGCCGCCGCCGAACTGACCACGCACGATCTGATCGCCCAGCACCGGCCCACGCTCGACCAGGCCCTGGAAGCGATCCGCACGCGCGCGTACTGGTCCCCCCACCCCGAGCACCCGAAGGCGTACGGGGAGAACGGCAGCCTGGACGCGGCGGCCGGCAAGGCCGCCTTCGACGCGGTGCTGAACACCCGCGTCGACCTCGGCCAGCCCGGCACGGACGACTGGGTCGGCGGCGAGGTCTCCCCGTACGGCGTAGCGCTCGGCGTGACCTATCCGCACGCGGACGTGGACGTCCTGCTGCCCGCGATGGCGGCCGGACAGCGGGCCTGGCGGGACGCGGGCGCGGAGGTGCGCGCGGTGGTCTGTCTGGAGATCCTCAAGCGGATCAGCGACCGGACGCACGAGTTCGCGCACGCGGTCATGCACACCTCCGGTCAGGCGTTCATGATGGCGCTCCAGGCGGGCGGCCCGCACGCGCAGGACCGCGGCCTGGAGGCGGTGGCCTACGCGTACGTCGAGCAGGTCCGCACGCCCGACACCGCAGAGTGGACCAAGCCGCAGGGCAAGCGCGACCCGCTGGCCCTCACCAAGACCTTCACGGCCGTCCCGCGCGGGATCGCCCTGCTCATCGGCTGCAACACCTTCCCCACGTGGAACGGCTACCCGGGCCTGTTCGCCTCCCTCGCCACGGGCAACGCGGTCCTGGTCAAGCCCCACCCGCGCGCCGTGCTGCCGCTCGCGCTGACCGTCCAGGTCGCGCGCGAGGTGCTGGCCGAGGCCGGCTTCGACCCGAACCTGGTCGCGCTGGCCGCCGAGCGCCCCGGCGAGGGCATCGCGAAGACCCTCGCCACCCGCCCCGAGATCAAGATCATCGACTACACCGGCTCGACCGCCTTCGGCGACTGGCTGGAGGCCAACGCCCGCCAGGCGCAGGTCTACACCGAGAAGGCCGGCGTCAACACGGTCCTGGTGGAGTCGACCGCGAACTACCAGGGCATGCTCGCCAACCTGGCGTTCTCGCTGTCCCTCTACAGCGGCCAGATGTGCACCACCCCGCAGAACCTGCTGATCCCGCGCGACGGCATCCGCACCGACCAGGGCCCGAAGACCTACGACGAGGTGGTCACCGACCTCGCCCGCGCGGTGGACGGCCTGCTCGGCGACGACGCCCGCGCGAACGCGCTGCTCGGCGCGATCGTCAACCCGGACGTCAAGGCCCGCATCGAGGCCGCCGCGAGCCTCGGCGAGGTCGCGCTCGCCTCCCGCGAGGTGACCAACCCGGAGTTCCCGGACGCGGTCGTGCGCACCCCGGTGATCGTCAAGCTGGACGGCGCCAAGCCGGACGACGAGGCCGCCTACATGAACGAGTGCTTCGGCCCGGTCTCCTTCGCCGTCGCCGTCGACTCCCCGGCCGACGCCCTCGCCCTGCTGCGGCGCACGATCCGCGAGAAGGGCGCGATGACGGTCGGCGCGTACACCACCGACCCCGAGGTCGAGCGCGAGATCGAGGAGGTCTGCCTGGAGGAGGCCGCCCAGCTCTCCCTCAACCTCACCGGCGGCGTGTACGTCAACCAGACGGCCGCCTTCTCCGACTTCCACGGCTCCGGCGGCAACCCGGCAGCCAACGCGGCCCTCACCGACGGCGCCTTCGTGGCCAACCGCTTCCGGGTGGTGGAGGTACGCCGGGACGCGTGACACCTGCCTGCGGGCCGCCTACGCGGGTGCGCCTCCGGAAGCACTCCAGTGGTACAGCGTCATCGCCACGCTCGTGGCGAGGTTGTAGCTGGAGACCTGGGGGCGCATCGGGAGGGACAGGAGGTGGTCCGCGCGGGCGCGGAGGGCCGGGGAGAGGCCGCTGCGTTCCGAGCCGAAGGCGAGTACCGCGTCGTCCGGGAGTTTCACGCCCCGGAGATCGTCCCCCTCGGGGTCGAGGGCGAAGACCGGGCCCGGGGGCAGTTCGTCGACGGTCAGCCGTTCCACCGTGGTCGCGAAGTGCAGGCCCGCCCCGCCGCGTACGACGTTCGGATGCCAGGGGTCGACCGTGCCGGTGGTGACCACCCCGGTCGCGCCGAAGCCGGCGGCCAGCCGGATGACCGCGCCCGCGTTGCCGAGGTTGCGCGGGTCGTCGAGGACCACGACCGGCGCAGTGCGCGGGAGGCGGGCCAGCCGTTCGAGCTGCGCCGCGCGGGCGGGGCGTACCGCGAGCGCGGCGACCGCGGTGGGGTGCGGACGGGCCACCAGGGACGCGTACACCGCCTCCGGGACCTCCGTGAGCAGCGCGTCCAGCCGGGGCCGTACGTCGGGGGCCAGCTCGTCGGCGAGGGCGAGCGCGGCCCGCCGGTCCGTGGTGACCGCCACCGGGATCTCGGCGCCGAAGCGCACCGCGTGCTTGAGCGTGTGGAAGCCGTCGAGCAGGACGCACCCGTGCGCCGACCCACGCCAGCGCGCCAGGGTGTCGAGGGCGTCGGTCATGCCTCGAAGCCTACGTGCGTCGGCCGGGGGCTCTGCGGCGAGCGCTGTTCCGGCACGGTGGCGGCGGCACCCCGGCCGCCGTCCCGTGCGAACACCAGCACCCGCGCGCGTGCCGTCCACCGGCCCAGCCGCCGCAGGAACGGTGTCGGCAGGAACACCGCGTCCGCCGCGATCATCGCCAGCGAGAAGAACGGCAGCCCCAGGATCACGGCGATCGCCGCGTGCTCCAGCATCATCACCGCCAGCAGGACGTTCTTCACCCGCCGGTTGAACAGCGTGAACGGGAAGGCGACCTGCGCGATCACGGTCCCGTACGTCACCAGCATCACCATCGTGCCGCTGCTCGTCAGCAGATCGCCGAGGAACGGCCACGGGGAGAAGTAGTCGAGCTGGAGCGGGTAGTACGCCGCCGTGCCGTCCTGCCAGCGCGAGCCCTGGATCTTGTACCAGCCGGCGGTGGCGTAGATCAGACACGCCTCCGCCATGATCACGACGAGGGCGCCGTTGTGCAGGATGTTGCCGATCACGTCGAGCAGGATCCGCGGCTGGTCCGAGCGCGCCCACCGCCCGACGGCCCACCACACGCCGAGCGAGGCCCACACCAGCCACAGCAGCACCGGCACGGTCGGGTCGCCGTCGAGCCCGCCGGTCCCGGTCAGCGCGACCAGCGCCGCCCCCAGGACGACCCACAGCACGGGACCCACCCGGTCGGTGACCCTCTCGCCCCGCGCGCGTGCCTCGGCCGCGCGGCGCTCCCGGCGCGCGTCCAGCGACCAGACCCGGCCGCAGCGCGTGAACACGAGGTAGACGGCCATGAGGTGCAGGACGTTGTCGCCGCCGTCGCCCATGAAGACACTGCGGTTCTGGAGCGACAGCACACCCACCATGAACAGCACCGACATGGTCCGGGTCCGCCAGCCCACCAGCAGCGCCGCGCTCGCCAGCAGCGCCAGCGCGTACACGGCCTCGAACCAGACGCGGCCGTCCGACCACAGCAGCAGCGTGAACGCCCCGTTGGAGTCGACGAGCTGCCGGGCCAGGTCGAAGCCCCAGGGGCCGTCGGGGCCGTACAGCTCGCCGCGGTGGATGAACTCGCGCAGCAGGAACAGCAGCCAGGTCCCGCTGAACCCGATACGGATCATGGCGCTCTGGTACGGGCCGAGCGCCGACTCGGTGACACGGGCGATGGCCGCCGACACCGTCAGGGTGAACCGGTTCACTTCGCGTCCCCCTCGGCCTCGCCGGGCAGCACCGACCACCAGGGCAGCACCCGGAACACCGGCTGCGACGACACCTTCTCCGTGGTCCACTCCGGCGGCCGCACATTGAGGGTGCGGGAGCGGATCTGGACACGCTCGACGACCCCGTCCGCGCCGTTCGCGCCGCCGCGCTCCAGCCGCAGCACCACGATCCGGCGCAGATACGTCTCGGAGAGCGACCCGCGCTCACCGACCGCGCGGTTGTCGGAGTCATGGCTCGCGGTGAAGAAGTCCCAGGCGCGGCGCAGCTCGTTCTGCTGGGTGTGGCTCGGCACCAGATTGCCGTCGATGGCCCGGCCGTCCTGCGCGGACAGGTCGTACCAGCCGGTGGTGCGCGAGCCGCCGTCCGCGGTGCGTATCTGGGCGCGGACCTGGACGGCGATGTTCTGCTGGAGGGGATTGGGCGCGAACAGCTTCCAGTTCTGCTCGAACTCCGGGTAGATCCAGTCGTCGATCGCCTCGCCGTGCGTCTTGGTGACCGTGTTCGAGGGCGCGACGTGCAGGAACACCATGCCCAGATGGACACAGACGGCGACCGCGACGACCGCGAGCGCCAGCGCCGCGCCGATCTGGTAGCGGGGCGAGAGCGCGGCGACCCCGGTACGAGGCTCGGGGGCGGGCGCGCCGGAGGGGACGGGGGAGGCGTCCGGGACGGCCTCGGGGGCGGGCGGCGCCTGCGGCTCCCGTGCCGCCGCCTCCTCCGCCTCCGCCTCCCGAGAGACGTCCGAGCCTGAGTCGTACGCGTCCATTCCGCCCCGTTCCCCGATTCCGGTCGTCTTGCCGCCGCGTCTCGTCGTCCCGCCGCACCGCGCAATCGCGAACGGTACCCACCCTCACCCGTTCGGCGCAGCCCTCCCCCGTGCCACCGGCCGTCCCGGGGCCGTGAGCTTGTCCACAGCGGTGGACACCCTACGACGCCGGAGCCGACGCCCTCCGCGTCGCCGAGGGCCGTTCCGGACCGTTCCCTTCTCCTAGAACCTGTTCTATCTTGACGAACCGTCAGATCAGCGTCCCCGTCGGAAGGACAGGCCGTGGACTTCACCTTCAGCGAGGAGCAGCAGGCGGCGGCCGAGGCGGCGCGCGGGGTGCTCGCCCAGGTCGCGCCCGACGGCGTCCCCAGCCCCGCGCTCACCCAGGGCCGCCCCGTCGCCGACGACCTCGACCGGACGCTGTGGGCCAGGCTCGCCGACGCGGACCTGCTGAGCCTGCTCCTGGCCGAGGAGTACGGCGGCGCCGGCCTGGACGCCGTCGCGCTCTGCCTGGTGCTGCGCGAGGCCGGCCGGGTGCTCGCCCGGGTGCCGCTCCTGGAGCACAGCGCCGCCGCGGCCGCCGTCCAGGCCGACGGCGGGCCGGACCTGCGGTCCGCGCTGCTCGCGCGCGCCGGGCGGGGCGAGACCGTGCTGACCGTCGCCGCCCACGGCCGCACCGGGCACGACGCCGCCGAACTCGCGGTGACCGCCCGGCGGGACGGCGCCGACCCGGACGGCGGCTGGCTGCTGGACGGGGTGCAGACGGCGGTGCCCTGGGCCTTCGAGGCCGACTTCCTCCTCGTACCGGCACGCACCGGCGACGACCGCAGCGTCCTCGCCGTACTGGCCCGCGGACAGGAGGGGACCGCGCTCGCGCCGCAGGTCTCCACCACCGGCGAGCGGCTGGGCGAACTGCGGCTGGACGCGGCCCGGGTCGCCGCCCGGGACATGATCACCGCCGACGGCGCCTGGGACCGGCTGCGGGCGCTGCTCACCACCGGCACCTGCGCGCTGGCGCTGGGCCTGGGCGAACGGGTGCTGGACATGACCAGCGCGTACGCCGGGAAGCGGGAGCAGTTCGGGCACCC
This sequence comes from Streptomyces antibioticus, assembly GCF_002019855.1. Taxonomy (NCBI): domain Bacteria; kingdom Bacillati; phylum Actinomycetota; class Actinomycetes; order Kitasatosporales; family Streptomycetaceae; genus Streptomyces; species Streptomyces antibioticus. Next base: position 4,478,456 of record NZ_CM007717.1, on the reverse strand, counting down.
GATCGCCACATTCCAGGCCGTGGCCGTACAGGCCGCCGACCGCTATGTCGATCTGCGGGCCATGGAGGTCACCCTGTGGCAGGCCGCCTGGCGGATCGCCTCCGGGGCGCCGGGCGCGCTGCCCGTCTCCGGGGATGTCGCCGTCGCCAAGATCTGGGCCTCCGAGGGCGTACGGCGGCTCGTGCAGACCGCACAGCATCTGCACGGCGGGTTCGGCGCCGACGTCGACTATCCGCTGCACCGCTACCACGCCTGGGCCAAGCACCTGGAACTGTCGCTGGGACCGGCCGCCGCGCACGAGGAGGCCCTGGGCGATCTGCTGGCCGCCCACCCCCTCGGCTGAGCGACGGTCCGCGGCCGGACCACCACAGAGCGACCGGAGCGCCACAGAGCGGCCGGACTGCCACAGAGCGCAGGACCGCTGCCCAGTCGGCCGGACTACAGAACCGAGCCGGGCTGTCCGTCGTCCCGGACGACCGGGCGGCCCGCGGCCTGCCAGACCTGCATCCCGCCGTCGACGTTCACCGCGTCGATGCCCTGCTGCACCAGATACATCGTGACCTGCGCCGAACGGCCACCGGAACGGCAGATCACATGGACCCGCCCGTCCTGCGGCGCGGCCTCGGTCAGCTCGCCGTAGCGGGCGACGAACTCGCTGATGGGGATGTGCAGGGCCCCCTCGGCGTGGCCCGTCCGCCACTCGTCGTCCTCGCGGACGTCCAGCAGGAAGTCGTCGTCCTTGAGGTCACCGACCCCGACCGTGGGCACACCAGCTCCGAAACTCATGTCCCCGACGCTACCCGACCCGGCTCAGCCGACGAGCTGAGCCAGCTCGCCCTCCTTCTCGGCGACCTCGGCGAGCAGCTTGTCGGCGATCTCGGCCAACAGGGCGTCGGGGTCGTCCGGGGCCATCCGCAGCATGGAGCCGATGGCGCTCTCCTCCAGATCGCGGGCGACCAGCGTGAGCATCTCCTTGCGCCCGGAGAGCCATTCGAGCCGGGCGTACAGCTCCTCGCTGGGCGTCGGAGGCCGCTCGGCGGGGGCCGGTCCCGCCGCCCACTCCTCGGCCAGCTCCCGGAGCTGTGCCGTGTCACCGCGGCCGTAGGCGGCGTTGACCCGGGTGATGAACTCCTCGCGCCGGGCCCGCTCGTCCTCCTCCTGCGCCAGGTCCGGGTGGGCCTTGCGGGCCAGCTCGCGGTAGAGCTTGCGGGCCTCCTCGGTGGGCCGCACCCGCTCCGGGGGCCGCACCGTCTGGTCCGTGAGCATCGCCGCGGCCTCCGGGAACAGGCCCTCGCCGTCCATCCAGCCGTGGAACAGCTCCTCGACGCCGGGCATCGGCAGCACCCGGGCCCGTGCCTCCTCCGCCTTGCGCAGATCCTCGGGATCGCCGGTACGGGCGGCCCGGGCCTCGGCTATCTGCGCGTCCAGCTCGTCGAGCCGGGCGTACATCGGGCCGAGTTTCTGGTGGTGGAGCCGCGAGAAGTTCTCGACCTCGACGCGGAAGGTCTCCACCGCTATCTCGAACTCGATCAACGCCTGCTCGGCGGCCCGCACGGCCTGCTCCAGCCGCTCCTCGGGCCGCGGCTGCTCAGCTTCGGGGGTCGTCACCCGACCAGCGTAGGCCACACACCCGCCCGCCGGCCCCGCCGATCATGACCGCGCGCAGTCCGCCGGCGTCCACTCCGCCTCCAGGTCCCGGCAGACCACGACGAGGGTGCCCGGACGGCAGGCGATCTCGTGGGTGCAGCCGTGGGGGTGCGGAAGGATCTCGTCGAGGACGACGTCACCGAGGTCGTCCAGGGCGCAGGCGCCGAGGACGTCGGCCTGGAAGCGGACGACGCCCCGGTAGCGGACGACCGGGTCCTCGTCGTGCTTCCAGCAGTTGTGGCCGAAGCGGATCTCGACGGCCTCGTCCCCGGTACGACGGACCTCGCCGGGTCTGAGGTCCTTCACGCACCGCTTGCCGCCGAAGGCGTAGTGCCCGGGGTCGGTGGCGAAGGCCCGGGCACCCGGGGGCAGCCGCTCCGCCAGCTCGGGCAGCACCGCCAGATAGGGCCCGGGGTCCAGGACCCCGGCCGCGCCCCCTGACTCCGTCGCCCTCCCCGACGACGACACCGCCGCCGCGCCGAGTTCGACGTACCTCACCAGCCGCTCACCCCCTTCACACCCCCGTCTCCGCCGCGATCCGCCCCGCCTTGATGCCCTTCTCCAGGTCCGCGTGGTCGGACTCGGTGAGGTCGGCGTAGGCGACGGCGAACGTGGCGATCGCCTCGTCGAGTTCCTCGCTCTTGCCGCAGTAGCCGGCGATCAGCCGCGGGTCGGCGCTGTGGGAGTGGGCCCGCGCCAGGAGCGCACCGGTCATCCGCCCGTAGTCGTCGACCTGGTCGGCGGCGAGCGCGGCCGGGTCGACGCTGCCCTTGCGGTTGCGGAACTGCCGCACCTGGTAGGGGAGTCCGGCGACGGTCGTCCAGCCCAGCAGGACATCGCTGACGACCTGCATCCGCTTCTGGCCCAGCACCACCCGGCGCCCCTCGTGCCCTGCCTCGGGGGTGTCGAACCCGGCCGTCGCCAGATGCGGGACCAGGGCCGACGCGCGGGCCTCCTTCACCTGGAGCACCAGCGGCTCACCGCGGTGGTCGAGGAGCAGCACGACGTAGGAGCGCGTGCCCACACTGCCCGTGCCGACGATGCGGAACGCGACGTCGTGCACCGCGTGCCGGGCCAGCAGGGGGTGACGGTCCTCGGAGAGCGTGGTCAGGTACTCCTCCAGGGACGCGGCCACCGCCGCCGCCTCCGCGTCGGGCACCCGGCGCAGCACCGGCAGCGCGTCCACGAAACGGCGGCCGCCGCCCTCGGTCGGCTCGGTCGACTTCGCCGCGAACCGCCCGCTCGTGTTGGCCCGCGCCTTCTCCGAGACCCGCTGCAAGGTGCCCACCAGGTCATGGGCGTCGGCGTGGGAGACCAGCTCCTCGTCGGCGATCGCGTTCCACGCGTCCAGGGCCGGGAGCCTGGCCAGCAGCCGCATCGTGTGCCGGTAGGAGGCCGCCGCGCCGAGGGCCGCCGCACGGCACGTGTCCTCGTCGGCGCCCGCCACCCGGCCCGCGAGGACCAGCGAGGCGGCGAGCCGTTTGAGGTCCCACTCCCAGGGCCCCGCGACGGTCTCGTCGAAGTCGTTCAGGTCGATGACCAGACCGCCCCGCGCGTCCCCGTACAGACCGAAGTTGGCCGCGTGCGCGTCACCGCAGATCTGCGCGCGGATCCGGGTCATCGGGGTGCGGGCCAGGTCGTGGCCCATCAGGCCCGCCGCGCCGCGCAGGAACGCGAAGGGGGTCGCCGCCATCCGGCCGACCCGTATCGGCGTCAGCTCGGGGAGCCGGCCGCGGCTGGACTCCTCGACCGCGGCCACCGCGTCCGGGCGGCCGGCGTCCAGGTCGAGCGCGGCGTGCGCGGCCCTCGGCACACCGGTCCGCAGGGCCTTGCCCTCCGCCTTGGGCGACCCCGCCGAGGGCCACTCCGCGAACCCCCTGACCTTGGGCAACCTGCCCGCCCCGCCCGTCACTTCTCCGCCGGCCCCGGTCACAGCGACCGCCTCCCCCGCACATGTACGTCGATCGATTCGCCGATCAATTCGTGCCGACCGTACCGCCCGGCGGCCGAAAGGCGTCAGCCCCTGTGGACAACTCCCGCCCTGTGGACAACACCGTCACCCGGACCGCCCCACAAGCCGCAAGCCCCCGCCGGACGCACCCGCCCGCCAGACCCGGCACCCGCCAGACACACCCACCTGCTGGACCCGGCACCCTCCAAGCGCACCCGCCCGCCGGACCCGGCACCCGCCAGACTCGCCACCCGCCGGACCCGGCCCTCGCCGGACGCACCCACCTGCTGGACCCGGCACCCATCAAGCGCACCCGCCCGCCAGACCCGGCACCCGCCAGACACACCCGCTCGCCAGCCCCGGCCCTCGCCCGGCGCACCCGCCCGCCAGACACACCCACCTGCTGGACCCGGCCCCCGCCCAGCTCAGCCCCCGCCCGCCTCAGAGCCCCCCAGGCACAACCGCCCGCCAGCCTCAGCCCCCGCCCGCCTCAGCCCCCGCCCGCCTCAGCCCCCGCCCGGCTCAGCCCCCACCCGCCTCAAGCCCCCGGTATCTCCCTCAGCGTGATGACCCCGGAGAACACGCACAGATCGTTCTGCACCAGCGACACCACCGCCCGCGTCGTCCCCGAGTCGGGGGAGTCGAGCAGACCGGCATGGATCCAGCACTCCGCGTCGAGTTCGCAGTAGCGAGTGAAGAGGGTGTCCATGCCGACGGCCACGACCGGCCGCGGATGGGCCACCGCCTGCGCCGCCTGGCGGGCGGCCTCCAGCAGCAGCATGCCCGGCGCGTGGTCCACCGGGTGGTCGAAGAGCACCGGGTGCCCCAGATCGACCCGCAGTCGGCTGCGGCCGGGCACGTCCGACGCGGCGAGGACGACGTCGGCCGGGTGCCCGCGCCCCACGCGCGCGGGATCCACCGGCGGGGCCGGGGGCAGCGCGCGGGCGGTGGCGCCGGCGAGGTCGGCGTAGGGGCCGCGGATCCGCTCGTAGAGGACCGGGGCGTGGTTGGCGAAGCGGGTGCGGGCGGTGCCCACGCGCGTGCCGTCCCGCACGATCTCGACCTGGAGGTTCATCGACGCCAGCCGGCCGGCCCGGCGTACGACGTCCCGGCAGGCCACGCGCAGCTCGATCTCGGTGTCGCCCTCGCCGACCGCCAGTGCGGCGGGCGTGAGGGCATAGTTCAGACTGCTCCACGACTGACGGTGGCCGAAGGGCGCGCCATAGCCGGCGTGACTGAGCAGCGGCACCGCCTGGCGGACCGTCTCGGCGAGCAGGAGAGGGTCGTGCAGGCCATGACGGGAGGTGTAGAAGCCGTGGCTCCGCGGCCAGTCGGCCCTGATCCGGTAGGTGTCCTCCCCCGTGGCCCACGCCTCCCTGAGGAGGACCTCGGACACCTCCACCTTGTGCACGTACGCGGCCGTGACCGGAATCCCGGCCGTGGCATCGGGCGTGAGTCGTACAGCAGCCTTGTCGGCCATATCTGCGGGCATGGCAATAGCGGACACGCGGACCTTCCCCCCTAGGTGACCCACCCCGGCCACGGTCAGGAGGCCGGGGACACACCAAACATAAAGAGCGCTCGGTTCTGCATGACCATGGCCCGGCAAAGAGATAGCCAATACACTGCCAAGGCGGCGGCCGTCGACCTTCCTCCGGACCCGCGCACGACCTCACATTTCTCAAGGACATCAGGGAAGCCTCTGGACAGAACACCCATACAGGGGGAATATAACGATCGTTCTGTTTTTGGAGGGGCAATGAGACAGCTCAAGCAGCAACGGGCCGTGGAGACCCGCGAGGCGATCCTGCACGCGGCCGCGGCCGTCTTCGACGAACTCGGCTACGCCGGGGCCAGCATCAACCGCATCCTGGAGCGCTCCGGCACCACCGCCGGCGCCCTCTACTTCCACTTCGGGTCCAAGGAGACCCTGGCCCGCGCGGTCATGCAGGCCCAGTCCGAGACCATCGTCCCGCTGCTGACCTCCGAAGGACTCCAGCGACTGGTCGACATCACCATGATCTGGTCGCACCAGCTCCAGACCAGCACCCTGCTGCGGGCCGGCGTCCGGCTGACCACGGAACAGAGCGCGTTCGGCATGGAGGACGCGGCCCGCCCGTACGAGGAGTGGGCGACCATCATGCAGGAATGCCTGGTCACCGCCGAGACGCGGGGCGAGCTCCAGGCCGGGGTCGACCCGCGGGAACTGGCCGAACTCGTCGTCGAGACCTGTACCGGCATGCAGCTCTTCGCGGCCGCCGCGACCGGCCGCGCGGATCTGCCGCAGCGCGCGGTGCGCATGTGGAAACTGCTGCTCCCGGGCGTCGCCGTCCCCGCGATCGCCATCCGCGTCAAGATCGATCCGGAGCGCGGGCGGGCCGCCGTCTATGGCACTCTTCCGGAAGCAAGTCCGACCGCTTGACCGGCCCCGCGCACCGGACGCGCCCCTCGGCTCCCCGGTGACCCGCGGCACGGGCGGATCCGGCGACCGCCGAGGACGGCGGCGCCGAGGACCACCGCCGACGCCTGCCCAGGGCAACGACGCACGGGCACACGCCGACCGCACCGACGGGTGCGCACGGCCGTTCGCGAGGCCCGTACGTCAGGCACGCTCTCGGGAGGGAACATGGGGGAATTCACCACGCTGCGGCTCGCCGCGCTCAACATCGACGGGGTGCTGCTGAACGACACGTTCAGCCCGGTCATCCACCACTTCGTGGTCAGCAGGGGCGGGGAGTACACCGCCGAGACGGAACGTTCCATCTTCTCGCAGCCGCAGCACATCGCGGGCCTGCGCATGGCGGAGGCGATCGGCGGCGGCCTCACCGGCGAACAGGCCCTGGCCGCCTACTTCGAGGACCGCGACCGCCATGTCGCCGACCACCCCGTGACGGTGACCGACGGCGCGGTCGAACTGCTGCGCCTCCTAAGGCACTTGGGCCTGCGCACGGTCTGCTACGGCGGCCTGGCGAAGGACCACTTCGACCGCTTCCTCGGCGAGCACGCCGGCCTCTTCGACGGCCCCGGTTACGTCTGCACCAACGACATCCGGCCCGGCATCCACGAGATCACCGCGGACGTCTTCGGCCTCCGGCACGACGAGGCGGTCTTCGTCGACGACGTGGCCCGCGTCGCCGAGTCCGCGCGCGCCCTGGGCACCCCGTTCATCGGCCTGCCCAGCTCCTTCCCCCACGGCTTCCAGCGCCAACTGATGCGGGAGGCAGGGGTGCGCCACCTCGTGGACCGCCTCGACCGCATCGACGAGGACCTGCTGCGGCGGATCGACGCCGAGGCCGCCGCCGGCACCACCTGGGAGGTCTGACGTGCTGAACGGCAGAGTCGCGATGATCACCGGCGCCTCCAGCGGCATCGGGGCCGCCGCCGCCCGCCACTTCGCCGCCGAGGGCGCCGCCGTCGTCCTCATGGCCCGGCGCGCGGAGCCCCTCGAAGCACTCGCCCGGGAGATCCGCGCCGGGGGCGGCCGTGCCCTCGCCGTGCCCGGGGACGTGGCCGAGAGCAAGGACGTGGCCCAGGCGGTCGGCCGGGCCGTCGAGACCTTCGGCCACCTCGACGCTGCCTTCAACAACGCCGGTTACGCCACCGCGGGCGTCCCGCTGCACGAGATCGACGACGAGACGTACGACCGCACCCTCGACGTCAACGTGCGCGGGGTGTGGAACTGCCTGCGCCACCAGATACCCGCCATGCTCGCCTCCGGCCGCGGCGGCGCCGTCGTCAACACCTCCAGCGTCGCGGGCACCGCGGCCACCGGCGCCTCGGCCGCCTACGTGGCCGCCAAGCACGCGGTCATCGGCCTGACCAAGGCGGCCGCCGCGGACTACGGCGACCAGGGCATCCGCGTCAACGCGCTGGTCGTGGGCGCCACCCGGACCGAGATGATGACGCAGGTCCTCCAGCAGGCACCGGAGCTGGAGGAGACCTTCGCCGCGGCCGCGATCCAGCGGCGGCTGGCCGACCCGGTGGAGGTGGCACGGGCCGCCGCCTGGCTGTGCAGCGACCGGTCCTCGTTCGTGACGGGGGCGGCCGTACCGGTGGACGGCGGGGCGACCGCCACGCACTGACCCGGGCGCCGCCCCCTGAGGGCCCAAAAAATAAAGAACGATCGCTTTGAAACCTGGCCTGCGCTCGTATACCTTCCTGACGGACCCACCTTCCTGGCGGACCCACGGAAGGAGTGCGACGGTGCAGGTCAGGGCGGCGCGCACCCGCGAAGCCATCATCCGCGGGGCCGCCGAGTGCATCGACGCCCAGGGCTACCGGGGGGCCAGCCTCGCCGCCATCTGCCGGTCGAGCGCGGTCTCCGTCGGGGCCCTGGTCTTCCACTTCCGCGACAAGAGCGGCCTGGCCGAGGCCGTCGTAGAGGCCGGCTCGGCGACCGCGAGAGCCGTCGCCGAGGCGGCCGCCCGGGAGGACGACTCCCCGCTGCACGCCGTGGGAACCCTGCTGCGCGCGCTCACCGTGCTGCTCCGCGAGGACGTCGTGGTCCGGGCCGGCGCCCTGCTGGCCCGGGAGCGGCCGGACATCGCCGCGCGCTGGCACGACGCGTGGACACCACGGCTCACCGCGCTCGTCGCCCAGGCCGACACTCGCGGCGAACTCGCCCCCGGGGCGGAACCCGGCCTGGTCACGGCGCTGGCGGACCATCTGCTGACGGCCGCCGAGGCTCGCCGCCCAGGGCAGCGCCCCGACCTCGACCCCGGGCAGGAGATCACCCGCCTGTGGGCCCTGATCCAGCACGGCATCGCGCGCCGCGGCATCTGAGCAGGATGCCAAAACAAAACGAGTGCTCTATATTTTTCAAGGATGGCCGGTCCCGATCCGGACCGGCATCCAAGGGGGAACAGACATGAGCACCGTGATCCACCCGGCCCGCGACCCACGCCTCGACCCGCGCCTCGGCGCACGACTCGACGCACGGCACGGCATACGACCCGACCCACGCGCGCGACAGCGCCGTGACGAGGTGCGCAGGAGCAGGGAAGAGCTGCTGGAGACGCTCTTCTCCTCGCTGAGCAGACGGGACCAGCGGGTGCGCGGCGAGCACTATCTGCGCGGTCTGCTGCTGGCCGACGGCCGCAAGTCCGTCCGCAACATCGCCCTCTCGCTCGGCCTGCCGGACGAGGAACAGCGGCTGCATCACTTCATCAGCGGTTCGACCTGGGACTGGGCGCCCATGCGCGCCGCGCACGCCGGGTTCCTGGAGCGGATGCGTCCACCGCAGGCATGGGTGCTGCACGCCGTGACGATCCCCAAGGTCGGCGAACACACCGTCGGGGTGGACCGTTTCGCCGACACCAGGGCGGGCCGAACCGTCAGCGGGCAGCGGGCGTTCGCCGCCTGGTACGCCTCCGCCGCCTTCAGCGCCCCCGTCAACTGGCGGCTGTTCATGCCCCGCCACTGGATGGAGGACGCCGAACTGCGCACCCGGGCCGAGATCCCGCCCGCCCTGTCCTACGAGCCCGTCGAGCAATGCGGCCCCGCCGCCGTCCTGGAGGCGGCCCGCGACTGGCAACTCCCGCCCCGGCCGGTGCTGATGGACCTGCGCGGCGGCACCGACTGGCAGTCGGCGCACCGTTTCCTCTCCGCCGGGCTGCCCGTCCTGGCCCGGACCTCGGCGACCGACCGGTTCGTGCTGGACGACGCCCCGGCGCCTGGCTCGACTCCAGCCTCGGCACCGGCCGCGAGCATCCTCGACTCCGTACGGTCGGCCCGGCGCGAGGTCGAGTGGGCGGACCCGGGCAACCGCGGCCTGACCCACACTTCCTGGGTGACCGCCGTACGGGTCCGGCTGCCCGACGACCGGCAGCCCGACAACCGGCTGCCCTACGACCGGCAGGGCGCCCACCGACCGGATGCCCACCGCCCGCTGCTGCTCCTCGGCGAATGGCACCCCGGCCGGCGCACCCCGGCACAGATCTGGGTCACCGACCTGGTCGATGCGGCGCCGGACGAGCTGGTGCGGCTGACGAAACTCACCCGGAGAGTGGCCCTGGACCAGAACCTCGGGGCCGGCCGGACGGGCACCCGGGACTTCGTCGGACGCTCCTTCTGCGGCTGGCACCGCCATATGACGCTCGCCTCGGCGGCCCACACCATGCGCCTGCTGGGCAGCGCGGCGGCCTGAACGACCGGGGCGACGGCCACGGCATCTACGGGGCGGCCTCCGCACACGCGCCCAGCTCCAGTTCCGGTGCCTCAGGAGCGCCGGGCAGGACGGTCCAGCCGCGCAGCCGCGCCCGCTCGTCGAGCCGTGGGTCACCGGAGACGACGACCGGTGTGCCCACGGCTTCGAGGATCGGCAGGTCGGAGAGATGGTCGCCGTAGGAGAAGCAGTCGGCGAGGTCGGCGCCGTGGACGGAGGCGGCCAGTCGCGCCGCCTCGGCCTTGACCGGGCCGATCATCGGCTCGCGCGACAGGCGCCCGGTGTACCGCCCGTCGGTGATCTCGGGCAGCGTGGCCCAGACGTCGGTCACCCCGAGGTGCTCGGCGAGCGGCCAGAGCACCGCCGGGAAGGACCCCGAGACGAGGACGACGGTCTCCCCGCGCGAGACATGCCCGCGCAGGGCGTCCACCGCGCTCGCGTTGAGCAGACCGCCCCGCGCCAGCTCCGCCTCGAACCAGGCCCGGCCGAGCCGGGTCACGGTCGCCGCGTCGGCGTCACGGAAGTTGGTGAAGTAGGCCCGGTTCGTCGCCTCGCGGGGCACCCCCACGGCGGTCATGGCCTTCAGCTCCTGGCGCCGCTGCTCGTACACCCGGGGGCCGTGGCCCTGGGCGGCGAGGTAGTAGCGCAGGAAACGGAAGAGCGTGGTGGCCGTGGTGAGGGTGCCGTCGACATCGAAGAAGGCGAGGCGGCGCGGACCGGTGGCGGGGCGGCTCATGGTCTCTCCTGGGGAGGAAGGTGCAGGTCAGCCCTGGATGCCCTTGGACCTGAGCAGCTCCACGGTGCCGGCGACGGTGGCGGCCTCCTGGAGTTCGTGGTCCTCGACGTCGACGTCGAAACGGCGCGAGAGGGCCACGGCGAACTCGACGAGGACCAGGGAGTCGAACTCCATGCTCTCGAAGTCGGTGTCGACGTCGATGTCCTCCGGGACCTCGTAGTCGGTGCGCAGGATGTCGAGCAGGACGTCGGCCAGGGGCAGCGTGGACGTGGTCATGAGGGATCGTCGCCTTTCTGGGCGGGGGAGGAGGACAAACGGGATACGGCTGGTCAGGCGGGAACGATGTCCGGCCAGGTCAGCGCGACGGACCCCCAGGTGAGGCCGCCGCCGAACGCGGTCAGCAGGACCCGGGCGCCGGGCCGCAGGGAGCCGTCCGCGGCCGCGTCGGCGAGGGCCAGCGGGATGGAGGCCGCGGAGGTGTTGCCGACCTTGTCGAGGTTGATGACCGCGCGCTCCTCGGGGATGCCGAGGCCGCGGGCCACCGAGTTGAGGATGCGGACGTTGGCCTGATGGCCCACCAGCCAGTCGACCTGGTCGGCGCTCCAGCCCAGCCGGTCGAGGACGGTCCGCGAGGACTCCGTCATCCGGTTGACGGCCTGGGTGAAGACCTTCTTGCCCTGCATCGTGAAGTACTGCTCGTCGTCCGCGGGGACCGGCGTGGTGGCGCGCTGACGTGATCCGCCGGCCGGGATCGTGATCAGGTTCCGGCCGGTGCCGTCGGACCCGAGGTCCATGTCGAGCAGCAGCCCGTTCCCGTCGCCCTCGTCGGCGGGCACCGCGGAGAGCACGACCGCCCCGGCGCCGTCGCCGAAGATCACGTTGGTGGTGCGGTCGGCGGGGTTGAGGATCGTGGAGTAGGTCTCGGCCCCGATGACCAGGGCTCTCTTCGCGAGACCCGTGTGGATGTGGGCCGAGGCGGCCGCGAGCGCGTAGAGGAACCCGGAGCACACCGCGGCGATGTCGTAGGCCGGCACATGGCCGAGACCGAGCCGGGAGGCCACGTCCGGGGCGGTCGCGGGGCAGGGGTTGTCGGGGGTGGTGGTGGCCAGGACGACCAGGTCGACCGCGCCGGTCCCGGGCTCCAGACCGGCCGACTTGAGGGCGCGGTGCCCGGCCTCGACGGCGAGGTCACCGGTGGCGACCCCGGGCCCGGCCCAGTGCCGGTTCTTGATGCCGGTACGGCTGGTGATCCACTCGTCGGTGGTGTCGAGACGGGCGCAGAGGGTCTCGTTGGAGATGCGCTGCGGCGGCAGATAGCTGCCCAGGCCGACCAGCGCGACGGCTGTGTTGTCCACGGTGATCGCTTCCTGAAGGGTCGGCGGCTGGGCTCAGGGCAGCAGATGGGCGACGTCGCAGCTCATCCGCAGGTCCCCGAGGGACGCGGTGATCCGCGCGGTGCGCCAGGTGCCCTCGGCGGTGGGCAGAGCGTTGCTCCGCCCCAGCAGGACCCGGAAACGGCCGTCGGAACCGGCCGCGTCGTCCGGCACAGGGGCGACCTCGATCGAAGTCCGCCGCATCCACAGCGTGTTGGAGCCGGCCCGCGTCAGACCGTCCAGCTCGTAGAGCAGCACCTGCCCGAGCTGGAGCGCGCAGACGAACAGGTCGACCGCCGTGGGCCCCTGTCCCTTCGGCACGTCCTGGCCGTCCACGAGGGTGAGCCGGGCGTCGGCCGTCCCGGCGGAGGCGTCCGCGACGACGTCCTCCAGGAACTGGGCGCGCTCGTGGTGGGAGACCCCGAACGGGGCGTGGTTCCACGGACCGTCCAGCTCGGCCGAGTCGCCGTAGCGGCCCTCGGCCGGGCTCTCGACGCCCGTGGGATGCTCGGTCTCGACCTGCACGCTCATCGCGCCGATCGTGCAGTCCATGGTGGTCGTGGACAGGCCGGGGGCCTCGGCGGAGACGACGGCCGAACGGAGCCGGGCGGACACCGGGAACCGTTCCAGACCCTCCTCGTCGGGTGCGTTGCCCGCCTTGATGCGCACCCCGCGGACCCGGAAGCGCGCGTCGGCACCGAGACGCCGGGCGTGCGCGACGTACAGCCCGGTGAGCCGGGCGGCCAGGATCATCCCGTCGAGCGTCGACAGATGCGGCCGCTGGAGGGTCTCGCCCTTGCGCGACCAGGTGTCGGGCAGATGGATCCCGGCGGTGGCGTGCACATGGCCCTTCGTACCGCCCGCGTCCTCCGGTACGACGGTGATGTCGGCCAGCGAGTAGCCCACCCGCTTGAAGCCCTCCCCGAAGAACCGCCCCTGGCGGTCCCCGAGGACGTCGTCGACGCTGTCGAGTCGAAGTCCTTGTATGAGGCCGTCGGCCTGCATGAAATCCTCCCCCTTCGGATTCGATGACCGCCGTCCGCGCCAGCCCGGACAAGCCGGCGCGGACGGCGGGACTGCTCAGTGACCGGCGAGCTGCGCCTGCGCGGAGAAGACGCCGTGGTGGAAGTACAGGCGCGCCTCGGCGATCAGACCCTCGTCGTTGAGGCGGAACACCGAGATGCCGGACCAGTTGACGGGGTTGCCGTCGGTGGTGACGACGGCGCCGCGCCAGGACACCGCGGTCTCGCCGCCGGTGGTGTACGCCTCGATCGGGGTGATGCCGATGAACGGGTCGAACAGCGGGATCACCTTGCGCAGCTTGGCGAGGATCGCCTCACGGCCGCGGATCGGCTCGCTGCCGACCGGGTCGTGGAAGAGCGCGTCCTCGGCGAACCCGGCACCCCACAGCTCGGCGTCGGCGGCCAGCGAACCGGCGTAGAACTGGTGAACTGCCTTGGGCATGGCGGGGAACGACATGTGCTTCTCTCTTTCAGTGAATGCGCTGATAAAACGGAGTCGCTGAGGTCAGGCGGTGAACGCCTCGTGGATCGCGTAGCTGTCCTCGTACATGTGGTAGCGGGCGATACGGCCCTCTACGACCGTGAAGTGCAGCGCGTACCGGTTGTGGAACTTCTTCTGGGTGGCGGTCACTTCGAAGACGCAGTCGGCGATGACGACGGCGTCCTGGCCCTGGCTGATCCGCGTGGTGATCTCGAACGACTCGGGCCCGCTGAGGAGTTGCGGGAAGAGCCCGAAGAACTCGGCGATCTCGGCCTTGGTGGAACGGGAGCCGGCCCAGGGCACGTTCGGGGCGCCGGAGACCCGGAAGTCGACGGTGTCGGCGAACTGCCCGAGCAGCGCCTCGGAGTCCCCGGCACCGAACGCGGCGAAGAACGCGTCCACGGTCTCATCGGTGGTACGGGCAGCGGCGGTTGTGGTCACGCGGATCCCAACTCTCTTGATCGGTAAGGGATGTTTTGTGCAGGGATGGCCAAAGTCGTTCTCACAGACGGCCCGAGGCGGGCTTCCTCAGCACTCGTGCCACCCGCCGGTCCGGCCGGACGAGGAGACCGCGAGCGCCCTCAGGCACGGTGACCCGGTCACCGGCGGGCACCGCGGCCCGGCGCACCTCACGCACCGGCGGCAGCGCGGCACCGCTCTCGATCGCCACGAGATCCTCGGGAGGTGTCCCGTCGAACCACAGCAGCGTCGACGCGTCCGCCCGGTCGTGGGGGTCGAGGAACGGAAGGAGCCGCCCGTCGGCGCGGATCCGGGTAGGCACCCGCGCCCCGACCCCCAACTCATAGCGGCCGTCGGCGCGCCAGTTCTCCTCGCCGGGATAGAGCTGGCTCCAGCACAGCGCCAGTTCGTCCAGCTCCCGCTGGACGGCCGGCCGGGAATGCTCGTCGACCGAGCGGATCCGCTCGATCAGCGGCGCCAGGAATGTCGTACGGCCGACCTTGGCGGCGAATTCACGACGTTCCGGATCATATCCCAGAAGGAGATCCGGGTCGTCGTTTTTCAGGGCCGCGAGAATACGCCAGGAAAGCGCGACGGCGTCACCGATACCGAGATTGAGACCCTGTCCGCCGGCCGGGGTGTTGAGATGCGCGGCGTCTCCGGCCAGTGCGACGCGGCCGCTCACCAGACGGTCGGCGACCCGCAGGTCCACCGAGTAGTGGCTGGTGCGCACGGCCTCCGCGAGCCGCAGCCGGCTGCCGAAACCGAGCGTCTCGACGGCCTCGGCGATCGTGCTCCACGGCACCTCGGCGCCGCGTTCCAGAGCCAGCCCGGCCACCGCGGGACCGGCGACGAGCACCTGGTCACCGGGGATCGGCATCATCGTGACCATGCCGTGCTCGCCGACGTGCACGCCGACCTCGTCGCGGCCCACCAGTTCCTGGGGCACGCCCTCGACGAGCAGATAGCTCGTGGTCAGACTGCGGCCGGTCATGGCCACGCCCAGGGACTCCCGTACGGCGCTCCGCGGCCCGTCGGCGCCGACCAGATACGAACAGCGGACGTCGTCACGGCCGTCGAAACGGACGGTCGCTCCGGAATCCGTCACCTCGTGCGACAGATATCCGACGCCCCGCTCGATATGGGCGCCGTATTCCAGCGAGTATTTCTCCAGGAGCCCTTCCAGAACGGGCTGCGGAAGATTCCGGTAGCCGTCGAGATGAGAGTCCATCCCGGTCATCTCGGCGGTGAATTCCGCTCCCCCGCTGACGCGGAAGGCGAATCGTTCCAGCGGAATGCTGCGGGCCACCACGTCGTCCAGCAGCCCGAGCGCGTCGAGCAGTTCCAGGGTCGGCGCGTGCAGCACGACCGCCTTGGGACGGTCGCCGCGGTGCGGCCGGCGTTCGGCGACCAGGACCCGCGCCCCGGCCCGGGCGAGCAGACCGGCCGTCACCAGCCCGGTCGGGCCACCGCCGACCACGACGACGTCGTAGTTCTCCATGCCTTCTCCCGTATCTCCGTAAGCGGCGGGGCCGCGGGCTAGGACGTCGACCCGGCGGTCTTGGGGCCGTCGGTGGCACCGGCCGTGACCTCGGCCCGCTCCGGCTCCGTCGCCGCCGTCGCCGCCGTCTCCGTCTCCGTCTCCGGCTCCGGCTTGGTGAAGAAGCGGCCCAGCAGATTCGGGTTGGCGACCAGGACGATCGCCGCACAGACCAGCACACCGCCGAGCAACTGCGGCAGGGTGAGCCGCTCCCCGACCGCCACCCAGCCGAGGATGGCCGCGGTGACCGGGTTCATCAGGGGCAGCGGTGCGGACTGCGAGACCGGCAGCCGCTGGACACCGGAGAGGAAGAGGGCGAAGCCGAGCGCGCCGACCACGAACGCTGCCCAGGCGAGACCGAACAGCTCCTTGCCGCTGAAGCTCGGCGGCGCGCCCTCGAAGAGGAAGGCCAGGGGCAGCAGGAAGACGGCCGCGCCGAGCAGGGTCCAGCCCGCGGTGGTGAGGCTGTGCACGCCCTCCGGACGCCCCCACTTACGGGCCAGGACGCTGCCGATGCCCATGCTGGAGGCGCTGCCGACACCGGCCAGAACGCCGATCGCGTCCAGGGACGCCGAACTGCGCAGCACGAGCAGCGCGACACCGATCACCCCGACCACACAGGCGATGTAGTGGTGCGGCCGGATCTTCTCCTTGAGGACCACCGACGCGACGGCGATGGCCACCAGGCTCGACGTCGAGTTGAGGGTGGCCGCCACACCGCCGGGCAGCCGCTGCGCGGAGATCAGCAGGAACACGGTGAACAGGCCCATGTTGAGCATGCCGAGCACCAGCGACTTCCACCACCACGAGCCGCGGGGCAGGGCGGGGCGGATCGCCAGCAGCAGCAGACCGGCGGGCAGCACCCGCAGGAAGCCGTCCCAGTAGGGCGTCGGCGGCAGGTAGTGGGCGGCGACGTAGAACAGGGTGCCGCCGATGGCCGGTCCGAGCGCGGTGCGGACGAGCAGTGCTGAGTTCTTCATCTGGGGGGCTCCAGGGGAGGGGCGTGGCCGCCCTCGTGGCGGAGGGGAGGGGTGTGGGGGCAGGCGGGGTCAGGCGGTGAGGCCGAGGGCGGCGCGGCCGGCCAGGACGACGGCGGTGTGCCGGGCGACACGCTCACCGAGGTGCTCGGCGGTGGCGATGTCCGCCTTGGAGACGCCTTCCGCGGGAAGGTCGGCGGGGGTGGAGGCGGCGGCGCCGTTGAAGTAGCCCAGCCGGTTGAGGTCGTTCTCCGACTCGGCGCTGGTGTGCCAGCCCGGGTGCAGGCCCAGGTTCACCCAGTTCATCTGGTGCTGGGCGGCGAGCGTCGCGAAGTAGGCCAGCGTCGAGTGCTTGTCGCCCGCCTTGCAGGCCGCGTTGGTGAAGCCCGCGCCGAGCTTGTCGCGCCAGGCGGCCGACGCCCACCGCTTGCTCGTGGACTCCGCGAAGACATGGAACTTGCCCGCGGCCGACCCCATGTAGGTCGGCGAACCGAACACGATGGCGTCGGCCTCGTCCAGCAGCCGCCACTGCTCGTCCGAGATCGAGTCGACCGGCACGAGGGACACCTCGGCACCGGCCTCGACGGCGCCGCGCTCCACGGCGCGGGCGAGCACGTCGGTGTGACCGAACCCGGAGTAGTAGGCGATGACGACGGACGGCTTCTTGGACATGGGAACCCTCCAGGGGCACGAAGGAAAAGAAGGACGAAATCAGTTCGCCGGAAAGCCAGTTGAGTCGAAGGCTCAGGCAGCAGCGGCGGCGGCGACGCGCTCGGTCTCGAGCCGGAAGTCCTGCGCCGCGTAGTCCTCGCGGGCCAGCGCGATCGCCTCGTCCATGCTCATCACGGGTGTGAGGCCGAAGAGTTCGCAGATCCGCGTCAGCCGCTCCGGCATCGTGCCCCGCACGATGTGGTACGGGATCTCCAGCTCGTCGAGCGTCTCGAGGAGCTTCTTGTCGATCGTGGCCCGGAAGCCCTCGTTCATCGGCCGGTGTCCGTCGGCGGCGATCGGCAGCTCGTGCTCCAGGTGCACGTACGCGTCGTAGGTGCTCTTCACATGCGCCTTCAGCGCGATGGCGTACTGGTCGACCACCTTGGCGAAGAACTCCATCTCCTCCTCCCGTACGGCGACGAGCCCGCCCGCGTTCTCCGCGGTGGCGTTGGGGTTCATGCCGTGCAGGACCCGGCCGGCGCCGTACAGCCACTCCTGGAGCGAGGAGCCGTCGGAGATGAAGTGGTCGCCGAGCAGCGCTTCCTGGACCGCGCGGCCGGTGTGCCGGCGCAGCATGAGCTGGAGGAACTCGGCCGGGGTGACCTGGGAGAGCGCCTTGCCGGGCACGGCCTCGGGGAGGATCTCGCGGATCGTGCGGGCCAGGGTGCGCGGGACGCCGGTGTAGCGGGACAACGTCATGACCGTGGAGGTCTTGCCGGCCGAGTACGTACCTGAGATAGCGATCTTCACGCCCTGATGGCCTTTCGGTGAGGACACGTCGGCTCCATCCAACCTGTTGGTTGGTGAAACCCTTGCATATGCATCGAACGAGCGTCAACCAACCGGTTGACTGGCAATAAGGTGGGTCCCATGGCAGGAAGCACCGAGGAGACCAAGCGCCGACTGCTGGACGCCGCGCGAGTGGAGTTCAGCGGCTACGGCATCGCCGGAGCCCGGGTGAACCGCATCGCGGAGCGCGCCGGCGTCAACAAGGAACGCATCTACGGCCACTTCCAGAGCAAGGAAGGGCTGTTCAGGGCGGTCATCGCCGAGGCGATGGCCGAACTGGTCCGGGAGGTACGCCCGGGCGAGGGGTCAGTCGGCGACTACGTGGGCCGCGTCTTCGACTACCACCGCAGCGATCCCACCCTGCTGCGGCTGCTCATGTTCGAAGGACTCCAGGAGGGATACGTCGGTACCCACGACGCCTCCGAGCGGACGTCCTGGTACGCGGACGCCGCCAAGTCCCTGGCCTCGGCGACCGACCGCCCCGAGGACGAGGCCGGACGCCTGCTGCTGACACTGATCGGACTGGGCGCCTGGCCCATGGCCATGCCCCACCTCAGCCGGCTCTGCCAGGAGGCCACCGGCGAGAGCGAGGACCTGACTTCGCTCAGGGACTTCATCGTCACCTTCGCGGAACGCGGCGCGGGCACCCCACCCTCCTGACTCCCCCAAGGCCCCTTTCGTCACCCTCCGACACGGAACACGCTCGACGGTAATCAGCCCCCACAAGCCGCGCAAGCATTCCCCGCCCTACCTGACGGACTCGCACCGCGATCCCCACCCCGCCCCCAGAACTGCCACTTCACCGCAACCCAACGCCCCCGAACAACACCCTCCCCACCACCACATCCCAGCCACAACCCCAGCCTGGGCACCCCCACACCCAGGCCCACACGCCCCCCACCAACAACTACTCAAAGTGAACACAGGAGCACAGCCCCGCCCCCCGGTCAGGATCACCACCGCATCCCCCTGGGCCTGAGACCTTCCTCACAACAGCAGCCTCAGCGGACCGCCGTCGGCGTCTCCGGACATACGAGAAGAGGCGGCCCGATCTGAGATCGAGCCGCCTCTTCGACGGTGCGCGAGGGGGGAGTTGAACCCCCACGCCCTTGCGGGCACTGGAACCTGAATCCAGCGCGTCTGCCTATTCCGCCACCCGCGCATTGGGTGTGTCCTCGGGCTGTGGGCTCTGCGTCCCGGTGCCTTCCGACATGCAGAACATTAGCACGCTGGGCAGGGTGCGTTCACATCCCTTGTTCCGGGGCACGTGTGACCGGGGAATCCATTGACGGGGCCCCCGCGGCGGCCCGGTTTCGTCCCGACGACGACCGGTTCACGTATCAACCTCGTACCTATGGCGACCGTCTCCCCCGGAGCAGGACGAGGTCCGCAGTCGGGTGCGGGACACTGGTGGTCGGCCACCTCTACGATCCTGGGCAGAAAGCAGGCACGGACGCCCGTCGACGGGGCCGACAGGGGGAACCAGCCGATTCACCGGCGCGTGGATACGATCAGTAAGCAGTACCAGGTAAGCCAGGCAAGCAGCGCAGGCAGCAGGACACGGGACGCAAGTCACGACGGAGGAGGTGCCCCATGGGAGTCCTGAAGAAATTCGAGCAGCGTCTCGAGGGTCTGGTCAACGGCACCTTCGCCAAGGTCTTCAAGTCCGAGGTCCAGCCCGTCGAGATCGCGGGAGCGCTCCAGCGGGAGTGCGACAACAACGCGACCATCTGGAACCGGGACCGGACCGTCGTACCCAACGACTTCATCGTGGAACTGAGCACACCGGACTACGAGCGGCTCAGCCCCTACTCCGGCCAGCTCGGCGACGAACTGGCCGGCATGGTCCGCGACTACGCCAAGCAGCAGCGCTACACCTTCATGGGCCCGATCAAGGTCCACCTGGAGAAGGCCGACGACCTCGACACCGGCCTGTACCGGGTGCGCAGCCGCACCCTCGCCTCCACCGGACAGCAGGCGTCCCCCGGCAGCCCCTCCGCGGGCCCCGCGGGCGGCGGCCGTCCGGCACCCGGCGGCGGCTACGGCTACCCACCGGCCGGCGCCCCCGGCGGCGCGCCCCCCATGCCCGCCTCCCCGCCCCCCGGCGCGGGCGGCTACGGCTACCCGCCCACCGCCGGCGCCCAGCGCCCCGGTGGCGGCGGACTGGCCGGCGCCCCGGCCCCGGGCTCACGCGCGCGGCACTGGATCGAGATCAACGGCACCCGCCACCAGATCTCCCGCGGATCACTCGTGCTGGGCCGTTCCACCGAGGCCGACGTGCGGATCGACGACCCCGGCGTCTCGCGCCGGCACTGTGAGATCCGGACCGGTTCGCCCTCGACGATCCAGGATCTCGGTTCCACCAACGGCATCGTGGTGGACGGACAGCACACCACCCGCGCTACGCTCCGCGACGGCTCGCGGATCGTCGTGGGCAGCACCACCGTTATCTATAGGCAAGCCGAAGGGTGAAGCGGGGGCAATGTCAGAGCTGACCCTCACGGTCATGCGGCTGGGTTTCCTGGCCGTACTGTGGCTGTTCGTGATCGTGGCCGTGCAGGTCATCCGCAGCGACCTGTTCGGTACGCGTGTCACCCAGCGCGGTGCCCGCCGTGAAGCCGCCAGGCCGCAGCAGGAGCGGCGCCAGCAGGCGCCCCCGCAGCAGCGCCAGCAGCCCGCCGCGGCCGGGCGCAGGGGCCGTAACGCCCCGTCCAAGCTCGTCGTGTCCGAGGGCACCCTCACCGGCACGACGGTCGCGCTCCAGGGGCAGACCATCACCCTGGGCCGCGCGCACGACAGCACCATCGTGCTGGACGACGACTACGCCTCCAGCCGGCATGCCAGGATCTACCCGGACCGCGACGGACAGTGGATCGTCGAGGACCTGGGCTCCACCAACGGCACGTACCTCGACCGAACGCGGCTGACGACTCCCACACCGATCCCGCTGGGCGCGCCGATCCGCATCGGCAAGACCGTCATCGAGCTGCGGAAGTAGTGCTACATCATGAGTGAGCGCGAGCGGAGCGAGCACGCCGTGGCGGCCGGCACCCCGGGCCAGGGCGCGCTCCCGACCGGAGGGTGGGCAGTGTGGCTCGACACGACCGGCTGTACCCGGGGCCGACGGGCGAGGTGGGCATGAGTCTGTCACTGCGCTTCGCCGCCGGATCGCACAAGGGCATGATCCGGGAGGGCAACGAGGACTCCGGTTACGCCGGTCCGCGCCTGCTCGCGATCGCCGACGGCATGGGCGGCGCCGCCGCCGGTGAGGTCGCCTCCTCCGAGGCCATCTCGACCATCGTCGCCCTCGACGACGACGTGCCCGGCTCCGACGTCCTCACCTCCCTCGGCACCGCCGTGCAGCGGGCCAACGACCAGCTCCGTTCGCTGGTCGAGGAGGACCCCCAGCTCGAAGGCATGGGCACCACCCTGACCGCGCTGCTGTGGACCGGCCAGCGCCTCGGCCTGGTGCACGTCGGCGACTCCCGCGCCTATCTCCTGCGGGACGGCGTCCTCACCCAGATCACCCAGGACCACACCTGGGTGCAGCGGCTGGTCGACGAGGGCCGGATCACCGAGGAAGAGGCCACCACGCACCCCCAGCGGTCCCTGCTGATGCGGGCGCTGGGCAGCGGCGAGCACGTCGAGCCCGACCTGTCGATCCGTGAGGTCCGGGCCGGCGACCGCTACCTGATCTGCTCCGACGGCCTGTCCGGCGTGGTGTCCCACCAGACCCTGGAGGACACCCTCGCCAGCTACCAGGGCCCGCAGGAGACCGTCCAGAACCTCATCGAGCTGGCGCTGCGCGGCGGCGGGCCCGACAACATCACGGTGATCGTCGCGGACGTCCTCGACCTGGACACCGGCGACACCCTGGCCGGGCAGCTCTCCGACACCCCGGTCGTGGTCGGCGCCGTCGCCGAGAACCAGCACCAGTTGCACGACAACGGCATCATGCAGACCCCGGCCGGCCGTGCCGCGGGCCTCGGCCGGCGACGGCACGGCGGGGGCGGGGGCGGCGGCGAGTTCGGCCCGCCCGGCTCCGGGGACGTCACCGGTTTCGTCTCCACCGCCGGTCTCGCGGACTACTCCGACGACGACTTCGTCAAGCCCCGCAAGAGCCGCAAGTGGCTGAAGAGAAGCTTCTACGGCGCCCTCACCCTCGCCGTGATCGGCGGCGGCCTCTACGGCGGCTGGCGCTGGACGCAGACGCAGTACTACGTCGGCACCAACGGCGAGCACCTCGCGCTGTACCGGGGCATCAGCCAGGACCTGGCCTGGGTCTCGCTCTCGAAGGTCGAGAAGGACCACCCCGAGATCGAACTCAAGTACCTGCCGCAGTACCAGCAGAAGCAGGTCGAGGCGACGATCCCCGAGGGCAGCCTCAGCAGCGCCCGCAAGAAGATCGAGGAACTGTCCGTGCAGGCCTCCGCGTGCAAGAAGCAGGCGGACGCCGACGAGGCCGAGGCGTCGGCCAGCCCCCCGTCCTCCGGGACGGGCGAGGCCGGCGGCAGCACGGGAACCACCCCCGCCTCCCTCACGTCCAAGGCATCACCGAGCCCGAGCCCGAGTGCGACCCCGAGCAAGCCGTCGGACTCGTCGTCCCCGTCCCCGTCCGCGACCGCCACTCCCAACCCCGGCCCCACTCTCTCGGAGGAAGAGCAGAAGGTCGTCTCGCGGTGCGGTGAGCAGTAGGCAAGCCGTGAGAGGCCCTGTCAGACCATGAGCAGTACTACGAACACGCCGTCGCATCACACGTCCACGATCGGCTCGATCGGCACCCCGAGCCGGCGCAACACCGAGCTGGCGCTCCTGGTGTTCGCCGTCCTGATCCCGGTCTTCGCCTATGCCAACGTGGGCCTCGCGATCAACGAGCAGGTCCCGTCCGGGCTGCTCGCCTACGGCCTCGGGCTGGGGCTGCTGGCGGGCATCGCCCACCTCGTGGTCCGCAAGTTCGCGCCCTACGCCGACCCGCTGCTGCTGCCGCTGGCGACCCTGCTCAACGGGCTGGGGCTGGTGGCGATCTGGCGGCTGGACCAGTCCAAGCTGCTCCAGTCCATCGAGCAGGCGGGCACCGCGGCACCGCGCCAACTGCTGTACACGGCCATGGGCATCGCGCTCTTCATCGTGGTGCTGTTCTTCCTCAAGGACCACCGGGCGCTCCAGCGCTACACCTACATCTCGATGGTCGGCGCGCTCTTCCTGCTGCTGCTCCCGCTGGTACCGGGCCTCGGCAAGAACATCTACGGCGCCAAGATCTGGATCTCGGTCGCCGGTTTCTCCATCCAGCCCGGTGAGTTCGCCAAGATCGTCCTGGCGATCTTCTTCGCCGGCTATCTGATGGTGAAGCGCGACGCGCTCGCGCTGGCCAGCCGCCGCTTCCTCGGCCTCTACCTGCCGCGCGGCCGCGACCTGGGCCCGATCCTGGTCGTCTGGTTCATCTCGATCCTCATCCTGGTCTTCGAGACCGACCTCGGTACCTCGCTGCTGTTCTTCGGCATGTTCGTGATCATGCTGTACGTCGCCACCGAGCGGACGAGCTGGATCGTCTTCGGTCTGCTGATGTCCGGTGCCGGCGCGGTCGGCGTGGCCAGCTTCGAACCGCACGTCCAGCAGCGTGTGCAGGCGTGGCTCGACCCGATGAAGGAGTACACGCTCTCCCGCGCGGGCCAGGTCGGCCACTCCGAGCAGGCCATGCAGGCCCTCTGGGCCTTCGGCTCCGGCGGCACCCTCGGCACCGGCTGGGGCCAGGGGCACTCCGAGCTGATCCGGTTCGCCGCCAACTCCGACTTCATCCTCGCCACCTTCGGCGAGGAGCTGGGCCTGGCCGGGATCATGGCCCTGCTGCTGCTGTACGGCCTGATCGTGGAGCGCGGCGTGCGCACCGCCCTCGCCGCCCGCGACCCGTTCGGCAAGCTGCTCGCCATCGGCCTGTCCGGCGCCTTCGCCCTCCAGGTGTTCGTCGTCGCCGGCGGTGTGATGGGTCTCATCCCGCTCACCGGTATGACGATGCCGTTCCTGGCGTACGGCGGTTCGTCCGTCATCGCCAACTGGGCGCTGATCGGCATTCTGATCAGGATCAGCGACACCGCGCGCCGCCCGGCACCGGCCCCCGCCTCCAACCCCGACGCCGAGATGACCCAGGTGGTCCGCCCGTCATGAACAAGCCCCTGCGCCGGATCGCGATCTTCTGCGGACTCCTGATCCTCACCCTGCTCATCCGCGACAACTGGCTCCAGTACGCCAAGGCCGACGACCTGGCGAGCGACAGCGAGAACCGCCGTGTGAACATCGCCCGGTACGCGACGCCGCGCGGCGACATCATCGTCGAGGGCAAGGCCATCACGGGCTCCGTGGAGTCCGAGGGCGGCGACTTCAAGTACAAGCGCACCTGGACCAACGGCGCCATGTGGGCGCCGGTCACCGGCTATTCGTCGCAGGCGTTCGGCGCCAACCAGCTCGAGAAGCTGGAGGACGGCATCCTCACCGGCAACGACGACCGGCTCTTCTTCCGCAACACGCTCGACATGATCACGGGCAAGAAGAAGGAGGGCGGCAGCGTCGTCACCACCCTGAACGCGGCCGCGCAGAAGGCCGCGTACCAGGGTCTGGGCAACCGGCGGGGCGCGGTCGCCGCGATCGAGCCGTCCACCGGCAAGATCCTGGCGCTGGTCTCCACACCGTCGTACGACCCGTCGAAGTTCGCCGGCACCTCCGGTTCGGACGAGAAGGCGTGGAAGGCGGTGCAGAAGGAGAACAACCCGGACAACCCGATGCTCAACCGCGCGCTGCGCGAGACGTACCCGCCGGGCTCCACGTTCAAGGTCGTCACGGCCGCCGCCGCGCTGGAGAACGGCGAGGTGTCCGGGATCGACGACGCCACCAAGACGCCCGACCCGTACCAGCTCCCGCAGACCACCACCGACCTCACCAACGAGCACGGTGACTGCGAGAACGCGAGTCTGCAGTACGCGCTGATGGTGTCCTGCAACACCGTCTTCGCGAAGATGGCCGACAACGTCGGCAACGAGGGCATGATCGAGCAGGCGGAGAAGTTCGGCTTCAACGACAAGGAGCTGGACACCCCGGTCCGCGCCGCCGAGTCGATCTACCCCGAGGACAACGCGCCGCAGAACGCCATGGACGGCATCGGCCAGGCGTCCAACCGCGCCACCCCGCTCCAGATGGCCATGGTCGCCGCGGCGGTCGCCAACGACGGCAAGCTGATGAAGCCGTACATGGTCGACCAGCTCAAGGCCCCGAACCTGGACACCATCGAGACGACCGAGCCGCAGGAGCTGCACCAGGCGGTGTCCTCGGAAACCGCGCAGAAGCTCCAGAAGATGATGGAGACGGTCGTCAACGACCCGCAGGGCACCGGCGGCAACGCCAGGATCTCCGGCGTCACGGTGGGCGGCAAGACCGGTACCGCCCAGCACGGCCTCAACAACAGCGAGAAGCCGTACGCCTGGTTCATCTCGTACGCCAAGCTGTCCGACGGCAGCGCCCCGGTGGCCGTCGCGGTGGTCGTGGAGGACGGTTCCGCCAACCGCGGCGACATCAGCGGCGGCGGTCTGGCGGCCCCGATCGCGAAGGACGTGATGAAGGCAGTCATCGACAGTAAGAAGTGACCCCCATCACGTCGCCTTCACATCGGTGCACGTTGCGATACCGGTCCTGCATCAGGTGGCGGGCTTGGCCAGGTCACACAGCGCCATACGGGTACGGTATGCCCGGACGGCAGCCTTCGACCGCACAAGTGTGCCGGTCGGGACCGACGGAGAGGGCTGGTAGGTAGCTATGGAAGAGCCGCGTCGCCTCGGCGGCCGGTACGAGCTGGGCCATGTGCTCGGCCGTGGTGGCATGGCCGAGGTCTACCTCGCACATGACATCCGGCTCGGCCGCACCGTGGCGGTGAAGACGCTGCGCGTGGACCTCGCGCGCGACCCTTCCTTCCAGGCCCGGTTCCGCCGGGAGGCCCAGTCGGCCGCCTCGCTCAACCACCCCGCGATCGTCGCGGTCTACGACACGGGCGAGGACTACATGGACGGGGTCTCGATCCCGTACATCGTCATGGAGTACGTCGACGGCTCCACGCTCCGTGAGCTGCTCCACTCCGGCCGCAAGCTGCTGCCGGAGCGGACGCTGGAGATGACCATCGGCATCCTCCAGGCGCTGGAGTACTCGCACCGCGCGGGCATCGTGCACCGGGACATCAAGCCGGCGAACGTCATGCTGACGCGCAACGGCCAGGTCAAGGTCATGGACTTCGGCATCGCCCGCGCGATGGGCGACTCCGGCATGACCATGACGCAGACGTCCGCGGTGATCGGCACCGCCCAGTACCTCTCCCCGGAGCAGGCCAAGGGCGAGCAGGTCGACGCGCGGTCGGACCTCTACTCGACCGGCTGCCTGCTCTACGAGCTGCTGACGGTCCGCCCGCCGTTCGTGGGCGACTCCCCGGTGGCCGTGGCCTACCAGCACGTGCGGGAGGAGCCGCAGCCGCCGAGCGTCTTCGACCCCGAGATCACCCCGGAGATGGACTCGATCGTCCTGCGGGCGCTGGTCAAGGACCCGAACTACCGCTACCAGTCGGCCGACGAGATGCGCGCGGACATCGAGGCGTGCCTCGACGGCCAGCCGGTCGCGGCGACGGCGGCGATGGGCTCGGTCGGCTACGCCGGCTACGGCGACGACCAGGCCACCACGGCCCTGCGCCAGGCGGAGGCCGGCGCCACGTCGATGCTGCCGCCCATGAACCCGGACGACAGCGGCTACGGCTACGACGACCGCCCGGACCGACGCCGCCAGAAGAAGTCGAACACCTCGACGATCCTGCTCGTGGTGGCCGCGGTCCTGGTGCTCGTCGGCGCGATCCTGATCGGCAAGTGGGCCTTCAGCGGCAAGGCGGCGGACAAGCCGTTCGCGGTGCCGAATTTCGTGAACCACACGCAGGCCGAAGCCAAGACGATGGCCGAGAACGTCGACCTGAAGCCGGTCTTCGTCCAGAAACCCTGCGACGACCAGCCGAAGGGCAACATCTGCTCGCAGGACCCCGCGATCGGCCAGAACGTCAACAAGGGCGACACCGTCAACCTCGTCGTCTCGACCGGGGCGCCGAAGGTGGCCGTCCCGAGTGTGCTCGGCAAGTCGCTCGACGAGGCGAAGCGGATCCTGGAGGCCGACAAGTACGGCTTCGACGTGGAGGTCAAGGAAGAGATCTCCACCGAGGAGCCCGGGACGGTCACCGACCAGGACCCCAACCTCGGCGAGGAGGTGGAGAAGGGCACGAAGATCACCCTGACCATCGCCAAGGCCGTCGAGAAGGCCACCGTGCCGGACGTCTCGGGCAAGTCCTGTGACGAGGCCAAGGCGCAGATGCAGCAGAACAACCTGACCGGCAACTGCGTCGAGGTCGACACCCAGGACCAGAACCAGGTCGGCAAGGTCATCTCGACCAGCCCGTCCATCGGCTCCCAGGCCGACAAGGGCTCCACGGTCCAGATCCAGATCGGCAAGAGCACCCAGACCCAGGTGCCGGGCAACCTCCAGGGCATGAGCCTGAAGGACGCCAAGCAGGCCATCCAGAACGCGGGCCTGACCGTCGGCAGCATCACCGGCTCCCAGGACGACGACGCCACGGTCTTCAACTCCGACCCGGCCCCCGGCACCCAGGTCAACCGGGGCCAGACCGTCAACCTGATCGCGGTCAAGGGCGGCGGGAACAACGGCGGCAACGACGGCGGCGGCGGATTCTTCGGCGGGAACAACGGAGGCTAGCCGCACAGGCAGGCAGAGGAAGGGCCCCACCGGATGCGTCCGGTGGGGCCCTTCCCTTGTGCTCCGCCGCTCCGCGTCAGCCGAGTTCCTTCGGTGGGGTGCGGTTCGCGTCGACCTTTTCCACTCGGTCCAGTTCGCCCCAGACCACGTAGCGGTAGCGGCTCGTGTAGACCGGGGTGCAGGTGGTCAGGGTGATGTAGTGGCCGGCCTTCTTCTTGCCGGACTCCTTGGGGATCGCGCCCAGGACCTCGACGTTGTACTTCGACGTCTCGGGCAGGACGGCGAAGACCTTGTAGACGTACCAGTCGTCCTTCGTCTCGAAGACGATCGGGTCGCCCTTCTCCAGCTTGTCGATGTCGTGGAACTTCGCGCCGTGGCCGTCGCGGTGGGCGGCGAGGGTGAAGTTGCCCTTCTTGCCGGTGGTGGGCAGCGTGGCCTTGAGGGGCTCGGTGTAGTAGCCGGCGACGCCGTCGTTGAGGACGGCGGACGTGGTGCCCTTCTCGACCAGCACCTCCTTGCCGCTCATGGCGGGGACGTGCAGGAAGCCGATGCCGTCCTTGGTGTCCAGCGCCCCCGGACCGGTGTCCTCCCTGGCCCAGTTGTCGCGCACCTTGTCGCCCTGCCGGTCGGCGTGGCGGTCGGCTACGACGTTGGTCCACCACAGGGAGTAGACGACGAACAGACCGAGCACCAGCCCGGCGGTGATGAGGAGTTCACCGAAGACGCTGACCGCGAACGCGATCTTCCCGCCCCTGCGGCGCCGCGGCGCCGGTGCGGACGCGGGCGTGTCGGTGTGCGCCGCGTTGTCGGTGTCGTCGGTGGTCGCTGCCACGATCCTCTGCCCCTAATCGAAGCCCTTGCACAGGCTCTTACTGGACCAGCGCATCCGGCTTGCCCTTGCTGCGCGGCCGTTCCTCGACCATCTTGCCCCAGACGATCATCCGGTACTTGCTGGTGAACTCCGGCGTACAGGTGGTGAGCGTGATGTACCGGCCCGGCTTGGTGAATCCGGAACCCGCCGGCACCGCGTCGAGCACGCTGGTGTTGCTGGGCGAGGTCACCGGCAGGATCGAGGCCATCTTGTAGACGAAGTACTCGTCCTGCGTCTCGACGACGATCGCGTCGCCCGCGCTGAGCCGGTTGATGTACCGGAAGGGCTCGCCGTGCGTGTTGCGGTGCCCCGCGAGGCCGAAGTTGCCGGTCTTGTCCTGGGGCATGGCAGTCTTCAGCTCTTCCTCGCCGTAGTGCCCGACCATGCCCTTGTCGAGCACCTTCTTGTTGCTGACGCCCTCCGCGATGGGCACCACCACGTCCAGCTTGGGGATGTGCAGGATGGCGAAGCCCTGACCCGGCGAGAAGGTGCCGGGGTTGCCCTTGCCGCTCGCCCAGTCGTCCTGGAGGCTGTCGGCCTCCGCGCTGGCCTGCGCGTGCGCGCGGACGTTGGTCCACCAGAGCTGGTAGGTGACGAACAGCAGCATCAGCACGCCGGTGGTGATGAACACCTCGCCGACCGCCCGGCTCGCGACCACCGCCGGGCTGGGCTTGCGCGCCCGCTGCCGCCGGCGCGCCTCGACCCTCGACAGGGGGCGCTCGCCCGGCGCGAACGGGTCCAGGGGGTCGTGCGCGGCCGAGGACACGCCCCCATGACGGCCGTGGCGGCCCTTGGCCGCCTTTCTGCGGGCCGCGCGTCCGCCGTCGGCGGTTCCGTCGGCCGCCGAGCCCGTCGGGGCGTCAGAGGCGGATCTGGGCGTGCCGCGGTACGGGGCGGGCGGGGGCTCCGGCAGCCGCAGCGCCACCGTCTCGTCGTCGGCGGGCGGCGGCGCATACGCCTCCCCACGGTAGGTCTCCCCGCGGTACGTGTCCCCGGCGCGCGACTGCTGTCCGACCTGGCCGCCCTGCCCGACCGCACCCGCCTGCCCGCCGTACGAACCGTCGCCGTACGCCGTACCGCCGTACAAGGCACCACCCGGCGCGGCACCGCCGTACGCCGCACCGCCTTGTGCGGCACCGCCGTAGGCGTCACCGCCCTGTGCGTCACCGCCGTAGGGAGCACCCTCGTACGGATCCGCGCCGTACCGCTCGCCGCCGTAGGGCGCGTACGGAGCGGTGCCGTACGCGTCCTCGCGCTCGGGGCGCAGCGCGGTCACGCCGTGGCCCTGCCCACCACCGGGGCGAGCCCCGCCGACCTCGCCACCGCGCCCTGGTCGCCGCACTCCACCAGCCAGTTGGCCAGCATCCGGTGCCCGTGTTCGGTGAGCACCGACTCCGGGTGGAACTGGACGCCCTCGACGGGCAGTTCGCGGTGGCGCAGGCCCATGACGATCCCGTCGTGGGTGCGGGCCGTGACCTCCAGCTCGGCCGGGACCGTCGCCGGCTCCGCGGCCAGCGAGTGGTAGCGGGTCGCGATGAAGGGGGACGGCAGCCCGGCGAAGACGCCCTTGCCCTCGTGCTCCACCGGCGAGGTCTTGCCGTGCAGCAGCTCCGGCGCCCGGTCCACCACCCCGCCGTACGCGACCTGCATGGACTGCATGCCGAGGCAGACGCCGAAGACGGGGACACCGGTGGCCGCGCAGTGCCGGACCATCTCGATGCAGACCCCGGCCTCCTCGGGCGTACCGGGGCCGGGCGAGAGCAGGACGCCGTCGAAACCGTCCTGGGCGTGGCCGGTGGAGACCTCGTCGTTGCGCAGGACCTCGCACTCGGCGCCCAGTTGGTACAGGTACTGGACCAGGTTGAAGACGAAGCTGTCGTAGTTGTCCACGACGAGAATGCGCGCGCTCACTGGTTGTCCACCGTCACATCGTTGAAGGGAAGCAGCGGTTCGGCCCACGGAAAGACGTACTGGAACAGGACATATACGACAGCGAGTATCAGCACGAGAGAGATCAGCGCCCTCACGAAGGCGTTTCCCGGCAGATGCCGCCAGATCCAGCCGTACATGCCGTCCCTTCCGTCGCACCACGGCACCTGACTCACGCCGTACGTCACCAGACTAACGGCGCAGGGCCTTGGGTTGGCCTGCCTCCACAGGCTGGGTCGAGTCCAGGTGCGCCCAGACGATCAGCCGGTGACTGTGGCCCCATTCGGGATCGCACGTGGTCAGCGTCAGATACCGGCCCGGACGCGTATACCCCGACTTACGTGGCACAGCGTCAATCACCTCGATGTCCGAGGGGACGGTTTTGTAGGGCCCTTTGTCGATCCGATACGTGAACCAGGTCGTGCCGTCGGTCAGCACCACCGCGTCACCCCGTCTGAGCCGCGGAAAGTCCTTGAACGGGTCGCCGTAGGTGCGCCGGTGGCCGGCGACGGAGAAGTTGCCGGTCCCTCCGAGCCGGGCGGTGCCCGCGTAGTGCCCGAGGCCCTTCTTCAGGGTGGCGGTCGAGGTGCCTTCGAGGACCGGCTTGTTCCACGTGAAACCGAGCCGCGGGATGTACATGATCGCGAAAGGCCGTCCGTTCCGGTACGGCGTCGGCGGCGGGGTGGTGCTGGGGGCGGCGGCGGGGCGGTCCGGCTCCTGACGGGCCCACTGGTCGCGGAGGTCGTGGATCTGGTCGTCCATGGCGCTGTCGGCGCGGACGCCGGTCCAGAACAGGGCGTAGCCGACGAAGAGCACGATGACGGCGCCCACGGTGACACACAGTTCGCTGAACGTCCTGACGATCACCCGCACCGGCGGCTCCAGAAGGTCCGGAAAGGTGCTTCTACTCCACGGGTCCTACTCCACGGCTTCTACTCCACGGGCTTCGCGTAGTGCAGATCCACTGTGCCCGAGTAGCCCGGCAGAGTCACCGCCCCGTCCTCGGTGACTTTCCAGCCGAGGCCGTAGACATTGACGTAGACCATGTAGTTCTGGATCGCCGGGGACTGTGCCAGCGCCTTCTGGAGCTTCTGCGGGTCCCCGACCGCCTGGATCGTGTACGGCGGTGAGTAGACCCGGCCCTGGAGGATCAGGGTGTTGCCGACGCAGCGCACGGCGCTGGTGGAGATCAGCCGCTGGTCCATGACCTTGATGCCCTCGGCGCCGCCCTGCCAGAGCGCGTTCACCACGGCCTGAAGGTCCTGCTGGTGGATGACCAGGTAGTCGGGCTGCGGCTCGGGGTAGCCGGGGAGCTTGGCGGTGGCGTTCGGCGGGGCGTCGTTCAGCGTGACGGTGATCGCCTCGCCCTTGAGCGGGTCGGTGCCCGCGGCCCGCTCCAGCTCCGCGAGCTTCTCGTCCTCGGCGCTGGTGCTGCCGTCACCGGCCTTGGCCAGCGACTCCACCTGGTCGCGCAGGGCGGCGTTGGACTCGTCCAGGTCGCCGTTCTTCTGGCTGCGCTCGTGGATGAGGTCCGAGAGCTTCAGCAGCGAGGCGTCCGTGCGCAGGTTGGTGCCCTTGGCGGTGTTGAAGCTGGTCATGAAGAGAAGACCGGCCAGCGCGAAGACTCCGGCCGTGAGCAGGCGCACAGGACGGAAACGGGGCGTTGAACCCGTCCCGGGGGAGTCGGCAGAATTGCTCAACGTACCCTTATCTCCTTCGGCGCCGTAGAAGCACTACGCTAACGGACGCCCGGGGGAGCCCTTCAGTCCCCTAGTACGCAGCCCCCGAGCCCGACCAGCACCTGCGCGGCCACGCAGCGCATCGACAGGAGAGACCCTCGTGCCGAAGTCACGTATCCGCAAGAAGGCCGATTACACGCCGCCGCCGGCGAAGCAGGCGACCGCGATCAAGCTGACCAACCGTGCCTGGGTCGCGCCGGTGATGCTGGCGATGTTCCTCATCGGGCTGGCCTGGATCGTCGTCTTCTATGTGACCGACGGCTCGCTGCCCATCGACCAGCTCGGCAACTGGAACATCGTCGTCGGCTTCGGGTTCATCGCGGCCGGGTTCGGCGTCTCCACCCAGTGGAAGTAGCCGTCCCACCTGCTCAGCGGCCGGCTGCGCCAGCTCTGCCCAGGGCTGTTCGCTGAGTTATCCACAGCGGTTTTCCACATGGGGAAAAGAAAGACGATCTGTGGATAACTCATCGAAGGTTGACGCCGGTGTGACGTAACTACCGGCTGTCACCGCCACTCGAAAGCACGTTCGCCCCCTGCCTGACCTGCGGAAACACTGGTCGGTGACAGGGGGCACTGCTGTTCCCGCACGTTGTGCACAAGATTCGCCACGGACTGTGGACAACGGGTGCTCAGGTGAGCTGGAGGGTCCTCAGGAGCGTCGCCCCGACCACCACCGCGAGCACCAGCGCACAGGTCCCGAACTGCACCAGGGACCGGTGCTCGCGCGGGGCGTGGACCATGCCGTAGCTCATCACCACACCCGCGACCAGGCCGCCGACATGGGCCTGCCACGAGATGCCGCTCACCCCGAAGGTGAGGACCAGGTTGATCGCCAGCAGGGCGATGATCGGCCGCATGTCCTGGCGCAGCCGGCGCATCAGGACGGCCATCGCGCCGAACAGGCCGTAGACCGCGCCGGACGCGCCGAGGGTGGCGGTGCTCGGCGAGGCCAGGAGATAGCTCAGGGCGCTGCCGGCCAGGCCGGAGATGAGGAACAGGGTCAGATAGCGGGCCCGGCCGAGGGCCTGCTCCAGGGGGCCGCCGAGCCACCACAGGCTGAGCATGTTGAAAGCGAAGTGCCAGATCGCCTCATGGGCGAAGGCCGAGGTGATCATTCGGTACCACTCGCCCTCCGCCACGCCCTGGGTGGGCGTGAAGGGGAAGGGCGGCCACTGGCCGACCAGGACCAGGGAGTTCAGCAGCGAGGGACTCGCCTTGATCGCGATGAACACCGCGAGGTTGATCCCGATCAGGATCTTGGTGATCAGCCGGGGATCGGCGGCGACCGCGCCCCCGGCGAGGGTGCGCGGCATGGACGCCGACGGGGAGTGGCCGGTCCCCGAGCCGTCCCGGACGCAGGACGGGCACTGGAAACCGACGGACGCGCTGACCATGCACTCCGGGCAGATCGGACGCTCGCAGCGGGTGCAGCGGACGCCGGTCTCCCGGTCCGGGTGGCGGTAGCAGCCGGGCAGGCTGTGGTGCGCGTCGTCCCGCCGGTTGCCTGGCGCCTGGTCCATGGGCTCCCCCCGGGTGATGGGTCGGGGCGGGAAGGGCCCCGCTCTCTGTACGGACGGGCGGGTGTGTTTGGTTCCCGATGGGCGCTTTCGTTCCCGTCAGCGCGCTCGGCTCTCCATGGTCACCGCTTCTCCACGGTCACCGAGTGGATGACCACGTCGTGCAGCGGGCGCTCGGTGCGCGGGTTGGTCTGGGCGTCGGCGATGGCGTCCACGACCTTCTGGCTCGCCGCGTCGGTGACCTCGCCGAAGATGGTGTGCTTCCGGCTCAGCCAGGCCGTCGGGGAGACGGTGATGAAGAACTGCGAGCCGTTGGTGCCCGGCCCCGCGTTGGCCATGGCCAGCAGGTACGGCCGGTCGAAGCGCAGGTCCGGGTGGAACTCGTCCTCGAACTGGTAGCCGGGCCCGCCGGTGCCGTTGCCCAGCGGATCGCCGCCCTGGATCATGAAGCCGCTGATCACCCGGTGGAAGACCGTGCCGTCGTAGAGGTTGCCGTGGGACCGCTCGCCGGTGGCCGGGTGGACCCACTCACGGCCCCCGGTGGCCAGCTCGACGAAGTTGCGGACCGTCTTCGGGGCGTGGTCCGGGAACAGCCGGATCTCGATGTCGCCCTGGCTGGTCCTGAGGGTGGCGTACAACTGCTCGGCCACGGTGTGCCTCCGATGTCTTCCTGTGATCCCCCCGATCCTCGCACGGCCGGATTCGTACGGTGGGGGATCCGGGGTGTCGCCGAAAAGTGCCGTCGGGTCGGCCCGGACAGGAGCGGGCGGCGCCGATCCGTGGCATTGTCGGCTGTGTCGACGACAAGCTCCCTGTTACCCCTCAGTTGCCCCGGATTCACCCGATATCACAGGGATCGGCACCCGGATGCCCGTCCCTGCATGCCGGGACGGGCCAC
The DNA here is from genome assembly GCF_002019855.1 of Streptomyces antibioticus. Classification (NCBI taxonomy): domain Bacteria; kingdom Bacillati; phylum Actinomycetota; class Actinomycetes; order Kitasatosporales; family Streptomycetaceae; genus Streptomyces; species Streptomyces antibioticus. The sequence continues at coordinate 4,443,873 of NZ_CM007717.1, read as the reverse complement.
GGCAGGCATGATCCGTAAAAGGGTGGAAAGTCGAATCAACGTACGCCACCGAGGAGGAGGAAACCCGTGACCCGCATCGACAGCGTGCGCGCCGCGACCGGCTCGGCGAAGGACAGCGTGCTGCACGCCGCGGAAGTGGTGGCGCCCTACGCCGACACGGCCAAGGAGAGGGCAGCGCTGTACGCGCAGGAAGCCCGTGTACGACTCGCGCCCAAGGTGTCGCAGGCCGCCGAACAGGCCCGCGTCCAGTACGACGCCCATGTCGCGCCCCGGCTGGAGCAGGCGAGGGCCCATGTCCCGTCCAAGGTCGACCTGGTCGCCCAGGAGGCCGCCGCCCGGACCCGGGTGGCCGCGCGCCAGGCCGCCGAATACTCCCGTCAGGCCGCCGAGTACTCCAAGCCGCGGATCGAGCAGGCCGTGGCCGCGGCCGCGCCCGTGGTGGACGAGGCCACCGCCCGCGGTGTGGCCGCCGTGGCCGCGCTGCGCGGCCAGGTCACCCCGAAGGAGATCGAGAAGCTGGTGCGCAAGCACCGCCGGCGCGCACGGGCGGGCCGGGTCGCCAAGGTCCTGCTCGTGGTCGGCGCGGTCGCCGGCGGCGCCTTCGCCGCCTGGAAGTGGTGGGACAAGCAGGCCAACCCGGACTGGCTGGTCGAACCCCCGGCCGCCACCGAGATGCCCGCCTCCGGCGGTCTCTCCTCGGTCGACGGCAGCCGCGACACCACGGTCCTGGACCCCGAGGTCCAGGCCAAACAGGCCGAGGACGAAGCGGCCCACCGCGACGACGACAAGAGCTGACCCGCCCCGCTCCACGAAGAACGCCCTCCGAAACTGCGTTTCCGCAGTTCGGAGGGCGTTTTTTGTGGAGCCTAGGGGAGTCGAACCCCTGACATCTGCCATGCAAAGACAGCGCTCTACCAACTGAGCTAAGGCCCCGGAAGGACGTCCGGCCGGTGGAAAGGTGTACCGGGCGGGCGCCGGAGACCAGAGTACCGGGTCACCGGGGGTATCTCGCAAAAGGATTGGGCTCCCCGCGGATGACCACTCTCCGTAGGATGCTCGACGTGGTTCGCTACAGCGAACCGTGGATGTTCTGGGGAAGCGATGGGGAGACGCAATGGACGCCGCACAGCAGGAAGCGACCGCGAGAGCGCGGGAGCTTCAGCGGAACTGGTACGGGGAGCCGCTGGGGGCGCTCTTCCGTAAGCTGATCGACGATCTCGGCCTCAACCAGGCCCGCCTCGCGGGGGTTCTGGGGCTGTCGGCGCCGATGCTGTCCCAGTTGATGAGCGGTCAGCGGGCGAAGATCGGCAACCCGGCCGTGGTGCAGCGCGTGCAGTTGCTCCAGGATCTGGCGGGACAGGTCGCGGACGGCAGTGTCAGCGCCGCCGAGGCGACCGAGCGGATGGACGAGATCAAGCAGTCGCAGGGGGGCTCGGTGCTCAGCAACACCACGTCGACGACCAGCAGTTCGGGCGCTCCCACGGTCAAGCGGGTGGTCCGCGAGATCCAGTCGCTGCTGCGCTCGGTGGCCGCCGCCGGCGACATCATCGACGCCGCGGACACCCTGGCCCCCACCCACCCCGAACTGGCGGAGTTCCTCCGGGTGTACGGCGCCGGCCGTACCTCGGACGCGGTCACGCACTACCAGTCCCACCAGGGCTGACCCCTCGCCCCGGCCGCCGAAGGGGGTTCGGCAGCCGGTGAGTCGAGAAACGGGGGACACGGGGGACACGGGGGACACGGGGGACATCGCGCGTACGGGGAACACGGGGGAATCGCATGCCTCGGGGGGCACGGGGGTCGTACCGTCCGTCGAGGGGTAGCGAGGGGAACAACAAGGGGCATCCGAGCCCGAGGGGAGGGGCGACGCACTGCCATGGGTGAGGTCTTCGCCGGCCGGTACGAACTGGCCGACCCGATCGGGCGCGGCGGGGTCGGTGCGGTATGGCGCGCCTGGGACCACCGCCGCCGCCGCTACGTGGCCGCCAAGGTGCTCCAGCAGAGCGACGCCCACACACTGCTGCGGTTCGTGCGCGAGCAGGCGCTGCGCATCGACCATCCCCATGTGCTGGCGCCCGCGAGCTGGGCCGCGGACGACGACAAGGTCCTGTTCACCATGGACCTGGTGGGCGGCGGCTCCCTGGTCCATCTCGTCGGGGACTACGGCCCGTTGCCGACCGGCTTCGTCTGCACTCTGCTCGACCAGCTACTGTCCGGCCTCGCCGCGGTGCACGCGGAGGGCGTGGTGCACCGGGACATCAAGCCGGCCAATCTGCTCCTGGAGGCCACCGGCACCGCCCGCCCCCGGCTGCGGCTGTCCGACTTCGGCATCGCGATGCGGCTCGGCGAACCGCGGCTGACCGAGACCAACCTCGTGGTGGGGACGCCGGGTTACCTCGCCCCCGAGCAGATGATGGGCTCCGAACCCGACTTCCCGGCCGACCTGTTCGCCGTCGGCCTGGTGGCCCTCTATCTCCTGGAGGGCGCGAAGCCCGACGCCAAGGCGCTCGTCCAGTACTTCACGGAACACGGCACCCCGGGCGCGCCCAAGGGCATCCCCGAGCCGCTGTGGCAGGTCGTGGCGGCCCTGCTCCAGCCCGACCCGGAGGACCGTTTCCGCACGGCGACGGGGGCGCGCAAGGCGCTCGCGGTGGCCGTCGAACTGCTCCCGGAACCCGGGCCCGACGACGAGCTGATCGAGATCTTCGACCAGATCGGGCCCCTGCCGAAGGGGTTCGGTCCCGACGGCCCGCTGAAACCGGCGGTTCTCCGTCCACCGAACGGTATGAACACCGGCGCGGGCAGCGGTGGTACGGGGTCGATGGGGTCCACGGGGTCCGTCCCGCTGCCCGCCGCACCGACCACGCCACCGCCGACGCCCACGTCGACCCCCTTCGCGACGCCCGTGCCCGCCCGCCCCGTACCACCGCCCCCGCCCGCCCCTCCGGGCACGGGATCCGTCCCGGAGCGCCCGGAAGCGCCTCCCCGCACCGACCGTCAGGGCACACCCTCACCGCCCTCGAACCCCACCTCGCCCACCCCGCCACCCCCCGCACCGTCCATGTCGGACACCGGCAGCTTCCTGCTGCCGCCCCCGCAGGCGACCCCGGCGCCCGCGCTCACGGTCGCGCCCCACGAGGCCACCTTCGTGCTGCCCGGCCGGGCGCCCGTGCAGCGGACCGATCCGTCCACGGCGTCGTACACCGCCCAGGACGCGCCCGCCGCGACGCCCGCCGCAATGCCCGCCGCCGCGCCGGTGGCCGTCGGGCCGCGGCGGCGCGGGCGCCGCGCGAAACGGCGCTCGCGTCCCGGCCCGCCGCTCAAGGTCGCCGTGCCGTTGCTGCTGCTGGCGCTTGCCTGCTACGGCGTGGGGTTCTGGGCGCTGACCCGGATCTGACCGGCGGCGGAGGCCGAGGCCGCGGCCCGGCGCCTCCCGATGAGCGTCCATCCGCCGAGTACGAGCAGCAGCGCGGTCCCGGTGCCGAAGCCGGCCGCGGCGACCGCCCGCATGGTGGCGTCCCCGTCCGCCGACGACGCGGCCCGCGTCCGGTCCTTCAGGTCCCCCAGTCCCGCCCCGGTCGGCGCGGCGAGGCCCGAGTCCTTGCCGAAGACGCCCCTCGGCACGGCCCGCCCCTGGTACCCGGGCCCCGGCTGCGCGCTCCCGCCGAGCCGCACGCGCAGGGTCAGCCCGTAGGGGCCGTCCCCGAACGCGTCGGCCACCTCGGCGGCGAGATGGACGACGAGGTAGTGGTCGCCGGCGAAGCGCAGGCTCTTGGTGGGGTTGGCCGGGGCGTACCGGTTGGCGTAGCGCACCGGCGGGGCGGGGGCCAGGGCGGCCGACTTCTGGGTGCCGCCGTAGCCGACGCCGACCTCCTCCACCTTGGCGCGGACCGGATTGTGCAGGGTGAGGTCCAGGGCGTCGACCACGAACCCCGAGCTCTTGCGGCCGCTGCCCACCTCGACGGAGGCGTAGAGCTGGCGGCCCCAGTCGACCGGGACCCGGTAGAAGAGGGTCTGGCCGGGGACGATCTCGTCGTCCCAGACGCCCTGCGCCACGGCCGCCGCCTCGGTGAAGCCCGCGCCGCCGTGCACGGATTCCGCTTCTCCGGTCGGGGGCGCGGGGGTGGCGGAGTTCCAGGTTCCGGGCACGTTCGTCGAGGTGCCCTTCGCGACGGGCGGCTCGGAGACGGGCGCGATCTCCAGATCCCAGATGTCGTCACCCGCGCCGCCCGAGCCACCGCCCGGCCCGCCCGTGCCGGTGCCCACGGGTTCGACGACGACGTAGTACGTGCCCGCCTCCTGGCACAGCCCCCGCCCGGGCTGGATCTCGCGCGCCGCCCAGGCGGTGATCGGCCGTGGGCTCTGCGAGGTGCCGACGGTCACGGAGTCGTAGGAGCAGGAGGTCCCGTCGGCGTTCTGCACGGCGACCCCGATGCCGTCCCCCACGGCGAGTGCGGCGCCGGGGCGGGGGATCGCGGTGACGGAGACGTACGCGGTGGAGGCCGCGTCGAGTTCGAGGCGGTAGTAGACCTTGCCGTCCGCCCCGGTCCCGTCGCTGCTGCCGTCGCCGGTGCCGATGCCGTGCGGGAGCGAGCTGCGGTAGGTCGCTCCCGGCTCCAGACGTACCGCGTCGCCGGTGTCGGTGGCCGGCTCGGCGCGGCGGACGTCGTCGGCGAAGGCGTACGCCGGGACGTCCGGCGCGGCCACGGCCACGGAACCGGGCAGCGCCACCACCGACGCGCCGCACACCGCTGCCACGACAGCACCCCGTACGACCGCCGCCCGCGCGATCCGTGCAGCCGCTCCTCGCCGGGTCATGCGAACCCGCCCCCTCGCCCTCGACCGAACGTGGGCCATCCTGCCCCGCCGCCCCGGCCCGCACCCGCGCATTCCGTACGAGCGTCCGAAACGTCCCCCTCTAACCGGGGCCCGCGGGGCGCGCAACCCGGGAAGCGCCCGGCCCGGAGCCGACCACCCGGGTGGCGCACGCCCCCGGACAGCACTTGGACCCGCACCCGGACAACACTCGGACAACACAAAACCCCGACCGCGAGGGCGGCCGGGGTCCGGTATCAGTTCTCGGTGTCGTAAGTCACGAACCCGTGGGCACGGAGTCGGTCGCCTCCGTCCACAGATCCTGCTCGGCGCGATCCGCCTGGATCTGGCGGTACACGAGGAGCCCGCCGATGGCGGCCAGTGCGACCAGGAGAAGCTTCTTCACCGCGCGACCTCGTCTTTCCTTGACGTAGGGGACCTCTGGCGCCCGACTATACACACCGACCGATATCGATCGGTGACCTGCGTCGCCCTCCCAACTGCCGCCTTCGAGGCCGCAGTACAAGCGGATGACACCGCTCCGATCGGAGGGTGATCACACCCCCACGGACGGTCACTTGGGCCTGATTTACTGCTTTTCTCCGCTCTTGCGCCCATACGGGTGGTGTTCATCGGAACAACGCCACGCCACGAGCGTCGGTCCACCACTTCGCGCTCCGCATACACATCATGAGGAAAGTACGCAAATCGCCCAACCTGAAAGTGAGGGGCCATGACCGCGAACCGGGTCATGAAGCTGTGGACCACCATCGTCACCGCCTTCCTCGCGCTGTTCGCGGCGCTCGGAATCGTCACGACGACCGCGCCGGCCGCCGCCGCGCAGACCGGCCCGACGCGGACCGACGGAGAGAGCGCCACCGGCGCCGCCGTCGCACCCACCGCGAACTGGCCGGCCCTGGTCCCCTGGGAACGGCTGAACACCCGATCCCTGCCCCCCACCATGAAGCAGCGCATCCGCGCCGAGGCCCACGGCAAGTCCCCGAGCTGCCGGAACCGCCCCCTCGTCGACACCGAGTCGGAGTCCTGCTCCCCCGACGCCTCCGAGGACCCCGCCGAGCCCTCGGACCCCGCCACACCCCTGAAGCGCTGACCGCGCGGGCACGACGCCCCCTGTCTCTCCTTGTCTTTCCTTGTCTCTCCCTGTCTCTCCCTGTCTCTACGGTCCAGCCCCACCGCAAGACCTGACAGACCCTTCTCCACCCACCTGACGAACACGACGGAAACGGCGAACTTGCGTACAGCCGCACGATGCAGGCCCGGCAGCTCCCCGCGGAGCAACCGGGCCTTCGCCACGCCCAACTCCCCTTCCGCACACACGGCCTGAACCTTTTCCTCGGACGGTCCCGCCGGCCGGCGCCCCCGCGCGGAGCCGTAGGCTGACACCGTGTCCGAGGCCCACGACGATTCCGCGACCCGTCGGCGCATCGTCGTCGTCACCGCCGTCCACGCCCCCGCCGCCCGCCATCTGCCCGACTCCTATGCGTCGTTGTGCGCGCAGGAACTGCCCGAGGGCTGGGAGTGGCACTGGGTGATACAGGAGGACGGCACCACGGACGACGTCCGCCCGTACGTCCCCGACGACCCCCGCGTGACCTTCCGCCAGGGCCGTCCCGGTGGACCCGGCGTCGCCCGCACTCTCGCGCTCGCGCATGCCGAGGGCGCCTATGTGAAGGTCCTGGACGCCGACGACCGGCTCACCCCCGGCGCCCTGGCCCGCGACCTGGCCGCGCTGGAGCGGCATCCGGACATCGGCTGGGCGGTCTCCCGGGTCCTGGACCTGCTGCCGGACGGCTCCACCGTCGGCTTCCCCGGCGATCCGGCCCACGGGCCGCTGGAGCGCGGAAACGTTCTGTCGTACTGGCGTGCCCACGACTTCCGCGCCCCCGTGCACCCCGCGTCGCTCTGTGTCCGGCGGGAGCTGCTGACCGCGCTCGGCGGCTGGATGGCGCTGCCCGCCTCCGAGGACACCGGGCTGCTGATCGCGCTCGACGCGGTGAGCCGTGGCTGGTTCTCCGCGGATGTCGGACTGCTCTACCGCAAGTGGGAGGGGCAGGTGACCGGGCAGGCCGCGCACACCGACCCGGTGGAACGGCGGGCGCGCATGGCGGTGGTGGAGGCCAGGGCCCGCGCGCTCGCGTCCTTCGGCTGGCACCACGCCGGTCCGGCGGCGGCCGTGCAGGGGACCCCCGCCTGACGCTCGCGCCCCTCACGCCTTTCGCGCCGGTGGGTCACGTCACGCGGATGGCCTGGGCCGGGCAGTGTTCGGCGGCCTCGCGCACGTCCGGGTCGTCGCCCTCCTGCTCACGGCCCGGCAGCACGGCCCCGAACCCGTCCTCGTCGGTGAAGACGGACGGCACCCGATAGGCGCACTCGCCCGAGCCGTAACACAGCTCGGGGTCCACGGAGATCCTCATGTGCCCTCCCGGCGGCGACTGCGGAGACCATCAGGACGTGCCTGCCCGTACGGCCGGTCCGGCAACCGGGCCGGGTGCCCACCGGTGCCGGTCAGCGTCCGGAACCGGCCAAGTCCATCCAGTGCGCGATCCTGCGCAGGGTCGTCTCGTCCACGCCGTCGACCAGACTCCGTACGGCCGTCACGTCGTCCGGGGCGAGATCGTGGAGGCCGGCCCTGCCGAGGCCCGCCATGAGGACCTGGTGACGGCGGTCCTCCATACGCTCGGCGAGCTTGCCGGGGGAGGCCGGGGCCGCCTGGGGCACGGAGCCGGCAGCGGACGTAGGTGTGGGGGTGGGCGTGGGGATGGGCGTGGGGGTGGGGCTGGGCGCTTCGAAGCGGTGCCACGCGCCCTCCCGCGGCCCCCACAGCTCCACCGTCACCTCGTCCCCCCGGGTCCGTCCGGCCTGGGTCATCTCGCCGACGGCGTACAGCACGGGTCCGCGGTCCGGCGACTCGGCGCCCAGCAGCCAGGACGAGGAGGCCGGGTCGTAGAACATCGCGGCCCAGCGGGGCGGGCCCGGCGGCTGTGGGCTCTCGGGCCGGATCCGACGCGTCTGACGGGACTCCATGGCGCTCACCCCTTCCGAACGGGCACGGCACAGGGACCATATCTGACGATCCGTCAGCTATCCAGGGCGTGTGCGGGACCGGGTGCCGGAAAGGGTGCCGAAAGGGTGGCGAGAAGTGCACGCGTGAGGCGCGTGGGGTGTGGGTAGCGCTCTGGTTCCAGCGGTGCCGGGCCGTCGGTCCGGTCGGACCGGCGGCCCGGGCCACCGTGCGGAACCCACGCACGCCACACCGTTCGGAACCGGTCCCTCCCCTCGTGCGGACCGCTGCCGAACGGTGCGGGTGGCGTTGGGATACCTGTCGCGATCCTGCCAGTCCGGGCGCGTCGCGACGAGGGTTCCGGTGTCCGGTCCGGGCCTAAGCCGCAGGTCAGCCGTATAAGGTGGGTTTTCCGGTCCGGATCCAAGGCGCGGGGGAAGTAAGGGGTGGAGACCTTGAGTTTCGACTCAGGGGCACGCACGGCCTTCGCGGAACGTCTCGCGCTGCTGTACAAGGAAGCCGGCAACCCGCCGCTCAAACGGGTCTCCGAGGCCGTCGTCCGGCTCCAGCGGGTGGACGAGCGCGGGCGCCAGGTGCGGGTCTCCGCCCAGCGGATCAGCGACTGGCGACGGGCCCGGAACGTCCCGGCCCAGTTCGCCGCGCTCGCCGCCGTCCTGTACGTGCTGATCCCCGAGGCGCGCCGCGCCCGGCCCATCCCCGTCTCCGCCGGGCTGTACGACATGGCGCAGTGGCAGCGGCTGTGGGAACGCGCCCTGGCCGGTCCGGTCGGCGAGCAGTCCGCCGCGGCGGACCCGGAGAAGGAGCAGCCCGCGGAGGGGGACGCGGCGGTGCCCGGCGGGGTCTGCCCCTACCGGGGCCTGGCCTCCTACCGACAGGAGGACGCCCGCTGGTTCTTCGGCCGCGAGGGCAGCACCGAGGCGCTGGTCGCGCAGTTGCGGGCGGCGGAGGGCACCGGCGGCCTGGTCATGCTGGTGGGCGCGTCGGGGGCCGGTAAGTCGTCGCTGCTCAGCGCCGGTCTGGTGCCCGCGCTCCAGAAGGGCGGGCTCGGTGACGAGGACTGCCCGGGACGGCATGTCCTCCAGCTCGTCCCGGGCGCCGATCCGCTGACGGAACTGGCGGCGCGGATCCCGGAGCTGGGCCCACTGCTCGGGACGGGAGACCCGCTGCTGGACGCGGGGGGCTCACGCCCCGGCGACAGCCCGGAAGCCGTGCCCTCGTCCTCACCGACCCCCGGCACTTCGGGCTCACGCCCCGGCCTGCGCCCGAAGGGCGTGCCCACGCAGGGCCCGCGACCCGAGGCCGCGCCCTCGCCCTCACCGACCCCCGACACGTCGGGCCCGCGACCCGGCCTGCGACCAGAGGGCGTACCCGCGGAGGGCCCGCGACCCGAGGCCGCGCCCTCGCCCTCACCGACCCCCGACACGTCGGGCCCGCGACCCGGCCTGCGACCAGAGGGCGTACCCGCGGAGGGCCCGCGACCCGGCCCGAGCCCTGAGCCCGTGCCCACCTCCTCGCCGACCCCCTGCACCTCGGGCCCGCGACCCGGCCTGCGCACGGTGAGCTTGCCCGCAGATGGCCCGCGACCCGGCTCGCGCACGGAGGGCGTACCCGTGGAGGGCCGACGCCTCGACCTGAGCCCGGAGGGCGTGCCCGCGGAGGCCCCACGCCCCGGCCCGGACCCGGAGGCCGCACCCTCGGGGAGCCCGCAGCCCGGCTTGCGCCCAGAGGGCGTGCCCGCGCAGGACACACGCCCCGGCCCGAGCCCGGAAGCCCTGCCCTCGCCGCCCCCCGGCACTTCGGGCTCGCGCCCGGAGGGCGTGCCCGCGGAAGGCCCGCGCCCCGGCCCGGACCCGGAGGACGGGGCCCTGCCCATACCCACGCCGACCCCCGGCACCCCGGCCCCACGCCCCGGCCGACGCCCGGAGGCCGTGCCCGCCCCTTCGCCGACCCCCGGCACCCCGGGCTCGCGCCCCGACCTGCGCCCGGAAGCCGCGCCCGCGGAGGGCCCGCGCCGCCCCGGCCCGAACCCCGAGGCCGTGCCCACCCCCTCACCGACCCCCGGCACCCCGGGCCCACGCCCCGACCTGCGCCCGGAAGGCGTACCCGCGCAGGGTCCCCGCACCGGCCCCGGACCCGGCCCGGAAGCCGTGTCCGCCCCTGGCGCGTCGAGCCCGCGCCACAGCCCGAGCCCCGACGCCGTGCGCACCCCCTCGCCGACCCCCGGCACCCCCGCCTTCGCGCGCGCTGTCCGGGCGGCCGTCGTCGCCTGGGCCCGGCGGGTGGAGGCGGACTCCGGCGCGCGTCCGGTCGTCATCGTGGACCAGTTCGAGGAGACGTTCACCCTCTGCCCCGACGAGCAGGACCGCCGCACCCTCATCCGGGCGCTGCACGCCGCCTGCACCCCGTCAGGACCGGGCGAGGACGCCCCCGTGCTGGTCGTCCTCGGGATCCGCGCCGACTTCTACGAACAGTGCCTCGGCCACCCCGAACTCGCCGACGCCCTCCAGCACCGCCACATGGTCCTCGGCCCGCTGACCGCCACCGAGCTGCGCGAGGCGGTGACCGGCCCCGCCAAGGCCGTCGGTCTCGAACTGGAGCCGGGCCTCGCCGAGCTGATCGTCCGCGAGGTCAGCGCCGACGGCCCGCGCGGGGCGCACGACGCCGGAGTGCTCCCCCTCCTCTCGCACGCCCTGCTCGCCACCTGGCAGCGCCGCAAGGCCGGCCGGCTGACCCTCGCCGGGTACCGGGCGGCCGGCGGCATCCAGGGCGCGGTGGCCGCGACCGCCGAGCGCGCCTGGTCGGGGCTGGACCCGGCGGCCCGCACCGCCGCCCGGCTGCTGCTGCTCCGCCTGGTCCGGCTCGGCGAGGACACCCAGGCCACCCGCCGGCGCGGCACCCGCCGTCAACTGGCGGCGGAGTCCACGGACCCCGGCAAGACCGAGGAGTCGCTGGAGGCGCTGGTCAGGGCCCGGCTGGTCACCCTGGACGCGGAGTCCGTGGAGATCACCCACGAGGCGCTGCTGACCGCCTGGCCCCGGCTGCGGGAGTGGATCGACGAGGACCGCAGCGACCATCTGCTGCGCCAGCGCCTGGAGGAGGACGGCCGCTCCTGGGAGGGGTCGAACCGCGACTCCTCCCTGCTCTACCGCGGCTCGCGGCTGGAGCAGGCCCACACCTGGGCGAAGTCGGCGGGCGACACCTTCCTGACCCGCAGCGCGGTGGACTTCCTGGCCGCCTCGGTACGGCTGCGCCGACGCACCGTGTGGATCGGCCGGGCCGCGGTGTCGGCGCTGGTCGTGCTGGCGGTGCTGGCGGTCGGCGCGGCGGTGGTCGCCTGGCAGCAGCGCAACGACGCCGTGTTCGAGCAGGTGGTCGCCGAGGCCGACCGCGTCCAGTACACCGACCCGTCGCTCTCCGCCCAGCTCGACCTGGTCGCCCACCGGCTGCGGCCGGGCGACGAGGGCGCCAGGAACCGGCTCATATCCATCGTCAACGCGCCCCTGGCCACCCCGCTGCTCGGCCACACCGGCGCGGTGTACCTCACCTCGTTCAGCCCGGACGGCAGACTCCTGGCCACCGCCAGCTACGACCGCACGGTCCGGCTGTGGGACGTCACCGACCCGGCCCGGCCCAGGGCGCTCGGCGGGCCGCTCCTCGGGCACACGAGCTGGGTGAGCAGCGCGGTGTTCAGCCCCGACGGCCGTACCCTCGCCAGCGCCGGCGACGACGGCACCGTACGCCTGTGGGACCTGGCCGATCCGTCCCGGCCCAAGCCGCTCGGCACGCCGCTGACCGGCCACGACGGCACGATCTACCTGCTCGCCTTCGCCCCCGGCGGGCACACGCTGGCCACCGCGGGGGAGAACGGCACGGTCCGGCTCTGGGACGTCACCGACCGGGACCGCCCGGCCGGGATCGGCACCCTGACCGGGCACACCGCCGCCGTGCGCTCCCTGGCGTTCAGCCCCGACGGGCGGACCCTGGCGGCGGGCGGCGACGACAGCACCGTACGGCTGTGGAACACGGCCGACCCACGGCGGCCCGCACCGCTCGGCGAGCCGCTGACCGGCCACGACGGGACCGTGCACTCGGTCGCCTTCAGCCCGGACGGGCGCACGCTGGCCAGCGGCAGCGCCGACGACACCGTCCGGCTGTGGAAGGTCACCGACCCGGCGCACGCCACCCGGCTGGGCACCACTCTCACCGGTCACACCGGGCCCGTGTGGTCGGTGGCGTTCAGCCCCGACGGCTCGATGCTCGCCGCCGCCAGCGCGGACAGCACCGCGAGCCTGTGGAACGTCAGCGACCCGAAGTACCCCTCGCAGGTCGGCGAGCCGCTCGCGGGCAGCAGCGGCGAGATGTACGCCCTGGGCTTCAGCCCCGACGGCCGCACCCTCGCCACCGGCAGCGGGGACAACAAGGTCCGCCTGTGGTCGATCCCGACGTCGGACATGATCGGCCGCGGCGGCGCCTTCCGCCCGGACGGCACGGTCCTGGCCACGGCCGCGCGCGACGGCCGGATCCGGCTGTGGAACGTCGACGAACCGGACCGGCCCCGCCCGCTCGGCACACCGTTCATGCCCGCCGACGGCGGCGACCGCTCCCTCGCCTTCTCCCCCGACGGCCGCACCCTGGCGGTCCTGACGGCGAGCCGGGCGGTGTACCTGTGGGACGTCACCGACCCCGCCCGCCCGGTCTCGGCCGGCCCGCCCATCCGTCTCAAGACCCGGTTCATGGGCCCCGAGGCGCTGGCCTACAGCCCGGACGGCCGCACCCTCGCCACGGCGTACGAGGACCGCACCATCCAGCTCTGGGACGTCACCGCCCCGGGCCGCGTGACCCCGCTCGGCAAGCCCCTCACCGGGCCCCGGGGATTCGTCGACTCGCTCCTCTTCACCCCCGACGGCCGGACCCTGATCGGCGGCAGCGCGGACGGCGCGATCCGGCTGTGGAAGGTGACCGACCCGGCGCACGCGACCCCGCTGGGCGCCCCCCTCACCGGCCATCTCGGGCCGGTCAACTCCCTCGCGTACAGCCCCGACGGACACACCCTGGCCAGCGGCAGCGACGACGACACCGTCCGCCTCTGGGACATCGCCGACCCGGCGCACGCGACCCGGCTGGGCGAGCCGCTCACCGGTCACACCGAGGCGGTCGTCTCCCTGACGTTCAGCCAGGACGGCGACACGCTGGCCAGCGGCGGCAACGACAACACCGTCCGGCTGTGGAACGTCTCCACGCCCTCCGACGCCGCGCCCATCGGCCAGTCGATGAGCCCCAACGCCAAGACCGGCAACTTCCTGTCCTTCAGCCCCCACACCCGCATGCTCGGCGTCTCCAGCGGCGCGGACACGGTCCGGCTGTGGAACCTCGACGTCGACGAGGCCATCACCCGCATCTGCGCCACCACCCGGAACGTCCTGACGCCCGAGAAGTGGCATGAATACCTGCCCCGGCTCTCGTACGATCCTCCGTGCGACGAGAGCCAGGAGAAGTGATCCCGATCACAACTGACCCATCGGCCCGAGCAGTCGCCTCCCGATGATCAAGCACCCTTGTTAGCCTTGGCCATAGCCCGGTCGCTGGTGCATCCCCCGTCGCCAGCGACCGGGCCTTTTGCATGCCCGGCGCCCCGTCAGCCCACCGGTCAGCCCACCGGTCAGCCCACCGGCCGGGTCACGGTCCGCAGCTCGGTGGCCGGCGAGTAGTTCCCGGCCGCGTCGTAACTGCGGGCCCGGTACTCGTAGGTACGCCCGTCGGCGGGCAGCACGTCGCACACGGAGGCCGTCGCGGTGAAGGCGCGCGGGTCATACCCCTGATGCAGAACGACCGTCCACGCCTCGGTCCCCGCCTCACGCCGCTCGATCTCGAACCCGGTGAAGTCACGGATCGGCGCGGGCGTGGAGTCGGAGACGGTCGCCCGCACCCCGTCCGCACAGGTACCGAGGCTCAGGTCGGGGGCGTAGTACGGGGCGATGCCGTCGGGGATCTCCAGCCACAGCTCGTTGGTGGCGGTGGCGTCGAGCCAGGCCGGGTTGTAGGTGGTCGTACCGCCGTCGTTGGTGACGAGGACGCGGTAGTGCCCCCACTCACCGTCGGCGACGACCGGCCCGGTGGTCCAGGTGTTGCCCTTGGTGGTCCCGAGCGGGACCCACTGGTAGCTGCCGTCGACCTTGTCGTTGCTGAGCACGGTGTAGTGGTCGAAGTGCGGCTCGGTGTTCTGCGGCCACTTCAGGGTGACCTTGCCGGTCGCCTTGTCGTAACTGCCGCTCAGCGAGGTGACGACGGGCAGCGGACGGACGATGACATCGGCGCTCCCGCCCGAGGTGTTTCCGGCCTTGTCCCGGGCCCGCACCTCGTAGTAGTAGGCCGTCCGATCGTCGGGATTCACCAGCGGATCGGTGTGGGTGCGGGCGCTGGTCGCGGCGACCTTGGTCCAGGTCCCGGACCCGACGGGCCGCCGGTAGAGGGTGTACCCGGCGAGGTCCATCTCCTTGTTGGCGCCCCAGGACACGGTCGTCCTGCGGGACTTGGTGTCGTAGGCGGTCTTCACCCCGCTCGGCGCGAGCGGCTTGACCTTGTCGTACGTCGCCGAAGTCCGGGGCGTGTACGAGAACTTGACTTTGGCGGCGCCGGACCAGTTCACGTGGTCGACGCGCAGGGTGTGCTTGCCGGCGGGGACGGTGAGGTTCACGCTCTTGGAGCGGGCGGTGTCACCGGTGTTCTTCCACAGGTCGATCTTCCGCTTGCCGTCCAGGTAGACCCGGATGCCGTCGGTGGCGGACGCGGCGAACGTGAACGGCCCACCGGACCCGAAGTCCCGCGTCACCGACCAGCGCACACCGAACTTGTTCGACGGCACCCCGGACCCCGGACTGCCCGACCAGCTCTCACTGATCGCACTGTCACAGCCGGTCCGCACCGGGGAACCGGAGAACGAGGTGTTCTTGTAGAACGTCCGCTTGTACACATTCGCCGAACAACTGACATCGGCGGCAACCGCCACCCGCGGCACGACGGCCACCATCCCACCGACGACCACGGCGACCACCAAACTCTTCTGACGCACGGCACCCTTCCACGCTGTACAGAGATCAACTACAGCGTGGAGACCATCGGGCCGGGGGGATGGTTGCCCTGCTCAGGGGCCGTGTGTGCCTCCTCCGACGATCAACAACTGCTCGGGGAGCACGTCGAACTCATCCGTCCCGTCCTCGGCGGCCACATGGTGCGGATCGGTGGAGACTTTGACGACGCCTCCGGGGCGGCCCTCAGCGATGAAGTCGAGCGTCCGGCACTCCAGGGTGACCTCCACCGGAAAGACCGTCTCAGGACCGAGGTCGGCATCCCCGAAGATCGGGCACTTGTCCACCATCGTCCACATGCGGCCGTACGCATCGCGGAACACCACCTCGACCCACCCGGGAAAGCCCTCGTCGACCAGGCGAGTGGCCCGGCAGCGCAGCAGCATCACGCCTGTCACGGGCTCCATGCCGCCGCCAGGTCCTCGAACAGCGTGTCAGGTGAGGCAAGGAGGACCGTACGGAGTCTCGTCTCGAACCATGCGGGGTCCACCGGGACGCCCATGGTGCGTTCCATATGCATGACCTGGTAGCGGGCGTTGACGTCCCGGTAGACGCTGAAGAACTCCCCGCCGTCGGCCGAGGCCCGCCTGGCGATCTCCGGAATGCTTCCGTGGTATCCCCATCGGCCCACGCGTACCGGGCGACCCGCTCCTCCCACACCACGGCATCCCCTCCTGCGGCACAAGCGGTGACGTCAAAAACCCCCGGCCCAAACGGACCGGGGGTTTTCGCATGTGGGGCTAACAGGATTTGAACCTGTGGCCTCATCCTTATCAGGGATGCGCTCTAACCAACTGAGCTATAGCCCCGCCGCGCTCTGCGGTGTGTGTCCCGCGCGCTGACTCCTGAAGATTAGCGCACGACCGCGGCAGTCCCAAAATCGATAGTCACTCGTCCTCGGCGAGGGTCAGCTCGACTCCTCCGACGAAACCGGCGGAGAGGTTGTAGATGAACGCGCCGAGGGTCGCGAGGGCCGTCGCGAGGACGACGTCGATGACCGCGATGATCGACGTGAACATCAGGACGTGGGGGAGGGACAGGAAGGACTGCAGGTCGAAGCCGTTGGACTCGTTCGAGCCCGTCGCCTCCGAGATCGTTCCGCCGACCGTGGAGAAGACGCCCATGGCGTCCATGACCATCCACAGCACCGCCGCCGCGACGATCGTGCAGATGCCCAGCGCGATCGACAGCAGGAAGCTGACCTTCATCACCGACCAGGGGTCGGCCTTGGCCACGCGCAGACGCGCCTTGCGTACGCGCGGGGTCGTGCGGACCCCCGTACGCGGGCGGCGGACCGTGCCCGGCGGGGTCGCCTGGGTCGGGTAGGCCTGCGGCGGGTGGTACGGGCCGGTGGGCGCCTGCGGCTGCCGCTCACCGGGAAGCGGCGAGGGCGGCTGCTGCGCCTGGCCACGGCCGTCCGTCACGGTTGCCCCCTGGGATCCCCTGGACCCGGATCCCTGTGTGTCGGACGGGCCCGGCTTGATCGCCTTCAGTTGTGTGGTGTGGGTGTCGGCCGGCCGCGCGTTCCCCGCCGGCGCGGCGGAGCCACGACCGCCGCCGTCCTTGTCCGAGCCGGCAGACGTGCCGGCCGAAGACCCGGCGGACGTACCGGCGCCCGTGGCTCCGCTCACGATGACTCACTCCTCGTGCTACTCGGCAGAGGGCGTGTCACCCTCGTCCGTGCCGGTGGTCGCGGCACCCTCGGCGGTCTGGTCCACGGCGTCGTCACCGTCGACCTCCTCCGCCTCGGGCCCCGCTTCGGCGTTACGTGCGATGCCCACGACGGCATCGCGCTTGCCCAGGTTGATCAGTTGGACGCCCATGGTGTCACGGCCCGTCTCCCTGACCTCGTTGACTCGCGTACGAATCACACCGCCCGACAGCGTGATGGCGAGGATCTCGTCGGTCTCCTCGACCACCAGCGCGCCGACGAGCGAACCGCGGTCCTCCACGATCTTGGCGGCCTTGATACCGAGGCCGCCGCGACCCTGGACGCGGTACTCGTCGACGGCGGTCCGCTTCGCGTACCCGCCGTCCGTAGCAGTGAACACGAACGTACCGGGCCGGACAACATTCATCGAGAGGAGCTGGTCCCCCTCGCGGAAGCTCATGCCCTTGACACCCGAGGTCGCACGGCCCATGGGCCGCAGGGTTTCGTCCGTGGCGGTGAATCGGATCGACTGGGCCTTCTTGCTGATCAGCAGCAGATCGTCATCGGCCGAGACTAGTTCGGCTCCGATCAGTTCGTCGTCGGATCCGTCCTCCGTCTCCCGCAGATTGATCGCGATGACACCGCCGGAGCGGGGCGAATCGTAGTCCTTCAGCGGGGTCTTCTTCACCAGGCCGCCCTTCGTGGCGAGCACCAGGTACGGCGCCGCCTCGTAGTCGCGGACCGCGAGGATCTCGGCGATCGCCTCGTCCGGCTGGAAGGCCAGCAGGTTGGCGACGTGCTGTCCACGCGCGTCACGCCCGGCGTCCGGCAGCTCGTACGCCTTGGCCCGGTAGACCCGGCCCTTGTTCGTGAAGAACAGCAGCCAGTGGTGGGTGGTGGAGACGAAGAAGTGGTCGACGATGTCGTCTTCCTTCAGCTTCGCGCCCCGCACGCCCTTGCCGCCGCGCTTCTGCGCCCGGTAGTCGTCCGCCTTGGTCCGCTTGACGTACCCGCCGCGCGTGACCGTGACGACGATGTCCTCCTCGGCGATCAGGTCCTCGATGGACATGTCACCGTCGTAGGGCACCAGCTTGGTCTTGCGGTCGTCGCCGTACTTCTCGACGATCGCGGCCAGCTCCTCGCTGACGATGCCGCGCTGGCGGACCGGCGAGGCGAGGATCGCGTTGTACTCGGTGATCTTCGCCTGGAGCTCGTCGTGCTCCTGGATGATCTTCTGGCGCTCCAGGGCGGCCAGTCGCCGGAGCTGCATCTCCAGGATGGCGTTGGCCTGGATCTCGTCGATCTCCAGGAGCCCCATCAGGCCCGTGCGCGCCACGTCGACCGTCTCGCTGCGCCGGATGAGCGCGATGACCTCGTCGATCGCGTCCAGCGCCTTGAGCAGGCCGCGCAGGATGTGCGCGCGCTCCTCGGCCTTGCGCAGCCGGAAGCGCGTACGGCGGACGATGACCTCGATCTGGTGCGTCACCCAGTGGCGGATGAACGCGTCCAGCGAGAGGGTGCGCGGCACGCCGTCGACCAGCGCCAGCATGTTGGCGCCGAAGTTGGTCTGGAGGTCGGTGTGCTTGTACAGGTTGTTCAGGACGACCTTGGCGACCGCGTCCCGCTTGAGGACGATGACAAGGCGCTGGCCGGTGCGCGACGACGTCTCGTCGCGGACGTCCGCGATGCCGCCGATCTTGCCGTCCTTCACCAGGTCGGCGATCTTCTGCGCGAGGTTGTCGGGGTTGACCTGATAGGGCAGCTCCGTGACCACCAGGCACTGGCGGTTCTGGATCTCCTCGACCTCGACGACCGCCCGCATGGTGATCGAGCCGCGGCCCGTGCGGTACGCCTCCTCGATGCCCTTGCGGCCCACCACCAGCGCGCCGGTCGGGAAGTCGGGGCCCTTGATCCGCTCGATGAGCGCGTCGAGCAGCTCCTCGTGGGACGCCTCGGGATTCTCCAGGTACCACTGGGCGCCGGACGCGACCTCGCGCAGGTTGTGCGAGGGGATGTTGGTCGCCATCCCGACCGCGATGCCCGCCGAGCCGTTGATCAGCAGGTTCGGGAAACGGGCCGGCAGGACGGTCGGCTCCTGGGAGCGGCCGTCGTAGTTGTCCGTGAAGTCGACGGTCTCCTCGTCGATGTCACGGACCATCTCCATCGACAGCGGCGCCATCTTGCACTCGGTGTACCGCATGGCGGCCGCCGGGTCGTTGCCCGGGGAGCCGAAGTTGCCGTTGGAGTCGACCAGCGGCATGCGCATCGACCAGGGCTGGGCGAGACGGACCAGCGCGTCGTAGATCGAACTGTCGCCGTGCGGGTGGTAGTTGCCCATGACGTCGCCGACCACGCGGGCGCACTTGTAGAAGCCGCGCTCGGGGCGGTAGCCGCCGTCGTACATCGCGTACAGCACGCGCCGGTGGACGGGCTTGAGGCCGTCCCGGACGTCGGGCAGCGCGCGGGAGACGATGACGGACATCGCGTAGTCGAGGTACGAGCGCTGCATCTCCGTCTCGAGCCCGACGGGCTCGATGCGCATGGCGATGTCGCCGCCCTCTTCCGGGGTGACGGGAGTGTTCTCGTCGGTCATTGCTGGTGGGGGTCCTTCCTGGTGCGGTCAGCCAAGACCGACTCAGATGTCGAGGAAGCGGACGTCCTTGGCGTTGCGCTGGATGAACTGCCGGCGGGCCTCGACGTCCTCGCCCATCAGGACCGAGAACAGGTCGTCGGCCTGGGCCGCGTCGTCGAGGGTGACCTGACCGAGGACGCGGTGCTCCTGGTCCATGGTGGTCACGCGCAGCTCCTCGGCGTTCATCTCGCCGAGACCCTTGAAGCGCTGGATCGAGTCCTCGCGCACCCGCTTGCCGCGCTGGCGGCCCATCTCGATCAGCGCGTCGCGCTCGCGGTCGGAGTACGCGTACTCGATGTCGTCCCGGCCCCACTTGATCTTGTAGAGCGGGGGCCGCGAGAGGTACACGTGCCCGGCCTCGACCAGCGGCCGCATGAAGCGGAACAGGAAGGTCAGCAGCAGGGTGGAGATGTGCTGGCCGTCGACGTCGGCGTCCGCCATCAGGATGATCTTGTGATAGCGGAGCTTCTCGATGTCGAAGTCCTCGTGGACCCCGGTGCCGAAGGCCGAGATCAGCGCCTGGATCTCCTGGTTCTGGAGGATCTTGTCGATCCGCGCCTTCTCCACGTTCAGGATCTTGCCGCGGATCGGGAGGATCGCCTGGTACTGCGGGTTGCGGCCGGACTTGGCCGAACCGCCGGCGGAGTCACCCTCGACGATGAAGATCTCGCACTTGGTGGGGTCGTTCGACTGGCAGTCCGAGAGCTTGCCCGGCAGGGACGCCGACTCCAGCAGCCCCTTGCGGCGGGTCAGGTCACGCGCCTTGCGGGCCGCCACGCGCGCGGTGGCCGCCTGGATGCCCTTGCGGACGATGTCCGCCGCCTCGACCGGGTTGCGGTCCAGCCAGTCGTTGAGGTGCTCGTAGACCGCCTTCTGGACGAAGGTCTTCGCCTCGGTGTTGCCCAGCTTGGTCTTGGTCTGGCCCTCGAACTGCGGCTCGCTCAGCTTGACCGAGATGATCGCGGTCAGACCCTCGCGGATGTCGTCACCCGTGAGGTTGTCGTCCTTCTCGCGCAGCAGCTTCTTGTCGCGCGCGTACTTGTTGATCAGGCTCGTGAGGGCCGCGCGGAAGCCCTCCTCGTGCGTACCGCCCTCGTGGGTGTGGATGATGTTGGCGAAGGAGTACACACCCTCGCTGTAACCGCTGTTCCACTGGAGCGCGACCTCCAGCGAGAGGTTCTTGTCCTTGTCCTCCGCCTCCAGGTCGATGACCGAGGGGTGGACCAGCTCACCCTTGCGGGAGTTCAGGTACGTCACGAAGTCGACGATGCCGCCCTCGTAGTGGTACGTGACGGACTTGACCTCGTCCTTGTCGTCCGCGCCCGCCTCGTCCGCGCCGGTGACGGCCTTCGCCGACTCCCGCTCGTCCGTGAGCCTGATCGTCAGGCCCTTGTTGAGGAACGCCATCTCCTGGAAGCGCCGCGACAGCGTCTCGAAGGAGTACTCGGTGGTCTCGAAGATGTCCGGGTCCGCCCAGAAGGTGACCGAGGTGCCGGTCTCCTCGATGGCCTCGTGCTGCGCCAGCGGCGCGGTCGGGACGCCCATCTTGTAGTCCTGCGTCCAGCGGTGGCCGTCGGTCCTGACCTCGACCGACACCTTCGTGGACAGGGCGTTCACGACGGAGACACCCACGCCGTGCAGACCGCCGGAGACCGCGTAGCCGCCGCCGCCGAACTTGCCGCCCGCGTGCAGCACGGTCAGCACGACCTCGACGGCCGGCTTGCCCTCGGAGGGGACGATGCCCACCGGGATGCCACGGCCGTTGTCCACGACCCGCACACCGCCGTCGGCGAGGATCGTCACGTCGATGGTGTCCGCGTGCCCGGCCAGGGCCTCGTCGACGGAGTTGTCGACGACCTCCTGCACCAGGTGGTGCAGACCGCGCTCGCCCGTGGAGCCGATGTACATGCCAGGGCGCTTGCGGACGGCGTCGAGGCCCTCGAGGACGGTGATGGCGCTCGCGTCGTACGAAGCCGAGACCTCGCCGTTGGAGGTGGGGGCAGCGGCGGTCACGCCTTCGTCGGTGGACGGGATGTTCTCGTTGGGGTTGCCGGAATCGGCCACGAAGCGCCCTTTCTGGCACAGCACGAGCCAGGCTCCTCGGCAGGTTGCCGGAGCGGCTGCGGCATGTTGCGTTGGTAAGCCTTGATCAGCGTTGCTCAGCTTTTCCCGGGCGGTCCCCACGTTCGGGGCGGGATTGGCTTCCAGTCTACCGGTAGCACTGACAGTGATGGGGGTTTGCCGGTACCTGAGTCCCAATGTGCCGCCCTGAACCGGTCTCCGACGGGTCCCGATATGTGGAAGGGGGCTCCAAGAGGCTCACAGAGGCACTCAGCGCTTCCAGGTGTCAACCCTTGGCTACCGACGAGTCAGGTAGGAATCCGGCCCCGCCCAAGGGGCGTTCACGAGCGGTTCCCGGACCGACGAAAAGACGGCCGGGGCGGTACGCGCGTACCGCCCCGGCCGTCGAACACGTGATGCAAATCACCCGTAGGTGTCACCCGGACCCGTACTGCCGGGCGCCCTCAGCGGGCCGTACCGGCGCGGCGGACCGCCCGGACCCTGGACCTTGAGATGCCGGACCCGGCCCTGCCCCAGATCCTCGTTCAGCCGCGCCACCAGCGTCGGCGCCAGCAGCCGCAGATTCGTCGCCCAGGCCGTGGAGTCGCAGCGCACCACCAGGACCCGCTCGTCCTCGTCGTACCGCTCCGGCTCGCAGTGCTTCGCCACGTCCTCGCCCACGATCTGCGGCCAGCGGCCCATCACCCCGCCCACCGCCGCGGGCGCCTCCCAGCCCCGCTCGGCCAGCAGCCGGTTGATCGCCGGACCCAGCGCCATCGGATCGCGCCCGTCCGCCCCCGCGCCGGAGCGCAGACCGCCCCCGCGGCGCGCCTGCTTCTTCTGCTGCGCCGCGTCCCCCCGCGCGCGTGCCTGCTCCCGTGCCGCACGCAACGCCACACGCGCGAGGTCGACACCGGAGGGTTCCTTCCCGGGCACCGGTCCGTCGGTCGTCATGCCCGCTCCACCGTCCCGTCCGCCACCGTGTACCGCGCCCCCGCGAGGAGATCCGGTACGTCGTCGTCGACCGCCGCCGTCACCAGCACCTGCTCGCCCGGCGCGACCAGCTCCGCCAGCCGCTCCCGGCGGCGGGCGTCCAGCTCGGCGAACACGTCGTCCAGCACCAGCACCGGCTCGTTCCCCTCGGCCCGCAGCAGGTCGTAGGAGGCCAGCCGCAGCGCCAGCGCGTACGACCAGGACTCGCCGTGCGAGGCGTACCCCTTGGCCGGGAGCTGCCCCAGCTTGAGCACCAGATCGTCCCGGTGCGGGCCGACCAGCGTCACGCCCCGCTCGATCTCCTGCTTGCGCACCTCCGCGAGCGCCGCCATGAGCTGCGCGTAGAGATCCTCCCGCGTGTGCGCCTCACCGGGCGCGGACGGCTTGTACTCCAGCGCCAGCGGACCACCGCCGGGCGCGAGCTGCTCGTACGCCTTGTCCGCCAGCGGCTGGACCGCCGCGACCAGGTCGAGCCGCTGCGCGAGCAGCTCCGCGCCCACCCGCGCGAGGTGCTGGTCCCACACGTCGAGCGTCGACAGGTCCATGGTCCGCCCGCCGTGCCGGCGCGCCAGCGCGGCCGACTTCAGCAGGGTGTTGCGCTGCTTCAGCACCCGCTCGTAGTCCGACCGCACCCCCGCCATCCGCGGCGACCGCGCGGTGATCAGCTCGTCCAGGAACCGCCGCCGCTCCCCGGGATCCCCCTTCACCAGCGCGAGATCCTCTGGCGCGAACAGCACGGTCCGTACGATGCCCAGCACGTCACGGGGTCTGACCTGCGAGGACCGGTTGATGCGGGCGCGGTTGGCACGGCCCGGGTTCAGCTCCAGCTCGACAAGCTGCTGCCGCTCGCCCTGCCGGACCTGGGCGCGGACGATCGCGCGCTCGGCACCCATCCGGACCAGCGGGGCGTCCGAGGCGACCCGGTGGCTGCCGAGGGTGGCGAGATAGCCGACGGCCTCGACAAGGTTCGTCTTCCCCTGCCCGTTCGGGCCGACGAAAGCGGTGACGCCCGGGTCGAGCGGGACCTCGACCCGGGCGTACGAGCGGAAGTCGGCCAGCGACAGATGCGTGACGTGCATGGTCGTTCGCCGACCTCCCCAAGGTGCTCAGATACCGGCGGTGGTCCTGCCGGCTGTGGTCACTTCTTCTCGACCGCGTGGCCGCCGAACTGGTTGCGCAGCGCGGCGATCATCTTCATCTGCGGCGAGTCCTCCTGGCGGGAGGAGAACCGCGCGAACAGCGAGGCGGTGATCGCGGGCAGCGGCACGGCGTTGTCGATCGCCGCCTCCACGGTCCAGCGGCCCTCGCCGGAGTCCTGCGCGAACCCCTTCAGCCTGTCGAGGTGCTCGTCCTCGTCGAGGGCGTTGACCGCGAGGTCGAGCAGCCAGGAACGGATGACGGTGCCCTCCTGCCAGGACCGGAAGACCTCGCGCACGTCCGTGACGGAGTCGACCTTCTCCAGCAGCTCCCAGCCCTCGGCGTAGGCCTGCATCATGGCGTACTCGATGCCGTTGTGGACCATCTTGGCGAAGTGGCCGGCGCCGACCTTGCCCGCGTGCACCGCGCCGAAGTCGCCCTCGGGCTTCAGCGCGTCGAACACGGGCTGCACCCGGGCGACATGCTCGGCGTCGCCGCCGTACATCAGCGCGTAGCCGTTCTCCAGGCCCCAGACGCCGCCGGAGACTCCGCAGTCCACGAAGCCGATGCCCTTGGCGGCCAGCTCCTCGGCGTGCTTCTCGTCGTCCGTCCAGCGGGAGTTGCCGCCGTCCACGACGACATCGCCCGGCTCCAGCAGCTCGGCCAGCTCGTCGATCGTCGACTGCGTGGCGGCACCGGCCGGGACCATCACCCAGACCACGCGCGGACCCTCGAGCTTGCCCACAAGCTCCTCGAGGCTGTGGACATCGGCGAGGTCCGGGTTGCGGTCGAATCCGACGACGGTGTGGCCGGCGCGGCGGATCCGCTCGCGCATGTTGCCGCCCATCTTGCCGAGGCCGACGAGACCGAGCTCCATCAGTTGTTCCTTAGGTCGCTGTGTGGCGTGAAGGGCACCTACGCACCCGCGAGGGCACGTGCGTACCCCCGTCCGAGCCTAAACCCGGACGGTCACGCACACCTGTGGGCCCAGGCGCTCAGACGTACGGCCCCACCTGCGGGTTTTCCCCACAGGCCGGGGGAGTTTCCCACGGCCTGTGGACAAGTCCGCCGCCCTGCCGGGGTCAGCCGCTGAGCCGCACCGGCATGATCAGGTACTTGTAGGCGTCGTCCGCCTCCGCGTCCAGCGCGGGCTTGCCGCTGAGCAGCGCGGGCTTGGTGGACGTGGTGAACGAGAGCTGGGCGACCGGGGAGTCGATCGCGCTCAGGCCGTCCAGCAGGAAGGTCGGGTTGAAGGCGATCGAGATGTCATCGCCCTCGAGCTGCGCGTCGACCCGCTCCACAGCCTGTGCGTCGTCGCTGGAGCCGGCCTCCAGGATCAGCACGCCCTGCTCGAAGCTCAGCCGCACCGGGGTGTTGCGCTCGGCGACCAGGGCCACACGCTTGACGGCCTCCACGAAGGGGGCGGTCTCGATCACCGCGACGGAGTTGAACTCGGTCGGGAACAGGGTGCGGTACTTCGGCAGGTCGCCTTCGAGGAGACGGGTGGTGGTCCGCCGCCCGGCGCCCTCGAAACCGATCAGGCCCTCGCCCGCGCCCGAGCCGGAGAGCGCCAGGATGACGCTGTCACCGCTGGTCAGCGCCTTGGCGGTGTCCAGGAGCGTCTTGGCGGGGACCAGGGCGACGGCGGACGCCTCGGGGTTCTCCGGCTTCCACAGGAACTCGCGGACCGCGAAGCGGTAGCGGTCGGTGGAGGCCAGGGTGACGGTGTCGCCCTCGATCTCGATGCGCACACCGGTCAGCACCGGCAGCGTGTCGTCCCGGCCGGCGGCGATGGCGACCTGGGCGGCCGCGGAGGCGAAGACCTCGCCGGGGACCGTGCCCGTCGCGTTCGGCATCTGCGGCAGCGAGGGGTACTCCTCCACCGGCAGGGTGTGGAGAGTGAAGCGGGAGGAGCCGCAGACCACCGTCGCCCGTACACCGTCTGTGGAAATCTCCACCGGGCGGTTGGGCAGGGCGCGGCAGATGTCCGCGAGCAGCCGGCCGGAGACGAGGACCGTGCCCTCCTCCTCGACCTCGGCCTCCACCGACACCCGCGCGGAGACCTCGTAGTCGAAGCTGGACAGGCTCAGCGCGCCGTCCTCGGCCTTCAGCAGGAGGCCGGCGAGGACAGGCGCCGGCGGACGGGCCGGAAGGCTGCGCGCCGCCCAGGCCACTGCCTCCGCGAGTACGTCGCGTTCCACCCGGATCTTCACTCTTGCCGCCTCCTGCTGTTGCCGGCGCTTCTCGGCCTGCCTGGCTTCGTCGTCTGTCTCGGTGGTCCCGGTGCTCCCGACGGTCTCGATGCGATCGGTGTGATCGGCCTCTGCGACGGGAAGGACCACCGGGGACCAGTCTGACGCACCGCACTGACAGTAGGTGCCTCTCGGGGTCAAGTCGTGACGAGGGGCAGCCGGGCGCCGAAGGGCGAGTTGTGCACAGGACCCACTTCGAAACGGATTCCCAGCTATCTCTAGTTGGAAGTAGTAGTAGGGGCTGTGGATACCGTGGATAACCCCGTTTTCCCAGCTCAGAGCCCAAATTTTATCCACCGGGCCTGTGCATGGAGGCGGTGGACAACCGGGGCGTTCTGTGGAGAACAGAAAGTTCTGCACACTCCGTACACAGGGAGGGCCGACTTCTCCCCAGGTCCGTCCCCAGGTTTGCGCGTCTTTCCCACAGGGCCTCACGGCAGCTTCGTGTGACGCCTTTCACTCGACCCGGTGAGCAGCCGCATCGCGTTGCCGAACAGTGGACAGGGATGTGGAGAAGCGGATGATCGCTGGGGACAACCGGCTCCAGGCTGTGGGCGGGCGGTGGACAACTCTCTCCACAGCTTGTGGATCATTTCTCTGTCCACAGCCTGTGGAGATCCTTCGTCCACGAATCCACAACCCGGTGACCTGGTCTGATGGTCCTTCAACAGGGGGCCCTGTGGATACAGTCTGGACAACTTCCCGGTCCCCAGGGTGTGGACGGGAAAAAGTCACCGAATCTGTGGAGGAAGGCCGTAACCTCGCGGCGAATCGAACAGCGGGGGTGGACGGCGGACGACGGGCGAGGGCCGCCCCGGTGGCGTCGGGTGGCTTCACGGACGGACGAAGCGGCTTCAGGGACGTACGAAGGCGCCCCGGGGACCGTTCCCCGGGGCGCCCTCGGTGTCGGTGCGCGGTGGTGCTCAGCCGGCCTTGATGCGGTTGGTCAGCTCGGTGACCTGGTTGTAGATCGAGCGGCGCTCGGCCATCAGATTGCGGATCTTGCGGTCCGCGTGCATCACCGTCGTGTGGTCGCGGCCGCCGAACAGCGCGCCGATCTTCGGCAGCGACAGGTCCGTCAGCTCCCGGCACAGATACATGGCGATCTGCCGGGCCGTCACCAGCGCCCGCCCGCGCGAGGTGCCGCACAGGTCCTCGACGGTGAGGCCGAAGTAGTCGGCGGTGGCGCTCATGATGGCCGTGGAGGTGATCTCGGGCGCCGAGTCCTCGCCCCCGGGGATCAGGTCCTTCAGGACGATCTCCGTCAGGCCCAGGTCCACCGGCTGCCGGTTGAGCGAGGCGAACGCCGTCACCCGGATCAGCGCGCCCTCCAGCTCGCGGATGTTCCGCGAGATCCGGGAGGCGATGAACTCCAGCACCTCCGGCGGGGCGTTGAGCTGCTCCTGCACCGCCTTCTTGCGCAGGATCGCGATGCGCGTCTCCAGCTCGGGCGGCTGGACGTCGGTGATCAGGCCCCACTCGAAACGGTTCCGCAGCCGGTCCTCCAGCGTCACGAGCTGCTTGGGCGGCCGGTCGCTGGACAGCACGATCTGCTTGTTGGCGTTGTGGAGCGTGTTGAAGGTGTGGAAGAACTCCTCCTGCGTCGACTCCTTGTCCGCCAGGAACTGGATGTCGTCCACCAGCAGGATGTCCATCTCCCGGTACCGCTTGCGGAAGCTGTCGCCCTTGCCGTCGCGGATGGAGTTGATGAACTCGTTGGTGAACTCCTCCGAGCTGACGTACCGCACGCGTGTGCCCGGGTAGAGGCTCCGCGCGTAGTGTCCGATCGCGTGCAGCAGGTGCGTCTTGCCGAGTCCCGACTCCCCGTAGATGAACAGCGGGTTGTACGCCTTCGCGGGCGCCTCGGCGACGGCCACCGCGGCCGCGTGCGCGAACCGGTTGGACGCGCCGATGACGAACGTGTCGAAGAGGTACTTCGGGTTCAGCCGCGCCGTCGGCTCACCGGGCCCGCTCGGCGCGGGCGACTGCGCGGACGATCCGCCGGGCCCGCCGGGACGGTGCGGATGACCGCCGCCCGCCGACGGCTCGGGCAGCTCCCGCCGGCCCTGCTCGCGCGGGTCGTAGTCGGGGCGCTGCTGCTCGTACTGCGAGGGGGCGTACGGCGGGCGGTCCATCGCCTGCGGGCGGTAGTCCTGCGGCGGCTGGCCGTAGGAGTCCTTCGGCGGCGGCGAGCCGTACGGGTCCTGGCCGCCGTAGGAGTCCTGCCCGGCGGAATCGCCGTAGGAGTCCTGGGACGGGGAGGCGTAGGGGTCGCGCTCCGGGAAGCCCAGGCGCTGCTGCTGCCAGCCGTACTCGTCCTGCTGCGGCGGGCGCGGCCAGGCGCCCGGCTCGGGGCGCTGGTACTCCGAGGGGTAGGCGGGGCGCGCGGTGGGCAGTTGCTGGTCCTGCCGGTTGCCCGGGTGCTGGTCCTGGCGGCTGCCGGGGTGCTGGTCCTGGCGCGCGCCGGGGTGCTGCTCGCGGTCGCCGGGCGGCGGGGGCGGCTGGTCGGCGCGGTGCCGGCCGTACCCCTCGTACGGGTTGTCGTAGCCCTTGTCGTACGAGGGCAGTTCGGGTTCCTCGTAGCGCTGCGGCGCGGGCGCGGGCGGGGCCGGGGGTTCGCCGACGGAGTCGTCGACGGTGATCGCGATCCGGATCGGGCGGCCGCACTCGCGGCTCAGCGTCTCGCTGACGATCGGCGCGAGCCGGCCCTCCAGCACGTTCTTCGCGAATTCGTTCGGTACGGCGAGCAGGGCGGTGTCCGCGACCAGCGCGAGCGGCTGGCAGCGCCGGATCCAGTGCTCGTCCTTCGTCTCGACACCCTGGCCACGGCCCTCGAGGAGCTGCTCCAGTACTCGTGGCCACACTGCGGCAAGATCGGCAGGTACGTCAGCCACAGGGCACGCTCTCTCGTGGGTCCCACCTCGGTGTAAGGGTGGGACGGTCAGGGATTCACATCGGGTGGAGGCAGGGACAAAGGAACGAATCGGAGTCCAGCCACGGTAGTCAGGGCGGCGGGTACGGTTCAAGTTGTTGTCCCCAGCCTGTGGACAGTGTCTCTCGTAGACCCCTGGTTTGACCGGATGGCGTAGCCGCGCGTACCGTAACCAGGTCGAGTTGTCGATGGCTGCTGCCGCCTGCCTCCGATGGGCACAGATCGCGTCAGGTGATCGGGAAGCGGTGCACTCGGGCGTAAGCGAGAGCTACTCGTGGGCGCACGGTGACAGCCAGGACGGCACCCGCCACACCGATTTGATTTCTGGAGCCCCCGAGTGAGCAAGCGCACCTTCCAGCCGAACAACCGCCGTCGCGCCAAGACCCACGGCTTCCGCCTGCGGATGCGCACCCGTGCCGGCCGCGCGATTCTCGCGAACCGCCGCAGCAAGGGTCGCGCCAGCCTGTCCGCCTGAGCCTGATCAGGTCATGACGTCGTGCTGCCTACCGAGCATCGGCTGAGGCGGCGCGAGGACTTCGCGACCGCGGTACGACGAGGTCGTCGGGCAGGCCGCCCGACCCTCGTGGTCCATCTTCGAAGCGGTGACACGGACCCGCACGCGCCTGGGGAGAGCGCTCCCCCGGCACGTGCGGGTTTCGTCGTGAGCAAGGCTGTGGGTGGAGCGGTGGTGCGCAACAAGGTGAAGCGCAGACTGCGTCACCTGATGCGCGAGCGAATCGTTCTGTTGCCCCCCGGTAGCCTGGTAGTCGTACGGGCGCTGCCCGGCGCGGGTGACGCCGACCACGCACAACTGGCCCACGACCTCGATGCCGCCTTGCAGCGGCTGTCGGGAGGGGGCGCGCGATGAAGTACCCGCTGCTGGCTCTGATCAAGCTCTACCAGTGGACGATCAGTCCGCTGCTCGGGCCGGTCTGCAAGTACTACCCGTCGTGCTCCCACTACGGCTACACGGCCATCGACCGGCACGGCGCGATCAAGGGGACGGCACTCACCGCCTGGCGCATTCTGCGGTGCAACCCGTGGTCGCTGGGGGGTGTGGATCATGTCCCGCCGCGGAAGCGCCCGCGGTGGCACGAAATGCTGCGGGACGCCTGGCGTGCACGCAGGGGCGGGACCTCCGCCGCCGAAACGGCCACCGAGGAGCACCCTTCTTCGAGCCCGGCCGCAGAGACACCGTCCCATGCCCAAGGAGCATGATTAGTGGACACGATTGCCAGCCTCTTCAGCTTCATCACGACACCCGTTTCCTGGGTCATCGTCCAGTTCCACTCGGTGTACGGAGCCATCTTCGGCCCTGACACGGGGTGGGCCTGGGGCCTGTCCATCGTGTCTCTGGTGATTCTGATCCGTATCTGCCTGATCCCGCTCTTCGTGAAGCAGATCAAGGCCACGCGGGCCATGCAGACGCTCCAGCCGGAGATGAAGAAGATCCAGGAGCGCTACAAGAACGACCGGCAGCGCCAGTCCGAAGAGATGATGAAGCTGTACAAGGAGACGGGTACCAACCCGCTCTCCTCGTGCCTTCCCATCCTGGCGCAGTCTCCGTTCTTCTTCGCGCTGTACCACGTGCTCAACAGCATCGCGAACAACGACACCATCGGTGTCATCAACCAGAGCCTGCTGGAGAGCGCGCAGAAGGCGCACATCTTCGGTGCCCCGCTGGCCGCGAAGTTCACCGACAGCGCCTCCGAGGTCGCGGCGCTCGACGCCTCGCTGACCACGGTCCGCATCGTCACCGCGGTCATGATCGTCCTGATGTCGGCGTCGCAGTTCTACACGCAGCGCCAGCTCATGACGAAGAACGTCGACACCACGGTGAAGACGCCGTTCATGCAGCAGCAGAAGATGCTGATGTACGTCTTCCCGATCATGTTCGCCGTCTTCGGCATCAACTTCCCGGTCGGTGTCCTCGTCTACTGGCTGACCACCAACGTGTGGACCATGGGCCAGCAGATGTATGTGATCCACAACAACCCGACCCCGGGTTCCAAGGCCCAGGCCGCCTACCTGGAGCGCCTGTACAAGCGGGTCTCCCACCACGGCAAGACCCGTGGCCGCGGTGAGAAGGCCATCGTCAAGGCGATCGTGGCCAAGGGCCGGGACCGCAACGACGCCGAGCGCAAGTTCATCAACGGTCTGACCAAGGTGGGCCTCGCAGCCCAGGCCGACGGCAATGTGATCAAGGGCGAGTCCCAGGCCGTCGGCGAGACCGAGGACGGCACGCCTTCGACCGCGGCCGCCCGGCGTCAGCAGCCCAAGCGGCAGAGCAAGTCCCAGCGCCAGGGCGGCCCCAAGGCGGCCGGTGAGACGACCTCGCTGACCAAGTCCGACCAGCCCGAGGACGCCACGCCCTCCGGTGCCCCCAAGCAGGCCGGCGCCGCCAAGCAGACCGGGTCCAAGCCCGGAAGCGGAGGCGGCCGCAGCAAGGCCCAGTCCGGGCAGCGCAAGGGCGGCCCGCAGCGCCCCAAGTCCCCGTCCAAGAAGTAAGAAGGAGCCCATCCCGTGACGGAAGGCACCACCTCCGCCGCCGCCGAGGGTGCAGACACCCTTTCCCGCCTGGAGCAGGAGGGCGAGATCGCCGCGGACTACCTCGAGGGTCTGCTGGACATCGCCGATCTCGACGGCGACATCGACATGGACGTCGAAGCCGACCGCGCCTCGGTGTCGATCATCAGTGACGCGGGCGGCCGCGACCTCCAGAAGCTGGTCGGCCGGGACGGCGAGGTGCTGGAGGCGCTTCAGGAGCTGACGCGCCTGGCCGTGCACCGGGAGACCGGTGACCGCAGCCGGCTGATGCTGGACATCGCCGGATACCGGGCCCAGAAGCGTGCCGAGCTGTCGGAGCTGGGCGCCAAGGCCGCCTCCGACGCGAAGAACAGCGGCGAGCCCGTCAAGCTGAAGCCGATGACCCCCTTCGAGCGCAAGGTGGTCCACGACGCGGTCAAGGCCGCGGGGCTCCGCAGCGAGTCGGAGGGCGAGGAGCCGCAGCGCTTCGTCGTCGTTCTGCCCAACTGATTCGGCCTGTCTGATTCGGTACGTACGTTGTCCCCGGCCCCGTCTGTTGCGCAGACGGGGCCGGTCTTTGTCAGCCTGTAGTTCTGGTGGTCGGCGCTGGACGCGCTGATGCGGTACGGAAGGACGGTCCCCGTGACGGAGGCAGCGGAGCTCCCCCCTGCGCCTGAAGTGGCACGCGAGGTATTCGGCGATCGCTACGCGGACGCGGTCCGGTACGCCGAGCTCCTTGCCGAGGCAGGAGTGCAGCGCGGGCTCATCGGCCCGCGTGAGGTGCCCCGGCTGTGGGAGAGGCACATCCTGAACTGCGCGGTCCTCTCCGAGGTCGTGCCCGAGAGCGTGACCGTGTGCGACGTCGGATCGGGCGCCGGACTGCCCGGCATCCCGCTGGCGCTGGTGCGCGAAGACCTCAAGATCACCCTGCTGGAGCCGCTGCTGCGGCGCACCAACTTCCTCACCGAGGTCGTCGAGCTGCTGGGCCTGGACCATGTGACCGTGGTCCGCGGCCGCGCCGAGGAGGTCATGGGCAAGCTTCCGCCGGTCCATGTCGTCACCGCCCGCGCCGTGGCCCCGCTGGACCGTCTGGCCACCTGGGGTATCCCGCTGCTGCGGCCCTACGGCGAGATGCTCGCCCTCAAGGGCGACACCGCCGAGGAGGAGCTGAAGAGCGCGGCCACCGCCCTGAGCAAGCTCGGCGCGGTCGGCACCTCGATCCTCCATGTCGGTGAGGACGTGGTCGATCCGCTCTCCACGGTGGTGCGGGTCGAGGTCGGGGAGAGCCCCGGCGGTGTCCGCTTCGCCGCCAAGCGGGCCAAGGCGGCCCGCACCGGGCGGACCCGCCGCCGTCGCTGAGGACGGCGATACTCCACCCAAGCTGCCCGGTCCACGTATGACGGAGTGTCGCGGCCGTTCGGCAGCGAGCGCTGGGCATCGTGTTTCACGTGAAACGTCGCTCATTGCTCCACGGCATCATCAGCCGCGGTCGCGCCGCTGCTGAACCCCGCGACCGCAAGCCCCTAGGTTCACTCGATAAGGGACGGGAGTTGTCCACAGAGGTGGATTTCTCCACAGAACCCCTGGCCTCACTGGTTCGCGACCCCGAAGGCATGGCAGGCTCTGTTCATTGCGAGCTTGAAGTCGAGGAGAGTGAATCCTTGCGGTCCGACGCCAACATCGCGGGACCGATGGCCGACCCGGTCCCCGGTCCCCGTACCGAGTCCTTGGGGGAGGATGTTTCACGTGAAACACCGCCCCCGATGGACGACACCCCGATCGGTCGTGCTGCCCAACTGGCGGTGGAGGCACTGGGCCGCGCCGGCGAGGGTCTGCCACGTCCAGAGCAGACCCGGATCATCGTCGTCGCCAACCAGAAGGGCGGGGTGGGCAAGACGACGACGACCGTCAACCTTGCCGCTTCCCTGGCCCTCCATGGCGGCCGCGTCCTGGTGATCGATCTCGACCCGCAGGGCAATGCGTCCACTGCGCTCGGGATCGACCACCATGCCGAGGTCCCGTCGATCTATGACGTCCTGGTCGACAGCCGCCCGCTGGCGGAGGTCGTCCAGCCGGTCCCCGATGTCGAGGGTCTCTTCTGCGCCCCCGCCACGATCGATCTCGCCGGTGCGGAGATCGAGCTGGTGTCCCTGGTGGCCCGGGAGAGCCGGCTCCAGCGGGCCATCCAGGCGTATGAGCAGCCGCTGGACTATGTCCTCATCGACTGCCCGCCGTCCCTCGGCCTGCTGACGGTCAACGCACTGGTGGCCGGCGCGGAGGTCCTCATCCCGATCCAGTGCGAGTACTACGCGCTGGAGGGCCTGGGTCAGCTCCTGCGCAACGTCGACCTGGTACGGGGGCACCTCAACCCCTCCCTGCATGTGTCGACCATCCTGCTCACCATGTACGACGGCCGGACGCGCCTCGCGTCCCAGGTCGCGGAAGAGGTGCGCACCCACTTCGGCGAGGAGGTGCTGCGGACGAGCATTCCCCGCTCGGTCCGTATCTCCGAGGCGCCGAGCTATGGGCAGACGGTGCTGACCTACGATCCAGGGTCGAGCGGTGCCCTCTCCTACCTTGAGGCGGCCCGAGAGATCGCGCTGAGAGGCGTCGGCATCAGCTACGACAGCACACACGCCCATATCGGCGCCCAGAACAATCCGAGCATGGTGGAGGGGATCCAGTGAGTGAGCGACGGAGGGGGTTGGGCCGTGGCCTTGGCGCACTGATCCCTGCTGCCCCGACGGAGAAGAACCCGGCGCAGTCCGCCGTGGGAGGCAGCGGTGCTGTGTCCCCGGCGACCGGCCCGGTCCTGACGAGTGAACGCGGGGTGGCCGCGGCGAAGGTGGCCACGCTGCCGCCTGTTTCACGTGAAACAGAGGAATCGCTGTCGATCAGCGTCGTGGAGACGCCCGCGCCTCCCATCGGCGCGCACTTCGCGGAGATCCCTCTCGACGACATCACGCCGAACCCGCGCCAGCCGCGTGAGGTCTTCGACGAGGATGCGCTGCACGAACTG
This sequence comes from Streptomyces antibioticus, assembly GCF_002019855.1. NCBI lineage: Bacteria > Bacillati > Actinomycetota > Actinomycetes > Kitasatosporales > Streptomycetaceae > Streptomyces > Streptomyces antibioticus. The sequence goes on along the minus strand of NZ_CM007717.1, from coordinate 4,409,727 downwards.
ATCACCTCCATCCAGGAGGTCGGTCTGCTCCAGCCGGTCGTCGTACGGCAGCTCGGCCCCGGCCGCTATGAGCTGATCATGGGTGAGCGGCGCTGGCGGGCCTGCCGTGAGGCGGGCCTGGAGGCGATCCCGGCGATCGTGCGGGCCACCGACGACGAGAAGCTTCTCCTGGACGCCCTGTTGGAGAACCTCCACCGGGCCCAGCTGAACCCGTTGGAAGAGGCGGCCGCCTACGACCAACTGCTCAAGGACTTCAACTGCACGCACGACCAGCTCGCGGACCGTATCGGCCGGTCCCGCCCGCAGGTCTCCAACACCCTGCGTCTGCTGAAGCTCTCCCCGGCGGTACAGCGCCGGGTCGCGGCCGGAGTGCTCTCCGCCGGTCACGCCCGCGCTCTGCTCTCCGTGGACGACTCGGAGGAGCAGGACCGGCTGGCCCACCGGATCGTGGCCGAAGGGCTCTCGGTGCGGGCCGTCGAGGAGATCGTGACCCTGATGGGGTCCCGCCCCCAGAGCGCCCAGCGCGCCAAGGGCCCGCGGGCCGGCGGCCGGGTCTCCCCGGCGCTGACCGATCTGGCGACCCGGCTCTCCGACCGCTTCGAGACGCGGGTGAAGGTCGACCTGGGCCAGAAGAAGGGCAAGATCACCGTGGAGTTCGCCTCCATGGAGGACCTGGAGCGGATCCTCGGCACCCTCGCCCCCGGCGAGGGCCCGGTCCTTCCCCGGGGCCTGGAAGGGGACTCGGAGGACGACACGGAGGAGTGAGCCGAGGTCCGCAGACGCTCTGAGCGAGTCGTGTCCGGTGTGTCCGGAACACGGCTCGCTCTTTGCTTTCAGGCGGTATCGATGGAATCGCTGGGTGGATACGATGCCGTGGGGTTATGGCGCACCACCGAGGCAGTAGTCGGACCGGGAGGCGGGGGCCATGCGAACGATGAGCCGGACCGGACTGGTGAGCGCGGGGTTGGGGCTGGGCGCCGTCGGCGGCTTCGTCGGCAGTCTGCTCAGAGAACACAGTGCTCTGACCGCCGCTCGTGAGGCAGCGGGCGAAGGAAGCGAGGATCAGCCTTCATGGGGCGTCGGCTCGTACCGCTCACGCTGGACAACCTTCAGGACCTCCCCCAGCGCTGCCGCGGATGCGTCTTCTGGGAGCTGGACCCCGTCAGCGGCGAAGCCGCGATAAAGGCCGGTACCGCCGCCCTGGAGAAGGAGTCCTGGATCTCCGCCGTCCTGCTGGACTGGGGCTCCTGCGGCCGGGTCGTCTATGTCGACGACGTGCCCGTGGGCTTTGTGCTCTACGCCCCGCCCGCCTATGTGCCGCGGTCGACGGCGTTCCCCACGAGCCCGGTGTCACCCGACGCCGTCCAATTGATGACCGCGTTCATCATGCCGGGCTACCAGGGGCAGGGGCTGGGACGCGTGATGGTCCAGACGGTCGCCAAGGATCTGCTGCGACGGAACTTCCGAGCGATCGAGGCGTTCGGCGACGCCCGCTGGAAGGACCCGGGCTGTCTGCTGCCGGCCGAGCATCTGCTGGCCGTCGGCTTCAAGACCGTGCGGCCGCACCCCTCCCATCCCCGGCTGCGGCTGGAGCTGCGGACCACCCTCTCCTGGAAGGAAGACATGGAGATGGCGCTGGACCGGCTGCTGGGAGGCGCCCGGAAGGAACCGGCGCTGCGCCCGCTGTGAAACCGGCGCATGCGAAGGGGCCAGCCCATTCGGGTTGGCCCCTTCGTGTTTCACGTGAAACATCGACCGTCGGCTCGACGGTCCGGCGTCACTCGGAGATGAAGGTCTCCAGGTCGCGGACGAGCGCGGCCTTTGGCTTGGCACCGACGATCGTCTTGGCGACTTCGCCATCCTGGTAGACGTTCAGGGTCGGGATGGACATGACGCCGTACTTGGCAGCCGTGGCCGGGTTCTGGTCGATGTTGAGCTTGACGATCTCGATCTTGTCGCCGTGCTCGGCGGCGATGGCCTCCAGCGAGGGGGCGATCTGGCGGCACGGGCCGCACCACTCGGCCCAGAAGTCCACCAGGACGGGCTTGTCGCTCTTGAGGACGACCTCGTCGAAGTCGGCGTCGGTCACATTCTTCAGGGTGCCGGCCACAGGGGGCTCCTTAATTCCTTGTGCGGTGGGGCGGGAGGGGGGTCAGACGGAGGTCTTCTCGGGCTCGGCCTGCTCCTCGTCCGCGAGGGCGGCGAGGTAGCGCTCGGCGTCGAGAGCGGAGGAACAGCCGGTGCCGGCGGCCGTGATCGCCTGGCGGTAGGTGTGGTCCACCACGTCGCCGGCGGCGAAGACACCGGTCACATTGGTCCGGGTGGAGGGGGCGGCGACCTTGAGGTAGCCCTCCTCGTCCAGGTCGAGCTGGCCCTTGAACAGCTCGGTGCGCGGGTCGTGGCCGATCGCGATGAACAGGCCGGTCACCGGAAGGTCGGTCAGCTCACCGGTCTTGAGGTTGCGCAGCTTCAGCCCGGCCAGCTTCTGCTCGCCCTGGACCTCGGCGACCTCGCTGTCCCAGACGAACTTGATCTTCGGGTCGGCGAAGGCACGCTCCTGCATCGCCTTGGAGGCGCGCAGGGTGTCCCGGCGGTGCACGATGGTCACGGACTTGGCGAAGCGCGAGAGGAAGGTGGCCTCCTCCATCGCGGTGTCACCGCCACCGATCACGGCGATGTCCTGGTCCTTGAAGAAGAACCCGTCACACGTGGCGCACCAGGAGACTCCGCGGCCGGAGAGCGCGTCCTCGTTCGGCAGACCGAGCTTGCGGTGCTGGGAGCCGGTGGCGACGATGACGGCCTTGGCCCGGTGGACGGTGCCGGCGGTGTCCGTGACGGTCTTGATCTCACCGGTGAGGTCGACGGAGACGATGTCGTCCGGGATCAGCTCGGCGCCGAAGCGCTCGGACTGGGTGCGCATGTTGTCCATGAGCTCGGGGCCCATGATGCCGTCCTGGAAGCCGGGGAAGTTCTCCACCTCGGTGGTGTTCATCAGGGCACCGCCCGCGGTGACGGCTCCCTCGAACACCAGCGGCTTCAGCGAGGCGCGCGCGGTGTAAAGGGCCGCGGTGTAGCCGGCGGGCCCGGAGCCGATGATGATCACGTTACGGACGTCGCTCACGGCTTGTTCCTCGTCTCTGGTCTGCGCAGTACGACCGGTGGGAGCTGCTCTGAACTCTCACCCCACCCAACGGATCCTAAGGGGCGTACATTCCCGCTGTGCCCGGGCACACCAAGGGGTGACCCGGCACCGGGGGGCCAGTGAGGCGCGTGAGTCGTCAGCGACGGGTGTAGGAGTTCTTGAGCAGTACGTCGGCGTCACCGACGGACGGGTCCTTCACACAGGTCGCGTCCATGACGTACGCGGTGACTCGGGTGGTGTCGGAGGCGTCGGGGAGCACGACGAGGAGGGCGTCCTTGCCCTGATAGGTGCCTTCGTCGGTGACGACGGCGGAGTCGCCCCGCTCGGCGCCCTTGCGCTCGATGCCCTTCTGCACGCAGGGCGGCACGACGGGCTCGCTCTTGATCCTGGGGGACGCGTTGCCCGGCTCGCCCTGGATGCCCATGGAGGTGCGGGGACCCTGGGCCTTCGTGAGGAGATCGGTGACCTGCTGCTCCAGCGTGCCCTCGGAGAAGGTGTCCGCGGCGCTGGTCCGGCCGCCGTGCGCCGAGGGCGTCGGGCCGCCGCTGTCGGTCAGGGAGGCGACCAGGACCGAGCCGAGCCCCAGCGTGGCGACGGTGAGGACGGCGCCCAGGACGGCGACCTTGCGGCGCCCGCCCCGACGGCGTGCCGGGTGGTCCTTGCGTCCGGGGCCGGTGGTGGAGGGGCGGGCCTGTCCCGCCGGACGGTCCGCCGTCGGCTGGGTCTCGCGTGCGGACGCCGTCGATGTTTCACGTGAAACAGGGGCCGCCCCGGCGGGGGCCTCCGACTGGACCGGAGTTTCCGCTCGGGCCGGAGTTTCCGCTCGATTCAGGGCTTCCGTGGCGAGGGCGGCGTCGATGCGGCGGGCGATGTCGTCGGGCATCGGCTCCGGCTCGGGGAGCGTGCCGAGGAGGTCGCGGATCTCCTCCAGCGACGCGTGGAGATCCGTGCACTGCTCGCAGCCGTCCAGGTGCTGCCGTACATCGGCGCTCCGGGCCGGGGTGAGCAGGCCCTCGGTGAGGTCGGAGAGCTCGTCGACGTCCGGGTGCCCGGTCGTGTCCGTCGTCGATGTCACGCTCGCCCACCTCCGCCCTTCACAGCAGTTGAATCGCCCGTCCCGGCGTGATCCGGACCCTCGTCGCGAGGTCCCGCTGCCGGTGGGACGGATGTCCCCTGCGCCCGGTTCCGTCCTGGGCCGCTTTCCTCCGGGTCGCCGGTGTGCCCAGGGCGCAGATGGGTGAGCAGCGGGAGCAGTCTGGCTCTGCCCCGGGCGCAGCGGCTCTTCACGGTCCCGGTCGGCACGTCGAGCACCCGGGCCGCCTCGGCGACGGGGTAGCCCTGCATGTCCACCAGGACCAGGGCGGCCCGCTGGTCGGGCGGGAGCGTGCCGAGGGCCTCGATGAGCTGACGGTGGACGTCGTTGCGCTCGGCGGGGGCGGAGGCCGACTCGTGCGGCTCCAGGAGCTGGTCCAGGCGCTCGGTGTCGTCGACCGGTGAGGTCTTGCGGGAGGCGGCCTTGCGGGCGCGGTCCAGGCAGGCGTTCACCGTGATCCGGTGCAGCCAGGTCGTGACGGCCGACTGGCCCCGGAAGGTGTGGGCGGCCCGGTAGGCCGACACCAGGGCGTCCTGGACGGCGTCAGCGGCCTCCTCGCGGTCTCCCAGCGTCCGCAGGGCCACCGCCCACAGCCGGTCGCGGTGACGCCGCACAAGCTCACCGAAGGCGTCGGGATCGCCTTCCACATGGCGGGCGAGGAGGTCCTGGTCGCTCACTTCGCCGATGTCGACGCCCTCCACGATCGGACCTCCTCCCCCCTCGCCAAGTCGTCAGCCCGTGAACTTCACGTCGGTGACGGCCTGCTTGTAGCCGGGGTCGCTGTACTGGTCGCCCGGCGCGTGGGGCAGCGCCGTGAGCCAGACGAGCACGTACCGCGACTTCACGGGCTTGGTGACCTTGACCGTGGCGGAGGTGCCGTTCGTCGTGACCTCGCCGAGCTTCCGCATCGACTCGAGAGCGCTCGGGGCCGGGTTCAGCGAGTCAGCGGCGTACAGGTCCACGGTCGTGTGATCGCCGCCGTAGTACAGCCCTATGGTCGCCGCCGAGACCTCCTGCTCGGAGCCGAGGTCGTAGACGATGCCCACGCCCGGCTTGTACGGCGCGAGGACCGGGCCGCCGAGGAAGCTGGAGGTCCGCCAGTACGTCGAGCCGTCCCCGTCGTACGTCTGGTCGACGTCGTTGGGGTGCTGGGCGCCGCCGCTCACGACGTACTCGGCCGCGTCCTGGATCTTGATCGGCTGGACCGGCTTCGGGGCGGCGCTGTTCTTGTCGCCGTCGTCCGTCGTCTGGGTCTGGTTCGTGTCGTCGGACTTGCCCTGGTCCATCAGGGCGTCCGCGAGCTGCCAGCTTCCCAGGCCGAGCGCGGCGATGAGCAGGGCGGAGACCGCCCACTTCAGGGCCTTGCCGGTACGGCTCTGGAGCGGGGGCGGCGGGGCCGTCACGGGCTGCGTCGCGCCGGGGTGCGGCGCGGGGCGGCCGTAGGTGCCCTGCTGGTAGGTGGTGCGCTGGTACTCCGGCGGCGCGGTGAACGCCGGCTCCGGCGGGCGGATGCGGGGCATCTCGCCGACCGCCTTCACCAGCTCCTCCGGCGTGGTGCACGCCGACTCGTGCCGGGAGGCGGTCGCGCCGTTGTTGGCGAGGGCGCGCATCGCCAGCTCCGACAGGCCCCGGTGGACACCGGCGCGCACCTGGTCGGGGGCGATGAGCCCGATGTCCTTGGGCAGCCCGGACAGCCCGTAGGCGTCGTTCTCGTACGGCCAGCGCTGGGTGAGCGCCGCGTAGAGCAGGGCGCCGATCGCCTCGGTGTCGGTGCGCTGCGGGGTGTCGGAGGTGACCCCGCGCAGCGCGGCGTTGACGGCGAGGCCGCGGATGCGCCACTGGCCGGAGGAGGTGCGCAGCACGGCGTTGGGGTTCAGACGCAGATGCGACAGACCCTCACGGTGCGCCGCGGACATGGCCGAGGCGATCTGACTGACCATCTGGTACGCGTCGTGCGGTTCCAGTGGGCCGGACATGAGGAGCGTGGTCAGCTCGGTGGCGTCCGGCAGCCACTCGTGGACGACGTAGACGAGGTCGTTCTCCTCGACGGCGTCCAGGACCTGGACGAAGCGGGGATCGCCGAGCAGCGCCGACGAGCGGGCCGCGGCCAGCACCGAGCGGGCCCGTGCGTGGTCCGCGGGCAGGATGTGGACGCCGACCGCGCGACGGAGTTTCTCGTCGACGGCTCGCCAACTGCTGAAACCGTCCAGACGGGTGACGCACTCCTCCAGGCGGTAGCGCCTGGCGAGTTTGTGGCCGCTGTGGAGTTCTGGCGGTGAGGCATGGCCGGGACGTTCGGTCCCGGCACTCCCCTGTGCCTCGTCGCTGTCCGTGTCCCGCTCCCGGTTATTGGCCACCCCGTCGGCCGTGGACTGGTCCGCCTGCGCGGTCAGCGGCTTGTCGCCGCTGTTGTCTGCCACGTCGACGGCAGCCGTGCTCCGTTCCGCCACCGTCGTTCCTGCCTCCCCATCCAGTGCGCGCCGCCGACCTCGTGCGCGCCGTCCGACGCCGGATCCAATTGTGCCCACAGTCCGCCGCTATGCACGACACACGATGGCGGACGATGGTTGTGCGGGTACCCCCGGTCTCAGCGACCCAGGCGTCCGCGCACCATACCGACGAGCGAGTTGAGCTCCTCGATCCGCATCCGCCGGGCCGCGACGAAGAAGACGCCGAGCAGCAGGACCCCGCCCACCAGCAGGGCCGCGAAGGAGCCGGGGACGCCCTGGCCCAGGGTCTGCGCGATGCCGTAGCAGGCCGCGCCGCTGATGAGGGCGGCCGGTACGGAGGCGATGCACAACCGGGCGTAGGTGCGCAGGACATGGGAGCCGTCGAGGTCGCCGCCGAGCCGCTTGCGCAGCCGGTTCCAGGCGACGCCGACACCGATCGCGTAGGCCAGGCCGTAGGCGGCGGCCATGCCGACCACGGCCCAGCGGGCCGGCAGCACGAAGAAACAGACGGCGGAGGCGGTCGCGTTGACGGCGGCCACGATGACCGTGTTGTAGAAGGGGGTGCGGGTGTCTTCGTAGGCGTAGAAGGCGCGCAGGACGACGTACTGCACCGAGTACGGGATCAGGCCGAGGCCGAAGGCCATCAGCATGAAGCCCATGTTGGTGGCCTCGCTGGTGCCGGACGAGCCGAAGATCAGGGTGCACATCGGGATGCCGAGCGCGAGGAAGCCGAAGGCGATCGGCACGATCGCCACGGCCGTGGTACGCAGGCCCTGGGAGATGTCGTCGCGGACCGCGCCGCCGTCGCCCTCGGCGGCCGAGCGCGAGATGCGCGGCAGCAGGGCGGCCATCAGCGAGACGGTGATGATGGCCTGCGGCAGGCCCCAGATGAGCTGGGCGTTGGCGTAGGCGGCGAAGCCGGTGCCGTCGACGGGCGAGTCCTTGCCGGCCGCGGTGGAGAGCTGTGAGACGACGATCGCGCCCGCCTGGTTGGCGAGGACGAACAGGAACGTCCACTTGGCGAGCGTCACGGCCTTGCCCAGACCGTGGCCCCGCCAGTCGAACCGCGGCCGCAGCCGGAACCCGGTCTCCCGCAGGTAGGGGATCATCGCGAGGGCCTGCACGACGAGGCCGAGCAGCACACCGATGCCGAGGAGCCGCTGGCCCTCCGGCGGGATCGTCGTGACCTTCATGCCGGAGTCGGCGGCGGTGCCGTAGACCCAGATGAACATGCCCAGCGTCACGATGATGACGATGTTGTTCAGGACCGGCGTCCACATCATCGCGCCGAACCGGCCGCGCGCGTTGAGGATCTGGCCCATCACCACATGGACGCCCATGAAGAAGATCGAGGGCAGGAAGTAGCGGACGAAGGTGATGCCGACCTCGTTGGCCGCCGGGTTGCTGGCGACCGGGTTGGACAGCGCCCGGATCAGCAGCGGCGCGGCCGCGACCGCGGCGACGGTGAGCACGCCGAGCGCCACCATGACCAGCGTCAGCAGCCGGTTGGCGTACGCCTCGCCGCCGTCGTCGTCCTCCTTCATGGCCCGCACCAGTTGCGGCACGAACACGGAGTTGAGGCCGCCGCCGACGGTCAGGATGTAGATCATGGTGGGCAACTGGTAGGCGACCTGGAAGGTGTCGCCGAGGAGGCCCACGCCCAGCGCGGAGACGATCAGCGCCGAGCGGACGAAGCCGGTGAGGCGGGAGACCATCGTGCCCGCCGCCATCACGGCGCTGGACTTCAGCAGCCCCGCGGCGCGGCCGCTCTTCTTCGCGGCGGGGGCCGGGGCGGGCTCGCCGTCCGGCTCGTCGGCCGGGTCCTCGAAGCGCGGGGCCTGCGCCTGGAACGCCTGGCCCTGGGGGGCCTGGTGGCCGGGTCCCGCGGGTCCGACCGGGGCGTGGGCCGGGCCCGGTACCGCGGGGGACTCCATCGGCGGGCGCGGACCCGCCTGCTGCTGGTCCTTGAAGAGGTGCGCGAAGGCGTCCGGCTGCTGCTGCCGCTCCCCGGAGTGCGTCACCAGGTCGTCGACGCCGACGAACTGCGTCGTACGGGGGTCGTCGCCGTACGGCAGGTACTGGGTGGCGCCGTCCGGCTCCGGCGCCGGCGTCTGCGCCCACACGCGCGGGTCGGGCGCGTGCGGGGACTGCTCGGGGGCGCCGTACAGCGGCTGCTCCGGGTAGGTGCCCGGGGGCGGCGGGGGGTGCGCGGCACGGTCGTAGAGCGCCTCGGCGACCGGGTCCTGCGCGGTGAGGTCCTGGGACCGGTAGGGGTCCTGGTCGTAGGCGTCCTGGAGGTACATGTCCGCGGGGTGCTGCGGCGGCACCTGGCCGCGCTCGGGCGGCGGGCCCTCGGGGTGACCCGAGCTGCCCGCGGCCTGGCCGCGGTCACCGTCGTACGGCGCGTTCATGGTTACCCCACCTCATCGTCCCGGGCCCACCGGCCACGACATCCTCAACGGTCCACTCTCTCACCCGTGCCCGAGGGGTCCGTGCTTTCCGCTGCGGTGTCCGGGGTCTCGTCACTCGGCTGCTCCGGGTCGTCCGCCCCTGGCGGGACGACCGACTCTCCCATGAGACGTTCCTCGGGGGCGTCGTGGTTCACCGGGCCGTCGTCGGCCCGGCCGGACTCGTCGGCCCCGTCGGAGCCGTCGGTCTCCTCCGTGTCCTGCGTGTCCTGCGTGTCGCCCGCCTCGGCCGCACGGGCCGCCGCGCGCTTGCGCTGGGTGTACATGCGGAAGCCCGCGAGGACGAGCAGCAGCACACCGCCGCCGATCACCAGCATCACCGTGGCGGTGATCTCGGTGACCTTCACGTCGAAGGTGACCGCCGAACCGTACGGCCTGCCGTCCTCGGTGTAGAGCTGCGCGATCAAGGTCGTCTTGCCGTTGACATGGGCGGAGGTGGCGAACTTCACCGTGGTGCTGTGGCCGCCGGAGACCTCGATCCGCTCCTGGACGAAACCCTCGCCGCCGAACTCCATACGGGTCGGGTTGGTCGAGGTGAGCCGCAGCACCAGGTGGTCCACGCCCTGCACCAGGTTGTTCTGCACGGTCACGGGGATCGTGGCGCTGCGCCCGGAGAGCTTGGTCTCCGACTTGTCGATCAGCTTGACCTGGCCGGCCAGGGTGTCGAGGTAGGCCCGCACGTCCTGGCGGAAGGCGCTCGCCTCGGCGGCCCGGCCCCGCCACGAGGTGGACATCTCGCGGTTGACCGCACGGCCGAAGGGGGTCACCACCCGGGACTGGTCGGTGAGGATGACCTTGAAGTTGTCGAGCTTGTCTTGCGTGGTCCCGATGTCCTGGAACGCCGACCGCGTCAGCTCCTGCTTGCGCAGCGACGAGGGGTACGCCGACCGCGACGGCACCTTCGTGGTGGCCCCGGCGTCCGGCTTGGCCTTGGCGGCCTCCGGCAGCCCCTGGGGCTGCGTCCAAGGGCCGCCTTGGAGGGCGGTGACGGCGGCCGCCATCGCCTGGGCCTGCTTCGCGGTGGGCATCCGCTGTGGGGCGATCACGATGCTGCGCTGCTTGGTCGTCTGGAGGTTCAGCGCCAGGCTCTGCGCGAGGAACTCCTGCACGGCGAGCGTGGACGCGGAGGCCTTCGTCAGATCGCCCTGGAACGCCTTCGACAGCCGGCCGTCCGCGACGACCGCCGTGGTGCCGCCGCCGATCGGACGGGCCGCCGAAGGGCTGTAGGGGAGGCCGCCGGTCTCCTTGAGGCTGTCGTTGCGCGCGATCACCTTGTCGGCGCCTGCGGAGGTGGCGACCTTGACGATGGACCGGTCGACGGCGCCGTCCACCGGCCAGGCGAAGTCGGTGCTCGGCGTCACGTGCAGCACCGTCTCCACCGTGGTCGCGGCGACGTCGGTGGCGGCCTTGAGCTGGCTGAGGGAGCTGGTGACACCGGTGCCGTTGTGGGCGAGGGAGGCGAGGTCAGGGTCGGCGAAGGGCAGCGCGACGACCTCCTTGTCCCGCACGGCCTCCTGGAGGGCGGCGAGCCACTGCTTGGCGACCGCCTGCTGGGTACCGGCGGTGGTGGTGCCGTCCTTGCCCCGGATCCGGTAGCTGTCGGCCATGGCGTCCACCGACGCCAGCAGGTCCGGGTCGATCACCCAGGTGACGTCCAGCTCCTTGCCGAGGGTCAGGAGCTGCTCCAGGCGTCCGCCGGGAGCGATCTCCGCGGCGAGGCCGTCGTCCAGGAAGACCGGGGTCTGCCCGGCGTCCGAGCCGGTCTCCACTGTCATGTGGGCGGTCGAGATCAGAGGCCACAGGACGGTCGTGCGCGTCTGCGTCTCCGCCCCGTCGGGCTGCCACGGCAGGAAGGTCCGCTGGACCCCCAGCACCCGCTCCCAGGGCTGCGCCGCCGTCTCGCCGGAGAGAGCCACCCCGAGGGGGTAGACGCCGTCGCCGCCGAGGTCCAGCTCGTCCACCGGGACGGAGATGGTGAAGTGCTCGGCCACGCCCGGGGTGAGCTTGTCGAACTCGGCGACGTACTTGCCGCCCACCTCGGTGCCGCCGCCCACGTCCGGGTCGTCCGCGTCCCGCGCCGCGTCGTCGATCGCCGAGCGGGTCGTCAGCACGGGTCCCACCCGCAGGCCCACGTGCGCCTCGGTGACCGCCTGCTTGCCCTTGTTGGTCACGGTGCCGGACACCGTCAGGGTGTCCCCCTCGCCGGGAACGGCCGGGGTGAACGAGTCGACGGCGACGGCCACCGAGCCCGGGCCGGAGGCCGCGCGGGCGGAGTCCGAGGGGTCGGCGTGCGCGGGCAACTGGAGGAGACCGGTCAGCAGGGGCACCCCGGCGAGCAGTGCGCCGGTGCGCCGCAGCCACCGGCGGGCAGGGGAAGGAGCCGTCCCCGGGGAGTCTGCCGCCTCGGCCACGCGTTCGCCGTCCCTCGTCGTCGTCAGTGGTCGTCGGAAAGTGCGTCCACGCATGGTAACGATGCCCGCTGAGGGGAAGTGCCGCGGTCTGCTCCACAAGATCGGGTACGACCGCCCCTGCGCCCTCTATGTATGGGTATAAGGAGCGGAGTCCGTGAACATCCCCACAGCATGATTCTGCGCCGCTATCGGGCCATCTGTCCGCCGACTGCCCGTCGGCCGTAATCGAGGAGCCCGTGGTCCGCCGGGCCACGTACCCTCTTCTGTTGTGCCGAACGCCAACGAAGACAACCTCAGTGCCCTGAGCCAGGTGCAGCACCGCGCGGTGGACGAACTGCTGCGGATCGCGCCTGTCGCCGACGATCTCGCGCGCCGGTTCCAGGAGGCCGGGTTCTCCCTCGCCCTGGTCGGCGGCTCGGTCCGGGACGCGCTGCTGGGCCGGCTCGGCAACGATCTGGACTTCACCACCGACGCCCGCCCCGAGGACGTCCTGAAGATCGTGCGGCCGTGGGCCGACGCGGTCTGGGAGGTCGGGATCGCCTTCGGCACGGTCGGCGCGCAGAAGGACGCCCGCGTCGAGGGCGTCGACCGCAGCTTCCAGATCGAGGTGACCACCTACCGCTCCGAGGCGTACGACCGCACCTCGCGCAAGCCCGAGGTGGCCTACGGCGACTCCATCGAGCAGGACCTCGTCCGCCGCGACTTCACCGTGAACGCGATGGCCTTGGCGCTGCCGGAGAAGGAGTTCATCGACCCGCACGGCGGCCTCGAGGACCTCGCCGGACGCGTGCTGCGCACCCCGGGGACGCCCGAGGAGTCCTTCTCGGACGATCCGCTGCGCATGATGCGCGCCGCCCGCTTCGCCGCCCAGCTCGACTTCGAAGTCGCCCCCGAGGTCGTCACCGCGATGACGGAGATGTCCGGCCGTATCGAGATCGTCTCCGCGGAGCGGGTCCGGGACGAGCTGAACAAGCTGATTCTCTCCGCGCACCCGCGCAAGGGCCTGTCCCTGCTCGTGGACACCGGGCTCGCCGGCCATGTGCTGCCCGAGCTGCCCGCCCTGCGGCTGGAGAGGGACGAGCACCACCGGCACAAGGACGTCTACGACCACACGCTGATCGTCCTGGAGCAGGCGATCGCGCTGGAGGAGAACGGCCCCGACCTCACCCTCCGGCTGGCCGCGCTGCTGCACGACATCGGCAAGCCGCGCACCCGTCGCTTCGAGCAGGACGGCCGGGTCTCCTTCCACCACCACGAGGTGGTCGGCGCGAAGATGACCAAGAAGCGCATGCTGGCGCTGAAGTACTCCAACGAGCTGGTGAAGGACGTCTCCCGGCTCGTCGAGCTGCACCTGCGCTTCCACGGGTACGGCACCGGCGAATGGACGGACTCCGCCGTCCGCCGCTATGTACGGGACGCGGGGCCGCTGCTCACCCGGCTGCACAAGCTGACACGCTCCGACTGCACGACCCGGAACAAGCGCAGGGCGGCCGCGCTCTCCCGGGCCTACGACGGCCTGGAGGAGCGCATCGCCCAGCTTCAGGAGCAGGAGGAGCTGGACGCGATCCGGCCCGACCTCGACGGCAACCAGATCATGGAGATCCTGGGCGTCAGCCCCGGCCCCGTGATCGGCCAGGCGTACAAGCACCTGCTGGAGCTGCGCCTGGAGCACGGCCCGATGGAGTACGACGCGGCGGTGACGGCCCTCAAGGAGTGGTGGGCCGAGCAGGGCTGAGCCCGAGCCTCAATGGAGGCGGGGGTCATGTTTCACGTGAAACATGACCCCCGCCTCCATACGAAGAGGGCGGTGTTTCACGTGAAACACCGCCCTCTTCGTGCCACTGCTTACTTCGTGTAGTCCTTGAGGCAGAGCAGGAAGTTACTGCCGTCACCGGTCTGGGTGTAGGAGTACTCGAAGTCCTTGGCCTCCGCCTGGCACTTGCTGTCCGCGGTCAGCGCGGTGAACGTGCCCTTGACCTTGGCCAGCACGATGTACTGCGCCTGCGAGGAGGTGCAGTCGACGACCTCGAGGTCGGGGTTGGAGTCGCTGCTGCTGCCGCGGTGCATGCAGTCGCCGACCGCCGCCGTGTCGGCGTCGTCCCTGCTGGCTATGTAGCCGCCGATGGCCACACCGAGCACCGCCACGACGATCACGATGTTCTTGATCAGCTTGAAGCTGACCCGGCGGCGCGGCTGCTGCGGAACCGGCGCGAACGGCACGGCGCCCTGCTGCGGCGGGTACGGAGCCTGAGGCTGACCCTGTGCGAACGGGTTCTGGCCCTGGGGCGGCGGAGTCGACATGGGGGTCCCCCTGGAACTTAGGCGTGTGGCGCGAAAACAGACGCGCTGTAAGACGCACGTAAGCTACCGGGACCCACTGACAATCCTCCAACGCGGGGGGAGTCTGTGGCATTGATGTGACACTTACCGGCGTTCAAAACGGGCCATAGCGCCAGCAACTGCCGCGTAGATAACGGCGACCGTTACCACCAGTGCCGGGGAGCGTCCGTTCGGTGGCAGCATCAGCGCGGCCACTCCGGCGGCGCCGACGAAGGCGACGTTGAACAGCACGTCGTAGAGGGAGAAGATCCGGCCACGGAAGCGGTCCTCCACCGAGGACTGGACGATGGTGTCCGTGGCGATCTTCGCGCCCTGGGTGACGAGCCCCAGGACGAACGCCGCGACGAACATGGTGGCTTGGGTGAAGGGCAGCATCAGGGCCGGTTCCAGGACCGCCGCCGCGGCCGAGCAGACGACGATCCAGCGTCCCGGTCCCAGCCGTCCCGCCGCCGACGGCGTCACCACGGCCGCGGCGAAGAAGCCGACTCCGGACACCGCGACGGCCACCCCCAACAGGGCGAGGCCCTGGTCCGGTTCGGACGACCAGGCGTACCGGCAGAGCATCAGCACCATGACCGTCAGGGCGCCGTAGCAGAACCGCATCAGCGAGATCGCCCCGAGCGCCCAGGCGGCTTCCCGGCGCTTCGGCCCGGCCAAGTGGCGTACGCCGGCGGCCAGTCCCCGGGCGGTGCCGCGCAGGGCGGTGGACAGCCGGGTGGGGAGGCGTTCGCGGTCGGGTCCCAGCAGGTCGGCCGCCATGGTCAGGGAGGCGAGCGCGGCGCACAGATACAGCGCACAGCCCAGCAGCACCACCGCGGCGTCGGTGTCCGCCACCGCCAGCCGTACGACGAAGGCGAGGCCTCCGCCCGCGACCGCGGCCAGTGTCCCGGCGGTCGGGGAGAGGGAGTTGGCCATCACCAGGCGTTCGGCGTCGACCACCCGGGGCAGGGCCGCCGACAGTCCGGCGAGGACGAAGCGGTTGACCGCCGTGACGCACAGCGCCGAGGCGTAGAAGAGCCAGTCGGGCACCTGGCTGACCATCAGGACGGCCGTCGCGGAGGCCAGGAGGGCCCGCAGCAGATTGCCGTAGAGGAACACCTGCCGGCGGCGCCAGCGGTCGAGGAGGACGCCGGCGAAGGGGCCGACCAGGGAGTACGGCAGCAGCAGGACGGCCATCGCGGAGGCGATCGCGGTGGCGGAGGTCTGTTTCTCCGGCGAGAAGACGACGTACGTGGCGAGCGCGACCTGGTAGACGCCGTCGGCGCACTGGGACAGCAGCCGCACGGCCAGCAGTCGCCGGAAGTCACCGAGGCGCAGCAGGACGCGCAGATCGCGGACGACGGCCATGGGCACAGCCTCACATACGGGGAGGGTCCCCGGGTCGTGCGACCCGGGGACCCTTCTCAGCCCTGGCAGGAGCGAATCTTCGTTCCGGGTCGAGCTAGCGCTCGACCTCGCCGCGGATGAACTTCTCGACGTTGGCGTACGCCTCGTCGTCGAAGTACTGGACCGGCGGGGACTTCATGAAGTAGCTCGACGCCGACAGGATCGGGCCGCCGATGCCGCGGTCCTTGGCGATCTTCGCGGCGCGCAGCGCGTCGATGATGACACCCGCGGAGTTCGGGGAGTCCCAGACCTCGAGCTTGTACTCCAGGTTCAGCGGGACGTCACCGAAGGCACGGCCCTCGAGGCGGACGTACGCCCACTTGCGGTCGTCCAGCCAGGCCACGTAGTCCGAGGGACCGATGTGGACGTTCTTCTCGCCCAGGTCGCGGTCGGGGATCTGCGAGGTGACGGCCTGCGTCTTCGAGATCTTCTTGGACTCGAGGCGGTCGCGCTCCAGCATGTTCTTGAAGTCCATGTTGCCGCCGACGTTGAGCTGCATGGTGCGCTCGAGACGGACACCGCGGTCCTCGAACAGCTTCGCCATCACACGGTGCGTGATGGTGGCGCCGACCTGCGACTTGATGTCGTCACCGACGATCGGGACGCCCGCCTCGGTGAACTTGTCCGCCCACTCCTTGGTGCCGGCGATGAAGACCGGGAGGGCGTTGACGAAGGCGACCTTGGCGTCGATGGCGGCCTGGGCGTAGAACTTCGCCGCGTCCTCGGAACCGACGGGCAGGTAGCAGACGAGGACGTCGACCTGCTTGTCCTTGAGGACCTGGACCACGTCGACCGGGGTCTCGGCGGACTCCTCGATGGTCTCGCGGTAGTACTTGCCGAGACCGTCGAGCGTGTGACCGCGCTGGACCGTGACGCCCTTGTTCGGGACGTCGCAGATCTTGATGGTGTTGTTCTCGCTGGCACCGATGGCGTCCGAGAGGTCGAGGCCGACCTTCTTCGCGTCGACGTCGAAGGCGGCGACGAACTCGACGTCACCGACGTGGTAGTCCCCGAACTGCACGTGCATCAGGCCCGGGACCTTGGACGCCGGGTCGGCGTCCTTGTAGTACTCGACGCCCTGCACCAGCGACGCGGCGCAGTTGCCCACGCCGACGATGGCTACGCGAACCGAACCCATTCCGGTTGCTCCCTGTGTGTACGAGTGAGGCCCTGACTGGGCGCTCACGTGGCGGTGTCGCCGGGCGTATCCGTCCCGGGGATGCCCCCGGGGCGGGGCAGGCCGCCCGTCGATCCAGATGTGGTGTCCTGCTGAGCGGCTCCCCCCGGAGCGGAACCCTTGAGGTCCCGTCCGGCCCGCTCGCTCTCGATGAGCTCGTTCAGCCAGCGCACTTCGCGCTCCACGGACTCCATTCCGTGGCGCTGGAGCTCGAGTGTGTAGTCGTCGAGGCGCTCCCGGGTGCGGGCCAGTGAGGCCCGCATCTTCTCCAGGCGCTCCTCCAGTCGGCTGCGGCGGCCTTCGAGGACGCGCATCCGGACGTCGCGCGAGGTCTGCCCGAAGAAGGCGAAACGAGCCGCGAAGTGCTCGTCCTCGTACGCATCGGGCCCGGTCTGCGAGAGCAGGTCCTCGAAGTGTTCCTTACCTTCCGCCGTCAACCGGTAGACGATCTTGGCGCGACGTCCCGCCAGTGGCGCGGCGAGGGCGTCCTCGGGGGTGTGTCCCGGTTCCTCGATCAACCAGCCGTTGGCGACCAGCGTCTTGAGGCAGGGGTAGAGCGTGCCGTAACTGAAGGCACGGAACACCCCCAGTGACGTATTGAGTCGTTTGCGCAGCTCATAGCCGTGCATCGGGGACTCGCGGAGCAGGCCGAGTACGGCGAACTCGAGGATGCCGGATCGCCGGCTCATCGTCGCCTCCTCTCGCCGTTGACTCGCTTATGCCGCTCTGATGTATCGACTCGATACATCACGACGATAGAACGGCCATCCGGATGCGACAAGAGGGAAGATGGTGAACGGGATCACATCACCGATTCGTTGCAGGCGAGTTGCCTGATTTGGGGTGAACCTCGGGCCTAGGCAGGTTTTGACGGTGCGTAGTCTGTCCGCCATGCACACCACCGGGACCCATGGGACGCCGGGGGGCGTCGAGGCCTCCGGTGCCGTACGGATGAATGAGCGACCGACCGCATCCGTACTTCGGGGGGACAGGAAACCAGCCGCCCTTCTCAGGCGCGCACGGATGCGCCTGCCCTAGGAGTAATCGTTCGATGAGCGAGCACCGTCGCAAACCGCCGCAGCCGCAGGGAGGCGGACGTGCCGCGGCCCGACGTGGCCAGTCCGGTCCGTCTGCCGGCCGCCGCGCGGCACCGCGAGGCGCCACCGGATCTCCTTCCGACTATGGGTTGGGTCACGGGTCCGGAAGCGAGGAGCAGTCGTACGGCGGCCGCGCCGAGTCCCGGCGTGCCCCCCAGCGAGGCCCGGGCGGCCGGCGCAGAGCGGCCGAGCCCGCGGGGGGCCGCCGCGGCGGCCCGGCCGGGCCCGGCCGGGGCAGAGGACGGGGCGCTTCCGACCGAAAGCGCCTGATCGACTATCCGCGCGCCGACAAGTACGGCTGGCAGCGCTGGGTGCCGTCGTGGAAGCTGGTGGCCGGCCTGTTCGTCGGCTTCATGGGCAGCCTGGTGGCCGTGGCGGGCATCGGCTACGCCATGGTGGGCATCCCCAAGATCGACGAGACGGCGGAAGCCCAGAACAACGTCTACTACTGGAAAGACGGCAGCCAGATGGTTGCCACCGGTGGTGAGGCGAACCGGCAGATCATCGATCTCTCGCAGATCCCCGAGGACATGCGCTGGGCGGTGATCTCGCAGGAGAACAAGACGTTCTACGAGGACAGCGGCATCGACCCCAAGGGCATCGGGCGCGCCGTGTTCAACATGGCCCGGGGCGGACAGACGCAGGGTGGCTCGACCATCACCCAGCAGTACGTCAAGAACGCCATGCTCAACGACCAGTCGCAGACGATCTCCCGGAAGTTCAAGGAGATCTTCGTGTCGATCAAGGTCGGCGCCAAGCTCGACAAGAACACGATCATGGCGGGCTATCTGAACTCCGCCTACTACGGGCGCAACGCCTACGGGATCCAGGCCGCCGCCCGCGCCTACTTCGAGAAGGACGCCGTCGACCTCAGCGCGGGCGAGTGCGCGTTTCTGTCCGCGATGCTCAAGGGCGCCACGTACTACGACCCCGCCGGTGCGTCCACGATCGACCCGGTCAATGCCACGCCCGACAAGAACAGGAAGCGTGCCCTGCTCCAGATGCAGGACACCCTCGACAAGATGGTCGAGTACGGCCATCTCGACCCGGCGAAGCGGGCCAAGTACATCACCCTTCCCAAGTGGAAGAACCCCCGGTCGAACACCGACCTGAAGGGGCAGATCGGCTACCTGGTCGACCTCGCCAACGGTTACCTGGTCAGCAACAGCAAAGAGACCGGGATCACCCAGAACGACCTTCAGCAGGGCGGCTACTCGATCTACACGACCTTCGACAGGAAGAAGGTCAACCAGCTCGAAGAGGCCGTGAAGAAGGTCCGGAAGGACAACATCAAGCCGAAGGAACGCCCGGAGAAGGACACCCACGTCCAGTTCGGCGGAGCCTCCGTCGACCCGACCACGGGCGCCATCCGGGCCGTCTACGGCGGTGAGGACGCGACCAAGCACTTCACCAACAACGCCGACCAGACCGGTGCCCAGGTCGGCTCGACCTTCAAGCCGTTCGTGCTGGCGGCCGCGATGACCTGGGGCGTGCGGGACCCCGACCTGGGGTCGTCGCAGGCGCAGGACGAGCGCACGATCGTCTCCCCCAAGAGCCTGTTCAGCGGTCAGAACAAGCTCAAGATCAGGAACTACGACAGGACGATCTGGAAGGACGAGAAGGGCAAGGAGTGGCTCCAGACGAACGACGGCAACGTCTCGCTCGGCACTCCGCCCGAGTTCAAGATCGACCTGCGTGAGGCGATGCGTGAGTCGGTGAACTCCGCCTTCGTGCAGCTCGGCCAGGACGTCGGTCTGGACAAGGTGAAGGAAGCCGCCATGAGCGCGGGCCTGCGCGAGGACAGCCTGACCGGCTCCGGCTTCCCGTCGTTCTCGATCGGCATCTCCGACCCGAGCGCGATCCGGATGGCCGGCGCCTACGCCACCTTCGCCGCCAGCGGCAAGCAGCGCGACCCGTACTCGGTCGAGAAGGTCACCAGCGAGAAGGGCCAGATCTTCACGCACAAGACCGAGTCGGAGCAGGCGTTCACCTCCAAGGTCGCCGACAACGTCACGGACGTCCTGAAGACCGTGGTGGAGAAGGGCACCGGTACCAACGCCCAGCTTCCCGGCCGTGAGGTGGCCGGTAAGACCGGTACCACCGACGGCAACAAGTCCGCCTGGTTCGTGGGCTACACCCCGCAGTTGTCGACGGCGGTCACCATGTTCCGGCTGGACGACGACGAGTCCAACAAGAACCGTGCGTTCCTGGAGATGTTCGGCACGGGTGGCCAGGAGAAGATCCACGGCGCCTCGTTCCCGGCCCAGATCTGGCACGACTACATGGCCGAGGCGCTGAAGGGCCAGCCCGCGAAGAGCTTCCCGGAGCCCGAGCCGATCGGTGAGATCGTCAACGCGGAGCCGTCTCCGTCCCCGACCCCCTCGGCGACCGAGTCCGAGGAGCCGGAGCCGTCGCCGACCCCGACCCCCAGCCAGCCGGTGGTTCTGCCCTCGCCCTCCCAGAGCGAGACCTGCAACCGCTTCTTCGGCTGTGAAGAGGACTCGGGCGGCACGAACAGCGGCGCCACGGACGGCGGCAGCGGAGGAGAGACCAGTCCGTCACCGAGCGATTCGGAGACGGAGGACACCTCCAGAGGCAATCAGAACGGCGGGGGCTTCTTCGGAGGCTCGACCGGGTAGCCGCGCCTACGCCCAAGCCGGGTGTTTCACGTGAAACAGGCATATGTTTCACGTGAAACGAGGGCCGCCTCACCGCACCAGGTGGGGCGGCCCTCGGCTTTTTCCCAGGCCGGTACGGCAGGATGTGGCCCATGCCCAGTGCAGAATCGACGCCGACCCCCGTGCCCGAGTCCGCGCCCGAGCCGGACCTGGTCCCGCCGACCAGGTACGACAAGGTGGCCGCGGCCGGCAGTGAGCTGATCGGCGGCCCTCTCGGGCGACGGGCCCTCATCGGAACGTCCTGGTGGACGCCCGTACGGATCGTCGCGCTGGTGGCGATCGGGATGTTCGCCCTCGGTCTGATCCAGAAGGCGCCCTGCTACAACGGTGGCTGGTTCTTCGGCGCCAGCTCCCAGTACACCCACGCGTGCTACTCGGACATCCCGCACCTGTATCAGGGGCGAGGCTTCGCCGACGGCCTCGTGCCGTACTTCGACAAGCTCCCCGGTGACATGGACTTCCTCGAATACCCGGTCCTGACCGGTGTGTTCATGGAGGTGGCCGCCTGGCTGACGCCGGGCAGCGGCAGCATCCAGGACCAGGAGCAGTGGTACTGGATGGTCAACGCCGGGATGCTGATGGCCTGTGCGGCCGTCATCGCCGTCTGCGTGTCCCGTACGCACGCCCGGCGCCCGTGGGACGGCCTGCTGGTCGCCCTGGCGCCCGCCTTCGCCCTCACCGCCACCATCAACTGGGACCTGCTGGCCGTCGCTCTGACGGCCGCGGCGATGATGATGTGGGCGCGGGGCCGTTCCCTGGCCTTCGGCGTCCTCCTGGGGCTCGCCACGGCCGCCAAGCTGTATCCGGTCTTCCTGCTCGTCCCGCTGTTCGTGCTGTGTCTGCGCGCCTGGAAATGGCGGGACTTCGGCAAGGCGCTCGCGGGCGCGGTCGTGGCCTGGCTGGTGGTCAACCTGCCGGTGATGCTCTTCGCCTTCGAGGGCTGGTCGAAGTTCTACCGCTTCAGCCAGGAGCGCGGCGTCGACTTCGGCTCGTTCTGGCTGATCCTGGCCCAGAACTCCGACGACCCGCTCACCACCGAGAGCGTGAACACCCTGGCCGCCCTTCTGACGAGCCTCTGCCTGGCCGGCATCGTGGCACTGGGGGTGTCCGCGCCGCGCCGCCCCCGCTTCGCCCAGCTCGCCTTCCTGGCGGTGGCGGCCTTCATCCTCACCAACAAGGTCTACTCACCGCAGTACGTGCTGTGGCTGGTGCCGCTGGCGGTACTGGCCCGGCCCAAGTGGCGGGACTTCCTGATCTGGCAGGCGTGCGAGGTCGTGTACTTCCTGGGGATCTGGATGTACCTCGCGTACACGACCAGCGGAGACGCCCACAAGGGACTGCCCACCGACGGCTACCACTGGGCCATCGGCGTGCATCTGCTGGGCACGCTCTATCTGTGCGTGGTGGTCGTGCGGGACATCCTGATGCCGGAGCGGGACGTGGTGCGCCAGGCCGGCGACGACGATCCCTCGGGCGGGGTGCTCGACGGGGCCGAGGACTTCTTCGCCATCCGCTCGCCGGCCCACCCGCCCCGGCACGCCTCGCGCTTCGAGGGGCCTCAGGTGGAGTGGGGCAAGCAGGACGCCGTCGACAGTTCGCCCTGAGCGAACAGGGCAGGTAGCGGGCCGGCTTGGAGACGCTAAAAGGCCGTACACGGGGTCCCGTGTACGGCCTTCTTGCTTCTCTGCTCTGCCTGTCCGGTGCGGCTCAGCGGTCCACGAGGCGGTCGAACTGCGTGGTGGTGTGCCGCAGATGGGCCACCAGCTCGTCGCCGACCGTCGGCTCCGGCGCGTCCGAGGGGACGAACAGGATCGACACCTGCATGTGCGGCGGCTCCGCGAACCAGCGCTGCTTGCCGCCCCACACGAACGGCGACAGGTTCCGGTTCACGGTGGCCAGACCGGCCCGTGCGACGCCCTTGGCGCGCGGCATGACGCCGTGCAGGGCCTTGGGGGCCTCCAGGCCCACGCCGTGCGACGTACCGCCCGCCACGACCACCAGGAAGCCGTCGGAGGCCGCCTTCTGCTGCCGGTAGCCGAACCGGTCACCCTTGGCGACCCGCGTGACGTCCAGGACGGCACCGCGGTACTCGGTCGCGTCATGGTCCCCCAGCCACAGCCGGGTGCCGATCCGGGCGCGGAAGCGCGTCTGCGGGAACTGCTGCCGGAGCCGGGCGAGTTCGTCGGCCTTGAGG
This sequence comes from Streptomyces antibioticus, assembly GCF_002019855.1. NCBI lineage: Bacteria > Bacillati > Actinomycetota > Actinomycetes > Kitasatosporales > Streptomycetaceae > Streptomyces > Streptomyces antibioticus. The sequence continues at coordinate 4,387,291 of NZ_CM007717.1, read as the reverse complement.
TGGCTGACGAACATCGTGTGCAGCGGCAGCCGGGCCGCGCGCAGCCGGTCCATCCAGCCGATGACCTCCTCGACGGCGTCGGAGCCGTCGGTGCGGTCCAGCGGCAGATGGATGGCGAAGCCCTCCAGCCGGACGTTCTCTATGGCGGCGTGCAACTGCGGCAGGTCCTGCTCGCTGATGCCGTGCCGCTTCATCGACGACATCACCTCGATGACCACCCGGGCGCCCACGAGGCCGTACACGCCGTCGATCGACGACACCGACCGCACGACGCGGTCGGGCAGCGGGACGGGCTCCTCACCGCGCCGGTACGGCGTCAGCACCAGCAGGTCGCCGCCGAAGAAGTCCTTGATGCGAGCCGCTTCGTACGTCGTGCCGACGGCGAGGACGTCCGAGCCGAGCCGGGTGGCCTCCTCCGCCAGCCGCTCGTGCCCGAAGCCGTAGCCGTTGCCCTTGCAGACCGGGACGAGCCCCGGGAACTGCTCCTGCACGTGCTTGTGGTGCGCCCGCCAGCGCGCGGTGTCGACGTAGAGCGTGAGCGCCATGGCCGGACCTGGGACCTTTCTGGTGGCTGCGGAGTGGGGGAACGCCTCGAAGGGGACGAGGAGTCAGGGGTGGTGCCGGGGTGTCAAAGGTACGGAATCGCCGGGCGGGACGTCAGCGGCGCGACATGTAGATGTCGAGCGCCTTGTGGAGCAGCTTGTTCAGCGCGAAGTCCCACTCGCCGAGGTACTCGGCGGCCTGCCCGCCCGTGCCCACCTTGAACTGGATCAGACCGAAGAGGTGGTCCGTCTCGTCCAGGGAGTCGGAGATGCCGCGCAGGTCGTAGACGGTGGCGCCGAGCGCGTAGGCGTCGCGCAGCATCCGCCACTGCATGGCGTTCGACGGACGGAACTCGCGGCCGATGTTGTCGGAGGCGCCGTAGGAGTACCAGACGTGCCCGCCGACGATCAGCATCGTCGCCGCAGACAGGTTCACCCCGTTGTGACGGGCGAAGTACAGCCGCATCCGGTTGGGGTCCTCGGTGTTGAGGGCCGTCCACATGCGCTGGAAGTACGACAGCGGCCGCGGCCGGAAGTGGTCCCGGACCGCCGTGATCTCGTACAGCCGCTGCCATTCCTCGAGGTCGTGGTAGCCGCCCTGGACCACCTCGACGCCGGCCTTCTCGGCCTTCTTGATGTTGCGGCGCCAGAGCTGGTTGAAGTTCTTGTGGACCTCTTCGAGGGAACGGTTCGCCAGCGGCACCTGGTAGACGTAGCGCGGCTGGACGTCACCGAAGCCGGCGCCGCCGTCCTCGCCCTGCTGCCAGCCCATGCGGCGCAGCTTGTCGGCCACCTCGAAGGCGCGCGGCTCGATGAAGTCAGCCTCGATGTCGCGCAGTCGCTTCACGTCCGGGTTCTGGATGCCCGCCTTGATGGAGGTGGCCTCCCAGCGCCGGATGATCACCGGCGGGCCCATCTTCACGGAGAACGCGCCCTGCTGCTTGAGGTGCGCGAGCATCGGCTCCAGCCACTCCGTCAGATTCGGCGCGAACCAGTTGATGACCGGGCCCTCGGGCAGATAGGCCAGGTAGCGCTTGATCTTGGGGAGCTGCCGGTAGAGGACCAGACCCGCGCCGACCAGTTCACCGGTCCGCTCGTCGAACCAGCCGAGGCTCTCCGAACGCCACTCCGCCTTGACGTCGGCCCAGGCCGGAACCTGCATGTGACTAGCCGCCGGCAGGCTCTGGATGTACGCCAGATGCTGCTCGCGGCTGATGGTCCTCAGGGTCAGGCTCATTCGGGGCGCTCCTCGGCTGGTGTGTCCCCATGGGTTCAGGGGCTCCGGCTCACGCGCCGAAGCCTACTGCGCCTTGCGCCTGGCCCGACTGGGCGTACGGCACCTGCGCCCCGGCCTGTGGGAGGCCGGGGCGTTACGGCAGGTTTCGTACGTGTTCTACGAGTCCGTCAACGGGTCCTCGGTGGACGACGGGACGGGTGACGACGGGATGGGTGGGGTCGGGATGGGTGGAGTCGGCTTCGGTGCCGGGCTGATCACCACAGCCCGCCGAAGAGGCCGCCGTGTGCCATGCCGAGGAAGAAACCGACCCCGGAGGCACCGAGACCCAGGATCAGACCGAAGCGCTCACGGGTGGTCTCGGAGATCCACTGTCCGTACGCGCCGGTCAGGATTCCCACCAGACCGGTCCAGGAGCTGAGCAGATGCAGGTTGTGGAACATCGCCGTGACGAAGGACACCACTCCGAGCACCAGGGTCACGATCACCAGCGTGTCCTGGAGGGGATGGGGCCTGTCGTCCGTGGCGAAGAGAGAGCCGGCGGTGTTGGGTCGCAATGCCTGTGCCATAGGGCACCTCCTGCGGAAGGCGGCGCATGGTAGCGCCGTACACACCCGATGTGTACAGACTGGCGGTCCCCCCGGCCGGATTTCAACCGGAAGCAGGTGTGCAGGTAGTCTGTACCGTCTGCACCGGTGTCTGTCCAGGCACAGCCAGGAACTCCGCCCAGGTCAACGAGGGGATGTCGCTCCGCGACCCCCGATTGTCAGTGGCGGCCGATACCGTTGCGTACGCATCACAACCCTCCTGCCACGGATCGACCGTGGCCGCTGAGTCCAAAGGAGGTGGGTTCCACATGCGTCACTACGAGGTGATGGTCATCCTCGACCCCGATCTGGAGGAGCGCGCTGTCGCCCCCCTGATCGAGAACTTCCTCTCCGTCGTCCGTGAGGGCAACGGCAAGGTCGAGAAGGTCGACACCTGGGGCCGTCGTCGTCTCTCGTACGAGATCAAGAAGAAGCCCGAGGGCATCTACTCGGTCATCGACCTGCAGGCCGAGCCTGCGGTCGTCAAGGAGCTCGACCGCCAGCTCAACCTGAACGAGTCGGTCCTCCGGACCAAGGTCCTCCGCCCCGAGACCCACTGAGCCTCACCGCTCAGCCGATCTCGGGACTCTGAGTAGCAGCACAAGCAGCCAGCAGCAGCAAACCCGCCGAGAGGTTCCCCATGGCAGGCGAGACCGTCATCACGGTCGTCGGCAATCTTGTCGACGACCCCGAGCTGCGCTTCACCCCCTCCGGTGCGGCGGTCGCGAAGTTCCGTGTCGCGTCCACTCCCCGCACCTTCGACCGCCAGACGAACGAGTGGAAGGACGGCGAGAGCCTGTTCCTGACCTGCTCGGTCTGGCGCCAGGCGGCGGAGAACGTCGCGGAGTCGCTCCAGCGAGGCATGCGCGTCGTCGTGCAGGGCCGGCTGAAGCAGCGGTCCTACGAGGACCGTGAGGGCGTCAAGCGCACGGTCTACGAACTGGACGTCGAGGAAGTCGGCCCCAGCCTGCGCAACGCCACGGCCAAGGTCACCAAGACCAGCGGCGGCGGCGGACGCGGTGGCCAGGGTGGTTACAACGGCGGCGGTGGCGGCCAGGGTGGCGGCGGCTGGGGCGGTGGCCCCGGCGGCGGTCAGCAGGGCGGCGGCGCTCCCGCCGACGACCCGTGGGCGACCGGTGCTCCCGCCGGTGGCCAGCAGGGCGGCGGCGGTGGCGGCTGGGGTGGAAACTCCGGCGGCGGCAGCGGCGGCGGCTACTCGGACGAGCCCCCCTTCTAGGGCCTGGCGTCCGGCCTCCGGGCCGGACCGGTCACAGGGGTGGGCCGTACCCACACTTCTTGATCACACAGGAGAAACACCATGGCGAAGCCGCCTGTGCGCAAGCCTAAGAAGAAGGTCTGCGCATTCTGCAAGGACAAGGTCACGTACGTGGACTACAAGGACACGAACATGCTGCGGAAGTTCATTTCCGACCGCGGCAAGATCCGTGCCCGCCGCGTGACCGGCAACTGCACGCAGCACCAGCGTGACGTCGCCACGGCCGTCAAGAACAGCCGTGAGATGGCGCTGCTGCCGTACACCGCCCAGGCGCGATAAGGGAAGGGTGACCGACACATGAAGATCATCCTCACTCACGAGGTCTCTGGCCTCGGTGCTGCCGGTGACGTCGTCGACGTCAAGGACGGTTACGCCCGCAACTACCTGATCCCGCGGAACTTCGCGATCCGCTGGACCAAGGGTGGCGAGAAGGACGTCGAGCAGATCCGTCGCGCTCGCAAGATCCACGAGATCCAGACCATCGAGCAGGCCAACAGCGTCAAGGCCCAGCTCGAGGGTGTCCGGGTCCGTCTGGCCGTCCGCTCCGGCGACGCCGGTCGTCTCTTCGGTTCCGTCACCCCGGCCGACATCGCTTCCGCGATCAAGGCCGCCGGTGGTCCCGACGTCGACAAGCGCCGCATCGAGCTGGGCTCGCCGATCAAGACGCTGGGCGCCCACGAGACGTCCGTGCGTCTGCACCCCGAGGTTGCCGCCAAGGTCAACATCGAGGTCGTCGCGGCCTGATCGCCGTGCTTGGCTTGACGGGCCGTTCGGCTCTGAAGAGCTGAGGGGCTGGAAGAGCTGAGAAGGGGCCACACCCGCTGGGGTGTGGCCCCTTCCGCATGTTTCACGTGAAACGTCAGGGACGTCGTCAGGTACGTCAGGTATGGCAGGGACCTCGTCGGAGACGTCAGCGGGTCGCGCCGGTGACGATCCAGCGGCCCGAGCGGGTCCGAAGCCAGAGCGTCAGCATCCGTACGACCATCATCAGCGCCAGCGCGCCCCACACCGCGGTCAGTCCGCCGCCGAGGACCGGTATCAGCAGCGCCACCGGTGCGAAGACGGCGAGGGTGCCCACCATGGCCCAGGCCAGGTACGGGCCGTCCCCCGCGCCCATCAGTACGCCGTCCAGCGTGAAGACGATGCCGCTCACCGGCTGGGAGAGCGCGACGACGAGCAGGGCGGGCAGCGCGGCGGCCTTCACCCCGGCGTCGGTGGTGAACAGGGGCAGGAAGAGCGGCCGTGCGAGGACGACCAGCACGCCGAGGGCGATGCCCACACCGATGCCCCACTCGACCATCCGCCGGCAGGCGTCCCGGGCGCCCTGGGCGTCCCCGGCGCCGAGATGGCGTCCGATGATGGCCTGCCCGGCGATCGCTATGGCGTCGAGGGCGAAGGCGAGCAGGCTCCACAGGGACAGGGCGATCTGGTGGGCCGCGATGTCGGCGTCTCCCAGGCGGGCGGCCACGGCGGTGGCGATCATCAGGATCGCGCGCAGCGACAGCGTACGGACGAGCAGGGGGACACCTGCCTGTGCCGAGGCCCGGATGCCCGCGGCGTCGGGGCGGAGCGAGGCGCCGTGACGGCGGGCTCCGCGGACCACCACGACCAGATAGACCGCGGCCATACCCCACTGGGCGATCACCGTGCCCCAGGCGGAGCCTGCGATACCGAGCCCGGCGCCGTAGACGAGGGCGGCGTTGAGCACCGCGTTGCCGACGAAGCCGCCGACGGCGACGTACAGCGGGGTCCTGGTGTCCTGGAGCCCGCGCAGGACGCCGGTCGCGGCGAGGACGACCAGCATGGCCGGGATGCCGAGTGCCGAGATCCGCAGATAGGTCGTCGCGTAGGGGGCGGCGGTCTGCGAGGCGCCGAAGAGATCGACGAGTGCCGGCGCGCTGGGGAGGACGGCGACGATCACGGCGCTACCGAGGAGGAGGGCCAGCCAGATTCCGTCCATGCCCTGGCGGATGGCGGTGGGGAGATCACCGGCGCCGACCCGGCGGGCCACGGCGGCCGTGGTGGCGTAGGCGAGGAAGACGAAGACGCTGACGGCGGTGGTGAGGAGGGCCGCGGCGATCCCGAGTCCGGCGAGCTGGGCGGTGCCGAGGTGGCCGACGATCGCGCTGTCCGCCAGGACGAAGAGGGGCTCGGCGACCAGTGCGCCGAAGGCCGGGACAGCCAGCGCGACGATCTCTCGATCGTGCTGTCGCCTGGTGGCCCTGGGCATCGGGGGAGCCTGTGTCATGACCACCAATCTAATCGTCCACAGGTAAGAGATACAAGCGGCTTGTGACCCTTACCGTGGGTGGGGCGGTGCGTCGTTTCCCACACTGTTCGAAGGGATCTTGGCCCGACTGGGGAAGTTTTTCTTCTGCACAGCCGGTGGATGGGAAACGTGCAGGTCAGCTCGGTCGGGTGGGAAAAGGCGAGTGCTTGTTCACAGGGCTGTCCACCGGGTCGTGCACAGGTTTTGCGGAGTTGTCCACAGCATCGGGGCCGTCGTCCACATGGCCTGTGGATAACCAGATTGGCTGACGGTGCCCGCGGGCCTACCGTTGTCCGGCGCCCCCTCTGCCTGTCGGCCGCTGAAACCCTTACAAAACCGACGCTCCACAAGTGGAGTTGGGCCTCTCAATTGTCAGTGTCGTGCCGTAGAACTGAAACGCACGGCGAGGTCCGCTCGGCGGACGGGAGGAGGTTGCTCGGTGAGCATTTCCGAGCCCTTGGACGACCCGTGGGCCGACAGCGGACCCAGTGATCGTCTGCCCGCCTCCCGCCGTCGCGGAGACAGCGGCGGCCGCGGCCGGGACGACCAGCACGACCGGGGCCGGGACAGCGGCGACTGGGAGGGCGGGACGGCGTTCGAGCGGGTGCCGCCGCAGGACCTCGACGCCGAGCAGTCCGTCCTCGGCGGCATGCTCCTGTCGAAGGACGCCATCGCCGACGTCGTCGAGGTCCTCAAGGGCCACGACTTCTACAAGCCCGCGCACGAGACGATCTACCAGGCGATCCTCGACGTCTACGCGAAGGGCGAACCGGCCGACCCCATCACGATCGCCGCCGAGCTGACCAAGCGCGGCGAGATCAACAAGGTCGGCGGGGCGTCGTATCTCCACACCCTCGTCCAGACGGTGCCGACCGCGGCGAACGCCGAGTACTACGCGGAGATCGTGCACGAGCGGGCGGTGCTGCGCCGCCTGGTGGAGGCCGGCACCCGCATCACCCAGATGGGATACGCGGCCGACGACGACGTCGACGAGATCGTCAACCGCGCCCAGGCCGAGATCTACGCCGTCACCGAGCAGCGCACCAGCGAGGACTACCTCCCGCTCGGCGACATCATGGAGGGCGCGCTCGACGAGATCGAGGCGATCGGGTCGCGCAGCGGTGAGATGACCGGTGTGCCGACGGGCTTCACCGACCTCGACTCGCTGACCAACGGTCTGCACCCGGGCCAGATGATCGTCATCGCCGCGCGTCCCGCCATGGGTAAGTCGACGCTCGCGCTGGACTTCGCCCGCGCGGCGTCGATCAAGCACAACCTGCCGAGCGTCATCTTCTCCCTGGAAATGGGCCGCAACGAGATCGCGATGCGTCTGCTGTCCGCCGAGGCCCGTGTCGCCCTGCACCACATGCGGTCCGGCACCATGACGGACGAGGACTGGACGCGCCTGGCGCGCCGGATGCCCGAGGTGTCCTCGGCGCCGCTCTTCATCGACGACTCCCCGAACCTGTCGATGATGGAGATCCGCGCGAAGTGCCGCCGGCTGAAGCAGCGCAACGACATCAAGCTGGTCATCATCGACTACCTGCAGCTCATGCAGGCCGGCGGCTCCAAGCGCTCCGAGAGCCGTCAGCAAGAGGTCTCGGACATGTCCCGAAACCTCAAGCTGCTGGCCAAGGAGCTGGAGGTCCCGGTGATCGCCCTCTCACAGCTCAACCGTGGCCCCGAACAGCGCACCGACAAGAAGCCGATGGTGTCCGACCTGCGTGAGTCCGGCTCCATCGAGCAGGACGCCGACATGGTCATCCTGCTCCACCGCGAGGACGCCTACGAGAAGGAGTCGCCGCGCGCGGGCGAGGCGGACATCATCGTCGGCAAGCACCGAAACGGCCCGACGGCCACGATCACGGTGGCCTTCCAGGGCCACTACTCCCGCTTCGTGGACATGGCCCAGACCTAGAGCTCAGCGCCTCGTCTCGTACCTGGTCAGGACCACACCGCCGGGAAAGGTCCGCGTCTCCACCAGGTTCAGGTTCACCCAGCCGTCCACCGCGGTGAAGAACGGCGTGCCGCCGCCCACCAGGACCGGATGGGTGGCGATCACGTACTCGTCGATCAGCCCGGCGCGCAGGGCCGCCCCGGCGAGCGTCGCGCCGCCGATGTTCATCGGGCCGCCGTCCTCGGCCTTGAGCCGGGTGATCTCGGCGACCGCGTTGCCGGTGACCAGGCGGGTGTTCCAGCCGACCTTGTCGATCGTCGAGGAGAACACCACCTTCGGCGTGTCCCGCCAGTTCCGCGCGAACTCGATCTCCGCCGGACCGGCGTCGGGCTGCTGGTCGCCGGTCGGCCAGTAGGAGCTCATCGTCTCCCACAACTTGCGCCCGTACAGCGTCAGGTCACTCGCCTGCTCCTGCTCGAGCCACCACTGAAACAGCTCATCGCTCGGCTTCCCGCCCCACCCGATGTCGTCGCCGACCGCGGCGATATAGCCGTCCAACGTCAGGTTCATCCCGTAGATCAGTTTCCGCATGGCCCAGCCTTCCGTCCTAGGGTGCCCACGGTATGGACCGGCGCGGCGCGGGAAACTCATCGCATACTGACGACCATGACGTCGGCGATCTCGACCGAACCAAAGCGGGCGGCCGTGGTGGTGGCCGGGCGACGTCTCTCGTACCTCGACTTCGGTGGCGCGGGGCGCCCCCTGTTGGCCCTCCACGGACACTTCGGGGAAGGCCGCACCTTCACGCGCCTGGCCCGGGAGCTGGGCGAATCCTGGCGGGTCATCGCTCTCGACCAGCGGGGCCACGGGCACTCCGACCGCCCTGCCGACTTCTCCCGCACCGGCTATGTCGAGGACGCCGCGACGGTGCTGGACCATCTGGGGATCGACGGCGCGGTCGTGCTCGGTCACTCCCTCGGAGGTGTCAACGCCTTTCAGCTCGCGGCTCGGTTCCCCGGGCTTGTGGACGCACTGATCGTCGAGGACATCGGTGCCGAGGTCGATGACGACCTGTCCTTCTGCTTGTCCTGGCCACGCCGGGCGCCCACCCGCGCCGGGCTTCTGGAAGGGCTCGGTCCCTCGGCGAGTTACCTCATGGACGCCGTCCGTGAGCATGCCGACGGGTGGGGGCTTGCCTTCGAAGCGACGGACATGCGCGACTCGCAGCAGCACCTCAACGGGGATCACTGGGACGACTGGCTCGCCGGCAACTGTCCCGCCCTGCTCGTCCGAGGCAGCCGCAGCACGGTGCTCAGCGCCGAGCACGCGAAGGACATGGCGGCACGGCGTCCCCACACGCGGCTCGTCGAACTCCCGGCCGGACACACCGTCCACGAGAGCGTCCCAGTGGAGTTCGCCGCAGTCGTCAGGGAGTTCCTCAGCACGCTGTGAATCGGCTGAGCAGGCCGTCTCCAAGCTGCCCCAGTCCGAATGGATTCGACGTGAGGCCCTCGGGCGGGTGGACTGGGGGCATGACGACTTCTCAGGATGAGTTGCTTCCCGGGACCCGGCGGGCGTTGTTGCGGCGGGTTGCTGTGGCGCAGGCCGAGGGGCGGGCGCCTTCCGTTGTTGCTGCTGTGGTGCGGGGTGGGCGGGCCGTGTGGCATGGGGCGCGGTCGATGGTCGACGGGCAGGTGCCGGACGAGCGGGTGCAGTACCGGATCGGGTCGATCACCAAGACGCTCACCGCCGTTCTCGTGCTGCGGCTGCGGGACGAGGGGGTGCTGGACCTCGGTGATCCGTTGGAGAAGCATCTGCCGGGGACCGGCGTGGGGGAGGTCACGATCGCCGAGCTGCTCGCGCACTCGGGCGGGCTGGCTGCCGAGACGCCCGGTCCTTGGTGGGAGCGGACGCCGGGGGCGCTGCGGCCGGGGCTCGGGGATGTTCTCGGGGAACGGGCCGCCCCGCATCGCGCCGGGCGGCGGCATCACTACTCCAATCCCGGATATGCCGTTCTCGGTGCCCTGGTGGAGGAGTTGCGGGGTGCGTCCTGGGAGGAGGTACTCCGGCGTGAAGTGCTCGAACCTCTGGCGCTGGATCGTACGAGCGTGCGGGCGCAGTCGCCGGCCGCGGGCGGGTGGGCGGTGCATCCGTGGGCCGATGTGATGATGGCGGAGCCGACCGAGGATTACGGCCCGATGGCTCCCGCCGGGCAGCTCTGGTCGACGACCGGTGATCTCGCTCGGTTCGCGGCCTTTCTGGTCAGGGGTGACGACCGGGTGTTGAGTGAGGAGTCGCTGCGGGAGATGCGCACCGCCTCGGCCCCCTCCGAGACCGCCGATCTCGCGGTCGGTGTCGGCTACGGGCTCGGTCTTCAGATCCAGCACCAGGACGGACGGCTGCTCGTGGGCCACTCCGGATCCGTGCCGGGCTTCCTGGCCAACCTCACCATCGGGGTGGCCGACGACGTCGCCGCGGTGGTCCTCGCCAACTGCACCTCCGGGCCCATGCTGTCCCAGGTGGGCGCCGATCTCGTCCGGATCGTCGCCGAGGCCGAGCCGCGGATCCCCGAGCCGTGGCGGCCGCTGACGGAGGTGGACCGGTCCGTGCTGGAGCTGGCGGGCCCCTGGTACTGGGGGACCAGCGCCTCCGTGCTCCGTGTGACGGCCGACGGGCTGCTCTCCCTGGCGCCGCTGTCCGGCGGTGGCCGCCGGTCCCGGTTCCGGCGGAACGGGGACGGCACCTGGACCGGCCTGGAGGGGTACTTCGCCGGAGAACCGCTGCGGGCCGTACGCCGACCGGACGGGACCGTGGACCACCTGGACGTCGGCTCGTTCGTGTTCACGCGGGAGCCGTACGACGAAACGGCCGCTGTGCCCGGTGGAGTGGATCCGGAGGGGTGGCGGGGGATCGGCTGACCGCCACCCCGCCCCGAGGAGCGCTGTGTTTCACGTGAAACACAGCGCTTCCGGCGTTCAGAGCGAGAGCTTGAAGCCCAGGTGCGTGGCCTCGAAGCCCAGCCGCTCGTAGAAGCGATGGGCGTCGGTGCGGGTGCTGTCGGACGTGAGCTGCACCAACTGGCAGTTCTCGCGCCGGGATTCCTCGATGGCCCACTCGATGAACCGGGTGCCAAGACCGCTGCCGCGCTCATCGGCGTGCACCCGCACGCCCTCGATGATGGACCGGGTCGCACCGCGCCGGGAGAGTCCCGGAACGATCGTCAACTGAAGCGTGCCGACGACCCGCCCCTCCCGCACGGCCACCACCAGACGCTGGTTCGGGTCGGCGCCGATCCTCTCCAGGGCGGTGAGGTACGGGGTGAGGTCGTCGGGTGACTCGCGCCGGGCGCCCAGCGGGTCGTCCGCGAGCAGGGCGACGATCGCGGGGACGTCCTCCGTCGTAGCCGGCCGGATTTCAAGATCTCCCATGGCCGCACCCTATGCGGCGGTGGCCACCTTCAGGGATTCCACGACTCGGACCAGCGGGGCCAGTTCGGGATTGCGGGCGGCCTCGTCGAGGGCCTCGCGCAGCGCCGCGTCATTGGTCGGCCGGGCCGCGTCGAGCAACTCCAGTCCGGCCGCGGTGACGTTGGTGTAGATACCGCGCCGGTCGGTCGGGCAGAGGTAGCGCTCCAGCAGGCCGCGGTCCTCCAGGCGGGTCACCAGCCGGGTGGTCGCGCTCTGGCTGAGGACGACCGCGTCGGCGACCTGCTTCATCTGGAGATGGCCGCCCTCGCCGTCGTGCTGCCGGCTGAGCACGTCGAGCAGGGAGTACTCGCGCACGCTCAGGTCGTGCCGGGACTGGAGCGCGCGCTCGATGTGGGCCTCGATCCTCCCGTGCAGCAGAGCGAGGGCGGACCAGCCCTGGGCGAGGGCGGTGAGCGCGGGGTCCGTGGCAGTCATGGGTTCCTCCGTCCCGGAGCGGCTGACATCCAGGATAGAGCAGCCGCGCAATAGTCGTCAGTTGCATATAGCCCGCGTCTGCAACTATTGTGAACGCACGCAAAGCGCTCCTGCAATCGTCTGGGAAGGTGTACCACCCCATGCCTCTCGCGCTTCTGGCCCTCGCGATCGGGGCCTTCGGAATCGGCACCACGGAATTCGTGATCATGGGCTTGCTGCCCGAGGTCGCGGGCGACTTCGGGGTCTCCATCCCCACGGCCGGCTTCCTGGTGACCGGCTACGCGCTCGGCGTGATGTTCGGCGCCCCGCTGATGACCGTCCTCGGCACCAAGATCTCCCGCAAGCGGATGCTGATGCTGCTCATGGGCCTGTTCATCATCGGCAACCTGCTCTCCGCCGTCGCCCCCGTCTTCGCCGTGATGCTGATCGGCCGCGTGGTCGCCTCGCTCGCCCACGGCGCCTTCTTCGGCATCGGCTCCGTCGTCGCGGCGGACCTGGTCGCTCCGGACAAGAAGGCCGGCGCCATCGCGATGATGTTCACCGGTCTCACCGTCGCCAACGTCGTCGGCGTCCCGCTCGGCACGCTCGTCGGGCAGAGCGCCGGCTGGCGGGTCACCTTCGCCGTCGTCGCCGCCCTGGGCGTCGTGGGCCTGGTCGGCATCGCCAAGCTGGTCCCCGAGCTGCCCCGCGCCGAGGGCGTGCGCCTGCGGCACGAACTCGCCGCCTTCAAGAACGCCCAGGTCCTGCTCGCCATGGCGATGACCGTCCTCGGCTTCGGCGGAGTCTTCGCCGCCATCACCTACATCGCGCCGATGATGACCCATGTGGCCGGCTTCGCGGACGGCTCCGTCACCTGGCTGCTGGTGCTCTTCGGGCTCGGCATGGTCGGCGGCAACCTCATCGGCGGCAAGTACGCCGACCGCGCCCTGATGCCCCTGCTGTACGTCTCCCTGGGCGCCCTTGCCCTCGTCCTGGCGCTCTTCACCCTCACCGCGCACCACAAGGTCCTCGCGGCCGTCACGATCGCCCTGATCGGCGCCCTGGGCTTCGCCACCGTCCCGCCGCTCCAGAAGCGCGTCCTCGACCAGGCGCACGGCGCCCCGACGCTCGCCTCGGCCGTCAACATCGGCGCCTTCAACCTCGGCAACGCCCTGTCCGCCTGGCTCGGCGGCCTCGTCATCGCCGCCGGCCTCGGCTACACCGCCCCCAACTGGGTCGGCGCCGCCCTCGCCGCCGCGGCCCTCGTCCTGGCCTTCGTCTCGGCCGCACTGGAACGCCGCGCCGACAGCCCCAGCGTCAACGCCCCCGGCGCCGTCGTCACCGGCGCGACGCCCACCGAGCACCGGACGGCCGTCTCCCACTGACAACCGCCCGCTCATCGTCCCGACGCCCCATCGGCAACCACCACAGCACCACAAGGAGAAACACCCCCATGAGCACCACCACCGCCGTCGCTCCCCTGACCATCCAGGACGCCGAGGCCCTCGTCACCGCCGCCCGGCAGGCCGCCGAGGCCGCCGGGGTCACGGTCAGCGTCACCGTCCTGGACGCGGGCGGCCATCTGCTGGCCTTCCGACGGGACGACCGCGCCGTACTGATCTCCGGTGAGACGAGCACCCGCAAGGCGTACACCGCGCTCCAGCTCAACGCCCCGACCGCCGACCTCGTCGATGCCGTACAGCCCGGCGGACCGTTCCACACCCTGCCCACCGCGCTCGACCGGCCGCTGCTGTTCATCGCGGGCGGGGTGCCGGTCCACCGCGACGGCCGTCTGATCGGCGCCCTCGGGATCGGGGGCGGCGCTCCGGAGCAGGACCACGCCTTCGCCACGGCGGCTCTGGAGACGCTCGTCTGAGACCGCGGACGCACGACGCCGGTTCCCCTGGACCCAGGGGAACCGGCGTCGCCGTGAAGGATCCGCTCAGCCTGCCGCCACCGTCAGCGGAGCGAAGCGCCGACGCCAGTCACCGGGCAGCTCGGCGATGCCGTACGTCATCACGGCGTTGAAGGCGACCGACTCCAGACCCCGTTCCTTCACCCAGGCCAGCAGTTCCTCGTGGCGCACGTCGATGTCGGTCCGCAGGGGCCGGTCGGTGTGCGCGGCCAGCGAGGCCAGCAGGGCCTTCGCGGTCTCCGTGTCCCGGGCGATCAGCGGGCCCACGACATGGGTGTCCATGTTCGGCCAGGCGGCCGCGTAGCCGATGATCCGGCCGTCGGCCTCGGCGACGCGCACCTGGTCCGCGAAGGCGGGCAGCCGGGTGAGCACATGGGTGCGGTCGGCGCCGAACACCTCCTCGTCGAGCCGGAGGAGCGTGGGGAGATCCTCGGCCGTGGCCGCCCGGGTGGCGATCTTCGACGCGGTGTCCTCGGGGCGGAAGCGGCCGCGGACCATCTCGGCGCGGCCGGTGGACTTGAAGCCCAGCTCCTCGTACAGCGGACGCCCGTTGGGGGTCGCGTGCAGGGTCAGCGGGGTGGTGCCCATGTCGGCGATCACCCGCCGCATCAGCTCTCGTCCGATGCCCTTCCGGGCGTGCCGCTCGGCGACCAGCACCATGCCGATCGCTCCGAGGGCCGGGTTGCCGTACGGGCCGTACTCCGTGACCACGCATGCGGTGATCAAGCCCCCGTCGGGGTCGTCGACGCCGTACCCCTTCCCGGCCGAGAGCAGGAGGCTCCACTTGTGTTCCTCGCGTGGCCACCCCCGATCCTCGGACAAGTCGGCGCAGGCGGTGAGGTCGCTGTGCGTCAGACGGCGGATGGGCAGAGCGCTGGGAGAAGGAGTCGGCACGCAGGCCAGGCTGTCCGACTCGGGGCCTCGGCGTCCACCTGATTCCCCTGAGACGTACGTGCTTTTGGCCATGCCGTCGGCCAGCGCACCCCGCGCAGGCGAAGCAGCCTGTTTCACGTGAAACATCGCTAGCCTCGGCCCATGGCGAGACTTCATCTCTTCGACCTCGACGGCACCTTGCTGCACGGAACGTCCGCGCCGCTCGAGATCTCCCGCCAACTCGGGCTGCTGGCCGAGACCATGGCGCTGGAGCAGGCGATCTCCGCGGGACGCATCGGACCGCCGGAGTATGCGACGCAGGTACACGCCCTGTGGACGCGGCTCACCGAGGAGCATGTCGTGGCGGCGTTCGAGGGGGCACCCTGGCTGGCGCGGATTCGCGAGGTCTGGACGGAGATCAGCGACCGGGGGGAGTACTGCGCTGTCGTCTCCCTCTCGCCGTCCTTCTTCGTGGAGAGACTCCTCGGCTGGGGTGCGCACGCGGCCTATGGATCACGGTTTCCCGCGATCCCCTTCACGGAGCCCGTGGACCCGGCCGGGGTGCTCAGCGCGCAGGCGAAGGTGGTGATCGCCGACCGGCTGTGCGCGGAGTTCGGAGTGACACGCGACGACTGTGTCGCCTACGGCGACTCGCTCTCCGACAAGGATCTGTTCGCGGCGGTACCGGTGTCGGTCGCGGTCAACGCGGACCGTCATCTGGCCGGCATCGCCACCCACTCCTACGCAGGCATGGATCTGTGGGACGCCTACGCATTGGTGCGCCCCGCCCTGTAGTTGAGAGGAGAGTCCGCGAAGCGGCTCAGCCCAGATCGGGTGCGTGCATCGCGCGGACGCCCTCGATGTTGCCGTCCAGGTAGTGCCGCAGGGAGAGCGGGACGAGATGGACGGAGGCGATCCCGACCCGGGTGAACGGCACGCGGACGATCTCGTACTCGCCCGCGGGCTCGTCGATCTCGGGGCCGTGGCGCAGGCCGGGGTCCATGGACTCCAGTCGGCAGACGAAGAAGTGCTGCACCTTCACACCGGTGGTGGCGGCGTCCTCGCCGATGTGCTCGACGGTGTCGACGAAGCAGGGCACGACATCGGTGACCTTGGCGCCGAGTTCCTCGTGCACCTCGCGATGCAGGGCGTCCACGACGGTGGCGTCGTCGGGTTCGACCCCGCCGCCGGGCGTGAGCCAGTACGGATCCACACCGGGCTTGGTGCGCTTGATCAGGATCAGGTCGTCGCCGTCCAGCAGAACGGCACGGGCGGTGCGCTTGACCACGGGTCGGACGGTCATGGGAGAAATGTGGCCCGGTTGGTTCCACGTGAAACATCGCGAAACGTCACTGGCCGAACCTGCTCCGTGATCTCCTCCCAACTGCCCGTCCGTTCCCGCTTCTCGGCCGTACGCGACCGTCCGTTCAGCACCACTCGGTGGCCGCGCCCAGCAGCCGGTCGTGGGCCCGGGCGACATGCGGCATCGCCAGGGTGCCGGCGCGCACCACCAGGACGTAGGTCCGCAGTGGTGGCACCGCGGGCTCGTGCGGGGCGACAACCTCCCCGCGTTCCAGCGCGGCGGCGCAGAGATAGCGGGGCAGAACCGCCAGGCCCGCCCCCGCGATCGCGCAGGCGAGGACCGCGCGCAGATCGGGGACGACGACCGTGCCCGAGGCGGCCGGCCGGGAGTCGAAGACGGCCGCCCAGTACCGGGAGACCAGCGGCAGCGACTCGTGCACCTCCACCACCGGAAGATCCTCCAGCGCGGCGGCGCCGTCGCGACGCAGTCTCCCGGCGTCGATCCGGTCGGCCCAGTGGGGTGCGGCGACCAGGACATGTTCCTCGTCGCAGAGCGGGGTGGCGGTGAGCAGCGCGCCGCGCGGCCGGGCGGTGCTGATGGCGAGGTCGTGGTGTCCGGCGGCCAGTCCTTCCAAGACCTCCTCGGCGGTTCCGAAGGAGGCCCGCAGGGTCAGCCCCTGGCCGTCGTCGCCGCACAGTTCGGTGAGGGCGGGCAGGGCGCGCTCGGCGGTGAACTCCGGTGGTCCTGCCAGATGCAGGGTCCGGAGCGAGGAGTCGTCGTCGAGTCCGGTCTCGGCGATCTCCACCAGGGCGTCGAGATGCGGTGCCGCCTTGTGGGCGAGTTCGTCGCCCATGGTCGTGGGGGTCACTCCGCGAGGCCGGCGCAGGAAGAGCGGGCGTCCCAGTTGCCGTTCGAGGGTGCGGATCTGGGAGGTGACGGCCGGCTGGGACAGACCCAGCAGTGCGGCGGCGCGGGTGAAGGAGCCGGCCCGGTGCACGGTCACGAAGGTGCGCAGCAAGGCCAGATCCATGAATCGTCCCCACCTCTCCGCCCTGGTACGCGGCTCCCGGGCAGCCCCAACTATAAATAAGTCGATAGGTCGCTGCCGCTACTGTGATTGGACACCGACACAGAGTCAACTAGCCTTGTTCGCGCGGTTCTTCGCGCGCGGAACCGAGGACGGTCCGAGCCACGAGGGGGGAGGCTCGGACCGTCCGTTGTGCGTAGAGGGACGTAGAGGGACACCGCACGGGCGGCCGTAAGCCGGTCATCGCGCCGATTCCTTCAGCGCGCGCAGCACATCCGCCACCAGGTCCTCCGGGTCCTCCGCCCCCACCGACAGCCGGATGAAGCCCTCCGGCACGGCGTCACCGCCCCAGCGCCCGCGCCGCTCGGCCGTGGAACGCACCCCTCCGAAGCTCGTCGCGTCGTCCACGAGCCGCAGCTCCGCCAGGAAACGCTCGGCACGCGCGCGCGTGGGCAGCGTGAACGACACCACGCAGCCGTAGCGCCGCATCTGCCGCGAGGCGACCTGGTACGAGGGGTCGCCGGGCAGTCCTGGATACCGCAGCCCGCTCACCTCGGGACAGGCCCGCAGCGCCTCGGCGACGGCCAGCGCGGTGGCGCTCTGCCGCTCGACGCGCAGATGCAGCGTGGCGATCGACCGGTGCGCCAGCCACGCCTCCATGGGCCCCGGGATCGCCCCCACGATCTTGCGCCAGCGCCGTACGGCGGTCATGGCCTCGCCGGTCCGTCCGCTGACGTAGCCGAGCAGGACGTCGCCGTGACCCGTGAGCTGTTTGGTGCCGCTGGCCACCGAGAAGTCGGCGCCGAGTTCCAGCGGGCGCTGCCCGAGCGGGGTCGCGAGCGTGTTGTCCACGGCCACGAGAGCGCCCCGCGCGTGTGCCGCCTCGACGAGCCGCCGGATGTCGCACACGTCGAGCCCCGGGTTCGACGGCGACTCGATCCACAGCAGCCGGGCGCCTTCGAGGGCGTCCAGTTGGGCGTCGCCCGCGGTCGGCGCGGTCCGCACCTCGATGCCGTACGCCTCCAACTGCGCGCGCACCAAGGGGAAGACCTGGTAGCCGTCGCCGGGCAGGACGACGGTGTCGCCGGAGCGCAGCAGGGAGAAGAGCACGGACGAGATCGCGGCCATCCCGGAGGCGAACGCCAGCGTCTCGACGTCCTCCTGCCCGGGGGCCTCCAACTCGCCCAGGGCCCGCTCCAGGTGGGTCCAGGTCGGGTTCTCGTCGCGGCCGTAGGTGTACGGGCCGGTGGGCTCGCCCGGCAGATGGAAGTGGGCGGCGAACACCGGTCCCGGCAGGGTCGGCTCGTACTTGACCGGCTCGGGCAGTCCCGCGCGCACCACGCGCGTGCCGTCACCGGTGCTCTCGGGCCGCGGTGTGTCCCGGCCGTCCGCGGCGGGTCCGCTCATGTCGTGCGTCCTTCCAGTTCTTCACGTACCGCGGCGAGCAGTCCGGCGCCGGCCCGCTCCACCATCTCCAGGCACTCCTCGAAGCCGTCCCGGCCCCCGTAGTAGGGGTCGGGTACGTCGAGGTCGTCGCCCGCGCCCGGGTCGTAGGACCGCAGCAGCCGTACCTTCGCGGCGTCCCGCGGCGAGGGCGCGAGGCGGCGCAGGGCCTTGAGGTGTCCGGTGTCGAGGGCGATCACCAGGTCCCGGCGGGCGAACCAGGACGGCTCGAACACCCGGGCCGCGTGGGCGAGGACGTAGCCGTGCTCCCCGAGGACGGAGAGCGTGCGGGGGTCGGCGTCCTCGCCCTCGTGCCAGCCGCCCGTGCCCGCGCTGTCGACCTCGACCACCGACTCCAGCCCGGCGTCCGCCACCCGCGCGCGGAAGACCGACTCGGCCATCGGCGAGCGGCAGATGTTGCCGGTGCAGACGAAGCAGACGCGGTAGGTCATCGTGGGATTCAGTCCTCGTCCGGCAGCACGACGTTGAGGGCCCAGGAGACGACGGAGATGATCAGGCCGCCGACGACCGCGGTCCAGAACCCGTCGACATGGAAGGCCACGTCGAACACATCGGCCAGCCACGACGTCAACAGCAGCATCAACGCGTTGACCACCAGGGTGATCAGGCCGAGCGTGAGGATGAACAGCGGGAAGGTCAGCACCTTCACGATCGGCTTGACCAGGAAGTTCACCAGGCCGAAGAGCAGGGCCACGACTATGAGGGTGCCGGCCTTCTTGGCCGTGCTGTCACCGGACAGGGTGATGCCGGAGACCACCCAGACGGCGACCGCCAGAGCGCCCGCGTTGGCGATCGTCTTGACTACGAAATTCTTCATGTGTCTGATCGTGGCAGAGAGATCGGCAACGAGCACCGGGCGAGGGCGGACAAACTCGATGAAGGCATTCCGGTTGGATGAACTGGAGGCGGAGCGGGCCGCCAACGACGGCGCCTACCTCCAGTTCCTGCGGGAGCGGAACATGTCGGTCGGGCTGTACGCGCTCGACGCCGGCGCCGCCGATCCACAGAAACCGCACAGCCAGGACGAGGTGTACTTCGTGGTGAGCGGGCGGGCCTCCCTCACCGTGGGCATGGAGACGACCGAGGTGGCACGCGGGAGTGTGGTCTATGTCCCGGCCGGAGTCGCCCACAAGTTCCACCACATCAGTGAGGATCTGAGGGTCATGGTGGTGTTCTCTCCGCCCGAGGCGTGACGCCGGGTCTCGGGGTTCCCTAGGGGATCGTTCAGGGGAGGACAAGGGGCGCGAGGCGTCCGCCGGGGCCCCTCGCGGATCTAGCATCGACCGCAGGACATGAAAATGCGGATCCGGGCCGTCATCGGCGCCGGACCACCGAAGGAGGAGGACAAGGGCGATGCGTGAGATCTTCGCGGGACTGCCGTGGTGGGTGAAGTGGGTGGCGGTGCCGGTCATCGCCCTCGTCGTGTTCGGCGGTCTGATAGCCAGCATCGTCGGCTTCGTGATCGCCCTGCTCTTCAAGCTGCTGATCTTCGTCGCCCTGGTCGGCGGCCTGATCTACGTCGTACGGAAGTTCATGTCGAGTTCCTCCTCGCGCGGGGACTGGTGAGCGGTGGCCGAGACCGGTGATCGGTAACGGGAATCACCGGTTCCCTCGGCCGGGGGAAGTTTCCCTCGCAGCCCGGCTGCGAGCGGTGGCAGGCGGTTAAAGTCCGGAGTTCGACGCGGGGGCCACGACCCCCGCGAGCGGCGTACCTCCCCTCCCGTGTTCCCCGCACGGGCCGCCCCCCTCGCGCCTTCGGAAGTGACCCTTGGCCATGGTTGACACCGCATCAGTGGCACCGCAGGCACCCCCCACCCGCCCTCGCTCCACCACACCCCCGCTCCAGCGCCCACCCCGCACCACGGCACCCCGGGCCACGGTCCCCGAGCAACCGCACCCGACGGTCACCCTGATCGGCTCCGTGCAGCGCGCCATGCGGCTGCTGGAGTCCGTCGCCGAACATCACGGCGGCGCCCCGGCCAAACAACTGGCCCGGGAGACGGGGCTCGCCCTGCCCACCGCCTACCACCTGCTGCGCACCCTGGTGCACGAGGGATATCTGCGCCGCGACAGGGGACTCTTCTTCCTCGGCGAGGCGGCCGAGCGGCTGGCCGGCAGCGGAGCGGCGCAGAAACGTCGCAGCACGGTCGCCGACACCCTTGCCCAGTGGCGCGATTCGATCGGTGCCCCCGTGTACTACGCCCGCTACCGGGAGGGCGAGGTCGAGGTCATGTACGTCGCCGACACCCCCAGCAATCCGGCGGTCGAGGAATGGGCGGACTTCCGCGAGACCGGCCACGCCCACGCCATCGGCCAGTGCCTGCTCTCCCAGGTGGACGAACCGGCCCGCCGCGAACACCTGGCCCGCTACCCGGTTCAGTCGATCACGCCGTACACGGTGCGTGACGACACCAGCCTTCTGCGACGGCTGGAAAGGACGCGACGGATGGAACCGGTCGTCGAACGACAGGAGTACGCACTGGGGACGGTGTGCGCCGCGATCCCGATCACGGTGGGCACCACGGCGGCGACACTGGCCATTTCCCTGCCCGCCCGCCATGCCGACCGTTTGCTTCCGGCGGCCCGACAGCTTCAGAGCGAGATCGCGCGCAAGTTGGGGTCAATCGCGATCTCTATCAGTATCTGAAAACTCACTCCTTGTGATCTGTCGTGTACGTTCAGCAAGATACCCGCAGTGTCAGGGGTTGATTCCCGGCCAGTCGATGGCAGATGACGGCAGATGACGGGGTAGGGCGATGCGCGAGTCCGTACAGGCGGTACAGGCAGAGGTCATGATGAGCTTCCTCGTGTCCGAGGAACTCTCGTTCCGCATCCCGGTGGAGCTGAGCTACAAGGCCCACGATCCCTATGCCGTACGGCTCACCTTCCACCTTCCCGGTGATGCCCCGGTGACCTGGGCGTTCGGCCGTGAGCTGCTCATCGACGGGGTGGGCAGGGCGTGCGGCGAGGGGGATGTGCGGGTCTCGCCGGTCGATCCCGATGTGCTGGGCGAGGTGCTGATCCGGCTTCAGGTCGGCGGCGACCAGGCGCTGTTCCGTTCCTCGGCGGCACCGCTGGTGGCGTTCCTCGACCGCACGGACAAGCTGGTCCCGCTGGGCCAGGAGGGTGCGCTCGCCGACTTCGACGCGCATCTGGACGAGGCGCTGGACCGGATCCTGGCGGAGGAGCAGAGCGCGGGCTGAGACGCGGGCGCCGAGGGGAGGCGGAACGCTTCGCCATGGGGTGGGGTTGAGAAGGAACGCTTCTGCGGGGTGGGGCGATGGGTGGGGGCGGAGTGGGTGGGGTGGGCTTGGTGGGGAGCAGGACTTTGAGCTTGAGTCAGGGGTGGGGGGCGTCAGACTGAAGCGCGAGGCGCACGAGGGGGCCGGGGTTTCCGGTGCTCGTGCGCCCGGCGTTTCAGCGCTTGCGGCGCCTGCCTCTTCCGCTGCCGGTGCTGCGGGGCGGAGTCTGGGGCTGTGTCGGGGTCTGGGACTGCTTGGCCTGGGCCGCGCCGGCCGTTCCGGGGTCCGGGCGATCGGCCGCCACCACGAGCGCGGCGAGGGCCGTGGTGACCGGCACGGACGCGACCAGGCCGATCGAGCCCACCAGCGTGCGCACGATCTCCTCCGCCACCAACTCGCTGTTGGCGACCGTGCCGACGCTGCTCTGCGCGATCGAGAACAGCAGCAGGAGCGGCAGCGCGGCGCCGGCGTAGGCGAGGACGAGGGTGTTGACCACGGACGCGATGTGGTCGCGGCCGATGCGGATGCCGGCCCGGTACAGTCCGCGCCAGCCCATCGCGGGGTTGGCCTCGTGCAGCTCCCAGACCGCCGAGGTCTGGGTGACCGTGACGTCGTCGAGCACACCGAGCGAGCCGATGATGATGCCCGCGAGCAGCAGACCGCTCATGTCGATCGACGGGTACAGGCCGTGGATCAGCCCGGTGTTGTCGTCCGTGTTGCCGGTGAGCCCCGCCCAGTCGATGAAGACCGAGCCCAGAACACCGATCAGCAGCAGCGAGATCAGCGTGCCGAGCACGGCGACAGACGTGCGTGCCGATAGCCCGTGACACAGATACAGGGCGATCAGCATGATCGCGCTGGATCCCACCACCGCCACGACCAGCGGGTTCGACCCCTCCAGGATCGCCGGCAGGATGAAGAAGTTCAGGATGAGGAAGCTGATCGCGAGCGCCACCAGGGCCATGACGCCTCGCAGTCGGCCCACGAGTACGACGGCGACCGCGAAGATCAGCGCGAGCACCGCCAGCGGCACCCGGCGGTTCACATCGGTCACCGAGTACTGGAGGTCCCGCGGCGCCGAGGGCTCGTAGGCGACGATGACCTGCTCGCCCTCGTGCAACTGCCGTGACTGGTCCGGCTGGACGATCTCGGTGAACGTACGGCCCTTGTCCTTGCCGGTGTCCACACGGATCGTGGCCTTCTTGCACGTCCCGTTCGCCTGCTGCACGGCCGAGGAGCCCTCGGCGGTGGAGGTGTCACCGGTCGGTGTACCGCCCGAGGCGTTCACCGACGAGCAGCTCACGCTCACGACCTGGGTGACCGTGGCGTGCTGGGTCTGCCGGTCGAAGCCGACACCGGTGCGCTCGTGCGCCGGGGCGCCGCCCGGCCACAGCAGTGCGAGACCGACGAGCACCGCCCCGGCGAAGGGGATCAGGATCGCCCCGATGACCTTGCGCAGGTGCTTGGAGACGGGGGCGGCGGGGCCGTGGCTGTGGCTGTGCGAGTGGCCGTGGCCGCCGCCGGAACCGTGGCCGTTGCCGGGGCCATGTCCGCCACCGTGACCGCCTCCGTGGCCGTCATGACCGCTGTCGTGGCCGTGTCCGCTGTCGGATTCGTCGGTGGGGCCGTCGTCGGGGTCGTGGCTGTGGTCGTAGCCGTGTCCGTGCTCGTGCTCGTGCTCGTGCCCGTGCCCCTGGTCGGGTTCGGGGCCGTGGCCCTGCCGGTGGTCGAAGCCCCGTTGTCCGTAGGGGGCGCCGGGGGCGGGGCCAGACCTCGGGCCGGGGCGGTCGTAGCCGTAGCCGCTCCCTGGGCCGGGAGCGGGACCCTGGGGCTGCCCCTGCCCGGATGGCGGCCCACCGGGCCGCTGCCCGTGCCCTTGGCCCTGTCCTTGCCCCTGGCCCGGCCCTTGTCCCCGCCTTTGACCGGGCCCCTGCGCAGGCCCCTGCCCTTCAGGATTGCGCCGAGGACCTCCGAGATCCGGCCGCTGGTGCGCAGGCACGGGTCGTTGGGCGCCAGTGCTCGGTCCCGGTCCACCAGAACCAGGCCCGCGCCCCTGCCCCGCCGGTGCGCCGCCGCCGTACCCCGGCCCGGGCCTCGGCCCCAGCCCGCCACGGTCGAACCCACCACCGGGCTCGCCCCCGTGGCTGAAATCGCGGTCGTCTCCAGCGGCACGGCCCGGGCCGTTGCCGGGGCCGCCGCCGGTGCCGGGCCTGCGCGGTGGCTCGGGTGAGTACGGGGGCTGGGGTGTCGAGGTCACCGACCGATCATCGCAAGAACGAAAGGGGCCCTCTGTTCACCGCGCCCGAATTGACGCTAGCGTGGAGCCACCTTTGCACACGCGGGAGCTCGGAGCACCGGGCTGAGAGGGCGCTGACCTCCGTCTTCGCGATGTTTCACGTGGAACGTCACTTCGCTGAGTGATGTTTCACATGAAACATCGGTGAACGGTAGCCGCTGCGTCGACCGCCGAACCTGTTACCGGGTAATGCCGGCGTAGGGAGTAGGTCTCATGACCAACAAGGACGTACGCACGCCTGCCTTGACGCAGAACGCGGCCGGCGGAGACGCGGCCGATGTGAGCGGCGAAGAGGCCGGGAAGTCCATCGGCTGGCACAAGGGATACGTCGAGGGCACTCGCCCTGATCTGCGTGTGCCGGTCCGTCAGGTGCATCTCACGAACGGGCAGTCGGTCACGCTGTACGACACCTCCGGCCCGTACACCGATCCGCTCGTCGACACGGACGTCCGCAGGGGCCTGGCGCCGCTGCGTGAGAACTGGATCATCGCTCGCGGTGACACCGAGGAGTACGCGGGCCGCCCCGTCCGTCCCGAGGACGACGGCATCAAGCACACCTCTCCGCGCGGTGGACTGCGCAACCTGGACGCGGTGTTCCCGGGGCGCCCGCGGCTGCCGCGTCGCGGCCTGGACGGCAACGCGGTGACCCAGCTCGCGTATGCCCGTCGTGGGGAGATCACGCCCGAGATGGAGTACGTGGCCATCCGGGAGAACGTTTCTCCCGAGGTCGTGCGCGAGGAGATCGCGGCGGGCCGTGCGGTGCTGCCGGCCAACGTCAACCACCCGGAGATCGAGCCGATGATCATCGGCAAGCGGTTCCTGGTGAAGGTCAACGCCAACATCGGCAACTCGGCCGTGACGTCCTCCATCGAGGAGGAGGTCGAGAAGATGACCTGGGCGACGCGCTGGGGCGCCGACACGGTCATGGACCTGTCCACCGGCCGCAACATCCACACCACGCGGGAGTGGGTGCTGCGCAACTCCCCCGTCCCGATCGGCACGGTGCCGCTGTACCAGGCGCTGGAGAAGGTCGACGGCAGGGCCGAGGAACTGACCTGGGAGATCTACAAGGACACGGTCGTCGAGCAGGCCGAGCAGGGCGTGGACTACATGACCGTCCACGCGGGCGTCCGTCTCGCGTATGTGCCGCTCACCGCGAACCGCAAGACCGGCATCGTCTCGCGCGGCGGTTCGATCATGGCGGCCTGGTGCCTCGCACACCACAAGGAGTCGTTCCTGTACGAGCACTTCGAGGAACTCTGCGAGATCCTCGCCGCCTACGACGTCACCTACTCGTTGGGCGACGGTCTGCGGCCGGGCTCGATCGCGGACGCCAACGACGAGGCCCAGTTCGCGGAGTTGCGCACCCTCGGGGAACTCAACACGATCGCCAAGCGTTTCAACGTACAGACCATGATCGAGGGCCCGGGACATGTCCCGATGCACAAGATCAAGGAGAACATCGACCTTCAGCAGGAGATCTGCGATGAAGCTCCGTTCTATACGCTCGGCCCGCTGACGACGGACGTCGCCCCGGCCTACGACCACATCACCTCCGGTATCGGCGCCGCGATGATCGCCTGGTGGGGCACGGCGATGCTCTGCTACGTCACGCCCAAGGAACACCTGGGCCTGCCCAACCGGGATGACGTCAAGACCGGCGTCATCACCTACAAGATCGCCGCCCACGCGGCCGACCTCGCCAAGGGCCACCCCGGTGCGCAGGAGTGGGACGACGCCCTGTCCGACGCCCGCTTCGAGTTTCGGTGGGAGGACCAGTTCAACCTCGCCCTGGACCCGGACACGGCCCGTGAGTTCCATGACGAGACCCTCCCGGCGGAACCGGCCAAGACGGCCCACTTCTGCTCGATGTGCGGCCCGAAGTTCTGCTCGATGAAGATCTCCCAGGACATCCGCCGTGAACACGGCGGCACCCGTGCGGAGGTCGAGGAGGGGATGGCCCAGAAGTCCGCGGAGTTCGCCGCGGCGGGCAACCGGGTCTACCTCCCGTTGGCGGACTGACGGTCGTCGGTTCGCTGCCTGCTCTCGGGAGGTGGAGCGACACCTCCCGAGAGCAGCGCAGTGCTGGGACGGAAGCGGCTTGTGTGAGGTGGTTGCCCGGGGCTGTCGGGTCGGCAGACTGGGGGTATGACAGCGGGAGCCATGAGCAAGGGTGCCAATCTGCCGGTCGACGCGGCTGTGGTGCGGGCGGAACTCAGTTGGGCCGTGAAGGGGGGTGGGCCGGACGTCGACGCGTCCGCGCTGCTGCTCACCGAGGCCGGGCGCGTGCGTGACGACGGGGACTTCGTCTTCTACAACCAGCCGCGGCACACCTCCGGGGCCGTGACCCATCTCGGCAAACAGGACGTCGGCGGGGTCATGACCGACACCGTCCAGGTGGACCTGGGAGCGCTGGAGAGCGGTATCGCGCGGGTGGTGCTGGGAGCTTCGGCCGACGGTGGCACCTTCGGGCAGGTGGACGGGCTGACGCTTCGGCTTCTCGACGCGGGCGGTCAGGGCGAGTTGGCCCGCTTCGAGATGCAGGCGGACTCGGAGACGGCGTTCATCGGCGGCGAGCTGTATCTGCGGCAGGGGCGCTGGAAGTTCCGCGCGGTCGGCCAGGGGTACGCGTCCGGACTCGCCGGGCTGGCCACGGACTTCGGGATCAGCGTGGACGAGGAGCCGTCCGCCGCGGCTGCCACGCCATCAGTCACGGCCACCTATGCGCCTCCCGTCCCCCAGACTCCGCCCGTGCCGAACACTCCAACCGTCCCGAACACTCCACCCGTCCCTCCAGCGCCGTCGCCCTCCGGGCCCCGCCCCCGTCTCACCAAGGGCGAGGAACAGCTCCCCGTCGACATGCGCAAGCGGCTGTCGTTGCGCAAGGAGCAGGTCGCCGTAAGTCTCAGCAAGCGAGGCGCGGCGGGGGTGACCGCGCGGGTCATCCTCGTGCTGGACGCGTCCGGCTCGATGTCGTTCCTGTACTCGGGCGGCGTGGTCGCGGACGTCGTGGAGCGCATGGCGGCCGTGGCGGCGCAGCTCGATGACGACGGGGAGATGCAGGCGTGGACGTTCGCCAGCAATGCCGCCCGTCTCCCGGACCTGCGGCTGGGCGAGCTGCCCGAGTGGCTGCGTCTGCATGTGCGCGTGGGCGAGATCAGCCTGTTCCGGCGGAGCAAGAAGCCGCGGAAGGGGCTGGAACCCGGGCAGGTCGACATGCGCGCGGTCGGTATCCAGAACGAGGAGCAGAAGGCGATCGCCGAGGTCAGGGCGTATGTGCGGGAGACGCCCGCGCCGGTACCGACCCTGGTGCTGTTCTTCTCCGACGGCGGGGTCTACCGCGACGCGGCGATCGAGCGGGAGCTGCGAGAGGCGGTCGAGGAGCCGATTTTCTGGCAGTTCGTGGGCCTCGGCCGCTCCAACTACGGCGTCCTGGAACGCTTCGACCGGCTGCCCGGCCGTCGCGTCGACAACGTGGGCTTCTTCGCGGTCGACGACATCAGGACCGTACCGGACCAGGAGTTGTACGACCGGCTGCTGTCCGAGTTCCCGTCCTGGATCACCGCCGCCGGCCGGGCGGGAATCCTCTGATCCTTTGATCCCCCCACCTGAGCCCTGAAGCCCCACGCACTCGGCTTGCGCGCCCCGCGTCCGGGGGTTCCCGGGGGGGCGCAAGCCGGGTGCCTATTCCGGCTGGTGTTCCGGGCCGCCGAAGTCCGGGCTGGTGTAGTCCGGGCTGCTGAAGCTCGGGCGCGGTCCCGCCGCCCGGCCGTCGTCGGGGCTGCTGAACCCCGGCCGGTCGTAGCCGATCTTCGGCAGGCGGCCGGTCGGGGCCGGTGGGGCCGGGTCGGGGTGGAGGAGGGCCGTCGTACCGGGGTTGGCGAGGGCCTCGCGGAGGAACGGGACGATGCCGCGTTCCAGGACGGCTTCTCGCCAGGCGTCCTTGGCCCGGGCGACCTCCTCGCTCAGCTCCCCGTACGGTCCCGCCGTGAGGGAGGGCTGGTTGCGCAGGGCGGTGAGCAGCAGTCCGACGGTGGCGACGAGGATCGCTGCCGCGGCCACCGCCCCGAACGCCCAGCCGACGTTGAGCATGGCCTGGGCGACCGTCTGCTCGGGGGCGATCACCTTGAGGAGGTATCCGACGAGCAGGAAGATCACCGCGGCGGTTCCGGCGAGGACGGGTGTGAGGACGGCGGCGATCGCGACGGCCCCCGCGCCGGCGGCCTCGGCGGCCTGGGCGGCGTCCCCCATGGTGGTGGCGAGGCCCATCGCGCCCGTGGCCGGTTCCGGGGAGCTGGACTCGTGCGAGGACGACGCGGGCGGTGCCGGATGGCGCAGTTCCTCGCGGACCTTGACGTAGTGCTGGTACTCGGTCGCCGCGGCCGCCGTGATGAGCGCGGAGGCGTTGAGTGCCATGGTGCGTAGCTGTTCGGTGTTGAGCCGCTGTCCCACAGCGGCCAGTTCCGGGTGGTGTGGGGCGGAGCGCAGCGCCTCGTCGAGGATCCGCTCGTACTCCTGGCGGTCCTCGCTGAGCAGGTGCTGCGGAACGCTGTTCATGTGCATCCCCCGATGCTCCGTAGGGCTTGGGGCTCGCATGCCAACGAGCCGTCGGGCAGAAACGGAGGGGAGCCTGCTACGGATAGTCCGATGGTAGAGCGGCGACGGCCCGGGGTGACAGGGGGTTTGCCGAAATTGGCCGTCGGCCCGTGCCGGTCGGCACCGGCCCGGAGTCGTCCTCGACCAGTGCGGCGCCGGGGCGGGCGAGGCCCCGGCGACGTCGGGATATGCCGCCGGAACGCTCAGCTTTCCAGGGGCAGTTGCTGGACCAGCAGTTTCCCGGCCATCGTGACGCCGCCGTCCATGGCGATGGCCAGGCCGTCGGCGTAGACGTGCGGTCCTTCGACCACCGGGTCGCGGTGTTCCTCGCCGTCCTCGGAGCCGACTTCGCCCAGCAGGTAGGGAATCGGGCTGTGGCCGTGAACGATGCGGGTGCCGCCGTACGTATCGAGCAGGGAACGGACGGCGTTTGCACCCCCCTCGTCGCGGAAGGAGAACCGCTTGGTGAACTTGCGGAACAGGTCCCACACCTCGTCCGCGTCGTTGCGCGTGATCGTCTCGCGCACGGTGTCGTTGACCGCCTCGATCGAGTCGCCGTAGTCGAGGTAGGCGGTCGTGTCGGAGTGCACGAGGAGATGTCCGTCGACCTCCTCGACGGCGTCGAGGCGGGCCATCCACTGCAGGTGGTGGTCCTGGAGGCGGTCCATGTCGTACTTCTGGCCGCCGTTGAGCAGCCAGGCCGCCTGGAAGGTGGCGGTGCCGGCCCCGGAGTTGACGGGGGTGTCGCCGAAGCGCTTGGCGCCGAGCAGGAGCAGTTCGTGGTTGCCCATGAGCGCCTTGCAGTAGCCGCCGGACGCGGCGGCCTCGGCGGACAGGCGCATCACGAGGTCGATGACGCCGATGCCGTCCGGACCGCGGTCGGTGAAGTCGCCGAGGAACCAGAGCCTGGCGGTGCCGGCGCACCAGTGTCCGGCGGCGTCGATGAGGCCCTTCTCGCGGAGCGCGGCGATCAGCTCTTCGAGGTAGCCGTGCACGTCGCCGACGACGAACAGCGGGCCCGGTCCTGTCGAGGGCACGGGCGCCGGGGCCGGGGCGGTCGCGGGGTCGACGGTCACCTGGAGCGTGTCACCCCGGTTGATGACGGGCAGATCGCGCTGCGTCGGGGTGTAGCCGGCCGGCGGGTCCAGCGGGTCGTGGACGGGCGGCGCGGCGTTGCCGGGGGGCGTGCCCTGGGCGTACGGACCGGTCTCGTGGACATACGCGGGCACCCGGAAGTCGCGCAACGTCGCCGTCCGCTCCACCTCGGGTCCCTGACCGGCCCCCTGAGTCATCAGACCCCTCCACCATCGCGCCGCATCTGCACCTTCGGGCCGCCTGGTCGCAGCAGCCGGCGGTGCCGTGGGCCCATCATAGGAATGCGGATCGTGCCGTGTGATGACCCAGGGGTCATGAATCGGAGCAAGGCCCCAGTTCATCGCGGCTTTCGCCCCGATTGGGCCGGGCTTCGTCAGCGGTCGATCTACGACGGAGTACGACCCCGGGGCTCCCCAAGAGGTCCCCGGGCGGGGCGAGTCGAGTGCGCCGGGGGCGCCCGGGAGGGTGCGGGCGCCTCGGGGGAGCCCCTGAGAGACGCGGATAGACCCGGAGAAGCCGGGGGTCGCCCGGACGCGGAGAAGCACAGGGGCGCCTGCCCGCTGAGCCGTCCCCCGACCCCAGCCTTCCCGGCCCTCTGCCCCTAGCTCCCCCGGCCCAGGCCGCCCCGACCCGCGCCCCGCCTCACCCCACCCGTCCCAGGGCGACCGCCCCCCGACGGCCGCCCCGGTCCCCCTCCCGGGTCCCCCCTCGGACCCTGTCTCCGGGCCCCGGCTCACCTCACCGGGCTCCAGGCCCCCGGCCCTAGGGGGCACCCCCGGTTTCCCCCTAGCCCGCCTCCGGCGCCCGAGGAGGGCTGACCGTCGTGCGGGGCGGGCGTCGCTGAGAAGAGGTACGGACGATCAGTTCGGTCGGTATCACCTGTTCGACGGGCCGGTCCGACTCCACGCCCTCGATCGCGTCGATCAGAAGCTGCACCACCGCCGTGCCGATGCGCCGCGGCTTCAGGGAGAGCGTGGTGATGGGCGGCTCGGTGTTCGCGTACACCGTGGACTCGCTGCAGCACACCAGCAGCAGGTCCTCCGGCACCCGCAGCCCGTAGCGGCGGGCCGCGGCGAGCAGATCGGTGCCGTTGGGGTCGAAGAGGCCGTAGACGGCGTCGGGGCGGTCCGGGCGGGCGAGCAGCCGGTCCGCGGCGACCGCGCCCGCGCAGGGGTCGTGCGCCGGGTACGCCTCGTACACCGGGTCCTGCCCGACCCGCTCGCACCAGCGCAGATAGGCCGTGGTCGACAGATGTGTGTACGTGTCCGTGGTGGTCCCGGTCAGCAGGCCGATGCGGCGGGCGCCGGCGTCGGCCAGATGGTCGAGGATGTCGAGGACGGCGGCCTCGTGGTCGTTGTCGACCCAGGCGGTGACCGGCAGCGGGCCGGCCGGGCGGCCGTCGGAGACGACCGGTAATCCCTGGCGCACCAGCTCGCTGACCACCGGATCCTGGTCGGACGGGTCGATGACGACCGTGCCGTCCAGGGCGACGTTCGACCACACGTCGTGGCGCGAGGTCGCGGGGAGGATCACCAGCGCGTAGCCGCGGGCGAGCGCGGCCGAGGTCGCGGCGCGCGCCATCTCCGCGAAGTACGCGAACTCGGTGAAGGTGAAAGGTTCATCCCCGTACGTCGTCACGGTCAGGCCGATGAGTCCTGACTTGCCGGTACGGAGGGTTCGGGCCGCCGCCGAGGGGCGGTAGCCGAGTCGGTCGGCGACCTCGCGGACATGGCGTCGGGTGGCATCGGGGAGCCTGCCCTTGCCGTTGAGGGCGTCGGAGACGGTCGTGATGGAGACCCCGGCGGCGGCGGCCACGTCCCTGATGCCCGCCCGGCCCGGCCGGCTGCCTCGGCGTGAGGTTTCCGCGCGGCTCACCTGGTGCTTCCCTGCTGCTGTCATGGCGAGCCGATAGTAGGGCTCATCCGGTGGGGTAGGGCGGACGCATATGCACGCATTGACAGGCACGTTTCTGCAAGGTCACGAGTCCCCAAATGCCTTAGAAAACAAGTCAGTTGAGGGCTTACTTGTCGGTACGTGTCGTGTCGGCACGGATGAGCCTGCCAACGCACCGATGTCTCGAAGAGGTCTCAACTCACCTGCACGAGGGATGCGCGCCACGGCGCGCACCACCGGCGCATAGATATATGTGCGGCGCGCCCCCCGATTCGTACCCCTTCCTCCTCAGAGATCACAGAAGGGGGCCCGGCTCCGTCCGAGCTGTTCGCACCCGAGCCGAATCCTCATAAGGTGAGCAGTATTGAAGCCGGTTGTGGTCACGAGGAGGACTGCGGTGAGCGAGACGAGCCCCAAGCTGCGCGCCGAGCTGGAGGGGATTCCCACCTACAAGCCGGGCAAGCCCGCCGCGGCCGGTGGTGCCGTGGCCTACAAGCTGTCCTCCAACGAGAACCCCTATCCGCCGCTGCCCGGTGTGATGGAGGCCGTGACGGCCGCGGCCGCCGCCTTCAACCGGTACCCGGATCTGGCGTGCACGGCCCTGGTCGAGGAGCTGTCCGGGTGCTTCGGGGTGCCCGCCTCCCACCTGGCCACCGGCACCGGCTCGGTCGGGGTCGCCCAGCAGCTCGTCCAGGCGACGGCGGGCCCCGGCGACGAGGTGATCTACGCCTGGCGGTCCTTCGAGGCGTACCCGATCATCACGCAGATCAGCGGCGCCACCTCGGTGCGGGTGCCGCTGACCGAGGGCGATGTGCACGACCTGGACGCGATGGCCGACGCGATCACCGAGCGGACCCGGCTGATCTTCGTCTGCAACCCCAACAACCCGACCGGCACCGCGGTGCGCCGGGCCGAGCTGGAACGATTCCTCGACCGGGTGCCGGGCGATGTGCTGGTGGTGCTCGACGAGGCGTACCGGGAGTTCGTCCGCGACCCGGAGGTGCCGGACGGCGTCGAGCTGTACCGCAGCCGGCCGAACGTCTGCGTCCTGCGGACCTTCTCGAAGGCGTACGGCCTGGCCGGTCTGCGGATCGGGTTCGCGATCGCCCATGAGCCGGTGGCGACGGCGCTGCGCAAGACGGCGGTGCCGTTCGGGGTGAGCCAGTTGGCGCAGGAGGCGGCGATCGCCTCGCTGCGGGCCGAGGACGAGCTGTTCGGGCGGGTCGGCTCCCTGGTCGGGGAGCGCGCCCGGGTGGCCCACGGGCTGCGGGCCCAGGGCTGGACCGTGCCGGACACTCAGGCCAACTTCGTGTGGCTGCGGCTGGGCGAGGCCACCGCGGCCTTCGCGGCCGCCTGCGAGGAGCACGGGGTCGTGGTGCGGCCGTTCGTGGGCGAGGGGGTGCGCGTGACGATCGGCGAGTCCGAGGCGAACGACATCTTCCTGAAGGTCGCGGAGGCGTTCCGCAAGGAGCGCTGACCTCGCCGGAGGTTCCCGTTTGTCCTGCTCAGACGGGGTGTGAAGGACGGTGCTGGGGGGTTCCCGCGGGTAAGCGGGACCCCCCTTCGGCGTATCGAAAATCGGTGCGCCATAATTGCTTGTGAATGTGAACGCGTTCACAAGCGTGTGAGGTAAGGAGCGACGACGTGGACCTGGCTTTGGCGCCGGAGACCCTGGCGCGCTGGCAGTTCGGCATCACGACCGTCTACCACTTTCTGTTCGTTCCCCTGACGATCTCCCTGGCCGCCCTCACCGCGGGCCTCCAGACCGCATGGGTGCGCACGGAGAACGAGAAGTACCTCAGGGCGACCAAGTTCTGGGGCAAGCTCTTCCTGATCAACATCGCGATGGGTGTCGTCACCGGCATCGTCCAGGAGTTCCAGTTCGGCATGAACTGGTCCGACTACTCGCGGTTCGTCGGTGACATCTTCGGCGCCCCGCTGGCCTTCGAGGCCCTCATCGCCTTCTTCTTCGAGTCCACCTTCATCGGGCTGTGGATCTTCGGCTGGGACAGGCTGCCGAAGAGGATCCATCTGGCCTGCATCTGGATGGTCTCGATCGGCACGATCCTGTCGGCCTACTTCATCCTCGCGGCCAACTCGTGGATGCAGCACCCGGTCGGCTACCGGATCAACGAGGCGAAGGGCCGGGCCGAGCTGACCGACTTCTGGCTCGTGCTCACCCAGAACACCGCCCTGGCCCAGGCGTTCCACACCCTCACCGCGGCCTTCCTCACCGGTGGCGCCTTCATGGCCGGCATCTCCGCCTTCCATCTGCTGCGCAAGAAGCACATCCGGGAGATGAAGACCTCGCTGCGGCTCGGCCTGGTCACGCTCGCCGTCGGCGGACTGCTCACCGCGGTCAGCGGTGACATCCTTGGCAAGATCATGTTCGAGCAGCAGCCGATGAAGATGGCCGCCGCCGAGGCCCTCTGGGACGGCGAGGCCCCCGCGCCCTTCTCCGTCTTCGCCTACGGCGACGTCGACAAGGGCCACAACAAGGTCGCCATCGAGATCCCGGGCCTGCTGTCCTTCCTGGCCAACGACGACTTCAGCTCGTACGTCCCCGGCATCAACGACGTCAACAAGTCCGAGCAGGAGAAGTTCGGGCCCGGCGACTACCGGCCCAACATCCCGGTCGCCTACTGGGGCTTCCGCTGGATGATCGGCTTCGGTATGACGTCCCTCGCCGTCGGCGTGGCCGGCCTGTGGCTGACCCGGAAGAAGTTCATGCTGCCGCAGCATCTGCGGGTCGGCGAGGACGAGGTGCCGCATCTGGTGCTGCTCCCGAAGAAGGCGCTCGGTCCCAAGCTCACCCGGCTGTACTGGCTGGCCGCGATCTGGACCCTGGGCTTCCCGCTGATCGCCAACTCCTGGGGCTGGATCTTCACCGAGATGGGCCGCCAGCCCTGGGTCGTCTACGGCGTCCTCCAGACCCGGGACGCGGTCTCCCCCGGTGTCTCCCAGGCCGAGGTCCTCGCCTCGATGACCATCTTCACGGCCCTGTACGCCATCCTCGCCGTCATCGAGGTCAAGCTGCTGGTGAAGTACGTCAAGGCCGGCCCGCCCGAGCTGACCGAGGCCGACCTCAACCCGCCCACGAAGATCGGCGGCGACGCCCGTGACGCCGACAAGCCGATGGCCTTCTCGTACTAGGCCGAGGGAGCTGCACAGTCATGGAACTGCACGACGTCTGGTTCGTCCTGATCGCCGTCCTGTGGATCGGCTACTTCTTCCTGGAGGGCTTCGACTTCGGGATCGGCGTCCTCACCAAACTACTGGCCCGCGACCGGACCGAGAAGCGGGTGCTGATCAACACCATCGGTCCGGTCTGGGACGGCAACGAGGTCTGGCTGCTCACGGCGGGCGGCGCGACCTTCGCCGCCTTCCCCGAGTGGTACGCCACGCTCTTCTCCGGGTTCTATCTGCCGCTGCTGTTCATCCTGGTCTGTCTGATCGTGCGCGGTGTCGCCTTCGAGTACCGGGCGAAGCGGCCCGAGGAGAACTGGCAGCGCAACTGGGAGACCGCGATCTTCTGGACCTCGCTGCTGCCCGCGTTCCTGTGGGGCGTGGCCTTCGGCAACATCGTCCGGGGCGTGAAGATCGACCAGAACTTCGAGTACGTCGGTGGGTTCTGGGATCTGCTCAACCCGTACGCACTGCTCGGCGGAGCGGTGACGCTCACCCTGTTCACCTTCCACGGCGCGGTGTTCGCGGCCCTCAAGACCGTCGGTGACATCCGGGAGCGGGCGCGGCAACTGGCGCTCAAGGTCGGTCTGGTGACCGCCGTATGCGCGCTGGTCTTCCTGCTCTGGACGCAGGTCGACAACGGTGACGGTCAGAGCCTGGTCGCGCTGGTCGTGGCGGTCGCCGCCCTGGTCGCGGCCCTCGTGGCCAACCAGGCGGGGCGTGAGGGCTGGGCGTTCGCGTTCTCCGGCGTCACCATCGTGGCGGCCGTGGCGATGCTGTTCCTGACGCTCTTCCCGAACGTCATGCCGTCGTCGCTCGACGAGAGCTGGAGCCTCACCGTGACCAATGCCTCGTCGAGCCCGTACACCCTGAAGATCATGACCTGGTGCGCGGTCATCGCCACACCGATCGTGATGCTCTACCAGGGCTGGACCTACTGGGTGTTCCGTAAGCGGATCGGCACACAGCACATCGCCGACGCCGCGCACTGAGTCCGAGGGGGAGGGGAAATCACGGTGCTCCGTGATGTTTCACGTGGAACACGTCATGCTCTCCGTGAGACCCCCTCCCCGGACCGAAGGGCATGTTTCACGTGAAACCGATCGATCCGCGTCTCCTCCGCTACGCCCGGGCCACCCGCCTGTTCCTGCTGGCGGTCGTCGGTCTCGGGGCCGTCGGTGCGGGGCTGGTCATCGCGCAGGCGATGCTCATCGCCGAGGCGGTGGTCGGCGCCTTCCAGCACGGGATGCCGGTCTCCGAACTCCGCACTCCCCTGCTGCTGTTGGTGGCCGTGGCGATCGGGCGGGCCGTGGTCTCCTGGCTCACCGAGCTGGCCGCGCACCGTGCGAGCGCGGCGGTGAAGTCGGAGCTGCGCGGACGGCTGCTGGAGCGTGCGGCCGCGCTGGGGCCGGGGTGGCTGAGCGGCCAGCGGACCGGATCGCTGGTCGCCCTGGCTACCCGGGGCGTGGACGCCCTCGACGACTACTTCTCGCGCTATCTGCCGCAGTTGGGGCTCGCGGTGGTCGTGCCGGTGGCGGTTCTGGCGCGGATCGTGACCGAGGACTGGGTCTCCGCCGCGATCATCGTCTGCACCCTGCCGCTGATCCCGGTCTTCATGGTGCTGATCGGCTGGGCCACCCAGTCCCGAATGGACCGCCAGTGGCGGCTGCTGTCCCGGCTGTCCGGACACTTCCTGGACGTCGTCGCGGGACTGCCCACCCTGAAGGTGTTCGGCCGGGCCAAGGCCCAGGCCGAGTCGATCCGCAGCATCACCGGCGAGTACCGCCGGGCGACCATGCGCACGCTGCGGATCGCCTTCCTGTCGTCGTTCGCGCTCGAACTGCTCGCCACGCTCTCGGTGGCCCTGGTCGCCGTGACCATCGGCATGCGGCTCGTGCACGGCGACATGGACCTCTACATCGGCCTGGTCATCCTGGTGCTGGCGCCGGAGGCGTATCTGCCGCTGCGCCAGGTCGGCACCCAGTACCACGCGGCCGCCGAGGGGCTCGCCGCCGCCGAGGAGATCTTCGCCGTCCTGGAGACCCCGGCACCGGCTCCCGGCACCACCCGGGTCCCGGAGGGCGCGCTCACCTTCGAGGGCGTGACCGTGCGCTACCCCGGCCGCTCCGCCGACGCCGTCTCGGACGTGTCCTTCACCGTCGAACCGGGGGAGACCGTCGCCCTGGTCGGCCCGAGCGGCGTGGGCAAGTCGACCCTGCTGCACACCCTGCTGGGCTTCGTGCGGCCCACCGAGGGCCGGGTACGGGCCGGGGGAGTCGATCTCACCGTCGCCGACCTGGAGCAGTGGCGGTCCCGGATCGCCTGGGTGCCGCAACGCCCGCACCTGTACGCCGGGACGATCGCCGACAACGTACGGCTGGCCCGTCCTGACGCCGACGAGGGGGCCGTACGACGGGCGCTCGCGGACGCGGGGGCGCTGGAGTTTGTCGACGCGCTGCCCGCCGGGCTCGGCACCGTGCTGGGCGAGGACGGGGCCGGGCTCTCCGCCGGTCAGCGCCAGCGGCTCGCCCTGGCGCGGGCGTTCCTCGCGGACCGGCCCGTCCTGCTGCTGGACGAGCCGACGGCCGCGCTCGACGGCGAGACCGAGGCGGAGGTCGTGGAGGCCGTACGGCGGCTGGCGGCCGGGCGCACGGTCCTGCTCGTGGTGCACCGGCCCGCCCTGCTGGCCGTGGCGGACCGGGTCGTCCGGCTGGCCGAGACGGCGGCACCCAGCCCCGCGGAGGCCGCGCCGAGGACCGCTCCCGCCGCACCGGAGACGGCGGCGGCACCCGCCGCGGCCGACCCGGAGGCGTTCGAGGAGCCGGCCGGGGCGAGCACCGGCGGTGTCCTCGCCCGGGTCCGTGCCCTGGCCGGTGCCCGGCGCGGCCGGCTCGCGCTGGCGCTGCTCCTGGGCAGCCTCGCCCTGGGCAGCGCCGTGGGCCTCATGGCCACCTCCGGCTGGCTCATCTCCCGCGCCTCGCAGCAGCCACCCGTGCTGTATCTGATGGTCGCCGTGACGGCGACCCGCGCGTTCGGCATCGGCCGGGCCGTGTTCCGGTACGGCGAGCGGCTGGTGTCGCACGACGCCGTGCTGCGGATGCTGGCGGACACCCGGGTCGCCGTCTTCCGGCGGCTGGAGCGGCTGGCCCCGGCCGGGCTGCGCGGCACGCGCCGCGGCGACCTGCTGTCGCGGCTCGTCGCCGATGTGGACACCCTCCAGGACTACTGGCTGCGCTGGCTGCTGCCGGCCGGTGCCGCCGTCGCCGTCTCGGCCGGATCGGTCGCCTTCACGGCCTGGCTGCTGCCCGAGGCCGGCGCCGTGCTCGCCGCCGGACTGCTCGCGGCCGGGGCGGGCGTCCCGCTGATCACCGGCGCCGTGGCGCACCGCGCCGAGCGCCGGCTCGCCCCCGCCCGGGGCGTGCTGGCCACCCGGACCGCCGATCTCCTCACCGGCACCGCCGAACTGACCGTCTCCGGGGCACTGCCCGCCCGGGCCGCCGAGGTGCGCGCCGCGGACGGCGTCCTCACCCGGATCGCCTCGCGGGCCGCCACCGCCACCGCCCTCGGCGACGGCCTCACCGCTCTCGTCTCCGGGCTCACCGTCGCCGCCTCCGCCCTCGTCGGCGCCCAGGCGGTCGCCGCCGGGCGGCTGAGCGGGGTGACCATGGCCGTGGTCGTCCTCACCCCGCTGGCCGCCTTCGAGGCCGTCCTCGGGCTCCCGCTGGCCGTACGCCACCGCCGACGGGTCCAGCGGAGCGCCGAGCGGATCTTCGAGGTCCTGGACTCCCCCGAGCCGGTGCGCGAGCCGGAGCGGCCCGGACGGCCGCCCGCCTCGCCGTTCCCGCTCGTCGTCGAGGGGCTGACGGCCCGGCACGCCGGTCAGGACCGGGACGCGCTGACCGGTGTGGACCTCACCCTGACGCAGGGCCGCCGCATCGCCGTCGTGGGGCCGTCCGGCTCCGGCAAGACGACCCTCGCCCAGGTCCTGCTGCGCTTCCTGGACGCGGACTCCGGCACCTACACCCTGGGCGGCACGGACGCGGACGCCCTGGACGGCGACGACGTACGGCGGCTCGTCGGGCTGTGCGCGCAGGACGCGCACCTCTTCGACAGTTCGGTGCGCGAGAACCTGCTGCTGGCGAAGAAGGACGCGAGCGAGGACGAGGTGCGCGACGCGCTGTCCCGGGCCCGGCTCCTGGAGTGGGCCGACAGCCTGCCCGAGGGGCTCGACACGCTCGTCGGCGAGCACGGGGCGCGGCTCTCCGGGGGCCAGCGTCAGCGGCTCGCGCTGGCCCGCGCGCTCCTCGCCGACTTCCCCGTCCTGGTGCTCGACGAGCCGGCTGAGCATCTCGACCTGCCCACCGCCGACGCGCTCACCGCGGATCTGCTGGCCGCCACCGAGGGCCGCACGACCGTGCTGATCACGCACCGGCTGGCCGGGCTGGACGCGGTGGACGAGGTCGTCGTGCTGGACGCGGGCCGGATCGTGCAGCGCGGCCCCTTCACGGAACTCACCTCGGTGGACGGGCCGTTGCGCTCGATGGTCGAGCGGGAGGCCGCGACGGAGCTGCTGGTGGCG
This sequence comes from Streptomyces antibioticus, assembly GCF_002019855.1. Lineage (NCBI taxonomy): Bacteria > Bacillati > Actinomycetota > Actinomycetes > Kitasatosporales > Streptomycetaceae > Streptomyces > Streptomyces antibioticus. The sequence continues at coordinate 4,348,136 of NZ_CM007717.1, read as the reverse complement.
GCGGGCTGATCCAAACCCGACGGCCCGCATGATGGGCCATCAGAGGTGCGGTGTCCCCCGGGCGTACGCCTTGAACAGGACCGGTGCCGGGGGGCCGGGGCACGATCGCTGACATGCGCTCATCTCGCCGTCGCCCCCTGCTCGTTCCGGTCCTGGTCTGTGCGGCCGCGGTGCTCGCCGCCCGTCCGACGGCCGCCGACGGCGAGCCCGGCGACGGCTCCGCGGCGGAGTCCGGGCTCAGTACGCGGGTGGCGCGGCTCTACGAGGAGGCGGCCGTCGCCACCCAGAAGTACGAGGCCGGGCAGCGGGAGGCGGAGGCCGCGCGGGGCAAGGCCCGGAAGCTGGAGGAACTGCTGGGCCGGGAGCGGCGGGAGACGGCCGCGCTCCGCGACGATCTGGGCCGGATCGCGCGGGCCCAGTACCGCGAGGGCGGCGGTCTTCCGGTCGCCGCGCAGATCATCCTGGCGGACGACCCGGAGCAGATGCTGCGCGGGCAGCACGCCTTCGCCCAGGCGCAGCTCGACCTCGACACCGCGCTCGGCAAGAGCCGGCGGGCCGAGGCGCGGCTGGCCGCGGACGAGAGCAGGGCCAGGTCCGCCTGGCAGGGCGTGGAGCGGCGCGCCACCGAACTCGCCGTCCTGAAGAAGGGCATCGAGGACAAGCTCGACCAGGCGCGCTGGGAGTTGCAGGGGCAGGCGGACGCCTCGGTCGCGGCGGGCGCCTGCCGCGGCGCGGTACGGCTCGTCCAGCCGGCGGCGCACTTCTCGCAGAGCTGGGTCGCACCGGTGGAGACGTACACCCTGTCCGCGAGCTACGGCAGCGGCGGCGCCCGCTGGGCGAACCGGCACACCGGGCAGGACTTCGCGGTGCCGATCGGCACGCCGGTGCGGGCGGTCGGCGAGGGCCGGGTGGTGCGGGTGTCGTGCGGGGGCCCGTTCGGCATCGAGATCGTGCTGCGGCATCCGGACGGCTACTTCACGCAGTACGCGCATCTGGCCGCCGTCACCGTCGACCAGGGCGAGCGGGTGACCGCGGGGCAGTGGATCGGGCAGTCCGGCACCTCGGGCAACTCCACGGGACCGCATCTGCACTTCGAGACGCGGGTGACCGACCGGGCGGGGTCGGCGGTGGACCCGGTGCCGTGGCTGGCGGCGCGCGGGGTGTCGCTCGGATGAGGGGCCGGTCAGCCGTGCTCGGCGAGGAGCCGCTCGATGACGACGGCCACGCCGTCCTCGTTGTTGGCGACCGTCTGTCCGGAGGCCGCCGCGAGGACGTCCGGGTGGGCGTTGCCCATCGCGAAGGACCGCCCCGCCCAGGTCAGCATCTCGACGTCGTTGGGCATGTCCCCGAAGGCGACGACCTCTTCGTGCGAGATGCCGCGTTCGGCGCAGCACAGGGCGAGCGTGCTGGCCTTGGAGACGTCGGGGCCGCTGATCTCCAGCAGGGCGCTGGGGCTGGACCGGGTGACGTTGGCGCGGTCGCCGATGGCCAGCCGGGCCAGGGTGAGGAAGGCGTCGGGGTCGATCGTGGGGTGGAAGGCGAGGATCTTCAGCACCGGCTCATGGGCCCCGGGCGCGTCCGCCCCGAGCAGGTCCTCGGCGGGCGCGAGGGAGTCGGGGATCTCCATGTGCATCTTCGGGTACGCGGGCTCCTGGTAGAAGCCGTAGGTCTGCTCGACGGCGTACATGGTGCCGGGCGCCGCGTCGCGCAGCAGCCGTACGGCGTCCAGGGCGTTCGCGCGTTCCAACTCGCGCACCTTGACGAACCGGTGGCTGCCGGGGCCGCCGTGGAGGTCGACCACGGCGGCGCCGTTGCCGCAGATCGCCAGGCCGTGGCCGTGGACATGGTCGCTGACGACGTCCATCCAGCGGGCCGGGCGGCCGGTGACGAAGAAGACCTCGATGCCCGCCTCCTCGGCGGCGGCGAGGGCGGCGACGGTGCGCGGTGAGACGGACTTGTCGTCGCGCAGCAGGGTGCCGTCGAGATCGGTGGCGATCAGCCGGGGCGGGAGGCCGGCGGTCGGGGTCTCGGGCTGTCGAGTCGCTGAGGTCACCGGGCCATTCTCGCGCATATGCCCGCACGGTCGGGCGAGAGCCCGCACACATGAGACACCGGGCGGCCGGAAGGGTGCCCGGTGTCTCGTCCCGGGGGACAGGTCAGCGCAGTTGGGAGAGGCCGTCCATGGCGATCTGCTCGAAGACCTTCTCGTCGGCCGCGAAGTCGGAGTCCGGGATGGGCCAGTGGATCACCAGTTCCGTGAAGCCCAGTTCCTTGTGCCGGCCCGCGAAGTCGACGAACGCGCCCACCGACTCCAGCGGGCGGGAACGGTCCGGGGTGAACCCGGTGAGCAGGATCCGGTCCAGCTCGTTCACGTCCCGGCCCTGGGCGACGCACTCGTCGGTGAGCCGCTCCACCTGGCCGCGAATGGCCTGAACCGACTGCTCGGGGGTGCCGTTCTCGTACAGCCGGGGGTCGCCGGTGGTGACCCATGCCTGGCCGTGGCGGGCCGCGAGCCGCAGTCCGCGCGGTCCGGTCGCGGCGATGGCGAAGGGCAGCCGGGGGCGCTGGACGCAGCCGGGGATGTTCCGCGCCTCGTGCGCCGCGTAGTGGTCGCCCTCGTAGGACACGGAGTCCTCGGTGAGCAGCCGGTCGAGCAGGGGCACGAACTCGGCGAACCGGTCGGCCCGCTCGCGCGGCGTCCATGGCTCCTGGCCGAGCGCCGTGGCGTCGAATCCGGTGCCCCCCGCCCCGATGCCGAGCGTGACCCGGCCGCCGGAGATGTCGTCCAGGGAGATCAGCTCCTTGGCCAGCGTCACCGGGTGCCGGAAGTTCGGCGAGGTCACCAGGGTGCCCAGACGCAGATGGTCGGTGACGGCCGCGGCGGCGGTGAGCGTCGGGATGGCGCCGAACCAGGGGCCGTCGCGGAAGGTGCGCCAGGACAGATGGTCGTAGGTGTACGCGGTGTGGAAGCCGAGCTGTTCGGCACGTGTCCAGGCCGAACGCCCACCGGCGTTCCAGCGGAGGTACGGAAGGATCACGGTGCTCAGGCGCAGGGTCATGTCACCGAGCGTATGACGACGGCTCTGTTTCACGTGAAACGCTCACCGTACGCGGTCGGCCAGCCACGGGCTGAGGAGCAGGCCGATGAACTCCTTGTGCACGCGGTCGCCCGGCAGCGGCACCATCAGATGGTGGCTCGGCGGGAAGCGGCGGCCCGTGACCCAGGCGTGGTCCTCGTAGAGGGAGCGGAGGAAGGCGGGCACGTCGTCCCGGGCGATGTCGGGGCACTGCACGCCGTCCACGGTGATCAGGGCGTCGTCGTCCGGGTAGAGCCGCACGCTCACCTGGGGGCTGCCTCCGAGTTCCACGTACGCCTCGTGCGGCAGCGAGCCGTCCGGGTCGGTGGTGACACCGACGCCCGCGGCTGTACGGCGCGAGGTCCGGTCGGCGCCGATGTCATGGGTGACCTCGATCTCGCGCCCGTAGGCGTCGGCGAGGGCACGCAGGGCGGTGACGGCGGCCTCGGTGGTGGGGAGGTGGTCCATACCACTGATCATGCAGGGTCAGTGCGGCGAGGGAAACCTCAGATAGCGGGGCGGTACGGCCTTCGTCAGCCACACGCCGTTCGCGCTCACCTGGAAGACATGGCCGTCACGGTGCATGGCGGCGGCGTCCACGGAGAGCACCACGGGGCGGCCCCGGCGGGCGCCGACCCGGGTCGCGGTCTCGCGGTCCGGGGAGAGATGCACGTCGTGCCGGTTCATGGGCCGCAGCCCCTCGGCGCGGATCGCGTCCAGGGAGGCCGCCACGGTCCCGTGGTAGAGGTACGCCGGCGGCGTCGCCGGGGGCAGGCCCAGCTCGACCTCGACGCTGTGGCCCTGGCTGGCGCGGATGCGGGTGCCGTCGATCGCGAAGCGCTTCTTGTCGTTGGCGGCGACGACATGGTCCAGCTCGGCCCGGGTGAAACGGAAGCCGTGCGCGGCGCAGGCGGCCATCAGGTCGTCGATCTCGACCCAGCCCGCCGGGTCGAGGGTGAGCCCGATGCGCTCCGGCTGATGGCGCAGGTGCTTCGAGAGGTATTTCGACACCTTGACCGTGCGTCTGTCGTCCATCTCCTTGTCATTCATGTCCTCAGCATGACGGGAGAGACATGGATCACGCACAAGGTTTTGCGTCCGAGGTTTGGTCCACAGCCAACTCCGTTTATCCACAGGGTTATTGGAGAATCTGTGGACAACTGGCCGCCGCGTGTGGACCTTTCGTCAACCTCATCTGACGGGGCGTGACTTCAGGAGCCACGCCCCAAGTCCGCTACACCGGAGGGCTCATGCGCGCTATGCGCCTCAACACCCCCGGTGCGAACCGCGCCAGCGCGTGTACGCCGCGCGCCTCCGGGGTCACCGGCACCACGGCCTCGTTGCGGACCACGGAGCGCAGGATCGCCTCCGCGACCTTCTCCGGCGGGTAGTTGCGCATGCCGTACAGCCGGGACGAGCGGTTCTGCCGGCGCTTCTCCTCCGTCGGATCCACCCCGACGAAGGTCGCCGTGGATGTGATGTTGGTGTTGACGAGTCCCGGACAGATCGCCGTAACTCCGATGCCCTGACCGGCCAGTTCGGCGCGCAGGCACTCGCTCAGCATCAGCACCGCCGCCTTGGACGTGCTGTAGGCGGGCAGCGCGCGGGAGGGCTGATAGGCCGCCGCCGAGGCGGTGTTGACGATATGGCCGCCCTGTCCGCGCTCGGCCATCCGCCGCCCGAACAGCCGGCACCCGTGGATGACCCCCCACAGGTTGACGTCCAGCACCCGGCGCCAGTCGTCGGACGTCGTGTCGAAGAACGAACCGGACATCCCGATACCGGCGTTGTTCACCAGCACGTCCAACACCCCGTACTCGGAGTGGACCTTGGCGGCGAGTTTCTCCATCTCCTGTTCGTCGGAGACGTCCACGGTCTCCGCCCACGCCTCGGGGGCGCCGATCAGCCGGGCCAGTTCGGCGGTGCGGGCCGCGCTCTCCGCGTCCCGGTCGACGGCGATCACCCGCGCCCCGGACTCCGCGAACGCGAACGCGGTCGCCCGTCCGATCCCGCTGCCCGCGCCGGTCACCAGCACCAACTGGCCGCCGAAACGGTCCGCGTGGCGTCCGGTGGCCCGCTGCTCGGTCCGGCCGCCCTCGACCGAGGTGACGAACTCCGTGATCCAGGAGGCGAGCTGGTCCGGACGGGTCCGCGGCACCCAGTGCTTCGCCGGGATCGTCCGCCGGGTCAACCGCGGTACCCACTGCTCCAGTTCGTCGTAGAGGCGCTCCGAGAGGAACGCGTCGCCCAGCGGCGTGACGAGCTGCACCGGCACGTGCGCGTGCGCGTCGGGACGTGGACGGGCCAGCCGGGAACGGACGTTGTCCCGGTAGAGCCAGGCGCCGTGCGCGGCGTCCGAGGGCAGCGAGGGCGTCGGGTAGTCGCCGCCCGGGACGTTCTCCAGGCGGCGCAGGATGCCCGGCCAGCGCTTGCCGAGCGGTCCGCGCCAGGCGAGTTCGGGCACCACCGGGGTGTGCAGCAGATAGACGTACCAGGACTTGGCGCCCTGGCCCAGGAGTTGGCCGATCCTGCGCGGAGTGGGGCGCTTGAGGCGGGAGTTGATCCAGTGCCCGAAGTGGTCGAGGGACGGACCGGACATCGAGGTGAAGGACGCGATCCGGCCCTTGGTGCGCGCCACCGTGACGAACTCCCACGCCTGCACCGAACCCCAGTCGTGCCCCACCAGGTGCACCGGGCGGTCCGGGCTGACCGCGTCCACGACCGCCAGGAAGTCGTCCGTCAGCTTCTCCAGGGTGAACCCGCCGCGCAGCGGCTTCGGCGCGGTGGAGCCGCCGTGGCCGCGCACGTCGTACAGCACCACGTGGAAGTCCCCGGCCAGCCGGGTCGCGACCTGCGACCACACCTCCTTGCTGTCCGGGTAGCCGTGCACCAGCACGACCGTCGGCCGGCCGGGACCCCCCAGCTCGGCCACGCTCAGCTCGATGCCCCCGGTGCGCACCCGGCGCTCGCGCGCCCCCTTCAGCGTCGTCACTCCGCCTCCGCCTTCCCTTCCGCCCAGCGCCGCACGTGCGGCAGGTCGTCGTCCAGCCAGAACGCGCTCTCCTCGGGGTCCGAGGAGTCGGTGACCACCAGGATCTCCTCGAACTTCGCGCCCGTGCCCCTGAATCCGAGATGCGGCTCGACCGCCCACAGGCCCGGCTGCGGCGGATGGTCGGAGAAACGGTACGGCGACCACAGCGGCGACCAGCCCTCGCGATGGCCGTGCAGCGCGTCCGCGGCCAGCCCCTTCAGGGCCTGCGCGCCGAATCCGAACAGCCGTGGCGAGAACCGGCTCTGCCGCACCCGGTCCACCTTGTGCGCGATCACGCCGAAGGGGTACGCGCGATGCCGGTTGGCGTACCCCTGGCGGACCATGAGGCGGTCCACGTCGGCGTAGATCTCGCGCAGCGGCCGCCGCTCGCGCACCTCGCGCAGGATCAGCTCCCGGTGCGCCTGCAGATCGTCCATCAGCCGCTCCTGCACCGGGTGCGCGCCGAGCGCGCCCGAGTAGCCGATGTCCGCCGTGTAGCCCTCCAGTACGGGGGCCATGTCGAGGATGTACGGCATCCCCGGCTCCAGCCGCCGGTTGGTGGGGAAGAACTGGAGCGGAATCCGGAAGTCGGTGAAGGCCGTGCGGTCGCCGAACCAGGCGAACGGCAGATGGAACCAGTCCTTCACGCCCCGCTCGCTCAGCCACTCCCGCTGCATCCGGGCCGCCTCGCGCTCCGTCACCCCGGGCTCCAGCCGGGCCGCCACCGCCTCGGCGCACTCGTAGGCCAGGCGTTGCACCCGCCTGAATCCCCGCAGGTCCGCGGAGAGTCCGTGTGTCACTGCCGTCGTCATGCCACCTCGTCCCAGCGGTCCGCGCTGATTGCGGTACGTGTCCGTAACCTGACCCCGCCCGAATCTGGCACTTGTTAGAGAAAGCGTCAATAGGGCGGACGGCGGCCGTCTGCCCCGAGGGGTGGATCACGGGTGGATCACGGCCGTAGCTCTCAGGCAGGGGGTCCCCTACGGGCCCGTACATCTGAGGTCTGAGGCGAGGACAGCTCTGAGGTCTGACGAATTCCGTGGCGTGCGTCACTACATTCGTCGATGTGACTGTGATCGCGACCGAAAGCCTGAGCAAGCGGTTCCCCCGGGTGACCGCTCTTGACCGGCTCTCCGTGGACGTCGGGCCCGGTGTGACCGGACTCGTCGGAGCCAACGGGGCCGGCAAGTCCACACTGATCAAGATCCTTCTGGGTCTGTCCCCCGCGAGCGAGGGCCGCGCCGAAGTGCTCGGCCTGGACGTCGCCACCAAGGGCGCCGCCATCCGCGAGCGCGTCGGCTACATGCCGGAACACGACTGCCTGCCGCCCGACGTCTCGGCCACCGAGTTCGTCGTGCACATGGCCCGGATGTCCGGCCTGCCGCCCACCGCCGCCCGCGAGCGCACCGCCGACACCCTGCGCCACGTCGGGCTGTACGAGGAGCGCTACCGCCCCATAGGCGGCTACTCCACCGGCATGAAGCAGCGCGTCAAGCTGGCCCAGGCCCTGGTGCACGACCCGCAGCTCGTCTTCCTCGACGAGCCGACCAACGGCCTCGACCCGGTCGGCCGCGACGACATGCTCGGTCTGATCCGCCGTATCTACACCGACTTCGGCATCTCGGTCCTGGTCACCTCCCACCTCCTGGGCGAACTGGAACGCACCTGCGACCACGTCGTCGTGGTCGACGGCGGCAAGCTGCTGCGCTCCAGCTCCACCACCGACTTCACCCAGACCACCGCCACCCTGGCGATCGAGGTCACCGACACCGACACCCACCCGGACGGCACCCGCGCGGTGCGTGAGGCCCTCCAGGCACGCGGCGTGGAGTTCCTCGACACCGCCACCGGCCTGCCCGGCGCCGGCCATGTCCTGCTGCTCACCGCCCAGGGCGAGGAGACCTACGACGTCGTACGGGACGTGGTCGCCGACCTCGGCCTCGGCCTGGTCCGCATGGAACAGCGCCGGCACCACATCTCCGAGGTCTTCAAGGACAGCGACGAGCAGCGGAAGGAGGCCGTCGGCCATGGCGGTTGAGCCCCCGGTCACCGCCCCCTCGGGCGACCAGACCCGCATCCACAACATCGGCTACCGCAGCTACGACGGCCCCCGCCTCGGCCGCGCCTACGCCCGCCGGTCCCTCTACTCGCAGTCCCTGCGCGGCTCCTACGGCCTCGGCCGCTCGGTGAAGTCCAAGGTGCTGCCCATGCTCCTGTTCGTGGTGATGTGCGTCCCCGCGGCCATCATGGTCGCCGTCGCGGTCGCCACGAAGGCCAAGGAACTCCCGGTGGACTACACCCGCTACGCGATCATCATGCAGGCCGTCATCAGCCTGTACGTCGCCTCGCAGGCACCCCAGTCCGTCTCCCGCGACCTGCGCTTCAAGACCGTCCCGCTGTACTTCTCGCGGCCCATCGAGACCGCGGACTACGTCCGAGCGAAGTTCGCGGCCCTGGCCTCCGCGCTGTTCGTCCTCACCGCCGCCCCCCTCCTCGTGCTCTACGTGGGCGCGCTGCTGGCCAAGCTCGACTTCGCCGACCAGACCGAGGGATTCGCCCAGGGACTCGTCTCCGTGGCACTGCTCTCCCTGCTCTTCGCCGGCATCGGCCTGGTCATCGCCGCCGTGACCCCGCGCCGCGGCTTCGGCATCGCCGCCGTCATCGCCGTGATGACCATCTCCTACGGCGCCGTCTCCACCCTCCAGGCCATCGCCGACGCGCAGAACAGCACCGGCGCGGTCCCCTGGATCGGCCTGTTCTCCCCGGTGACCCTCATCGACGGCGTGCAGTCCGCGTTCCTCGGCGCCGCCTCGACGTTCCCCGGCGGCATCGGCCCGTCCCACGGCGAGGGCGTCGTCTATGTCCTCGTCACCCTCGGCCTGATCGCCGCCACCTACGGCCTTCTGATCCGCCGCTACCGGAAGGTGGGCCTGTGACCACGCTCCAGATCGACCACGTCTCCCGCTGGTTCGGCAATGTGGTCGCCGTCAACGACATCACCATGAGCATCGGCCCCGGCGTCACCGGCCTGCTCGGCCCCAACGGCGCCGGCAAGTCCACCCTCATCAACATGATGGGCGGCTTCCTCGCCCCCTCCACCGGCACCGTCACCCTCGACGGCCGGCCGGTCTGGCGCAACGAGCAGATCTACCGGCACATCGGCATCGTCCCCGAGCGCGAGGCGATGTACGACTTCCTCACCGGCCGCGAGTTCGTCGTCGCCAACGCCGAACTCCACGGCCTGGGGGCCAAGGCGGCCCAGCGCGCCCTGGCCACGGTCGAGATGGAGTACGCGCAGGACCGCAAGATCTCCACGTACTCCAAGGGCATGCGGCAGCGCGTGAAGATGGCCAGCGCGCTCGTCCACGAACCGTCGCTGCTCCTGCTCGACGAGCCCTTCAACGGCATGGACCCGCGCCAGCGCATGCAGCTCATGGACCTGCTGCGGCGGATGGGCGACGAGGGCCGCACCGTGCTGTTCTCCTCCCACATCCTCGAAGAGGTCGAACAGCTCGCCTGGCACATCGAGGTCGTCGTCGCCGGACGGCACGCGGCCAGCGGCGACTTCCGCAAGATCCGCCGGCTGATGACCGACCGCCCGCACCGCTACCTGGTGCGCTCCAGCGACGACCGCGCCCTCGCGGCCGCCCTCATCGCCGACCCGTCCACCTCCGGCATCGAGGTCGACCTCGCGGAGAACGCGCTGCGCGTCCAGGCCGTCGACTTCGGCCGGTTCACGACCCTGCTGCCTCGCGTGGCCAAGGACCACGGCATCCGGCTGCTCACGGTCTCGCCGTCCGACGAGTCCCTCGAGTCCGTCTTCTCGTATCTCGTCGCCGCGTAGGAGGCCGAAAGATGTACGACCCCACAGTCGCCCGGCTCACCTACCGGGCCCTGCTCGGCCGCCGCCGGGCCCTCATCCTGGGCGCCCTGCCCCTGCTGCTCATCGCGATCTCGCTGGTGGTGCGCGCCCTGGCCGGCGCCGACGACCAGACCGCCGCCGACCTGCTCGGCGGGCTCGCGCTCGCCACGATGGTGCCGATCATCGGTGTCATCGCCGGCACCGGCGCGATCGGCCCCGAGATCGACGACGGCTCGGTGGTCTATCTGCTGTCCAAGCCGGTGAAGCGGCCCACGATCATCTTCACCAAGCTGATCGTGGCCATAGCGGTCACCATGGTCTTCTCGGCCCTGCCGACGCTGATCGCCGGCTTCATCCTCAACGGCAACGGCCAGCAGATCGCCGTGGCCTACACGGTCGCGGCCCTGGTCTCCTCGATCGCCTACGCGGCGCTGTTCCTGCTGCTGGGCACGGTCTCGCGGCACGCGGTGGTGTTCGGGCTCGTCTACGCGCTGGTCTGGGAGGCCCTGTTCGGCTCCCTGGTGCCCGGGGCGCGCACGCTCAGCGTCCAGCAGTGGTCGCTGGCCGTCGCCCACAAGGTCGCCGGCGGGGACCTCGTCACCTCGGACGTCGGCCTGACCACGGCCACGGTGTTCCTGGTCGCGGTGACCGTCCTGGCCACCTGGTACGCCGGACAGAAGCTGCGCGCGCTGACGCTCGCCGGCGAGGAGTAGCCGGAACCCGGCCGGGAGGTGGCGCCGCCCTCGCTCTTGACGGCGGCTTCACCTCCCCCCGGCCACACTGGGCGGAACGGAAACCGGGCGGACACGGGCCAGGAGGACGGGATGGCGGACGACACCACGGCCGGCGCCGACGGCGGTCACGGACCGTCCGAGGGCGAGGAGAGCTGGGACGTCCCCGTCCTGGACGAGGACTTCGTCCGGGCCGCCGGGACGTCCGAGCCGTCCGCCCGCGCCCGGATGCTCGCCGCCCGCTGGCGCGGACGGGAGCCCGAGCCCCAGCCCTGGCGCTCCGACGAGCCGCCCGCCGGCTGGTTCTTCAGCAAGGCCCGCCGCCGCGGACGGCGCCGCAAGTAGCACATCTGTTTTATTCGGTGGCGCCCAACTCGTCCGCCGGGCAGACTGGTTGATGTCCCCACAGACCGGGAGAGGAGCGGGACGATGCCCATGCACGGCAGTACGTCCGGCTCCCGACAGGGCAGCCGGCGGCGGACTCCGGAGTAGTTACCCCTCCGAGGAGTCCGCGCACATGAGTTGCCCGGGGCGGCCGCTTCGAGCACGCGATGTCGCTCTCGCGTGGGCCGCCCACCCGGAGGATTGGCCGAGTGGCAAGGCACCGGTTTGCTGAACCGCGGTCGGGGGTCCGCCCCCGCGCACGTTCGATCCGTGCATCCTCCGCACGTCACGTCACCCTACGAGCAGTCGACGACTCACGCGGTCGCGCTTCTGGCGGCCTGCGCGTCGGCGATCCTGTCCAGTTCCCGCATGGCCTCCGCGTGTGCGCTCATCCGGCGCGACAGGGTGCCCGTCGTGAAGAGCGCCACACCCACGACCGAGACCGGTACCGACAGCCCGAGGACGGCCAGCGCCTCGGGCCAGTCGCGTTCGTTCGCGCAGTAGTCGCCGTGCCGCACCCCCTCGTTGGCGGTGCCGTACTCCGTCAGCAGCCGGGACTCGCACTCGGCCGGATAGCGGTCGTCGTCATGGCGCTCCGCCTCGTACGGCGTCAGCAGCAGCACCGCGCACCAGGCCCACAGCAGCGCGGCCAGCGACAGCAGGCCGATGCCCCAGGCGCGGGTCCGGCCGGCGCGTTCGCGGAAGTCCAGGTCGTACTCGCGTGATCGCATGGCCGACGAATCTAACAGCGCGCCACATCCCGCCCATGGGCGGGATCAGCCGAGCAGCCGCTCCAGGACGACCGCGATGCCGTCGTCCTCGTTGGAGGCGGTCACCTCGTTCGCCACGGACTTCAGCTCCTCGTGGGCGTTGGCCATGGCCACGCCGTGGGAGGACCAGGCGAACATCGGGACGTCGTTCGGCATGTCACCGAAGGCGATCGTGTCCGCGGCCTTGAGACCCAGCCGGCGGGCCGCCAGGGAGAGGCCCGTGGCCTTGGACAGGCCCAGCGGAAGCAGCTCCACGATGCCCGCGCCGGCCATCGCGACCGTCACGAAACCGCCCGCGGCCCGGCGGGCGGCCTCGGCCAGCTCGTCGTCCGACAGCTCCGGATGCTGTATGTAGATCTTGTTCAGCGGGGCGGTCCACAGGTCGGAGGCGTCCGTGAACGGGGTCGCGGGCAGCCTGCCGGTGATCGCGTACCCCGGCCCCACCAGCACCTCGCCGTCCAGGCCGTCCCGGCTCGCCGCCAGATGCAGCGGGCCGACCTCCGCCTCGATCTTGGCGAGGGCCACCCCGGCCAACTGGCGGTCCAGGGTCACCGACGTCAGCAGACGGTGCTCGCCGGCGTCGTACACCTGGGCGCCCTGGCCGCAGACGGCGAGGCCCCCGTAGCCGAGGTCGTCGAGGATGTGCCGGGTCCACGGGACCCCGCGGCCGGTGACGACGATGTGCGCGGCGCCCGCCGCGGTGGCCGCGGCGAGCGCGTCACGGGTGCGCGCGGAGACCGACTCGTCGGAGCGCAGCAGGGTTCCGTCGAGATCGGTGGCGACGAGCCCGTAGGGGAAGCTCACCGGGACACCGGCTCCAGGACCTCCCGGCCGCCGAGGTACGGGCGCAGCACCTCGGGCACGTACACCGAACCGTCGGCCTGCTGGTGGTTCTCCAGAATGGCGACGATGGTGCGCGGTACGGCGCACAGGGTGCCGTTGAGCGTGGCCAGCGGGCGGACCTGCTTGCCCTCGCGGTAGCGGATCGACAGCCGGCGGGACTGGAACTCGGTGCAGTCCGAGGTCGAGGTCAGCTCGCGGTACTTGCCCTGGGTCGGGATCCACGCCTCGCAGTCGAACTTGCGGGCGGCCGAGGCGCCGAGGTCACCGGTGGCGACGTCGATCACGCGGAACGGCAGCTCCAGCGAGGCCAGCCACTGCTTCTCCCAGGCCAGCAGGCGCTGGTGCTCCGCCTCCGAGTCCTCGGGGGTGACGTAGGAGAACATCTCCACCTTGTCGAACTGGTGGACGCGGAAGATGCCCTTGGTGTCCTTGCCGTGCGAGCCGGCCTCGCGGCGGAAGCACGGCGAGAAGCCGGCGTAGCGCAGCGGCAGGCGATCGGCGTCGATGATCTCGTCCATGTGGTACGCGGCGAGGGGGACCTCGGAGGTGCCGACCAGGTACAGGTCGTCCTTGTCGAGGTGGTAGACGTCCTGCGCGGCCTGGCCGAGGAAGCCGGTGCCGGCCATCGACTGCGGGCGGACCAGCGCCGGGGTCAGCATCGGGGTGAAGCCGGCCGCGGTGGCCTGCGCGATCGCCGCGTTGACCAGGGCCAGCTCCAGCAGGGCGCCGACACCGGTGAGGAAGTAGAAGCGGGAGCCGGAGACCTTCGCGCCGCGCTCGACGTCGATCGCGCCGAGGAGCTGGCCCAGCTCCAGGTGGTCCTTGGGCTCGAAGCCCTCGGCGCCGAAGTCGCGGATCGTGCCGTGCGTCTCCAGGGTGACGAAGTCCTCCTCGCCGCCCACCGGCACGTCCGGGTGGACGAGGTTGCCGAGGCGGAGCAGCAGCTCCTGGGTCTCGGCGTCGGCCGCGTCGCTCTCGGCGTCGGCGGCCTTGACGTCGGCCTTGAGCTGTTCGGCCCGCTTGAGCAGCTCGGCCTTCTCCTCGGGGGACGCCTTGGGGATCAGCTTGCCGAGCGACTTCTGCTCGGCGCGCAGCTCGTCGAAGCGGACGCCGGACGACCTGCGCCGCTCGTCGGCAGACAGGAGAGCGTCGACGAGCGCGACGTCCTCTCCACGGGCGCGCTGGGACGCGCGCACACGGTCGGGGTCCTCACGGAGCAGGCGAAGGTCAATCACGTGCTCAAGGCTACCGGTGCGCAGTTGCGGGTCACGACCGACTATTCCGAACCGCGCGCCGCGTGTTCCGAATCGCGGCTTACGTTGCGTTGTGAGGGAATTGCCGAGCGTGTCAATAAAACGCGTCTCACTCCCTGGGACGGGGCAGGTCCCGGGCGCCGGGTTGACCTGATTTCCTTGCGGGCACCGGGATTTGGCGGCCCGGTTGTCCACAGGAATCGGCGCCCGGGAAGAGTTATCCACAGGGTGTGCGCATCATCTGTGGACACTGGAATTGATCATTCCGTAGCGGGTCCCCGGGGTGATGAATTCCTTGCCCAAACGCCTCTCGTCTCCACTTTCGGGTGCAAAAGGGTCGCCCTAAAGGATTGTTCGAAGGAAACGGGAGGGAACAGGTGGGCGAAGGGTGGCGTACGGGTGGCGGGACGCCCTGAGGGGCTGTAGGCCGATTTGTCGACTGAATCATGCTTCGTTGTCGACTTGTCCCCAGGTCGAGAAGCCGTCCTGTGGATAACTTCTGTGGATAACGAAGATATGCAGGTAGGACCAGCCGGAACCCGGCGGCGGGGCAGGGCTAGAACCGGCCGTCCTGGCAGCGCGCCACCCAGTCCGCGGCCGTGGTGAACGCGGCGTCCGAGGTCCCCGGCAGCGGAGCCGGCACGTCCGCCGCGGTCGCGTCCGCACGCGGGTACGAGCCGAGGAAGCGGACATCGCGGCAGATCCGCTTCAGGCTCATCAGCGCGTCCGCGACCCTGCGGTCGGAGATATGGCCCTCGGCGTCGATGCAGAAGCAGTAGTTGCCGATCCCGGCGCCGGTCGGACGGGACTGGAGCACCATCAGGTTGATGCCGCGGGTGGCGAACTCGCCCAGCAGATCGCGCAGCCCACCGGGATGGTCGTCGCGCTGCCACAGCACGACGGACGTCTTGTCCGCGCCGGTCGGCGCCGCGGGCCGGGCGGGGCGGCCCACCAGGACGAACCGGGTCTGGGCGTTCTCCGCGTCGTGGATCCCGGTCTCCAGGGCCGTCAGACCGTACCGGGCGGCCGCGAACTCGCCCGCGAAGGCGGCGTCGTAGCGGCCCTCCTGGACCAGGCGGGCGGCGTCGGCGTTCGAGGCGGCCGACTCCCACACGGCGTCCGGGAGGTTCGCCTTCAGCCAGTTGCGGACCTGCGGCTGGGCGGCCGGATGCGCCGACACGGTCTTGATGTCCGACAGCGCGGTACCGGGCCTGACCAGCAGCGCGAAGGTGATCGACAGCAGCACCTCGCGGTAGATCATCAGCGGGGCGCCCGCGACCAGCTCGTCCAGGGTGGTGGTGATCCCGCCCTCGACGGAGTTCTCGATCGGCACGAACGCCGCCTCGGCCTCGCCCGTGCGCACCGCGTCCAGCGCCGACTGCACGGAGACGTACGGGATCAACTGCCGGGTGGCCGTCTCCGGAAGCGTGCGCAGGGCGACCTCCGTGAAGGTGCCCTCGGGACCGAGATACGCGTAGCTCGCTGGCATGACCTCACCCTAATGGCCGCCGTGGGCCTTCATGGGCCTTCAAGGGCCTTCGGGGGCTCTGTGGGCATTCACTCGGCCTTCCGGGGACTTCCGGGACCGTGCGGGGCCTTCGCGTGGGGGCCTCACCCCTCCAGCAGCGCCTGCCCGACGTACCCGCCCTCCGCCGCCCCGCCCGGCACCGCGTACAGGCCGCTGGACTCATGGCGGACGAACGCCGAGAGGGCGTCACCGCGGTCCAGCTTGCGCTGCACGGTGACGAAACCGCGCAGCGGATCCGCCTGCCAGCACACGAAGAGCAGCCCCGCGTCCGGGGTGCCGTCCGGGTCGATGCCGTCGTGGAAGGAGAAGGGCCGCCGCAGCATGGCCGCGCCGCCGTTCTGGTCGGGGCGGGTGATCCGGGCGTGCGCGTTGAGCGGGACGACCAGATCGCCGTTCGCGTCCGTCTTCTCCAGGTCCATCTCGGTGGTCTCGTCGCCCCCGGTCAGCGGCGCCCCGTCGGCCTTGCGGCGCCCGATGACCTGCTCCTGCGCATCGGTCGACAGCTTCTCCCAGTCGTCGAGGAGCATCCGGATCCGCCGTACGACGGCATAGGAGCCGTTCGCCATCCAGGCGGGGTCCTTCGTGCCGGACTCGGGGACGAAGATCCGCCGCTCGAAGTCGGACTCGGCGGGCTTGGGGTTACGGGTGCCGTCGACCTGGCCCATCAGATTGCGGGCCGTCATGGGGTGGGCGGTGGCGCCCGGGGTGCGGTTGAAGCCGTTCATCTGCCAGCGGACCTTCGCCGCGCTGCCCGCGTCCTTCTGGATCGCGCGCAGGGCGTGGAAGGCGACCAGGGCGTCGTCGGCGCCGATCTGCACCCACAGATCGCCGTTGCTGCGGGACGTGTCGAGCTGGTCCGAGGAGAAGTCGGGCAGCGGGTCCAGGGCGACCGGGCGCTGCTTCTCCAGCCCGGTGCGGGCGAAGAAGCTGTGGCCGAAGCCGAAGGTGACGGTCAGCGAGGACGGTCCGGCGTCCCGGGCGATGTCCGTGTCGTCGTGCGGGGCAGCCTCGCCCGCCATCAGCCGACGGGCCGTCTCCGACCAGCGGCGCAGCAGCGCGGCCGCCTCCTTGCGGCCCGCACCGGCCGCGAGGTCGAAGGCGATGAGATGACCGCGCGCCTGGAGGCCCTGGGTGATGCCCGGCTGATGTTTCACGTGGAACATCGCCTTCCCGGCCCCGATCGAGGACAGCGGCGTCGCCTGCGCGGGTGCGGCGGCATAACCGCCCGCCGCGCCCGCCGCCCCGAGGACCAGCCCGGTGGCCCCGGCGGTCCCGAGCAGCCTGCGCCGGGTGAAGCCCTCGGGGGAGGACGGCTCGGGGGACGGCGGCGCGGTGCGGGCGGCCTCGGGTGTACGGACCTCGGGGAGGGACTGGTCGGGCATGGTGCGGTCAGCCGATCTGCGCGTTCTTGGAGACGGTCACCTGGTCGACGTCGGAGGTCCGCACGGTGACGGCGATCTTCCACTCGCCGGCCAGCGGGATCTGCACTCCGTTCGCCGACCAGTGGCCGGTGGTGATGTGGTCGGGCACGACGGGCAGCGGCCCGATGTCCTTGGCCTCCAGGGTGAAGGCGACCTTCACCTCGGGGACGTCGAAGGCACGGCCGTTGGGCCGGGTGACGTAGACATGCATCTCGTTGGCGCCGACGCGGGCCGGGTTGAGGTCCACGCTGACGACCCCCTTGCCGTCGGTGCCACCGGTGTCGAAGGTCATGTCCAGAGTCAGGGCCCCGGAGGCGTTGCCCGTCGCGGAGGAGGACGACGAGGACGAGGCCGCGGCGGCCTTGGCGGCGTCCTGTTCCGTACGGCCCGGCTCGGTCGAGGTCAGCGCGGTGGTGACGGCGAGCAGGACGACGGCGACACCGGCCTCGGCGAGCACCGAGCGGCGCAGCCCGAAGCGGTTCGGGTCGCCGTCCCGCAGCCGCTTCTGCCGCGCCGACTCGACGGCGGCCCGCTGCCGGGCGAGCTGGGCGGCCCGCTGGGTGTCCTGCTTGGCGCCGTCCGCGGGCGCCTTGCCGCTCCCGGCGGCCCCGGCCGATGCCGCCGCCACGTGCTGCTTCTTCGCGGCACTGGACCGCGCCGCCGACGCCTTCGCCGTCCCCTTCGCCGTCGTGTCCGCGAGCCGCGCGGTCCACCGGCGGGAGATCCACGCGAGGCCGACGAGCAGGGCGACCAGGGCGATCTTGGCGAGGAGGAGCTGTCCGTAGCGGGTGTCGGTGAAGGCGGACCAGGAGCCGAGCTGGCGCCAGGACTGGTAGACGCCGGTGGCGACCAGGGCGACCACGCTGCCGAAGGCGACCTGGGAGAAGCGGTGGACGGCGGCCGCCTCGACGGGCCGGTCCGCCGGTGCCCGGTACAGGGCGACGAGCAGCGCGGTGAGCCCGCCCAGCCAGCCGGCGGCGGCCAGCAGATGCAGGATGTCGACCGGCATGGCGAGGCCCGGCTGGATGCCCGTGGAGGCGTGCTCGGCCATGGCCCAGCTCGCGGCGAGCCCGGTGGCCACCACGGTCCCGCCGATCGCGAGCCCGAAGGTCAGGTCCCGCTTCTCCTCGGCCTCCCGCTTGTCGTAGGCGCCGAAGAGCACGGCGATGAACAGCGCGGCGGCGGCGAGCAGCATCAGCCGGGAGACCAGCGCGGCGCCGGTCTTGGTCTGGAGGACCTGGCCGAGCAGCTCCAGGTCGAAGACGTCCCCGACCTTCCCGGAACTCGTGTAGGAGCCGCGCAGGAGCAGCAGGAACAGGGTGGCCGCGGTGATCGTGACCCAGCCGGAGACGACGAGCCGCTGCACCGCCCGCACCCCGGTCCCGCGCTGCCAGCAGGCCAGCACGAAGGCGGCGGCACCGGTCAGCACGATGAACCCGGCGTACGAGGCGTACCGCCCGAAGCCGTACAGCCAGCCGACGACCCCGCCGCCGGCCTTCCGGGCCGACGCCGAGACGCTGGTCTCGGAGGGTGCGCCGATGGAGAAGGTGTAGGCGCCGGCGACCGGATGGCTGTCGGCCGACACCACCTGGTAGGTCACGGTGTACGTGCCGTCGGGCAGCCCGGAGTGCAGCCGGACGGCGTAGGAGGTGCCGCTGACGTTGCCCGGTCTGCCGTCGTCGACCCGGGTGCCCTTGGGGTCGAGGACGCGCAGCGAGTCGTCGTTCAGGGAGACGGTCTCGGAGAAGGTCAGCGTCACCTGCGTGGGAGCCTTGTCGACCACCACCCCCTGCGCGGGGTCGCTGCCGGTCAGCGCGGCGTGCGCGGAGGCCGGCCCGGCGGCGGCCAGCAGGGCGCCGGTGACCGCCAGCAACAGCAGCACGAACATCCGGACGCGGGGGGCGATGGTCTGCCTCACGGTGGTCCCTCCCTCAGTGGCCGGTCTTGGGGGTGTACACGGCGGACTCCACCGGGATGTCGACCTTCAGCGGGCCGGACGCGGCGAAGTGCAGTTCGACGGTCACCGTCTCCCCCTCCACGGGCTTGCGCCGGAGCTGCTCGAACATCAGATGGCTGCCGCCGCTCCTGAACTCCAGGCTGCCGTGCGCGGGGACGTCGAGGGAGTCGACCTCCCGCATCGACGAGCCGACGGTCTCATGGAGGGTGACGCTGCCCGCGGCGGTGCTGGTGACGGACGTCAGCTCGTCCTTCGCCCCGCCCTCGTTGACGATGGTGAGGAAGCCGGCGGCCATGGTGTCGGAGACCGGCTGCGGTATGTAGGCGGAGCGCACCGACAGCTTCGCGGCCCCGGAGTCCGGGTCCGAGCCCGTGCCGCAGCCCGTCAGCAGCAGCGCCGCCGCCAGGGCCATGGGTGCCAGGAGCCTCACGGGTTCTGTCCCTTGATGATCCTGGGCAGGTCCTTGGTGTACTCGTCGACGGTGGCCTCGTCGTTGTAGAGCAGGTAGCCGGCGTCGGTCTTCGGCGAGAAGGCGACGACCTGGGTGCCGTGGGTGGAGACCGTCTTGCCGTTCTTGTCCTTGTGCGGTGCCTCGACGGAGATGCCGAGGGCGCGCGCGGCGGTCTGGATGGTGGCGAAGTCGCCGGACAGGCCGACGGCCTCGGGGTCGATGCCCTTGAGCCAGGTGCCGAGCGCGGCCGGGGTGTCCCGCTCGGGGTCGGTGGTGACGAACACGATCCGCAGCGCGTCCTGCTCCGCCTTCGGGAGCTGCTTCTTGGCGACGGCGATGTTGTTCATCGTCAGCGGGCAGACGTCGGGGCAGTTGGTGTAGCCGAAGTAGACCAGGGTCGGATGGCCCTTGGTCCGCTCACGGAGGTCGTAGCTCTTGCCCTCGGTGTCGGTGAGCACGAGGTCGGGCTTGGCGAACGGCTGGTCCAGCACGGTCACGTGCGAGGACGCGGCGGTCTTCGCCGACTCGGGGTCGACCACGGCGACGGCGCTGTTGTCGCCGTCCCCGCCGTCGGTGCCGCAGGCGGAGAGGGTCAGGGTGGCGGCGGCGAGCAGCGCCGCCGCGGCGAACGTCTTGGTGCGCATAGAGAAATGTCCCAGATGTATGAACTCCGGCGGGCGCCGGGGGGCGTACGGACGTGCAGTACGCCCCCGGCACGCACCGTGGACGAGTCGAGCCGGGCCGGGCGCCGGCGGTCAGCCGCCGGCGCCGCCCGCCCGGGCCCCGGATCAGGCGTCGGTCGTCGTCCGGCGGCGTCCGGCCAGCACGCCGTAGCCGACGCCCGCGGCGCCGACGACGATGCCGACCACGCCGAGGACCCGGGCCGTGGTGTCGCTGCTGTCGGCGTCCGCGGCCTCGGTGGTCGCGGCGGCCGCCTTGGCGTCGTCCTTCTCCTCGGACCCGTGGGAGTCGTCGGACGCCTTGTCGGCGCCCGCGCCGTGGTGGCCGTCCTCGGAGGCGGCGGACAGGGCGAGCACGGGAGCCGGGTTCTCCGGCTCCTCCGCGCCGTCCTCCTGGACCTCGATCCAGCGCACGACCTCCTTGTTGGAGTACGTCTGGATCGCCTTGAAGACGAGCTCGTCGGTGTCCTCCGGGAGCGTGCCGACGGACACCGGGAACTTCTGGAAGAAGCCCGGCTCGACGCCCTTGCCGGTCGCGGTCCAGGTGATCTTGGAGACGGCCTCGGAGATCTGCTTGCCGTGCAGCTCGATCGGCTTGTCGAGGGTGGCCTTGGTGACCTGGATCTTCCAGCCGTCGATCGGCTCCGGCATGGCCGAGGCCAGCGGGTGGTCGGTCGGGAAGGTCACTTCGAGCTTGGTGGTCGAGGCGTTGTCGCGCTCGTTGGGCACCTTGAAGTCGACGACGGCGTAACCGCCCTTGGCGGCCGTGCCCTCCGGCTGGACGGACACGTGCGCGAGGGCGGGCGAGGCCACGCCGAGGACGGCGAGACCGGCGACGACGGTGGCGGCGGCGATACGAGAGGTCTTCATGACGGTGAGCACTCCACTCAGGATGAGGTGGCGACGGTGACAGACGTGCGCGGAGCACCACGCACGCGCGCGTGCCGTACGACAGCGCCCCGTCCCCCCGAGTCGGTGGAGTGCCGGTCGCGTCGTGTCAGGCAGCGAGGACGAGAGCCCCGGCGGCCGGCGGGCCGCGTCTGATCACCGAGTGCTGGAGTGCCGTGGTGCGCGGCTCGGCCGGTGCGAGCGGCGTGGTGCGCGGCGGGCGGGGGGCCGCCGCGGGCGTGGCGGGCAGCCCGGCCAGCAGCGCGCGCACCAGCGCCAGCGCCGCGCGCAGGGACCGTACGCACGCCCCCTCGGCGACGCCGTGCGCCGACAGGTCGATCAGCCGCCGCAGGGAGGCGTCCCCGCGCCGCAGCAGCCAGCCGGCGGCGAGGGCCGCGAGGAGATGGCAGAGCAGCATGGGCAGGGACGGCAGCAGATGCGGCGACGGCAGGAACGACAGCGGCGCCATCGACGACAGCCCCGAGCCGCCGCCGACGACGGCGGTCGGCAGGGCGTCGGCCGCGTGGTGCATGGAACCCTGCATGGAACCCATGCCGCCCGTCGCGCCCGTGCCGCCGGTGCCACCCGTCCCGCCCGGGTAGAGCCGGGCGTCGATCAGCAGTTGCTGGGCCCGGGCGGGGGTGATCGCCGCGGCCGCGGCCCCGCAGACCAGCCGGGCGGCCCGCGCCACCAGTTCGGCGTCCGTGAGGCCCGTGGCCGTCGTCGTGGCCGCCGCGGCGGTGTGCTGCCCGAGCCCGAACAGGGTGTGCAGCACGCCCTGTCCGACGGCGAGCAGTGTGGCGACGTACGGCAGCGAGCGCTCGCGCCCGGCGAGCGGCACCACCACCGCGAGCACGCCCAGGAATCCCGCGCCGAGCGTCCACAGCGGAACGGCGGTGCAGGCGGCCATGGTGTGCCCGGCCGCGGCCAGCACGACACAGACCGCGGCGAACACCGCGGCCCGCAGCAGCCGGGGGCCGGCTTCGGAACGCGCGCCGCCGGGGCGCTCGTCTCGAAGGCGCGCCGCGCGCGAGTGGGGGGCACTCATGGCGGGCTCATCATCGCACTGGCCGCGCGGCCGTCATACGGCAGGTCCGCAAGATTCCGCATGCCCCGGTGAGATGGGAAAGATCACCCTATGATCCGCTTCTGGGACGACTGGTACGACTGATGCCCCGTGCGCCTCACATACACCGATTCCCGCCTTCACCACATCCCCCATATGGGCCGCATCACGTGGAATTCGCGCTTACGGAGGTGTCGTAGCGGCAATACGTATCGGTATGTCGAGCCGCAGCCAGGAGGCTGGAGCATGAGCATCTGGTGGTCACTCCATCTGCGGCGTGAAGCCGCGAGTGTTCCGCTCGCCCGTCGTCTGCTCCTCGGCACCATGGAGACGGCCGGCGTCGACCCGGACGTCAGCTACGACCTCTCCGTCGCCCTCAGCGAGGCGTGCGCCAACGCCGTCGAGCACGGCGGGAACCGCGGGCACGGCGGCGGGTCGGAGGCGTACCGGGTCACCGCCTACCTCGACGGCGAGAAGTGTCGTATCGAGGTCGCCGACTCCGGTCCCGGCTTCCTCGGCGAGCGCCCCAGCCGCGCGGTGGCGTCCGTGTACGCGGAGGACGGCCGCGGTCTGCACCTCATCCAGGAACTGGCGGACCATGTCCACATCGGCAACAAGCCGGGGCGCGCCGGGGCCGTGGTGAGCTTCGACAAGATCCTCAAGTGGCGCAAGGACGCCCCGCTGATGGCGGTCTGACGCCGCGTCGGCACGGTCGCGGCCGGCGGTCCCGCCGTCGCCGGCTACCAGGCGGCGTCCGCCGATTCCGGTACGGCGAGTTGGCGGGTGCGCTGTTCGTGGACGCGCTGCCTTGACGACCCCCCCCCACCCGCGCAGACACGCGAACGGCCGGGCACCGACGTTCGGGTGCCCGGCCGTTCCCGTGTGCATGTGGCTCAGGCCGTCAGGGACGCCATCCACGTCTCGACCTCGTCCGAGCGGCGCGGCAGGGCCGCCGAGAGGTTTCGGTTGCCGTCCGTCGTGACGAGGATGTCGTCCTCGATGCGGACGCCAATGCCGCGGTACTCCTCCGGCACGGTCAGGTCGTCGGCCTGGAAGTACAGGCCCGGTTCGACGGTGAGGACCACGCCCGGCTCCAGGGTGCCGTCGACGTACGACTCCACGCGCGCGGCGGCGCAGTCGTGGACGTCCATGCCGAGCATGTGACCCGTGCCGTGCAGCGTCCAGCGGCGCTGGAGGCCCAGCTCCAGGACCCGCTCCACCGGCCCCTCGACCAGGCCCCACTCGACGAGCCGCTCGGCCAGCACGCGCTGGGCCGCGTCGTGGAAGTCGCGGTACTTGGCGCCCGGCTGGACGGCCGCGATGCCGGCCTCCTGGGCGTCGTACACCGCGTCGTAGATTTTGCGCTGGATGTCCGTGAAGCGGCCGTCGACCGGCAGGGTGCGGGTGACGTCGGCGGTGTAGTACGTGTGCGTCTCGACGCCCGCGTCCAGCAGGAGCAGGTCGCCCGCGCGGACCGGGCCGTCGTTGCGCACCCAGTGCAGGGTGCAGGCGTGCGGTCCGGCGGCGGCGATGGTGCCGTAGCCGACGTCGTTGCCCTCCACCCGGGCGCGCAGGAAGAACGTGCCCTCGATGTAGCGCTCGGAGGTGGCCTGCGCCTTGTCGAGCACGCGCACGACGTCCTCGAAGCCGCGGACCGTGGAGTCGACGGCCTTCTGCAGCTCGCCGATCTCGAAGTCGTCCTTGACGAGCCGGGCCTCGGAGAGGAAGACCCGCAGCTCCTCGTCGCGTTCGGCGGTGACCTTGTCGGTCAGGGCGGCCTCGATGCCGGCGTCGTGACCGCGCACGACCCGGACCGGCCCGGTGGCCTCGCGCAGGGCGGCGGCCAGCTCGCGCACGTCGGAGGCGGGCAGGCCGTACAGCTTCGCGGCCTCGGTGAGGGAGTGGCGGCGGCCGACCCACAGCTCGCCCTGGCCGCTGAGCCAGAACTCGCCGTTCTCCCGGTCGGAGCGCGGCAGCAGATAGATCGTCGCGTCGTGACCCTCGCCCTTGGGCTCCAGCACCAGGACGCCGTCCTCGGTCTGGTTGCCGGTGAGGTACGCGTACTCGACGGAGGCGCGGAAGGCGTACTCCGTGTCGTTCGAACGGGTCTTGAGGTTGCCCGCGGGGATCACCAGCCGCTCGCCCGGGAAGCGCGCGGAGAGCGCGGCCCGGCGGGCGGCGGTCTCGGTGGCCTGGGCGATCGGCTCCAGGTCCCGCAGCTCGGTGTCGGCCCAGCCGGACTTCATGTTCTCGGCCAGCTCGTCGGAGACGCCCGGGTACAGGCCGTTCTTGCGCTGCTTGATCGGCTCTTCAGACTCTTCCGGGGTCTCCGGGGTGAGCTCGTCGGCCACGGTCTTCCTCCTCGATACGGCACTGGACCCCCTCCATCGTACGGTCGTACGTAAGGGGGTCCAGGGGGGAAGCTGCTGTCACCGACCGGTCACCGGACGACCACGTTCGGTCGCGACGGGTCACGACAGGACACGACGAGTCGCGACAGATCACGGCCGATCACTCGAACCGCGCCGCGAGCAGGACGACGTCCTCCTCGTCGTCCCGGTCGGCCTCCCCGTCCGGCAGGACCGTGCGCAGCACATGGTCGGCGATCGCGCCCGGGTCGTCGCGCAGCGCCCTCGGCACCCCGCAGGCGGCCGCGTGCAGCCGGGCGAAGGCGCGGTCGACGGAGTCGCCGGTGCGGTGCAGCAGGCCGTCGCTGTAGAGCAGGACGGTCTCGCCGGGCTCGGCCTCCAGCTCCACGCTCGGCGCCTCCCAGCAGGACAGCATGCCCAGCGGCGCGGAGACGGAGGTCTCCACGAACTCGGTGCGCCGCTCGCCGACCAGCAGCGGCGGGCAGTGCCCGGCACCGGCCAGGGTGACCTTGCGCAGGGCGGGCTCGCAGTAGGCGAACAGCGCGGTCGCGGAACGGGCCGGTTCGGTCAGCCGCAGCAGCAGCTCCAGGTCGGACAGGACGGCGACCGGGTCCTCGCCCTCCATGACGGCGTACGCGCGCAGGGAGGCGCGCAGCCGGCCCATCGCGGCGACGGCGCTCGGCCCGGTGCCGGTGACCGATCCGACGGCGAGGCCGAGGGCCGCGTCCGGCAGCGGCAGCGCGTCGTACCAGTCGCCGCCCCCGCGCGGGCCGGTACGGTGCCGGGCCGCGAGCTGCACCCCGGCCACCCTCGGCAGCCGGGACGGCAGCAGCTCCTCGGCCATCGTCGCCATGGCCGCGCGCGTGCGCTCGACCTCCAGCAGCCGCGCGAGGTGCTCGGCGGCGTGCCGGACGTACAGCCCCACCAGA
Source organism: Streptomyces antibioticus (assembly GCF_002019855.1). Taxonomy (NCBI): domain Bacteria; kingdom Bacillati; phylum Actinomycetota; class Actinomycetes; order Kitasatosporales; family Streptomycetaceae; genus Streptomyces; species Streptomyces antibioticus. The sequence continues at coordinate 4,322,896 of NZ_CM007717.1, read as the reverse complement.
TGGCGGCGGCGCTCGGCCGGTTCGGCGGGTTCGTCGTACAGCCAGACGACGGCGCCCAGCCGGCCCTTCGCGCCCTCGGTGTCGAGGGGCAGGGCATAGCTCGCGGCGTAGCCGAGGCGGGCGGCGACCTCCCGGTGGCGGGGGTCGAGGCCGTCCTCGGCGAGCAGGTCGGGCTCGGCGATCTCGCCCTCGGCGCCGGGCAGGCCGTCGAGGATCCGTCCGAAGGACAGGGCGCTGCGGGGCACGGTCTCGATGTGCCCGAGGTCCGCGTGGCCGAGGCCGAGGCCGATCGTGGTCGCGGGGCCGAGTCCGTCGGCGGGTTCCAGGGCGACGAGGCCGCGCCGGGCGCCCACGAGGGCGGATCCGGCGCGCAGCAGTTCCTGGAGGGCGTCGGGCAGGGTGTCGGTGCGGGTCAGCCGCTCGGTGAGTTCATGGAGCGTCGTGAGGTCGGAGACCCAGCCGGCCAGGCGGTCCTGGAGAAGCGCCCCGGGGCCGGTGGTGGCCGCCGGGGCGGACGGGGCGTCCGGGGGTACGGGCGCGGGCGCGACAGTGTGTGCGGGCGAGGGAACCGTTGAATCGATTCCGGCCACTTTCGGAGGGTGAGGGGCGTTCATGGCATCCGGCTCTCGGACCGGAGCGTATTGCTCAAAAGCATCGCAAACCCCCATGTCAATCTGCGCCGCTAGCAGTGTCTCCACATGTACACGCACTCGTAAGGGGATGTCCAGCATTGTCCTGCCGGGATCGCTGGTGTCCATGGGGCGTTTGGGGGGAATCGGACAGCGTCCCCCGGCTCCCTTGCTAAATAACAAAGTTGGCCTAAAACTGACTCGGGTAACGGGTGTTTGCGGTCGACTGGCCTTGCTCCACAGAGCGTCACAGCGGTCGTGATGGGTACGTACTCGGTAAGGACCAGAGGTCGTCGGGAGCCACCCGGAACCTGGTGACCGACCCCGGCGTCCTATCCACCGACGACCGCGCCCCATCCTCCCGTGGCGGAGGCGGAGAGAAATACACGAGACGGCAAAACGCCAGACTTCGCCACCCCACGCCATGCCCATGATGTAGATGGATGCAAGCCGGACGGAGTGGCCGCGGAAGCAGCCGTCACCCGACCTCCAGGGGACCCCCCTGTCATGAACAGGGGTGTGATGCGCCAAAAGGTACGCACAGTGAAGTGATCGACACATGGTGTGATGTGGCCCACGGTGTTGCCAGCGGTGCAACGGAAAGGAACGAGCGCTCATGCGCGAGATCCTCGGAAAGCGACGCAGGCTCCTGTCCCAGCGCAGCGACGCGGGGCCTGAGTTGATCGACTCGGCCCTGACCTTCGCGACGGAATGGCAGTGGCCCGTCCTCCCGGGTGTGACGGCCGACCGGCGGAGCACGTCCCGCTGCGGCTGCCCCGACCCGGAGTGCTCGGTGCCCGGTGCTCATCCCTTCGACCCCGGCCTCCTCGCGGCCACCACCGACGCGCGCATGGTGCGCTGGTGGTGGGGCAACCGGCCGGCCGCCCCGATCGTCCTGGCCACCGGCGGCCCGGCACCGTGCGCGGTGAGCCTGCCGGCCCTCGCCGCGTCCCGCGCGCTCGTGGCGCTGGACCGCACGGGCATCCGGCTCGGCCCGGTGACCGCCTCGCCCACCCGCTGGGCGATCCTCGTCCGGCCGTACTCCATGGAGCAGTTGGGCGAACTGCTGTACGCCAAGGACTTCGTCCCCGGCTCCCTGCGGTTCCACGGCGAGGGCGGCTACATCGCCCTGCCCCCGTCGGAGACCGGCGGCGGCGACATCCGCTGGGAGCGCGCCCCGCTCCCCGGCTCCGCCTCGCCCTGGGTGCCCGACGTCGAGGCCGTGGTGGACGCCGTCGTCGACGCCCTCACTCGTACGGGTGTGAGCGCCCCCGAGTTGTAGGGGTGTCGGGCGCGCGCCGGACGGCACGACCGGGTCCGCCCCTTATCTTCCGCGTATGAACCTTCGTCTCGTTGCCCTCGGCGGCGTGGTGGCCTGCGTGCTGGCCCTTCCCCTGGCCATGGCGTCCGCCGGGTCCAAGGGGGCGGTGGGGGACGAAGGGCGCGCCGTCGCGGGGGCCGTGGACGCGGGTGAGGCGGAGGGCGCGGCCGACGGGGCCGGTGCCGGCGGCACGGCCGGCCGTACGGATCCCAAGGCGCCGCGCGTCGGCCGGTCACCTTCTGCCCCCGACTCCCCCTCCCCTTCCGCCTCGCCGCTGCTGCTCGGCCTCGGCCTGGCCACCGCCGCCCGCTGCGGTCCCGAGCTGACCTCGCCCGACGGTGTCGAGGCGCAGACCTGTGTCCTCACCCAGGGCGCGGACACCTGGGCGCGCACCTACTACCGCAACGCCACCGGCCGCGCCCTGAACGCCGTACTGAGTCTCATGGGGCCCGAGGGGCGCACGGTGCAGACGCGGTGCGCCGTCGGCGCCGAGGACGAGCCCGACGCCTGCGAGACGCCCCGTGAGCGGACCCGGGGGGCGCTGGACGGCTACTCGGCGGTCACGGAGTTCGCGGGTGCGGTGGGCGAGGGGCCGTTGTTGCTGCGTTCCGGCAGCAACTCCTGAGCAGGGCGCGCCAGTTGGTGAACGGCGTCCGACCGGCCAGGTCGGCCGGGCATGGAAAGACCCGGTTGCTGGCGACGGGGGATGCACCAGCAACCGGGCTACTGGAACGGTAACAAGAGATCGGCTCCAAGCAAATTCGATCTCTTGTTTTCATCGGGCTTTCGGACACCCGCCGACCGGCGGTTTCGGCGTCGACTCGCCCTGAAGCAGCGGGAGTTGTGAGCGGAGTCACGTCTTTCGAGGGGTCAGGGCGGCTGACCGACCGGTCAGCCGGACCCTGTCTCCCCGCTGTGTCTCAGCTCAGCGTGACCTGTCGGTTGGTGAGGCCGCCGCGGGCCCGGCGCTCCTCCGGGGTGAGCGGCGCGTCCGAGGCCAGGGCGGCGGCGAGGCGCTCGGCGAACTCGGCGGCCGGCTTCTCCACGTCGTCCGCGGTGATCTCGCTCGGGAGGTCCCAGACCGGCACGGTGAGGCCGTGCGCCCGGAACGAGCCCACCAGACGCGTGCCCTCGCCGAGGCCGGAGCGGCCCGCCGCGTGCAGCCGCGCGAGCGCGTCCAGAAGCCGCTCCTCGGGGTGCGGCATGACCCAGCGCAGGTGGTTCTTGTCGGGCGTCTCGCACCAGTACGCGGCGTCCACACCCGTGAGCTTCACGGTCGGGATCGCCGCCTCGTTGGCCCGCTCCAGGGAGGCGGTCACGTCCGGCGCGGCGTTCTCCGGGTCCGGGACCCAGAACTCGAAGCCGCTGTGCACAACTGGCGCGAACGCGCCTTCGGGGTCGAGCAGATCCTGCAACCGGACCCCGTCGGCGGGCGCGCGGCGGGCCTGCACCGGGGTGCCCGGCGCCGCCTCCAGGGCGCGCCGGAGGGTGTCGGCCAGGTCGCGGCTGATGTCCCCGGACGGCGTGTCGTTCTGGAGGCCGAGCAGCACCGAGCCGTCGTCCCGGCGCAGCGCGGGCCACGCCATCGGCAGCACGGTGGCGAGGGTGACGGACGGGACGCCCTCGGGCAGACCGTCCTTCAGCGTCAGCTCGACGGTGGCCGCCGGGACCAGCTCGCGCAGGGCCACCCAGTCGCACTCGCCCGGCAGCCCCTCGAAGGGGCGCTGCACCAGCTCGGTCGCGGCGTGCGCGGCGGCGCGGCCGTGACACGCCTTGTAGCGGCGGCCGCTGCCGCAGGGGCAGGGCTCCCGGGCGCCGACGACCGGGATCTCCCCGTCGGTGAGCTGAGGCCGGCCGGCCTTCGTCTGGGGTCGCTTCTTGGCCATCTGGGTGTCTCCCGGGTACGGCTCGTCTGGTACGGCGGGAGCCTAGCCGTTCGTACGCGCGGTCACCGGAACCTGTGGACGACGGCCGGGTTGTGGACGGCCGTTGTGGACAACGGCTGCGGACACGCGTTGTCCACGGTCGCCGGTGTTCCAGCCCTACGGCCGCCGCTGCTCCAGGTCGTCGAAGGCGTCCGCGAAGTCCAGACCCGGGATCGACGCCACCACCGGCGCGGTGATCCGGGAGGCGAAGTCGTCGCGGCGCCGCCCCGCGTCGGGATCGTGGACGTCCGTGTGGACCAGCACCCACACCGTGACCTCGCCCCGGGCGTCGTCGCGGACGCCCCAGTCGTCGGCGAGCGCGGTGATGATGTTCAGCCCGCGGCCGCCGTGCGCGGTGACGGACGGGGTGGCCGGGGCCGGGCGGGTCGGCCCGCCGCCGTCGGTCACCTCGACGACCAGCCGGCCGCCGGGATCCACCCGCCACGCGGCGCGTATGTCGCCGTCACCGGCCAGGGCGTCGCCCAAAGGCCGGCCGTGTTTGCACGCGTTGCTCAACAGCTCGGAAAGGATCAGTACGGCATCGTCGATGACCGTCTCCGGCACACCTCCGCTGCGCAGTTGATCGCGCATGCGATGTCTCGCCTTGCCCACGCCCGCAGGGCCATGGGGTACGGCCATGCTCGACGACGTGGGCACCTCCTGTGCCACCACCAACGCCACCCCCGAGACCTCCTTCGCCCCACGCCACGGTGTGGATGCCCCATTGGCCTGAACCGGAAACCGGCCAATCCAGGTCCGGGGACGCATTCACAACGATCGAATGCGGACCGAACGCGCCGGAGCACTCCTGGTGAGCGCATGGCTGAATTTCGTCGGTGTGGCCGATTTGGAGCATGCGGGAGGGTTGGTGGGGAGGTCAAGGGGCTGTGAGGGACATGTGTGAAGCGAGTGACGGATGGGACGACTGAGGCAGAAGGGCAGGCCGAGACTCAGGAGACGGGTGAGGCGGCGTCAGGAGCCCCGCGCCGGCCGTTCGAAGGCTGTGTGAATCGCGTCACTCGCCCAGTCGTTGCAGCACCGCGCGCGGGCGGTTGGTGATGATCGCGTCGACCCCCAGCTCGACACAGAGGTCGACGTCCTCGGTCTCGTTCACCGTCCACACGTGCACCTGGTGCCCGGCGCGCTTCAGGCGCTCGACGTACGCCGGGTGGTTGCGCACGATCCGGATCGACGGGCCCGCGATCCGCACCCCCGCCGGCAGCCGCCCGTCCCGCAGCCGCGGCGAGACGAACTGCACCAGATAGACCGTCGGCAGGGTCGGCGCGGCGGCACGCACGCGGTGCAGCGAGCGCGCCGAGAAGCTCATCACGCGCACCGGGGAGTCGTCCGCGGTGGCCGGAGCGTCCAGGCCGAACCGCTTGAGCAGCACCAGCAGCCGCTCCTCCACCTGTCCGGCCCAGCGCGTCGGATGTTTCGTCTCGATGGCCAGCTCGACCCGGCGCCCGGCGTCGGAGACCAGCTCCAGCAGGCGTTCCAGGGTCAGGACGGAGGTGTCCTCGCGGTCCTCGGGGCGGAACTCCCAGTCCGGCTCCTCGTCCCGGGCCCGCCATGCCTCGCGGGCCTCCCGGGTCTTCCAGGACCCGAAGTCGAGCGCCGCGAGATCGGCCAGCTCCAGGGCGGAGACCGCGCCGCGGCCGTTGGACGTACGGTTGACGCGACGGTCGTGCACACAGACGAGATGGCCGTCGGCCGTGAGCCGGACATCGCACTCGAGGGCGTCGGCGCCGTCCTCGATGGCCTTCCGGTACGCGGCCAGGGTGTGCTCGGGGGCCTCTTCGGAGGCGCCGCGGTGGGCGACGACTTGAATGCGGTGCGGGCGTGCGTGGGTCACCGCGTCATGGTGTCACCCGCCGGCTGTCTGAGAAGCCCGTGAGATGTTTCGGTGAAGCGTACGCATTGCGTTGAATATCCCATATAAAGAATGGTCAAGGACCCACAGGCACCGCTTATGGTGCTCTGACGGCCCGTGGGAAAAGCTGGGACGTACAAGAAGCACACGCACAGCTTCCAGCGCGCCGGGTCGACGACAAGCGTGAACAGGCATGGACAAGCGCGAGCGAGCGTGACAAGCGTGGACGAGCGCGAAGGCGTGACCCAGTGCGACCGACAACAGCCGTGGATCGAGGAGAAGAGCTGTGAGCACCGAGAACGAGGGCATCAACGAGGGCACCACCCCGGTACCCCCGGCCCCGTCCGCACCTCCCGTGCCGGTGGAAACTCCCTCGGCCGCCCCGCAGCCGCCCGTCCCCGACGCGGGCGCCCCCACGACCCCGCTCCCGCAGACCCCGGCCGCGCCGGCGGACGGCACCTGGCCGCCGCCCACCGCGCCTGCGGCCGCCGCTGAGTGGCCGCCTCCGACGGCCCCCCAGGCGGCCCCGCCGGCGGTCCCCGCGTACGCGACGGCGGGCGCCCCGGCGGCACCGGCACCCGCCTACGCGGAGCCGGGCACGCACGCGTACGGCGCGACGGACGGCGGCGTTCCGCAGGCGGCCGCCGGCTTCGGTTCGGGTTCCGGCGGCGGTCAGGCCCCCGTCTGGGGCGCCTCCTACCAGCAGCCCGCGCCCAAGGCCGGCAAGGGCCGCGGCGGTCTCGTGGCCGCGCTCCTGATCGCCGCGCTGGTCGCCGGCGGCCTGGGCGGCGGCATCGGCTACACCCTCGCCAAGAACGACGACAGCTCCGGCTCGACGACCGTGTCCTCCTCCACCAGCGGCGGCGCCGTCAAGCGCGACCCGGGCACCATCGCCGGGGTCGCCGCCAAGGCGCTGCCCAGCACGGTCACGATCGAGGCCGAGTCCAGCAACGGCGAGGGCGGCACCGGCACCGGGTTCGTCTTCGACACCCAGGGCCACATCGTCACCAACAACCACGTCGTCGCCGACGCGGTCGACGGCGGCAAGGTCACGGCCACCTTCCCGGACGGCAAGAAGTACAACGCCGAGGTCGTCGGCCACGCCCAGGGCTACGACGTGGCCGTCATCAAGCTCAAGAACGCGCCGTCCGACCTGAAGCCCCTGACGCTGGGCAACTCCGACGAGGTGGCGGTCGGCGACTCCACCATCGCGATCGGCGCGCCCTTCGGCCTGTCGAACACGGTCACCACGGGCATCATCAGCGCCAAGAACCGCCCGGTGGCGTCCTCCGACGGCTCCGGCAGCAGCTCCTCGTACATGAGCGCCCTCCAGACCGACGCGTCCATCAACCCCGGCAACTCCGGCGGCCCGCTGCTGGACGCCCAGGGCAATGTCATCGGCATCAACTCCGCGATCCAGTCCACGGGCAGCGGCGGCCTCGGCGGCGCCGCCCAGTCCGGCTCGATCGGCCTCGGCTTCGCCATCCCGATCAACCAGGCCAAGTACGTCGCCCAGCAACTGATCAAGACCGGCGAGCCGGTGTACGCCAAGATCGGCGCGTCCGTCTCCCTGGACGAGTCCACGGGCGGCGCGAAGATCACCGACCAGGGCGCGGGCGGCTCCGACGCGGTCGAGGCGGGCGGCCCGGCGGCCGAGGCCGGCCTCAAGCCCGGCGACGTCATCACCAAGCTCGACGACACGGTGATCGACAGCGGCCCCACCCTGATCGGCGAGATCTGGACCCACCAGCCGGGCGACAAGGTCACGATCACCTACGAACGCGACGGCAAGACCCACACGGTAGACCTCACCCTCGGCTCCCGAACCGGCGACAACTGACCCCCACCCGCTACTCTTGTCCCCGCGCCACCGAGTGATCGACGGCGCGGGGTGGGTTGCCCGAGCGGCCTAAGGGAACGGTCTTGAAAACCGTCGTGGCAGCGATGTCACCGTGGGTTCAAATCCCACACCCACCGCAGGTGAGATGGCCCCTGACCAGGAGTATCGGTCGGGGGCCTTCGTCATGTTTGCTGCCCGTTGGTGACCGTGATTTCCCATGAGTTCCTGGCCCATCGGGCACGGTGGGGCACGGCGTTGGGAGGCAATGCACACTAACCGGATGACGACACAACCACAGGTCGGCTCCGACTGGGCACGCCGCGTACCAGGCTTTCCGGAGCACGACTTCCGTTTCCGGGTGACTGGAGTGTTCACGGTTGGCGAGGTCACCTACATCGAGACCAAGGATCTCGACAGTGGGGGACTCCGCAGAGGGCGGCTGGAGCACATCTTTGAGTTCGCGGAACCTATCGGCGACACCTGATCCAGAATTTCAACCCACCACTCTTCCCTGCCCCATCCCGTCTGCCGTGGACCGCGTCTCCACACTCGCCCAGCTCACCGGTGTCGCGAGCCAGAACCACAAGGCGAACGGATTCTCCTGGTGGGACAAGACCAAGTTCGTCGTCTAGTGCGGGGCGGCCGTCGCCGCCGTTCTGATCTCCTTCGCCCCCGCCGGGTCCAGCATCAGGGTCGTCCGGGCCGTGGCGCTGTTCAAGCGGTACGGAGCGAAGAAGACCGCGAACATCATCTGGCGCTTCGTGAACGGCAAGCGGGTCGGTTCGGCGGAGCGGGAGGCCGTGAAGGCGTTCATCGGTATCTCTGCCATCTCCCAGGCGTGCGGCAAGTCAGGTGACTTCATGACGGTCGAGCCCGTGGCCGTCGTCGCCCTGGTGGCCGAAGTGGCGATCATGGTCCTGGCCAGGGTCGGCACCGAGCGGCGTCATTGGGACCACCACAAGCGGCGCGGCCCCGCTCCGTGGAGGAAGGACGACAGCACCAGCGTCCCGGCCGTGCTGTACGGGCTTCTGCTGCCGGCGTTCGCCGCCAACGCCGTCATGGTGATGGCGACGCCTCGGTGACGAACGGCCCCTGACCAGGTGGTGGGGCGGTCGGGGGCCGTACTCCCTAGATGTTGCTGACGCCCCACTCCAGGCGGCCCGGTACCTCCGATGCCCAGGACTCCATCACGTTCTCCACGGCGGGGACGCCGGCGGTCGTCGGGACCGTGGCCACGATGAAGCGGCGGTCGGCGGGGGCCTCCACCAGGCCGTTCAGAGGGGCGAAGGCCGTGGTCAGGGAGTTCAGGGACGCGGCGGTGAAGGGTGGGTCGCCGAATGCCTGGACGCAGAGGTTCGGGCCTCGGTGTTCGACCTGGAACGTGCCGTCGGCGGCGACCTTCAGTACATCTCCGGCCGCGCAGCCCTCGACCAGGCCGGGGCTGCCCGTCAGTTCGTAGGTGTCGGGGCCGATCGCCCGGGCGGGCAGCGTCTCGTACACCGGCTTGCCGGAGGTGGCGGGGCCGATCCGGAGGGCCACATGGCCGTGGCCGGAGTGCGCCGAACTCTCGTTGCTCATTCCAGCATGCTCGCGTAACCCCGGTCCTCGCCCGGCCACGGCTGTGTCCCGGCTGTGTGACGTAAGGGCTTGCTGGGGTGTGGGGTGGAGGGTCGCGTTGTTACGGTCCCGCTCCGTGAGGGTGACCGGTCCGGGCGCCCGTGAACAGGGGGGACGTCCCAGATGAAGGTCAAGGTCAACCGGCTCAGATCCGTTGCCGTCGTGCTCGCCGGCGTCGCGCTGACCGCCGCTCTCACCGGGTGCCAGGGTGGGGACGACGACAGCGGTAAGGGCAGTGGTAGTGGCGGCGGTGGTGGGTCCGTGGGCTCTTCGGCCACGCCGTCCGGTGGGGGCGGCAAGGCGCCGGGGGCGAGTCCGTCCGTCAGTGCTTCCACGCCCGGCGGCTCCAAGGCCTCGCCCTCCTCCCCCGCCTCCGCCGCGCCCGCCGCCGACGCCACCCCCTCGGCCGCGCCCTGTGCCGATGGGCCGCCCACCGTCGAGGAGGTCGACCCCGACGAGATCGCGCTCTTCCGGATCGAGGAGATCGACGGCATCACGGACAAGGTCAACCTCGTTCTCCAGCACGGCGCGTGGGGGTGCCCAGGGAAGGACACGGACGGGGCGCCGTTCGTCGTGACGGGGGAGGACAGCCGGTGGGCGATGGACCAGGGCGCGTACGTCACGGCCGTCACGCCGATCGTCGAGAGCACGGAGAACCAGCGCATCGGCGTCCAGGAGCTGATCGACTGGGTGGACGCCCATCCCGACTCCGGGCTGGTGTTCCGCTACACCGTCGGCGAGGACGGGGCCATTCACCGGCTGGAGCAGGTCTTCACGCCGTAGGGCCGTGGCTCATGCGTGCCGCCGATTCGATCGTCGAGCGGGCCTCGTGTTCCGTGAGGCCCGTGTGGACGGCCGCCGTAACGAGGGCGTCGGTGAGGGACTCGCCGATGCCGTCCTCGTAGGCCCGGCAGGCCGCCCAGAACAGGCGGGTGTTGCGCTGGCCCGCGTGGGCCGCGAGGACGAACCGGACCAGGCCGTCGCCGTGTGAGCCGGTCGACGGCGCCGCCCGGGGGCGCGGCGGGGGCGGCAGCAGCAGGCGCAGCAGGGCGCGGGGGCAGGGCGCCGGGGCCAGGTGGTCCGTGCCGGGGGCCGTGGTGTAGACGCCGTGGGCGGTGCGGGAGCCGGGGCCGACCAGGTAGCCGCCCGCGCCGCGGATGTCGATGCCGGGGGCGAGGCGGCCGGCCGAGTTGGGGACGACGACGTCCGGCGGGCCGGTGAGCCAGAGGTGGCGGCCGCCGGACGGGGTGATGACGACGATCGTCGGCGGGATCGTGAAGCGGTGGCCGAGGGCCAGTTCGCGCAGGGCGGTGGTGGAGTCGGTGCCGTTCTTGGTGTCGAGGTCGACGCCGATCAGATGGTGCGGGGGCAGTCCGCAGGCGATGCCGTAGCCGGTGGCCCAGGGGGCGGCGGCGAAGAGGGCGCGGATACGGGACGGGTCGGTGGAGGCGTCGTACACGCCGTGGCCGGGGCGGCCGCACTCGCCGTGGCAGCGCGGGCCGTCCGGCCGGTCGCGATGGGGGGAGCGCACGGCCGGGAGTTTGGTGCGGGACAGGGGGATCACGGCCAGGCCGCGTTCGGCGGCGGACAGGGCGTGGGCGAGGGCCAGCTTGGCGGCCTGCCCGGGGTACCGGACGACGGGCCCGGTGGGGAACCGGTCGGTGGTGGCCATGGCTCTATTGTCGTACTGGTGTTCGAAGAAGGGAAGAGGGTCCGAGGGTACGGCGGAACGCTTCTCCCCAAGGGGCGCCTGGGGCGGACGGTGTCCGAGGTGCTGTCCGTCGGGTGATCCAGGGCGGTCTTGGGCGGTCTTGGGTGATAAATGTCGTGCTGGGGGTTTATCGACATGTCATCACGCTTGCGTGCGAATCATGACATCCGGGACGGTTCGCCGGGGATTCGGTGGGCAACTCTGGTCTCGCGACGCCGCACAAGTCGCAGCCGCGTAAGCCGTAGTTGCGCAAGTCGTCGTCGCACCAGCCGTATTGCAAGCTCCGAAGTGCATGGTTCTGGAGGAACTGACATGGCAAGCATCCGTACCGCCCGCATCGTCGCCGCCGTCTCCGCCCTGCCGCTCACCGCCGCGCTCTTCAGCGGTGTCGCGGTCGCGGACAACGGCGGATTCGCGGACAGCGGATCGAACGCGGGTGTCACGAGCGTCGTCGGCAGCGGTGTCGGGCGCGACAACAGCGGCAACTCGTCCACCACGGCGCAGAACGCCGTCGGCGGCGGCGCCTCGAACCAGAGCAACACCGCGCAGGTCAACGGCGCGGCGCCCACGGCGGTCAATCAGGGCAATACCGGGGTGGCGCTCGCCTTCGGGCCGTTGTGGTGGTGACCTGAACCGCATCGGGCCGGGAGGGGGATCCGGGGAGGGGTGAGGGGGAGGGGGAGGGGAGCGAATCGCGCGGCGGTGCTTCGGCGCCGCCGCGCGGTCGTATGCGCGCTGCCTCGAACGCCCCTCTGTCCGCTGTGCGCCGCCTTGAACTCCCCTCCGTCCGCGTGACCTTGACAGGCCCAGTCATCTGACGGACAGTCAGAAACCATGGCGGTCCGGGGAGAAGGGCGTGCTCATGGGTGACGACGGCGACGATCTCTACGCGCGGCTGAAGGAGTACGAGGGGCGGCCCTCCACCGTCGCCGGCGCCGGACGCGACCCCGTCAACGCGCCCATGATCAGGCACTGGTGCGAGGTCATGGGGGACACCAACCCCGCCTACACCGGCCCCGACGCGATCGCCCCGCCCACCATGCTCCAGGCGTGGATCATGGCCGGTCTGAGCCCCCACACCGGCCGGGCCCGCCCCTACGAGGAGCTGCTCGCCCTCCTGGAGGAGGCGGGGTGCACCTCTATCGTCGCCACCGACTGCGAGCAGGAGTATCTGCGCCCGCTGCGGCCGGGCGACGAGGTCACCTACGACTCCGTGATCGAGTCCGTCTCGCCGCGCAAGACGACCCGGCTGGGCACCGGGTACTTTGTCACGACCCGTACGGACGTCAGGGTCGGACCCGCCCTGGTCGGCACGCACCGCTTCCGCGTCCTCAAGTACGCCCCGGCCGCCCGCCGACCGCCCGAGGCGGACCGGGACCGGCCGCCCGAGCGCCGCCGCCCCCGCCCCGTCGTCAATCGGGACAACGCCGGTTTCTGGGAAGGCGTCCGGGCGCACCGACTACTCCTCCAGCGCTGTGCCGACTGTGCCGAGTTGCGGTTTCCGTGGCTGCCGGGGTGCGCCGGGTGCGGAGGCTCCGGCTGGGACACCGTCGAGGCGTGCGGCGAGGGGACCGTGTTCTCGTACGTCGTCATGCACCACCCGCCGTTCCCGGCCTTCGATCCGCCGTACGCGATCGGGCTCGTCCAACTCGCCGAAGGGGTACGGATGGTGAGCAACGTGATCGGGGTGCCGTACGACAAGGTGCGGATCGGGATGCCGGTACGGCTGGAATTCCGGCGCTACGACGACGAGTTGACGCTTCCGGTGTTCCGGGCGGTGGCGGGATGAGGGCCGGGGACGCGCTGCCGCCGCTGGAGATCGAGATCACCCGGACGCTGATCGTGGCGGGTGCGATCGCCTCCCGTGACCACCAGGACGTGCACCACGACCCGGAGGCGGCCCGGCGCAAGGGCTCGCCGGACGTCTTCATGAACATCCTCACCACCAACGGCCTCGTCGGGCGCTATGTCACCGATCACGTCGGCCCCACGGCGGTGCTCCGCAAGGTCGCCATCCGGCTCGGTGCCCCCAACTATCCCGGGGACACGATGGTGTTGAGGGGCAGCGTCGAGGCGTTCGACGGGGAGACGGCCGTGGTCCGGGTGACCGGTGACAACGGCATCGGGCGGCACGTCAGCGGCACGGTGACCCTGACCCTCCCGGCGCGGACGCCCGAGGCGGGCCCCCGGTGAGCGTCCGGGCGCGGGACTCGCTCGGGGGCCGGGCCGCCGTCGTCGGGATCGGCGCGACCGAGTTCTCCAAGGACTCGGGGCGCAGTGAGCTGCGGCTGGCGGCGGAGGCGGTGCGGGCGGCGCTCGACGACGCCGGGCTCACCGCCGCCGACGTGGACGGGCTGGTGACGTTCACGATGGACACCAGCCCGGAGATCACCGTCGCGCAGGCGTGCGGGATGGGCGAGCTGTCCTTCTTCTCGCGGGTGCACTACGGCGGCGGCGCGGCCTGCGCGACCGTCCAGCAGGCGGCGCTAGCGGTCGCCGCGGGTGTGGCGGAGGTGGTGGTCTGCTACCGCGCCTTCAACGAGCGTTCCGGCCGCCGTTTCGGCTCCGGGGTCACCCGCCGCGAACCCACCGCCGAGGGCGTCGCGCTCGGCTGGTCCCTCCCCTACGGGCTGCTCACCCCGGCCTCCTGGGTGGCGATGGCCGCCCAGCGCTACCTGTACACCTACGGGATGAGCCCCGAGGAAGCGTTCGGGCCGGTGGCCGTCACCGCCCGGCGGCACGCGGCGACGAACCCGGCGGCCTACTTCCACGGCCGTCCGATCACCCTCGCCGAGCACGCCGCGTCCCGCTGGATCGCCGAGCCGCTGCGGCTGCTGGACTGCTGCCAGGAGACGGACGGCGGCCAGGCGCTGGTGGTCACCTCGGTGGAGCGGGCCCGCGACCTGCCGAACCCGCCCGCGGTGATCGCCGCCGCCGCGCAGGGCGCGGGCCGCGCCCAGGAGCAGATGACCGGCTTCTACCGCGACGACCTGACCGGCCTGCCGGAGATGGGCGTGGTGGCCCGGCAGCTCTGGCGGACCTCGGGGCTCGCGCCCGCCGACATCGACGTGGGGATCCTGTACGACCACTTCTCACCCTTCGTGCTGATGCAGTTGGAGGAGTTCGGCTTCTGCGCGCCGGGCGAGGCGGCCGCCTTCGTCGCGGCGGACCGGCTGCCGCTGAACACCCACGGCGGCCAGCTCGGCGAGGCGTATCTGCACGGCATGAACGGCATCGCCGAGGCCGTACGACAACTGCGCGGCACGTCCGTGAACCGGGTGACGGGTGCCGCCCGCGCCCTGGTGACGGCGGGCACGGGCGTACCGACCTCGGGACTGGTGCTGACTGCGGACGGGTGAACCCGACCCTCGGGGTCTCTCGGGGTCGACCCCGAGGCCGTCGTGCCCCCTCGTCCACCTTCAGGAGGTGGCGTCGGCGTCACCCCTACAACCTGAGGCGGACGCGGCTTCGGCACCTGCGGGCGATCCGCCGCCCCCGGGTGCGCTCCTAGCGTGGAGCCATGACCACACCCGTCTGCACCAGCGCTTCGAACGGCAGGACGCGGCCCTCCTCGTACCCGTCGTTCACGTCGTACGTGAGAGCCCGCCAGCCGGTGCTGCTGCGCACCGCCCGGTCGCTGACCGCGAACCCGAGCGACGCGGAGGACCTGCTCCAGACCGCCCTCACCAAGACGTACGTGGCGTGGGAGCGGATCGAGGACCACCGGGCGCTGGACGGCTACGTCCGCCGCGCGCTGGTGAACACCCGCACCTCGCAGTGGCGCAAGCGCAAGGTCGACGAGTTCGTCTGCGACGAGCCGCCGGAGCCCGAGCCGCAGGCCGGCGCCGACGACCCGGCTGAGCGGCAGGCGCTGCGCGACGCGATGTGGCGGGCGATCATGAAGCTGCCCGCCCGGCAGCGGGCGATGGTCGTCCTCAGGTACTACGAGGATCTCAGTGAGGCCCAGACGGCCGAGGTGCTCGGCGTCTCCGTCGGCACCGTGAAGTCGGCCGTCTCGCGAGCCCTCGGCAAGCTCCGCGAGGACTCTGAGCTGGGGCTTGTCCGCCGGTGAGCCGGTCTGATGTGATGCCCCGGGCGGCTCTGTGACTTGATCGATCATCGCCACCTAGTGACATACCGCGCGGTATGTGCGCAGAATCAGCGCAACCGTTACCACCGCGTAGGCAATGTCGCCGCCCTGGGAGGACGCCGTGCTGAGCACCATGCAGGACGTACCACTGCTGATCTCGAGGATCCTCACCCACGGGTCGAAGATCCACGGCACATCGCAGGTGACCACCTGGACGGGCGAGGGCGAGGCCCACCGCCGCTCCTTCGCGGAGATCGGCGACCGCGCGGCCCAGCTCGCGCACGCGCTGCGCGACGACCTCGGGGTGAGCGGCGACGACCGGGTCGCCACCTTGATGTGGAACAACGCCGAGCACGTCGAGGCGTACTTCGCGATCCCCGCCATGGGCGCCGTCCTGCACACCCTGAACCTGCGGCTGCCCCCCGAGCAGCTCGCGTGGATCGTCAACCACGCCGCCGACAAGGTGGTCATAGCCAACGGCTCCCTGCTGCCGCTGCTCGCCCCGCTGCTCCCGCACCTCAAGACGGTCGAGCACGTCGTCGTCTCCGGCCCCGGCGACCGCTCCCTCCTGGACGGCGTCGCCCCGCGGGTCCACGAGTACGAGGACCTGATCGCCGGCAAGCCCACCGCCTACGACTGGCCCGAGCTGGACGAACGCACGGCCGCCGCCATGTGTTACACCTCCGGCACCACCGGCGACCCCAAGGGCGTGGTCTACAGCCACCGCTCGATCTACCTGCACTCCATGCAGGTCAACATGGCCGAGTCGATGAGCCTCACCGACCAGGACACCTCCCTGGTCGTGGTCCCGCAGTTCCACGTGAACGCCTGGGGCCTGCCGCACGCCACCTTCATGACAGGCGTGAACATGCTGATGCCGGACCGCTTCCTCCAGCCCGCGCCGCTCGCCGAGATGATCGAGGCGGAGCGGCCCACCCACGCGGCCGCCGTCCCCACCATCTGGCAGGGCCTGCTCGCCGAGCTGACCGCCAAGCCGCGGGACGTCTCCTCGCTGGGCCAGGTCACCATCGGCGGCTCGGCCTGTCCGCCCTCCCTGATGACCGCCTTCGACGAGCTGGGCATGCGGGTCTGCCACGCCTGGGGCATGACGGAGACCTCCCCGCTCGGCACCGTCGCCCGCCCTCCGGCCCACGCGGTCGGCACGGACGAGGAGTTCGGCTACCGCCTCACCCAGGGCCGCTTCCCGGCCGGCGTCGAGGCCCGCCTCACCGGCCCCGGCGGCGAACGCCTCCCCTGGGACGGCGAGTCCGCGGGTGAGCTGGAGGTGCGCGGCGCCTGGATCGCCGGCGCCTACTACAACGGCCCCGACGCCGAACCCCTGCGCCCCGCCGACAAGTTCAGCGAGGACGGCTGGCTCAAGACCGGTGACGTCGGCATCATCTCCCCCGATGGCTTCCTCACCCTCACCGACCGCGCCAAGGACGTCATCAAGTCCGGCGGCGAGTGGATCTCGTCGGTGGAGCTGGAGAACGCGCTGATGGCCCACCCGGCCGTCGCCGAGGCGGCCGTCGTCGCCGTCCCCGACGACAGGTGGGGCGAGCGCCCGCTGGCCACGGTCGTCCTCAAGGAGGGCGCCGCCGCCGACTTCGAGACGCTGCGCACCTTCCTCGCCGAGGAGGGCCGCATCGCCAAGTGGCAGCTCCCCGAGCGCTGGACGATCGTCACGGCGGTCCCGAAGACCAGCGTCGGCAAGTTCGACAAGAAGGTGCTACGCCGCCAGTACGCCGAGGGCGAGCTGGACGTCACCCGGCTCTGAGGCCCGAGGGCCCGCACAAGCGCGCCGGGCAGGTCACCTCGCGGCACCTGCCCGGCGTACGGCCCCGGTGACGGAAGGCGGCTACTGCCGTACGACGCCACGGCCCTCGGCGGGGGAAGGCGGTCACCGCCGTACGACGCCGTCGTCACCGTCGTACGGCCGTGGTCGTCCAGCCCAGCAGCAGCCACGCGCCCGCCACCGCGACGACCCCGCCCCAGCCGATGTGGGTGTAGGCGAGGCCCGCCAGGGCCGAGGCGGTGGCGCCGCCCGCGAAGCCCGCCACGACGTACGCGCTGTTGGCGGTGGCCGGTGCGGAGGTGGTGGTCAGGGCCAGGGTCTGGTTGGCGACATGGGAGGCGACCAGCGCCGCGTGGATCGCGACGGCGGCCACCACGAGCGCCCCGACCACCTGACCGCCCAGCCAGAACAACGGCACCGACACGGCGGCCAGCGCGTACGCCCCGCGGACCACCTTCGCCGCGCCGAACCGGTCGACCAGCCCGCCCGCCAGCGGCGCCACCACGCTCGCCGCCAGCCCGAAGAGGCCGAACAGCCCGGCGGTCGCGGTGGACATGCCGTACGCCTCGCCCGTCAGCAGCAGGGCCAGCGAGGTCCACAGCGCGCTCCAGGCGCCGTACATCCCCGCCTGCCGCACGCAGGCCCGCCACAGGCCGGGGGAGCGGCGCACCAGTCCCGGCATGGTGCGCAGACCGGTGAAGAGCCCGCCGTCGCGAGGGCGCCGGGCCTCGGCCGGGAGCGCGGCCGCCGTCAGCAGGCCGAGCAGGGTCGTGAGCACGGCCGCGCCCACGAACACCGCCCGCCAGCCGAACGCCTGCCCGGCGAGACCGCCGAGCACCCGGGCGGCGACGATGCCGGTGAACAGCCCGGCGATGACGGCGGCGACATGGCGTGCCCGGTGGTGCGCCGGGGCGCGTTCGGCGACCAGCGGAACCAGGAGCTGCGGGACGACGGTCGCGGCGGAGGCGACGAGCACGGCGGCCGCGAGCGCGGTGGTGCCGGCCGCCGCGGCGCCCGCGACCAGCGCGGCCGAGGTGACCAGCGAGAGCACGGCGACCAGCCGGCGCCGGTTCACGCGGTCGCCGAGCGGGGCGAAGAACAGCAGCCCGGCCGCGTAGCCGAACTGGGCGACCGAGGCGATCCAGGCCACGGCCGAGGGCGCGGAGCCGAAGTCGTGGGCGATGAGCGGGAGCAGCGGGGCCGCGACATAGATGTTGGCGGCCGTGACCGCGGTGCACAGGGCGATGAGGACGAGCAGGAGATCCGGCCGCCGGGCCCGGGTGGGGAGCCGCTCGGCGGTGGGGGACAGGGTCTGCATGGAAAGGTGCTCCTCGGAGCCGGCGACAGCAGGTAACCAAACAGTTGGAAGAGTCGGAACAGCGGGTGCAACCGCCGGGGGCGCCGCCGCATTCCCGATTTCCAACTGACTGGTTACAAGCGTGGCTACGATGGAGTCATGGCAGCCACCAGGGACCCCGACGCGACCCGGGCGCGGATCTTCGACGCCGCGGTCGCCGAGTTCGCGCGGTACGGCGTCGCCGGCGCCCGCGTCGACCGCATCGCGGCCGCCGCCCGGGCGAACAAGCAGCTCATCTACGCCTACTACGGCAACAAGGCGCAGCTCTTCTCGCAGGTCGTCGGCCGCTGCATGGTGGATCTCGCCGCCGCCGTCCCCGTCGACCCGGACGACGTCGAGGGCTGGCTCGACCGGCTCATGGACTATCACGCCGCCCACCCCGAACTGCTGCGCCTCCTCTACTGGGAGGGCATCGAGTACGGCAGCGCCGAACTCCCCGACGAGCCGGAGCGCCAGGACCACTACGCCGTCAAGGTTGCCGCCGTCCGCGACGCCCAGGAGCGGGGCGTGATCTCCGACGCCATCCCCGCCCCCGACCTGTTCTTCCTGCTGATCGCACTGGCCAACTGGGCCACCGTCGTCCCCCAGATGAGCCGCATCCTGACCGGCGAGACGGAGTCCGACCGCGCCCGCCTGCGCGCCTCGGTCAAGGAGGCGGCACGGCGGCTGGTCGGGACCTAGGGGAGTAGGCGGGGCAGGTCAGGTCTAGTTGGTGCTGATCCGGGACAGCAGGTCCACGATCCGGCTCTGCACCTCGGCGCTGGTGGAGCGCTCGGCCAGGAAGAGGACCGTCTCGCCCGACGCCAGCCGGGGCAGGTCCGCCGGGTCCACGGCCGCCGTGTAGACGACCAGCGGGGTGCGGTTGAGCTGCCCGTTCGCGCGCAGCCAGTCCAGGATCCCGGCCTGTCCGCGGTGCACCTGCATCAGGTCCATCACCACGAGGTTCGGCCGCAACTGCCCGGCCAGCGCCACCGCGTCCGCGTCGCTCGCGGCCCGCGCCACCTGCATCCCGCGCCGCTCCAGCGTCGAGGTCAGCGCGAGCGCGATCTCCGCGTGCTCCTCGACCAGCAGCACCCGCGGCGGGTGCTGCTCACTGTCCCGGGGCGCCAGCGCCTTCAGCAGAACGGCGGGATCGGCGCCGTACGCCGCCTCGCGCGTCGCCTGTCCGAGCCCGGCCGTCACCATCACCGGCACCTCGGCGGCCACCGCCGCCTGCCGCAGCGACTGGAGCGCGGTCCGGGTGATCGGCCCGGTCAGCGGGTCCACGAACAGCGCCGCCGGGAACGCGGCGATCTGCGCGTCCACCTCCTCGCGCGAGTGCACGATGACGGGACGGTAGCCGCGGTCGCTGAGCGCCTGCTGGGTGGGGACGTCCGGCGCCGGCCACACCAGCAGCCGGCGCGGGTTGTCCAGCGGCTCGGGCGGCAGCTCGTCGTCCATCGGCACCGGGCGCGGCGGATCCGCCACCTCGACGGCCCCGCCGGGACCGTCCAGCGGCTCCGGGCCCTCGGCCGCGTTCTCGTCCGGGGCGCCTATGGCGTACGACCGTCCGGCGCCCTCCGTGGCGGGGCCGCCCGGCACCAGCCGCGCCTGCCCGGCGAGGGACGGCTGCGGCGGGAGCGGGGCCTGCGGCGGAACGGCGACGGGCTGCTCGGCCGAGGGGTGGGGGCGGGCGGTCTGGGGATGCGCCTGGGCCGAGGGCTGTTCCTGGCGGGGTGCGGCGGTGGCGGTCGGGTCCGGGGGCGTGCCCAGCTTGCGGCGGCGCCCGGAACCGGAAGGGGAGTGCGGGGCGGGAGTCGTGGTGGCCTGGGCCTGCGGCTGTGCCTGCTGCACCTGCGCGGCCTGCCGGGTGAAGGGGACACCCTGCCCCAGCGTGCGCACGCTTATGGCACGGCCCTGCGTGGAGTTGGGGTCCATCGGCGCGGCGGCGGGCAGCGGCTGGGCCACCCGGGGCGCGGCGACGGCCTCGGGAGGGAGGGGGGTGCCGGTGCTGGGGGTGGAGGTGGGGGGCTTGGGAGCGGGGGTCGCCGCGGACGGTGCCTCGGCGGGCAGGGGCTGGCCCTGGGCCGGGACGGGGGCGGGCTGCGCGGCGGGGAGGGGGTGGGCCGCGGGCATGGCCGTTCCGGCCGGGACCGGCTGTCCTACGGCGTCCTGCGTCGGCGTCGGCGCCTGGCCATGGGCCTGCGCCGGAACCGCCGTCGGACCGCTCACGGCGCCCGTCGCCTCGGCCGCCTCCCCGGGCATGGCCACCGCCCGACGGCGGCGGCCGGTCGGCGCGGTGGTGGGGTGCGGCTGCGGCGGGGTGTGGTCGTCGGCTTGTCCGGGCGCGGCGGCGTCGTGCCGGCCGTGGTCGATCCGGGCGTCGTCGGACGGGCCGGGCATGGGCAGCGCACCCGGCGGAATCTGCGCCGGTACGGGCATCTGCGCCGCCGGTACGGGCATCGGGGCGGCCTGCGCCGGGATCTGCGGCTGCGCGGCCGCGGCCGGTGCCTGCGCCTGTGCCTGCGCTTGTGCCGGAAGCGGCGCGGAAGCCCCGGGCACGGCTCCGGGTACGGCTCCCGGCACGGCCCCGGGCTGGCCCTCCGCCGGACGGTCCGCCTGTGCCGGCGGCAGGGCGAAGACCGCGCGCGGCCCCGCCTCCGCCGCGGCGGCGCGCTCCGACGCGGCGGCCAGGGCACGGCGTCGGCGCCCCGTCGGCTGCCCCTCGTCGGTGTCGGTGGACGCGACCGCGGGCAGGGCCGGCGGCAGCGCGTGCTGCTGAGGCTGCGGCTGCGGCTGCGGGGCGGGGGCCGGGGCCGGGGCCGGCACGGGCACGCCCTGCGGCGGCACGGTGCCGCCGAGTCCCGTACCCGACGCCGCGGTGCCCGCCGCGTGCTCGGCCGCCGTCATGACGGCGCCCTCGGAGACCCCGGCGCCCGCGTCGGCGTTCGCACCCTCGGCGGGCCGCCCGCGTCGGCGCCCGGTGCCTCCGGACGCGCCCTCCTCGGCCGAGGCCCCCGCCCCGGCTGCGGCGGCGGCCTCCGGCAGTGCGGGCAGCTCGGCGGCCGTCTCCCCGGCGGCCTGCGCACGCCTGCGCCGCCGTCCGGTCGGAACGGCACCGTCCGCGTCCCCGCCCGCGTCGGCCGCCGTACCCGGGACCTCGCCGTCCAGGAAGGCGTCGACGGAGGAACGGCGCGCCCGGCGCCGCCCGTGGCCCTGATCGGGAGCCCCGTCCGCGGGGACCGCGGGGTCCGAACCCCCGGCGAGGGCCGGCAGTGCGGCGGGCGCCGGAGGCGGGACGGCCCCCGCGCCACCGCCCAACGGCACCTCCAGCACGAACGCGCTGCCGCTCATGCCCGGCACCTCGTGCGTCTGGAGCACACCGCCGTGCGCGCGCACGATCCCGCGCACGATCGGCTCGTGCACCGGGTCGCCGCCGGTGTAAGGGCCGCGCACCTCGATGCGGACGACCTCACCGCGCTGGGCGGCCGCGACGACGACCGTGTTGTCCATGTAACCGCCCGCCGAGACGGGCGCGTTGCCGGTGGCGTCGACCCCCGCGACGTCCGCGACGAGATGCGCCAGCGCGGTCGCCAGCAGCCGGGCGTCGACCTCGGCCTCGATCGGCGGCGCGTGGACGGCGAACTGCACCCGCCCCGGCCCGATCAGTTCCACGGCGCCGTCGACACCGGCGGCCACGACGGCGTCCAGCATCACCTTCGTGCGGACGATCGCCTCGCCGCCGGCGTCGAGCCGCTGGTAGCCGAGGACGTTGTCGATGAGGGTCGTGATCCGCGCGTACCCGGCGGAGAGGTGGTGCAGGACCTGGTTGGCCTCGGGCCAGAGCTGCCCGGCGTCGTCCGCGGCGAGCGTGGCCAGCTCACGGCGCAGCTCGTCGAGCGGGCCGCGCAGGGAGGTGGCGAGGAGGCTGAGGAGCTGGTCGTAGCGCGCGGCGAGCGCGTCGTGCCGGTCCTTCTCCCGCTCCCCAAGGGCGGCGTAGCGCTCTTCGCCCGCCGCCAGCTCCTCCTCGTGCTTCTCGCGCAGCTCCTCCAGCTCGGTGACGTGCTTCTGGCGCAGCGCGGTCAGGTCGGAGGCGTGCTCCTCGGAGAGTCGTTCCAGCTCCTCGGCGTGCCGCTGCTCGACGGTGTCCTTCTCCTCGGCGAGGGCGTCGAACGGCCGCCGGTCGGTGAAGGTCATCACCGCGCCGACGAGCTGGTCGCCGTCGCGCACGGGGGCGGTCGTCAGATCGACGGAGACCTTGTCCCCGCTCTTGGACCACAGCACCTGCCCGCGCACCCGGTGCTTGCGCCCGGAGCGCAGGGTGTCGGCGAGCGGCGACTCGTCGTAGGGGAAGGGCGAGCCGTCGGCGCGGGAGTGCAGGACGAGGGTGTGGAGTTCCTTGGCGCCGAGATCGCTGGCCCGGTAGCCGAGGATCTGCGCGGCGGCCGGGTTGACCAGGACGATCCGCCCGTCCGTGTCGGTGCCGACGACGCCCTCGGACGCGGCCCGCAGGATCATTTCGGTCTGCCGCTGCGAACGCGCCAGCTCGGCCTCGGTGTCCACGGTCCCGGACAGATCGCGCACGACGAGCATCAGCAGCTCGTCAGCGGCGTAGCCGTAGCCGTCGTACGCCTGCTGGCCGTTCTCCAGGTTCGCGCTGGTGACCTCGACGGGGAACTCGGAGCCGTCGGTGCGCCGGGCGACCATGCGGGTCGGCTTGGTCCGGCCGCGCGGGTCCATGTGGTCGGGCCGCCGCATGGAGCCCGGGATCAGCTTGGAGTCGAACTGCGGGAGCAGATCGAGCAGGCCCCGCCCCACCAGCGCCGTACCCGGGGTCTCGAACGCCTCCAGCGCGATGGTGTTCGCGTTGACGACGGTCCCGTTCGCGTTGACCAGCACCAACGCGTCGGGAAGGGCATCGAGTATGGCTGCGAGGCGAGCAGCGCCTCGGGATGGCCTGCTGCTCACGAGTCGCTTCCTCCCTGTTACCGCAACGTGCCGACCGCTCGGGCCATAGTGCCAACCGGCCCGCAGCGTGTCACGCGAGGGAGTCTAAGGGCTGGGGGGCGCTCACAGGCGCCGGATGAGAGGCACCTCGCACCACGAAGTGACACGAAACCTCCCCCCGCGTGCCCACCCGCACATCCGACCGTACGCACGACCTTCGCGGGACTTCCACGGGACGGGTGTTTCCCCTGTGCGCCACCTGTGCGGACGGAACCCGGTCGGGTGGGGCCTGCGAAGGAGGTGAAGGCGGTGAGGGCGCCGGGCGGTTCATCGGCGGAAGTCGTCGAGAGGATGCGGCGCCCGGCGCAGATCGGGCAGAAGGGGTACGAACCGGTCCCACCGCTCGATCGCGCACCCGTCGCTGCGGTCGAAGACCGCGTCCACCGGCCGACCGGCCCAGCGCCCGGTGACACGGGCGGTGGCGGGACCGCCGTACCGCATGGTGCAGACCCCGTCGGCGGGCGCGGGCGCGAAGGGGTCCCGCCCCCAGCGGGTGTTCCGCTCCACGGCACGGCAGGCGCCGCCCGCGTCCGGATGGCTGCCGTGCCCGGGACCCGGCCGGCACACCACCTCGAAGGTCCCGTCGGCGCCACCGCCGGCGCGCCGAACGGTCACGACGAGACGGTCGCCGCGGAGATCCTGGACCCGGTCCTCGTCACGGACGGGCGGCGGCGCGGCGTACGCGGCACCGGCGCCCGAGGGCGCGGCCGGCCCGGCGCCGACGACGACGGCGGTGGCGGCGACGCCGGCCGCATACATGCTGACGAGAACCCGGCGCACCGGGACGACCTGGAACATGCCCTGCCCAACGCGACACGGCCGACGACGTTGCGCCCGGGCAAGTGCTTTGCCCTGCGGCCCGCCTGCCTAGTACCGTGGACGTCGATTGGTGACACCCCGCTCGACTGTGTCATCATCTGCACGCACCACTCGCACGCACGCGAGCGGTTGTGCGGGAGGCGTCGCCTAGTCCGGTCTATGGCGCCGCACTGCTAATGCGGTTTGGGCCTTAAAGCCCATCGAGGGTTCAAATCCCTCCGCCTCCGCGCGATACACCGAAGCCCCGGTCCGTGAGGACCGGGGCTTCGTCGTTCCCACGCATGATCACCGACACCCGCTCAAACGGCGTTTCCGCAGCTCACAAGGGGTGCGGCAAACGGATTTCACATGTCGGCGGCAGTCATGTAATGTTCTTCCTGTCGCCGCGAGCGGGCCGCAAGGGCCGGAAGCGAAGACAAGAAAAACCGAATAACACGCACTCGTAGCTTAACGGATAGAGCATCTGACTACGGATCAGAAGGTTGCAGGTTCGAATCCTGCCGAGTGCACAGTGACAAGAGGCCCCGGAGAGATCCGGGGCCTCTTGCGTTTCAGGGGCGCGGCACGGGAGGGGAACTCGTGAAGATCAAGACCGGCAGAGTGGCACTCACGGCCATGGTCCTTATGGCACTGGTGGGATGCGAGCGTGGGCGGGCCGAGGGATCAGAGAACTCGACATCTCCGGCTTCAGGCGCACAGTCGTCGACGCAAGCCGGTCTCTCTCCTGAGGATCTGCAGAGCCGATGGTGGACGTGGGCGCTGTCGGAACCTGTGGGCACCAACCCGGTCGCTGACGAGGACGGCAGCGATTGTGAGCGTAACCAGCCGTCAGACGTGTGGTTTCTGGCGGGCACCTTCGGCACTCAGGCCAAGCGCACGTGCAGCGTCCCCGAAGGGGTCCCCGTCGCGTTTCCCCTGGTGAACCTGATGGGTGAGCCGACGGACTGCGCGATCTTCATGAACTCGGCCAACGGGTCCGCCGTCCTGGACGGCGAGGAGGTCGACTCGGAGACCAGCCTAGGAGAGTCGATCTCCGTGCAGAGCGTCGCCCTCAACCCCGTCACAGGCACGGACGGGCGCTTCACGACCACCGGGTGCGGCCTCTGGGTCCAGTTGCCCCCACTGAAGCCCGGGAACCACACCCTGACTATTCGTGGTCGGGCACAGGACTTCGCGGTTGATGTGGACTACTCCTTGACCGTGGGTGCCGCGTAGGCGAACGACGCGCAGGGGAAGCCGAGTTCCGAAGACGCCGAGGCGTTGATTGCCATGCTCTCTGCCCGCGTCGAGGTGAAGCGAGGTATGACCGAGCGGGAACTCGACCAGGTCGAGGAGCGCTGGGGGTTCCGCTTCGCGCCGGAGCATCGGACCCTGCTGGGGGCAGGGCTACCTACGGGGAGCAGTCGTTGGCCCGATTGGCGGGACGGCGAGCCGGAGGACCTGGCGGAGCGGTTGGCCTGGCCGGTGCACGGGGTGCTGTTCGACGTGGAGCACAACGGCTTCTGGCATCCGGACTGGGAGCCGCGGCCGACGGTCACTCAGGATGCCTTGGAAGTGGCGCGCACGTACTTGACCAAGGTCCCGGTCATGGTGCCGATTTACTCGCACCGCTACCTGCTGGCCGATCCAGACCGCACCGGTACCCCTGTGCTGTCGATGTACCAGACGGACATCATTTACTACGGCTCCGATCTGGTCGACTACTTCCACCACGAGTTCGGTCGCCCTGTGCCGACACGCGAAGACCATCAGTACGCCGCGATCCCTTTCTGGTCCTACTTCCTCGACTGAACGGCCCCGGCTCAGGACCAAGAGGCTGCGGGAGTGTCACCGCGTCCACACCCGCTGGAACTCTTCGGCCGGGATGGCTTCCAGCGGGTCTTCGTCCGGGTCGATCGCCTGGTCTGTCAGGAAGCCGTGCTCATCCTCCAGGTGCTCCCAGTTGTACTGGTGGAGTCGGCCGGCCGGAGTCAGCTCGGCTTGCTTGACGGCCACCAACTTGCCGCGGTCGGCCACGGCCTCGAACCACCACAGACCACCCTCCTCGTCGACGTGGCGGAAGTGGTGCCTCAGGATGGCGTTCTCATCGAGTGCTCGGAAGTACGCCACGGTCTCTGCTCTGATGCGCTCCGGGTCGACCACGGGACCATCGTGCCGGCGAGCAGGCCAAGCCCTGGAAGCAGGTCGGCCTGCCTCGTAGCCGCCGGCGGTGGCCCGTGACCTGCCGCCCCTGGCTGAGCTGCCATGTCCGTGACATGGCTAGGATTGATCAGCTTTGGGGTTCGAGGGGGGAAACGATGATGGTGCGATGGAGATCGCTCGCCTTCGTGGGTGTGGTCGCCGCGCTGGCGCCGTTGGTTGTGGGTGGGGCTTCCGCGCAGGCCGCTTCGGGGTCGTTGGCCGTCACCACGCTGGGGCGGCAGGGTGGCAAGGTCGCGACGACGGTCACGGTCGTCGCCGTTTCGTCCGGGCGGACGTACACGGTCAAGTCCGGTAAGCGGATCAGCCTGCCGGCGGGGCAGTACATCGCGATGGCCGACATCAGTGAGAGCACCAAGGATGGTTTCGGCATCGACACCCTTGGCGCGAAGGTCGTCAAGGTGGCGGGCAGCACCTCGGTGACGCTCGACGCGCGCAAGGGCAAGGCCGTCAAGGTGGGCCTCGACGCGCCCGCCGACGTGATCGGGCCGCCGCGGATCAGTGCGCAGGTGTGCGCCGCCAGCGTCAGTGACATGCCCTCCGCCTACAGCGTGGGCGCGTGGAACGACGCGGGGTCCCTCTACGTCATCCCGAACTCCTCCAAGCTGCTTCAGTTCGGGTACCTGGCGCAGTGGTCGGGTGACGACAGCTACATCGCCGTGAAGAAGACCACCGGCATCCCGGCCACGCCCGGTGGGACGTTCAAGCGGGCGAACATGGCGACCGTGCGCTTCTCGGTGCGCGGCGGTACGCAGATGGCCCGTCAGAACGGCGTCGCGCTCCAGGCACGGCCGAAGACCGACGACTGCACGAGCGACCTGATGGCCGAGGTCCACGCCGACAGCGTGCCGTACAGCGCCACCGCCCATGTGACCCCCGGGACCTGGCAGCCGCGCGACGACGTCTACGCGAGCAACGGCGACCATGTGAGCGGCGGTTTCCCGAAGGTCAGGACGCTGAAGGCGGGGCAGAGCGTCACCCAGCCGTTCGGCCGGGCCGTCTGGGGGCCGTTGCACTATCTGCCGACGGTCTGGCAGAAGTCCGTGTACTTCGTTCCGGAGGGCCTGATCGGCGACCCGGACGTCGGTGTCACCGCGACCGACCCGACGAAGGAGACGGTGGTCCTGTCCAAGGGCGGCACCACCGTCAAGAAGAAGACCCTGACCAACTGGGGCAACAGCGGCGCCGAGTTCTCCGCCCGGATCGGCTCGGCCGGCTGGTACCGCCTGACCGTGGACGCGCAGCGCCACCGGCCGGGCATCACGTTCCCCGCCGGCATGCTGTCGTCGCGCGTCACCCTCGACTGGTACTTCAAGGCCGACCCGGCCAAGTCGGCGGTCGCGCCCGTCTTCCTCACCCGCTTCCTGCCGAGTGGGCTGAACACCCGCAACCAGGCCGCGCCGAGCAGCACCACGACGGTCAACGTGAGTGCCGTGCGCGGTTCCCAGAACCCCGACACGAAGTTCACCAAGGTGACCGCCAAGTCCGTCAAGGTCTGGTCCTCCGCCGACGGCGGCAAGACCTGGAAGGCGGCGACGGTCAAGCGCTCCGGCTCGGCCTGGCAGGCGACCGTCCGCAACCCGGCGTCCGGCGCCGTCGCGCTGCGCTCCGAGGTCAAGGACGCCGCCGGGAACCGCTCGGTGCAGACGGTCTACCGGGCCTACGCCATCGGCTGAGCCCGTTCCCGCCGTCGCGGAGGAAGGGCGGTCGCGCACCCACGTGCGCGGCCGCCCTTCGTGCGTCGGCGGGCAGGTGACGACCGGGACTAGGGAGTGCCCGTCCCGTCCTGGACGCGGAGTTCGCGGCGGTAGGTGTGGGCCAGGGCCGTCGCGCGGGTGAACCAGTCGGTGAGGACCGCGATCTCGGCCGGGGTGTAGTCGGCGAAGAGGGTGTTGAGGCGGTCGTAGTACGGCTGGTAGAGGGCGTGGACGCGGGCGACCGCGGTGGGTTCGGCGGCCACGCGGACGCGGCGGCGGTCGTGGGGGTCGGGGCGGCGGGTGACGTAGCCGGCGCGTTCGAGGCGGTTGAGGATGCCGGTCACCGCGCCGGTCGTGACCTGGACCCGGGTCGCCAGTTCGCCGGCGGTCAGGAGGTGTTCGCCGGCCTGGAGGACGTAGGCGAAGCAGGTCAGGTCGGTGACGTTCAGGCCGAGGCGCTGGGCCATCTCCTGCTGGCCGACCATGCTGGCCGCGATCAGGTCGTCCATCGCCGACAGCGCTTCTACGGGAGTGGCGGCGGGGCGGGGCGGGGGTGTCATCGCGGGGACGGCTCCTGGTGAGGCTGCGGGTGCGTGGCGTGCGGCTCTTCTGTGCTGGTCCCTTGTTATCTGCTTTCTTCTTCTCTTACCTTGTAAGTAGTTTTCCATCTTCTTAGATCGTGAGGGAATCGCCATGGCGCTGTACGACGAAGGGCACACCGTCGCCGGCTGGACCGGTGTCGCCGTCGCCACCGTGGGGACCACCGTGACCGGGCTCGGCGTCTGTGCCGGGGCCGGTGCGCTGGTGGGCGGAGGGCTGGTGATCGTCGCCGTCGCCGCGCTGGTCACCTGGGGGCTGCATCTGGCCGGGTGGGGCAAGCCGCCCGGGGTGCGGCCCCGGGGCGAGTGGGGGATGCGGGTCCGGGACACGGCGGCGCGCTCCGGGCATCCGGGGTGCCTGGGCTGTCGGCTCGCCGGGCGCGGATCCGCAGGCCGGAGCGCGTTGTCAGTGCCGGCGCCTACCGTTGCGGGTGATGGCACAGGCATGGAAGAGCACCGGGCTGCGCTGGTCGGCGGAGCGGCCGGTGCTGACGTGGGCCGGGGGGCGTCGTAGCGCGCTGTCCTGGGGGAGACGCGTGGCTTTCGGGGTCGTCGAGGGGGGTGTGCGGGAGTGTGCCGGGGCTCGTGGACACATGTGTCCGCTGCGCGCGGCGGTGTCGGCGCGCAGCACCGGGGGCCGTTGCGAGGAGTGCGCGCGGCTGGACCGGGCGCACTCCGTCGCCGCGGACGGCATCGCCGACGACCCCCGGCCCTACCGCGTCTACCTGGCGTGGTTCGGGCCGGGACTGGCCAAGGTCGGGATCACGGCCGTAGAGCGCGGGTCCGCACGGCTGCTGGAGCAGGGCGCCGTCTGCTTCACCTGGCTCGGCACCGGACCGCTGATGGCCGCCCGCCGCAGCGAGGAACTGCTGCGCGCCGCCCTGGGCGTCCCCGACCGGATCCCCTACGGCGAGAAGCGCGCGGTGCGAGCCGCCCTGCCGGACCTCGAACAAGAACAAAGGGCCGCCGAGATCGCTGAGTTGCACGCGAAGGCCGTCGGACTGACCGGCTGGCCCGAGTCGTTGACCCGTGAGCCCTTCCAAGCCGTCGACCATGTGGCGGTGTTCGGGCTCGACCACGCCCCCGCCGCCCGCGGCGAGGTGACCGAGCTGGTCGCCGGGGGCGCCGTCAGTGGGGAGTTGGTGGCTGCCGCCGGCCCCGATCTGCATCTGGCGACCGGCAACCGGGTCGTCGTCCTGGACACGCGCCTGCTGAGCGGGTGGGACCTGGTGCCAGCCACTGATGAGGGGGAAGTGCGGGTGCCCATAAGAGAGTTCAAGACCGCCGCGCCCCTTCAGGACGGGCTGTTCTGAGGGCGCGAGCCATGAGGCCGAATCATGAAGGCCGAATCATGAGGCCGAGCCCTGAGATCGAGACAGCGCTTACCCGGAAGACCCTCCCAGGTCCTTCCAGGTCCTCCCAGTCCCTCCCTGAGAGATCCCTGTGTACTTCTCAGGGAAATCACAGACTGGTGAAAGCGTGTTCTCAGAGCGCCCCGACATGGTGTCCCCCATGACCACGACCTCGCCCCAGGGGCGCACCGAACTGCTGAGGCCGGACGGGAGCCCCGTCCGCGTGCTTGTGGTGGACGACGAGTTGTCGATCACCGAACTGCTCTCCATGGCCCTGCGCTACGAAGGATGGCAGATCAGGAGTGCCGGGGACGGCACGGGCGCCCTCCAGACCGCCCGGGAGTTCCGGCCCGACGCCGTCGTCCTCGACATGATGCTGCCCGACATGGACGGGCTGACCGTCCTCGGCCGGCTGCGGCGCGAGCTGCCGGACGTCCCGGTGCTGTTCCTGACCGCCAAGGACGCCGTCGAGGACCGTATCGCCGGTCTCACCGCCGGCGGCGACGACTACGTCACCAAGCCGTTCAGCCTCGAAGAGGTCGTGGCCCGGCTGCGGGGGCTCATCCGCCGCTCCGGTGCCGCCGACCGGCGCTCCGACTCGATGCTGGTCGTCGGCGACCTCACCCTCGACGAGGACAGCCACGAGGTCTCGCGGGCCGGGGACAACATCCATCTCACCGCCACGGAGTTCGAGCTGCTGCGCTTCCTGATGCGCAACCCGCGGCGCGTGCTCAGCAAGGCGCAGATCCTCGACCGCGTGTGGTCCTACGACTTCGGCGGCCAGGCCAATGTCGTCGAGCTGTACATCTCCTACCTGCGGCGCAAGATCGACGCCGGCCGGGAGCCGATGATCCACACGCGGCGCGGCGCCGGATACCTGATCAAGCCCGCGGCCTCATGAGCGGGCGACGGCGACCACAACCACAACCAGGACCGCGACGCCAACCGCGACAGCGCCCGCGTCCGCGGAAGACCCGGCCGGGACAGCCGCGCACCCTGCGGGCCCGGCTCGTCGTCGCGTCCGTGGTGCTGATCGCCGTCGTATGCGCCGTGATCGGCACGGTGACGACGCTCGCGCTGCGCTCCCATC
Organism: Streptomyces antibioticus; assembly: GCF_002019855.1. Lineage (NCBI taxonomy): Bacteria > Bacillati > Actinomycetota > Actinomycetes > Kitasatosporales > Streptomycetaceae > Streptomyces > Streptomyces antibioticus. The sequence goes on along the minus strand of NZ_CM007717.1, from coordinate 4,291,999 downwards.
TGTACGAGCAGCTCGACGGCCGGCTCAGGGAGGTCGCCGCGCGGGTCGCGCCCCGCGACTTCGGGGGGCCGCCCGACCAGCCCAAGAACGGCATCACCGGACCGGACCAGCAGCTCACGGCCCAGGAGACCGACCTCGCGGCGTTCGTCACCAAGGGCCCCCAGCCGACCGGCACGATCGCCGCCAAGGTCGTGAACGGCACCGTCACCAGCGCCGAGCGCGGTGTGGCGCCCCAGGCCGCGAAGAACTACGAGATGGACCACAAGCCGCTCACCGAGGACCAGACCGAGGTGCTCAACTCCGTCTCCCAGGACGGCGGCGAGCACACCGTGGACCTGCCCGGACTGGGCGGATACCGCGTCGTCTACTCCAGCAACGACGACTCCGCGTACTACGTGGCCATCCCCACCACCGACGCCGACAACACGATCAACACCCTGATCCTCGTCGAGCTGAGCGTCACCGCCGCCGGACTGGTCGCCGCCGGGATCGCCGGCACGGTGATCGTCGGCGTCGCCACCCGCCCGCTGCGCAAGGTCGCCGCGACGGCCACCCGGGTCTCCGAACTGCCCCTGCACACCGGCGAGGTCAACCTCAGCGAGCGCGTGCCGGAGGCGGAGTGCGATCCGCACACCGAGGTCGGCCAGGTCGGCGCCGCCCTCAACCGCATGCTGAACCACGTCCACGGCGCCCTGCACTCCCGCCAGGAGAGCGAGATGCGGGTACGCCGCTTCGTCGCGGACGCCAGCCACGAACTGCGCACCCCCCTCGCCTCCATCCGCGGATACGCCGAACTGACCCGGCGCGGCCGTGAGGAGGTCGGGCCCGACACCCGGCACGCGCTCGGCCGTATCGAGTCCGAGGCCGGCCGGATGACCCTGCTCGTCGAGGACCTGCTGCTGCTCGCCCGCCTCGACGCGGGCCGCCCGCTCCGGTTCGAGCAGACCGACCTCGTCCCGCTGGTCATCGACACCGTCAGCGACGCCCGCGCCGCCGGACGGGAGCACGTCTGGCGCCTCGACCTCCCCGACGAACCCGCCCTGGTGTCCGCCGACTCGGCGCGGCTCCAGCAGGTGCTCGTCAACACGCTGGCCAACGCCCGCACGCACACCCCGCCCGGTACGACGGTCACCGCGCGCGTGCGGCGGGACGGGCCGTGGCTGTGCGTCGACGTCCAGGACGACGGTCAGGGCATCCCGCCCGACCTGCTCCCGCACGTCTTCGAACGGTTCGCCCGCGGCGACTCCTCGCGCTCCCGCGCCTCCGGCTCGACCGGCCTCGGCCTCGCCATCGTGCAGGCCGTCGCGACCGCGCACGGCGGCGCCGTGACCGTGGACAGCGCGCCCGGACGTACCGTGTTCACCGTGCATCTGCCCGCGCTCGGGCCCGCCGTGCTCCGCCCGGCGCCCGAAACGAACCGGCAACTCGACTCACAGGTCGGGCACAGGGCCACCACATGGGTGCGACAGGGCGCCTGAGGAGAGTCGTCGGCATGCGAACCGACTCTTCTCCCGGCACCCTGCCGGCGCGGGAGCACCTCCCGGCCGCCACAGCCGGTACGCCTGTCCTGGACGTAGTGATCCCCGTCTACAACGAGGAGAAGGACCTCCAGCCGTGCGTGCGCAGACTCCACGACCACCTGGCGCGTACGTTCCCGTACCCCTTCCGCATCACGATCGCGGACAACGCCTCCACGGACGCCACCCCGATGGTGGCGCGGCGGCTGGCGGACCGGATCCCGGAGGTGACGTCCTTCCGGCTGGAGCAGAAGGGCCGCGGCCGGGCGCTGCGGACCGTCTGGTCCGCCTCCGACGCCCCGGTCCTCGCGTACATGGACGTGGACCTGTCCACCGACCTCAACGCGCTGCTGCCGCTGGTGGCCCCGCTCATCTCCGGCCACTCCGACCTGGCGATCGGCTCCCGGCTCGCCCGTAGCTCCCGGGTGGTGCGCGGGCCGAAGCGGGAGTTCATCAGCCGGGCCTACAACCTCATCCTGCGCGGCTCGCTCCAGGCCCGCTTCTCCGACGCCCAGTGCGGCTTCAAGGCGATCCGGCGCGATGTGGCGCGGGTGCTGCTGCCGCTGGTGGAGGACACCGGCTGGTTCTTCGACACCGAGATGCTGGTGCTCGCCGAGCGGGCCGGACTGCGTATCCACGAGGTGCCGGTCGACTGGGTCGACGACCCGGACTCCACGGTGCACATCGTGAAGACGGCGACCGACGACCTGAAGGGCGTGTGGCGCGTAGGGAAGGCGCTGGCCACCGGGTCGCTGCCGCTGGACCGGCTGACCAGGCCGTTCGGCGACGATCCGCGCGACCGGGACCTCACGGACGTACCCGGCGGACTGGCCCGTCAGCTCGTCGGCTTCTGTGTCGTCGGCGGCCTCTCCACCCTGTTCTACCTGCTGCTCTACAGCGGCTTCCGGCTGTTCGGCGGCTCGCAGACCGCGAACGCGCTGGCGCTGCTGGTCTCGGCGGTCGCCAACACCGCCGCCAACCGGAGGCTGACCTTCGGCGTACGCGGCCGCAGCGGTGCCGTCCGGCACCAGGCGCAGGGGCTGGTCGTCTTCGGCATCGGCCTGGCGCTGACCAGCGGCTCGCTCGCCGCCCTCGACGCCGCGAACTCCGACCCCGCGCACTCCACCGAACTCGCCGTCCTGGTCGCGGCCAACCTCGCGGCGACCGTCCTGCGCTTCCTGCTCTTCCGGGCGTGGGTGTTCCCGGACCGACGGGAGACGACGACGTACGACGGCCCGGCCCAGGACGGCCCGGCCCACGACGGCACCACCCACGACGGCACCACCCACGCCCGCACCACCCATGACCACATCACCTTTGCCACGAAGGCGTACGGCACGCACGACACCCACGACGGCCGCGCCCTCGAAGGCACCTGGAGGGACGCCACCCTGCGCCTGCAGCAGCCGGTGCGTCCCCACGACACCGACCCGGGGGACGCCCGATGACCACCCAGCTCGACCCGACGACGACCCCGCCGCCGAAGGAGCCGAAGGACACGACCGCACCGCCGGCCGCCCCCTCCCCCGCGCCGAGTGAACCGAAGCAGCCCCCGCACCGCAGACTGTGGCGCGGCCGGCCCGAGGACCCCCGCTGGGTCCGCCCGGCCTTCCTCGCCCTGCTCGCCGCCACCCTCCTGCTCTACCTGTACAACCTGAGCGCCTCCGGCTACGCCAACTCCTTCTACTCCGCGGCCGTCCAGGCCGGCAGCCAGTCCTGGAAGGCCCTCTTCTTCGGCTCGCTGGACGCGGGCAACGCGATCACCGTCGACAAGCCCCCGGCCTCGCTGTGGCCGATGGCCCTGTCGGTACGGCTGTTCGGCCTGAACTCCTGGGCGATCCTCGTCCCCGAGGTGCTGATGGGCGTCGGCACGGTCGCCGTCGTCTACGCCTCCGTGCGCCGCCGGTTCAGCCCCGCTGCCGGTCTGATCGCGGGCGGCGTGCTCGCGCTCACCCCGGTCGCCGCGCTGATGTTCCGGTTCAACAACCCGGACGCGATGCTGGCCCTGCTGTTGGCCGTGGCCTGCTACTTCGTCGCCCGCGCGGTGGAGGACGGCCGGACCAGGTGGCTGCTGTGGGCCGGGGTCGCGATCGGTTTCGCCTTCCTCGCCAAGACGCTCCAGGCGTTCCTGATCCTGCCGCCGCTCGCGATCGTCTACGCGGTCTGCGCACCGGTCCCGGTCAGGAAGCGCCTCGGCCAGCTCGCGGCCGCCACCGGTGCGCTGATCGTGGCCGGCGGCTGGTGGGTCGCGATCGTCGAGCTGTGGCCCGCGTCCTCCCGCCCCTACATCGGCGGCTCCCAGAACAACTCCTTCCTCGAACTGACCTTCGGCTACAACGGTCTCGGCCGTCTCAACGGCGAGGAGACGGGCAGCGTCGGCGGGGGCGGCGGCGGTGGCAACACCGGGCAGTGGGGCGAGACCGGCTGGGACCGGATGTTCAACTCCGAGATCGGCGGCCAGATCTCCTGGCTGCTGCCGGCCGCGCTGGTCCTGCTGATCGCCGGACTGGTCGCGACCCGGAAGTACGGCCGCACCTCGGCCACCCGCGGGCTGCTGCTGGTGTGGGGCGGCTCGCTGCTGATCACCATGGTCGTCTTCAGCTACATGGCGGGCATCTTCCACCAGTACTACACCGTGGCCCTCGCCCCCTATCTGGCGGCGGTGATCGGCATGGGCGCCGGTCTGCTGTGGGAGCGGCGGTCCGAGCTGTGGGCCTCGATCAGCCTCGCGGCCTCGGTCGTCGCGGCGGCCTCCTGGTCGTACGTCCTGCTCAACCGCACCCCCGACTACCTGCCCTGGCTGAAGTGGCTGGTCCTGGTCGGCGGCCTGGTCGCCGCGCTCGGCCTGATCTTCGCGGGCCGGATCACGCGCACCCTCGCCCTCGCGGCGGCCTCCCTCGGCCTGGTGGCCGCGCTGGCCGGTCCGACGGCGTACACCGTCAGCACGCTCCAGGAGGGCCACACCGGGTCCATCGTGACGGCGGGCCCGGCGGGCGCGTCCATGATGGGCGGCGGACGTCCGGGCGGCGGCGGCCCCGGTGGCGGAGGCGGCGGTGGCATGCCGGGCGGCTTCGGCGGCCAGCAGGGCCAGGGCCAGGGCCAGGGCCAGGGCCAGCCGGGCCAGAACCAGCAGGGCGGCGGCAACGGCTTCCCGGGCGGCGGCATGCCGGGCCAGAACCAGGGCCAGGGTCAGGGGCAGGGCCAAAACCAAGGCCAAGGCCAGGGCCAGCAGACCGGCCCCGGTGGACAACTCGGTGAAGGCGCCGGAGGCATGGGCGGCGGCGGAGGCGGCGGCGCAGGCGGCCTGCTGAACGGCGCCGACGTCTCCACCGAGGCCCGGAAGCTGCTGACCACCGACGCCGACGACTACACCTGGGCGGCCGCCGCGGTCGGCTCGCAGAACGCCGCGAGCTACCAACTCTCCACCGGCGAGCCCGTGATGGCGATCGGTGGCTTCAACGGCACCGACCCGTCACCGACGTTGGCCCAGTTCAAGGAGTACGTGGCCGAGGGCAAGGTCCACTACTTCATCTCCAGCGGCACCGGAGGCGGCATGGGCGGCGGCATGGGCGGGGACGGCACGTCCTCGCAGATCAGCACCTGGGTCCAGGAGAACTTCAAGGAGGTGACGGTGGGTTCGGCCACCTTCTACGACCTGACCCAGGAGACGAGCGGCTGACGCGGGCGAACCCCGGCGCGCCTGGCACTGTTCCCTCGGGACCTTTAGGACCCTCAGGACCCTCAGTCCTGCGCCAGCCGCGCCGGGAAGCCCCCGGTCGCCACCGGACCCCACCGCTCCGGTGTGACACGGATGATCGACTTGCCCTGCTTGACCATGGCGGCCCGGTACTCGTCCCAGTCGGGGTGCTCGCCCGCGATGTTCCGGTAGTACTCCACGAGGGGCTCCACGGAGTCGGGGGAGTCGATCACCTCGGCCGTGCCGTCGATCTGGACCCACGGCCCGTCCCACTCGTCGCTCAGCACGAGGACGCTGACCCGCTCGTCACGCTTGGCGTTGCGGGTCTTGGCGCGCTCCGGGTAGGTGGAGACGACGATCCGGCCCGAGTCGTCGACCCCGCAGGTCAGCGGCGACCCCTGGGGGCCGCCGTTGCCCCGCCGGGTCAGCAGGATCGCGCGGTGCCGGGGACGGACGAAGTCCAGCAACTCGGCGAGCGTGACGGAGGTGTTGGTCGCGATGTTCGGTGCCATGGGGCCAGCGTAGGCGGGTTCCGCCCCGGGGGCTGGCGGAGACGGGCGGGCGGGTGGCGGGGCGCCCACAGCACCCCGCCACCCGCCCGTCGCCCGGCGAACCGCTACTCCTCCTGGTGGGCCAGCTCGATGTCGTGCCCGTCCGTCCCGTCCCCGGCGACGGTCAGCGCGGTGGCCACCGGCGGATAGCCGCTCGCGGTCACCGTGTACGCGCCGGCGTCCAGGTCGGCGAAGGCGTACGCCCCGTCCGGGCCCGTCGTCGCCGTGCCGACCACGTCGCCCGCCGCGTCCACGAGCGTCACCCGCGCGTCGGCCAGCGGACCGTGCGGCGCCCGTACGACACCCTGGAGCCGGGCGCCCGCCTCCAGGGCGACCTCCACCCGGGTCACGCCGGTCCCGCCGATCTCCACGGGGAGCGCGCGCGGCCGGAACCCGGGCGCGTCGACCGCGACCGTCACGGCACCCGGCACCAGCTCCGCGAAGCCGAACTCGCCCCGCTCACCGGTGGTCCCGGTGGCCAGCAGCTCGCCGCGCGCATCGGTGACGACCACCAGGGCGTCCTTGACGGCATCGCCGGACCCGCCGGCCAGGACGGTCCCGTTCAGCCCGCCGGTCCCGCTGAGCAGGACGTCGTGGGCGACCGGTTCGCCGTTCACCACGATCGTGGACGCGTGCGGCCGGAACCCGTCCGCGGAGGCGATCAGGACGTACGACCCCGCCCCGGGCGCGTCCAGCGCGTAGGCGCCGTCGGGCCGGGCGACCGAGCGGCCGAGCTGGCGGCCGGCCGGGGAGATCAGGGTGACGGCGGCCTGCGGGACGGGAGCGTCCTCCGCGCCACGGACATGACCGTGCACCCGGATGCCCGTACCGGCCTCGACGGCGGGCGCGGACACCTCGTCGGGATCCTCGGCAGGAGCGCCGGCACCGACTTCGGCACCGACTTCGGCACGGGCCTCGCCACGGATCTCGGCAGCGGCGTCGGCCGGTACCGCCGTCACCGGCTCCTCCGCCGCCTGCGCCATCGCGCCCGCCGTCCGCAGCGGGACCTCCTTGATGAACAGGGTGATCAGGAAGGCGAGCAGCGCCATCACGGCGGCGATCAGGAAGACGTCCGCGATGCCGTGGCCGTACGCGCTCTCCATGACCGTGCGCAGCGGCGCGGGCAGCTTGTCCATGTCCGGGATCTCGCTGGAGGCGCCGGAGCCGGAGGCGAGGGAGGCGTACTTCGGGCCGAGGCCCGCGATGCCGTCCCGGGCGTAGTCGGTGATCCGGTTCGCCATCACGGCGCCCAGCGCGGAGACGCCGATCGCACCGCCGAGGGAGCGGAAGAAGGTGACCGTGGAGCTGGCCGCGCCGAGGTCGGAGGGGTCGACCTGGTTCTGCGTGGACAGCACCAGGTTCTGCATCATCATGCCGACGCCGAGCCCGAGCAGCGCCATGAAGACGGCGGTCTTCCAGTACGGCGTGTCGTAGCGGATCGTGCCCAGCAGGCCGAGGCCCGCCGTGACCAGCACACCGCCGCCGACCAGCCACGCCTTCCACTTGCCCGTGCGGGTGATGAGCTGCCCGGAGACGGTGGAGGAGACGAACAGTCCGCCGATCATCGGGATGGTCAGCACGCCGGACATGGTCGGCGACTTGTCCCGGGCGAGCTGGAAGTACTGCGCGAAGAACACCGTGCCGGAGAACATCGCGACGCCCACGAACATCGAGGCGACCGAGGAGAGCGTGATGGTGCGGTTGCGGAACAGCCGCAGCGGGATGATCGGCTCGGCGGCCCTCGACTCGACGAGCACGAAGACCAGCGCGAGGACGACGGACCCGGCGACCATCGCGTACGTCTGCCAGGACAGCCAGTCGTACTTGTCACCGGCGAAGGTGACCCAGACCAGCAGCAGCGAGACCGCGGCCGAGATGAAGAACGCGCCGGCCCAGTCGACCTTCACGTCCCGCTTCACGACCGGCAGGTGCAGGGTCTTCTGGAGCACGATCAGCGCGATCACCGCGAAGGGCACGCCGACGTAGAAGCACCAGCGCCAGCCCAGCCAGTCGGTGTCCGTGATGACACCGCCGAGCAGCGGGCCGCCGACGGTGGCCACGGCGAAGGTCGCGCCGAGGTAGCCGGAGTAACGGCCGCGCTCGCGCGGGGAGATCATCGCCGCCATCACGATCTGCGCGAGGGCGGACAGACCGCCGACGCCGATGCCCTGCACGACACGGCAGGCGATCAGCATGCCGGCGTTCTGCGACAGACCGGCCGCCATCGAGCCCAGTACATAGATGACGAGGGCGAGCTGGACGAGCGCCTTCTTGTTGTAGAGGTCGGCGAGCTTGCCCCACAGCGGGGTGGCCGCGGTCATCGCCAGCAGGGTGGAGGTGACGACCCAGGTGTAGGCGGACTGGCCGCCGCCGAGGTCGCCGATGATCTCCGGGAGGGCGTTCGAGACGATCGTGGACGACAGGATCGCCACGAACATCCCGAGCAGCAGCCCGGAGAGCGCCTCCATGATCTGCCGGTGGGTCATGGGGCCGTGCTCGGAGCCGCCCCCGTGCCTGGCATGGGCCCGCACACCGGCTGGTGTGGTCGTTGCCATGGGTTTCCTTCTCTTATGTGGTCGCGGGTGTACGGGTGGTCGGTTCTTCGGAAGCGACGGTCGACGGCGGTGACGGCGTCGTCTGCGCCGACGGATGCCGGTGCGGTGTCCCGCGGCAGTCGTCGAAGTCCGCTCTGAGCCGGGCCATCAGCCGGGTGAGCTGGACGACCTCGTCGTCGGTCCAGTCGGCGAGGCGCTCGGCGAGCATGCGGGTGGTGCGCCGGGAGAGTTCGTCGAGCTGCGCGTGCCCCGAGGGGGTCAGGCGCAGGATGCGGGAACGCTTGTCGGCCGGGTCGGGCGACCGCTCGATCCAGCCGCGTTCGGCGACATGGGCGACATGGCGGCTGGTGACCGACAGATCCACGGCGAGCAGTTCGGAGAGACTGCTGATGCGCATGGCGCCGTGCTGGTGGAGCAGCGTCAGCACGGCCGCGGAGCCGCCGGGGCACTCGGGCGGCATGATCCGCCCCAGCTCCCGCTTCACGGCGCCGAAGGCGCTGAACTGACGGATCAGCTCCTCGTACTGCGTCTGCCCGGCCACCACACCTCCCGTTTATCGTTGCTTAGGGCAACCATAGACCTCGTTTGGTTGCTACAGGCAAATAAAACGGGGGGGAGCGCCGCAAAAAGTTGGCAAAGGCAAGTAGGGCGAGGGCAATGCCCACCCGATGCACACCCCCCGCTTGGGGCGGGGCGGCCGTTTTCGCTAGTGTCTCGGCCCATGGCGAACAACCAGGGCCCCCAGGGCAACTACGACCCCGCAGGCAGCACCCAGATGTTCCGCGCGTTCGTCGACGAGGGCGCGCCCCAGGCCTCCCGTCAGGCCCCCGCGCCGGCCGGTCCCCGTGTCGGTCTCATCGTCGGCGTCGCCGCCGCGGTGCTGATCGTCGTCGCGGTCGCCTGGCTGGCGCTCGCGTAACACCGACGCCGGCGGCCCGGCCGCCGGCGCTCACTCCCACCGGACGGACACCTCCCGCGTCTCGACGTGCATGCCCAGCGGGACGCGCCAGGAGTCGACGCACACCGTCCACGTCCGCCGCTTCCGGGCGCCGGGGGCGATCGGCGTGGGCAGGAGCACGGTCGAGTCGACCGTGGCCCAGTCGATCCCGAGCGCGCCGATCACATGTGTGCCGAACGCGACGGTTCCCGAACGCACCGGGGTGCCGGTGGTCAGCGCGGCCGGTGCCGGTGCCGGTGCAGGCGGCCGGGACGGTACGGGGCTCTGTGCGGGCCCCGGTTCGGTCATGGGCGGTACCGAGGGTGCCGGAGTGCCCGAGGGTGCGGCAGGGGCCGTCGTGGAGCCGGGAACGGTGGCTGCGGCCGAGGTACCGGACGGTGGCGGGGCGCCGGCCGGTCGCGGACTGCCCTTCCCGGCGGGGGAGTTGGGCGAGGAGTCCGGTGACGGCGAGCCGTCCAGCGGTATGAGCCGCACCCCTCCTGTCGGGGCCGTGTCCACGCCGGTCGTGGCACCGCCGCCGGCCGGGCCGACCGCCGCGAAGCCGCCGCCCGGGCCGCCGTCTCCCCCGCAGCCGCCCAGCACGACCCCCGTACACACGACGGCGGCCGCCGACGCGCCCCACAGGGCGCCTCGACGGCCACGGGGCCGTGTCCGGTCCGCTCGTTCCGAAGGCTGGTGCTCCGAAGGCTTCGGCATCGCGTCAGTGTCACTGACGGACCGTCAAGAAGGAAGCCCCGGTGCCCCGCCGGCCGGATCGGCGGTCAGTCGGCGATGAGTCCGTCCCGAAGCTGGGCCAGGGTCCGGGTGAGCAGCCGGGAGACGTGCATCTGGGAGATGCCGACCTCCTCGCCGATCTGCGACTGGGTCATGTTCGCGAAGAAGCGCAGCATGATGATGCGGCGCTCGCGGGGCGGCAGCTTGGCCAGCAGCGGCTTCAGCGACTCGCGGTACTCCACGCCCTCCAGCGCCGTGTCCTCGTAGCCGAGGCGGTCGGCCAGGGAGCCCTCGCCGCCGTCGTCCTCGGGGGCCGGGGAGTCCAGCGAGGAGGCCGTGTACGCGTTGCCGACGGCGAGGCCGTCGACCACGTCCTCCTCGGACACGCCCAGGACCGCGGCCAGTTCGGCCACCGTCGGGGAGCGGTCCAGCTTCTGGGACAGCTCGTCGCTGGCCTTGGTGAGGGCGAGCCGCAGCTCCTGGAGGCGGCGCGGGACGCGGACCGACCAGGAGGTGTCGCGGAAGAACCGCTTGATCTCGCCCACGACCGTCGGCATCGCGAACGTCGGGAACTCCACGCCGCGTTCGCAGTCGAAGCGGTCGATCGCCTTGATCAGGCCGATGGTGCCGACCTGGACGATGTCCTCCATCGGCTCGTTGCGCGAGCGGAAGCGGGCCGCCGCGTAGCGCACGAGGGGGAGGTTCAGCTCGATGAGGGTGTCTCGGACATAGACCCGCTCGGGGCTGTCCTCGTCGAGGGCGGCCAGTCGCAGGAACAGGGAGCGGGACAGGGTGCGGGTGTCGATGGCCCCCGTGGCCGGGAGAGCCGGAGCCGGCGCGGCCTCGAGGGCCGTGACGTCGTCGAGCACGTCGGGCTCGGCGGGCGCGGACTCGCTCTTCGTGAGCGTGAGCACCTTCGAGCTGCCCTGGTCTGCGGACATGCCACCCCCTTTGGGTCGCGGGACGGTCGCGGCGAACGGTCCCGTCGAGGAGAACGTCAGCCTTCACCTGAATACCGGAGCCGAAGCTCTGGCAAACGCGCTTCCGGAAGAATGTCACATGTCGGCAACACGCTGTAGTGACATGTCGACATCAGCGTGACGAATCAGCCCTGGAAAGAGGGGGTGTGACGGTTTTTCAGCGCAGTTGTGTCGGGAAGTGACGGGTTGTGTGATTCGCTCTCGACGGTGATCTCTCGCTCGTGCTTGCGATCCACCATCGGGTGACGTGACCAGAGCCGTGCGCCCTGTGCGTGCGCCCCACCTGTGCGCCGGTGCATCGGCCTGTGCCTCGGGCCGACGCGGCGAAATCGACGGACGGGCGGGTTGCCTCGCCCCGATCCGGTTCCCCTACGCCTCGATCCGGTCGCCTACGCCTCGATGCGGTTGGCCGAGCGCAGGCGCTGGAAGCTGCGGGCGAGGAGGCGGGAGACGTGCATCTGGGAGACGCCGAGTTCCGCGCTGATCTGCGACTGGGTGAGGTTGCTGTAGTAGCGCAGCAGCAGGATGCGCTGCTCGCGCTCGGGGAGTTGGACCAGGAGGTGGCGGACCAGGTCGCGGTGTTCCACGCCGTCCAGGGCCGGGTCCTCGTAGCCGAGGCGGTCCAGCAGGCCCGGCAGCCCGTCGCCCTCCTGGGCGGCCTCCAGGGACGTGGCGTGGTACGAGCGGCCGGCCTCGATGCAGGACAGCACCTCGTCCTCGGTGATCCGCAGCCGTTCGGCGATCTCGGCGGTGGTCGGGGTGCGGCCGAAGGCCGTCGTCAGGTCCTCGGTGGCGCTGTTGACCTGCACCCACAGCTCGTGGAGCCGGCGCGGGACGTGGACCGTGCGGACGTTGTCGCGGAAGTACCGCTTGATCTCGCCGACGACGGTCGGCATCGCGAAGGTGGGGAACTGCACGCCCCGGTCCGGGTCGAAGCGGTCGATCGCGTTGATCAGCCCGATGGTGCCGACCTGGACGACGTCCTCCATGGGCTCGTTGCGGGAGCGGAAGCGGGCGGCGGCGTAGCGCACGAGCGGGAGGTTGGCCTCGATCAGCGCTCCGCGCACGCGGTTGTGCTCCGGTGTGCCCGGCTGGAGTTCCTTGAGTTCGGCGAAGAGCACCTGGGTCAGGGCCCGGGTGTCGGCCCCGCGGCGCCGCTCCGGGGCCGGGGCGGGCGCCTGGCCCGGCGTCTGGGCCGGCGTCTGGGCCGTGGTCGGAACGGCGGTCGGGGCCGCGGTCGGGGCCGGCGCCTGACCGGGAGCCTGGGCGGGTGCCTCTTCCTGAGGCGGCGCAGTACTGGCCGACACGGTCAACGCCACCTCTTCATCGGTCAATCATCCGTCAAAAGCGGTCATAGCATCACAAGACATGTGCACTGTGTGCAAGCACCCCATAACGCCGTGTTGAGGGACAAGTTGGGCGGTCGGGGACGCGAAAACCCCCCGCCGTCACGGCGAGGGGCTCCAGGTGTCCGGCGGCGGCGCGGGCTAGAACTCGTAGTCCGCGACCACCCAGGTGGCGAACTCCCGCCACAGCGCGACACCGGCCTGATGGGCCGGGTGTTCGAGGTACCGCTTGAGGGCGTCGCCGTCCTCGACCGCCGAGTTGATCGCGAAGTCGTAGGCGATGGGGCGGTCGCTGATGTTCCAGCCCAGCTCCCAGAAGCGCAGCTCCCCGATGGTGTCGCCGAGGGCACGGAAGGCCGCTTCGCCCTCCACGACCCGGGGGTCGTCGCGTTCGACGCCCTCGTTCAGCTTGAAGAGGACCAGGTGGCGGATCATGGGAACTCCCGTGCGTCCTACTGCGCCCCGTCGGCGAGCCATGTGAAGAAGTCACCGATGGCCTTGGCGGCGTCCGATATGCCCTGGAAGCCTATCTGGACGTAGTCCGCGGCCTTGGCGGGGTCCGTGATGATCACGTACAGCACGAAGACCACGAGTACGTAGACGGCGATCTTTTTGGCGTTCACCGCCACCTGGCCTCCCCTGAATGTGCCCGCTCGGGCCCCCTGTTGCCGGGCGTGAGTGTAACTGTCGGATCATCGGAAAACGATGAAGAACGCGCGCACACGGTCTGGCCGCCGGGGTGCTGCCCCGACCGTGTGCGGGGCGCCTCGATGGAGCTGGGCGCCGAGCTGTGAGTGTGTGTGGACTCCCCTCAGGGGACGGGATCCTAGGTCACGCCTTCGTTCTGCCGCGATGCTGATCCGGTAGGGCGGTTGCGTGCGGCGATGTCAGCCGCGGGCCGCCGACGCGTCGTCCCAAGGATTCACAAGCGGGACGCCGGTGTCCTCGAAGTCCTTGACGTTCCTTGTCGCCAGCGTCGCCCTGTGCCTGGCGCAGATCGCCGCGATCTGTGCGTCAGCGGCGGCGATCGGCCGGCCGAGGCTCTCCCGGACCAGCACGATGTCGGCGTATCGAGTGGCCGCAGCCGCATCGAACACCTCGATACGCCCGCCGAGATCCTCGAACAACATCGCATCGATGCCGTCGGCAAGCTCCGACTTGCGCTTGCCGTCCGGCAGCCGACGCACCCCGTACCACAGCTCTGCAGCCGTCACCGCAGTCGTCACGACCTCATCGGGTGCGAGGCTGTCGAGCCACTCGACGACCCGCTGCTCCGGAGCCGGCTTCACCAGCTCCGACAGGATATTGGTGTCAAGGATGATCATTCGAAGACCGCCGAGCGCGGCGCATCCTGCCGAGCGGGCAGCTCCAACTCCGCTCCGCCGAGCCCGGCGAATCGCTCGCGGATGCGAGTTCCCAACGGACGGGAGGAACTGTCAGGCGCGAGCTGCTCGCTGAGAATCGCACGAACCTCGGCCTCCATTGACCGACCGTGCCGCGCTGCCTGCACGCGCAGCCGCGCGTGGATCGCGTCGTCGAGTCCTCGGATTGTCAGAGTCGCCACGATGCCTCCCTCACCATGCATTCAATGCTAGCAGTGCTGTCGTTTTTGTGTAATGTGCGGCCCACCGTAGACCGCAGGTGTCCTCCGCGCGCAGGACTTGCGGTCCGCTGGAGACCTCGGTTTGGTGTCTGTGTCCACCTCGACGCTCGGCCGACGATCCTGTGATCGTTCAGGCGTTTCCCTCGTACGCCGGGGGGCGCCGTCACAGGACTCGGTGAACCTACCCGACACGATCCTGATCCGTTCGGTCATCAGCCGGATGCACCGCTTGAGCGCGCAACGAGCACGTCGACTTTTTGAGTGCCCGCGTCCACGAAGCTAAGGGACGCGCACTGCAGGGGCCTGCTATTCCCCTCGGAAAGTCCGTACCCGGCATGAATAGCGTTGTCCTCACCAGCAATAACGAGGTAGTGGCTGTGACCGCCGCGACTGCTACCCCTGCCACTTCTCGCTACCCCAGGAGCAAACGGTCCCCTGCTCTCACTGAGCTGTGGAGCAGCAGACGCATGGCCGGAGAACTGGAGTCCATCACAGTCAGCCACCCCCGTCAGTCCCCGCCGACGCCATTCCTGACCTCGTCGCCTGCCGCCGTAAGAGGCAGCGCTACGCCACCACCCTGACCGTCGTCCCGGCTGCTTGAGGGGTGCGCATGGCAGAAGACAAGAGCGACAAGAAGCGCCCGCCAGTCGAACGATCGTTCGTCCATCAGGGTGTGGACGGCAAGTGGCACGGCCGCGTGACCGTCGGCTCCGCGACGACGGCAAGCCGGACCGCCGCCACGTCGAGCGGAAGACCCGTGCCGAGGTGACCGCCGCCGTTCGCGAGTTGGAGCGGGAGCGCGACGCGAGGACCATCCGAAAGGCGGGGCGCCCCTGGACGGTCAAGACGTGGCTGACCCACTGGATTGAGAACATCGCTCCGCTCGCCGTCAACGAGAACACCATGGTCGGGTACGGTGTGGCCGTGCGGAAGCACCTGATCCCCGCCCTCGGTGCTCACCGGCTGGACAAGCTCAAGCCCGAGTACATCGAGGCCTTCTACGGGCGCATGGTGGCCGACGGCCGGAAGGCGGGGACGATCCACCAGATTCACCGCACCTTCCGCACCGCGCTGAACGAGGCGGTACGGCCGGGCCACCTTGCTCGGAACCCCGTCCAACTCGCCAAGGCCCCGCGCGTCAGCGAGGAGGAGGTAGAGCCCTACACCGTCGAAGAGGTGCAGCGGCTCTTGCGGGCGGCCGACGGCCGCCGGAACTCCGCACGGTGGGCCGTCGCGCTCGCCCTCGGATTCAGGCAGGGTGAGGCGCTCGGACTCAAGTGGGCGGACGTCGACCTTGACCGGGGCGTGCTCATGGTCCGGCGGAGCCGCCGCCGGCCGCGCTACGCCCACGGGTGCGGGGACCTCTGCGGGAGGAAAGCCGGGTACTGCCCGCAGCGTCAGCGGACCAACCCGGAGACGGCTGACACGAAGTCTCGCGCCGGACGGCGGGCCGTGGGCTTGCCCTCCCAGCTCGTAGACCTCCTGCGCACCCATCAGGCCAAGCAACAGACCGAGCGCTCGGTGGCCGGCGCCGACTGGACGGCCGAAGGATGGCTCTTTGCAACCCCGACCGGGCGGGGCACATCCCCTCGGACGGACTACGACGACTGGAAGGAACTGCTTGACGACGCCAAGGTCCGAGACGGCCGGTTGCACGACGCCCGCCACACCGCCGCCACGGTTCTGCTGATCCTCGGTGTGTCCGAGCGGGCCGTCATGGGGCTCATGGGCTGGTCCACAACCGCCATGGCCGCGCGGTACCAACACATGGTGGACTCCGTCCGCAGCGATGTCGCCCGACAAGTCGACGGGCTTATCTGGTCAGAAGGTGGGTGCGCAGAGCGCTGACGTAACTCGGGCTGCGTGCACCGCGCAGCGGATCCGTCTCAGGGAGGTGCGCAAAACGTTTTGCGCACCTCCCTGAGACGCAGGTCAAAGCGATGTCTTGCCCCATAGGTGGGTCGCTTCCGGCCTCACCACAAACAAACTTTGTGCGTTCGTCCCCCCGCGCATGCGGGGATGAACCGCTACTCTGACGATGCAAACTTCGTGTCT
This sequence comes from Streptomyces antibioticus, assembly GCF_002019855.1. Classification (NCBI taxonomy): domain Bacteria; kingdom Bacillati; phylum Actinomycetota; class Actinomycetes; order Kitasatosporales; family Streptomycetaceae; genus Streptomyces; species Streptomyces antibioticus. The sequence continues at coordinate 4,276,023 of NZ_CM007717.1, read as the reverse complement.
CCCGCCAGGACACTGGTTGCAATAGATCTCTGGAGAGCACCAGAGAGGAACCCGAACAGAGGAACACTCCGTATAGCTCGGCATTGGACCCGCCACCAAGCCGGCATCGCACTGCACTTAGACGCTGTTCCCCAAAGACGGAGGCCGCAGCGCTGTTCGGCGTGCGGCCTCCTGTGACGCGTCCTGCTATGACGTGTCAACCTGCCTTATGGCAGGACTGGACTGCTTATGCAGTCCTTCTGGGAAGAGGGCCTGAGCTGAGGTTGTGGTCACTCACCATCGTTCGACCAGTGGCGCCAAGCGCGCCACAGGTTGAGCGCGAATGAGCCCGCGGCCCAGCTCGGGCCCTTCTTTCGTGCCTCCTTCTCGTCCTCGGTCTTCCGAGTCGGCTCGGAGGGGGGCTGTCCGTCCTTCTTGCCTTCCATCGGTCACCTCCACATCGGGGCCCGTCCGTGACGGGCACGGGACGTGATCTGGGGGACTGATGGACATGGCGTACGACCATCCCAGCGGAAGCCTATGGGGCGCGTGGATCGAGTGGGGGTCGGTTTGCCAAACACGGCCGGACAGCGCTCTGGAAACGCGCTGTGGGGCTTCTGGGCGCAGTAACTGAGACGGAAACTGAGACGGGAAGCCGAAGAGGCGCCCGGTTCGATGAACCTGACGCCTCTCCTACCAGCGGTAGCGGAGGGATTTGAACCCTCGGTGACTTGCGCCACACTCGCTTTCGAGGCGAGCTCCTTCGGCCGCTCGGACACGCTACCGAGGGAGACCTTACAGCACGGGGGGCCGTGCCTCGAAATCGGTTGTCAGCGGGTGCGGAAGAACTCGGTGAGCAGGTCGGCGCACTCGGCGGCGAGCACGCCCTCGATGACTTCCGGGCGGTGGTTGAGGCGCCGGTCGCGGACGACGTCCCAGAGGGAGCCGGTCGCGCCCGCCTTCTCGTCCCGGGCGCCGTAGACGACGCGGTCCACCCGGGACTGGACGAGCGCGCCCGCGCACATCGTGCACGGTTCGAGCGTCACGACGAGTGTGCAGCCGGTCAGCCGCCACTCGCCGAGCCGTGCGGCGGCCCGCCGGATCGCGAGCACCTCCGCATGGGCCGTCGGATCGCCGCCGGCCTCGCGTTCGTTGTGGCCGGCCGCGAGGACGGTGGTGCCGTCCGCGGCCAGCACGACGGCGCCGACCGGGACGTCCCCGCCGAGGACGGCCAGCCGGGCCTCGTCCAGGGCGAGCCGCATCGCGGCCCGCCAGGGGTCGCGCACCGGGTCCGGCGGCGCGGGTGCAGCGGTCAGCGGACGGTCTCCAGGACCTCCGAGGCGCCCAGGGCCTCGGCGATCTCACCGAGGGCGTCGCTGGACAGCGCTCTCAGCTCCTTCTCGCCGAAGCCGAGGTCGTCGAGGATGCGGGGGTCGCCGACCGGGCCGTGCGGCACCGCGTCCGCCGAGGCGGCGGCGCCTTCGGTCCCGTCGTCCTCGGCGTCCTCCTCCTCACCGTCCTCGGTGCCGTCGAGGTCGAGGGCGTCCAGGTCGTCGTCACCCGGGTCCCTTCCGAGCAGTTCGTCGGTGAGCAGCAGCTCGCCGTACGAGCTGCGATTGGCGGCAGCGGCGTCGGAGACGTAGACGCGCGGGTCCTCCTCACCGTCCACACGGACGATGCCGAACCACGAGTCCTCCTGTTCGATGAAGACGAGGACCGTGTCGTCGTCTTCGCCGGAGGACTCCCGGGCCAGGTCGGCGAGATCCGACAGGGTTTCCACATCGTCGAGCTCTGTGTCGCTCGCTTCCCACCCGTCTTCGGTGCGCGCGAGCAGTGCGGCGAAGTACACCGTGACTCTCCCACTGGTCATAGGCGTGCCGGTTGGGGGTCCCCCCGGCGGAGGTTGCGGGCGGGGAGAGCTGTGCGCTCCGAGCCCCGTCCACTCGGAATCGTGGCAGAAACAAGGCGATCAGGGGACGTCTTCGGCCCCCTGTGTCTGGTGGTTTTGATCGCACGTCCGTGAGCATGTCCGCAGCAACTCACCAGCGCGCTGTCGCCGCCACCTGCGGATCGTACGCGGCTTTCCCCCGCGCCCACGCATGCCCACCCCCGACCGCCACCCGCGACGGTGTCGATCTTCCCCGAACGCCCTAAGTGCCCTGCGGGAAAAGGCGGATCGTGGGGATCGTCCGACCACCGGTCGTTCCACCACCGATCGTTCGACCACCGACCGTTCGACCACCGGTCGTTCGGCTACCAGCGGAACGTGCGCATGCGCATCGCGTGGCGCAGCCGGGCCGTCTTGGCGCGGCGCGGCTGGACCCGGTCGCGCAAGGCGCGGGCCTCGGCAAGATCGCGCAGGAAGCGGGCGCGCCGTCGGCGGCGCTCGGCGTCGGTCTCGTGCGGCTCGGCCGGCTCCGGCCGATCAGGCAGGTCAGGCATTGGCTCACCACCCCGGGGGTCCGTCCCCACCACATTCCCCCTGATGGGGGGTTTGATGCGGCGAACGGACCAGCCGCGCGGTTTCCGCCCCCGGCCGGCCGCTCAGGGTGTGCGCGGACGCCGGGCCTGTGCGGCCCGGTTACTGTTGGGGACATGCGTCTCCACGTCGTCGACCACCCTCTGGTCGCCCACAAGCTCACCACGCTGCGCGACCGGCGCACGGACTCCGCGACCTTCCGCCGGCTGGCCGACGAGCTGGTCACCCTGCTCGCCTACGAGGCCACCCGTGACGTCCGCACGGAGCAGGTCGACATCAGCACGCCGGTCGCCTCGACCACCGGCGTCAAGCTCTCCCACCCGCGTCCGCTGGTGGTGCCGATCCTCCGTGCCGGCCTCGGCATGCTCGACGGCATGGTCCGGCTGCTGCCGACCGCCGAGGTGGGCTTCCTCGGCATGATCCGCAACGAGGAGACGCTGGAGGCGTCCACGTACGCCACCCGGATGCCGGAGGACCTCTCCGGCCGCCAGGTGTACGTCCTGGACCCGATGCTGGCCACCGGCGGCACGCTGGTCGCGGCGATCCGCGAGCTGATCCGGCGGGGCGCCGACGACGTGACGGCGGTCGTGCTGCTGGCCGCGCCCGAGGGCGTGGAGGTCATGGAGCGCGAGCTGGCGGGCGCCCCGGTCACCGTGGTCACGGCGGCCGTGGACGACCACCTCAACGAGCACGGCTACATCATCCCGGGCCTCGGCGACGCGGGCGACCGGCTGTACGGCGCGGCCGAGTAACACCCTCCCGCGTCACCGTTCCTTCCGCGAGGAAGGGCTGTCAGCAGCCCTTCCTCGCGGTGGCCGTCGGGGCCGGCGCGGTCAGGGCCGTCAGTGCCTGGGTCGCGTCCGCCTGGCTGCTGAGCGCCTTGAAGCCGTCCCCGATGATCAGGTCGATCTCGGCGCCCTTGCGGGCGGCGTCGGTGCGGCGCTCGGCCGTGCCGAGCTGGGTGGCGAGGACCGGCAGCGAGGTGTTCAGCGAGGACGAGGGACCGAGCAGCAGTCCAGTGCCGGGCACCTTCTTGTCGTACTGCTTGGTGGCGTTGCCCACCTCGCCGATCTTGAAGCCGCGTTTCTTCAGCTCGTCGGCGGTGGTCTTGGCGAGGCCGCTGCGGGTGGTGGCGTTGAAGACGTTTACCGTGATCTGGGCGGGCCGCGGCAGCGCGGCTGCCGAGGCGGCGGGGGACGCGGCGGGGCTCGCCTTCGTGGACTTCACCGCGCAGCCGGCGCCGGTCGCGGAGGCCTTGCCGCCACCGGTGAAGACGTCGATGAGCTGCAACGTGCCCCAGCCCGCCACGCCGAGGGCGGCACCGCAGGCGACGACGACGGCGACCAGCCTGCCGCGTCGCCGGCGCGGGCGAAGTCGGGGGTATTTGTCCCCCGTGATCCGGTACTTGCCGCCCATGCCGGGGGGAGTCAGCATGCTCATGGGCGCAGCGTAGTGCGCCCGGGCGGCCATGACTAATAAACGATCATCCGACACCGTGCGGAGGGTGGGAAAGAACCCGAAAGGGTCAATCGCCGGGTGCGCGGGCGGTTGCGCGGGCGGGCGCTGAGCGGGCGGGGCCGCGCTGTGGCGAGGCCGGGACCGCGCTGTGGAGAGGCCGCGTCAGTCCAGTTCGAGCACGCGCGCGTGCAGCACCTGGCGCTGCTGGAGCGCCGCCCGTACCGCGCGGTGCAGCCCGTCCTCCAGATAGAGATCGCCCTGCCACTTCACGACATGCGCGAAGAGGTCGCCGTAGAACGTCGAGTCCTCGGCGAGCAGGGTCTCCAGATCGAGCTGCTGCTTGGTCGTCACCAGCTGATCGAGGCGGACCGGGCGCGGCGCCACGTCCGCCCACTGCCGGGTGCTTTCCCGGCCGTGGTCGGGGTACGGCCGGCCGTTTCCGATGCGCTTGAAGATCACACGGAAAGCCTACCGGCCCAGACCTTCCGGGCGCAGCCATGGCGGGCGAGTGCGACGCTGGAAAAGACGTGACGAACGGGGGCGAAACAGGAGCGAGGGGATCAGGCCGATGAGTGGTGCCAGCGAGATCGCCGCCGGGTACGCCTTCACCGGTCCCGCCCTCGACCTGGGCGCCCTGCTCTGGGAGGGGCGGTGCCTGCCCGACGCACCGGTGCGGGTGCCGTTGCCCGTGCTCAACCGGCACGGCCTGGTCGCGGGCGCCACCGGCACCGGCAAGACCAAGACGCTCCAGCTCATCGCGGAACAGCTCTCGGCGCAGGGCGTCCCGGTCTTCCTGGCCGATGTGAAGGGGGACCTCTCGGGCATCTCAGCCCCCGGAGCGGACGGCGCGGCGGGCGGGAAGGTGCGGGAACGCGCCGAGGAAGTCGGCCAGAAGTGGACGTCGACCGGCTTTCCGACGGAGTTCTACGCGCTCGGCGGGCTGGGGCACGGCATCCCGGTGCGGGCCACCGTCACCAGCTTCGGGCCGGTGCTGCTGTCCAAGGTCCTCGGGCTGAACCCGACCCAGGAGCAGTCCCTCGGCCTGATCTTCCACTACGCCGACCAGAAGGGCCTCGAGCTGTACGACCTCAAGGACCTGCGGGCGGTCGTGGCCTTCCTGACCTCGGACGAGGGCAGGACCGAGCTGAAGGACATCGGCGGGCTGTCCACCGCCACCGCCGGGGTGATCCTGCGGTCCCTGACCGCCTTCGACGCGCAGGGCGCGGCGGCCTTCTTCGGCGAGCCGGAGTTCGACACCGGGGAGCTGCTGCGGACGGCGGCCGACGGGCGGGGGATCGTCTCGGTCCTGGAACTGCCCGCCGTGCAGGACAAGCCGCAGTTGTTCTCCACCTTCCTGATGTGGCTGCTGGCCGATCTCTTCCACGATCTGCCCGAGGTCGGTGACCTGGACCGGCCGAAGCTCGTCTTCTTCTTCGACGAGGCGCATCTGCTCTTCCACGACGCGTCGAAGGCGTTCCTCGACTCCATCACGCAGACCGTCCGGCTGATTCGCTCGAAAGGGGTCGGCGTGTTCTTCGTCACGCAGACCCCGAAGGACGTGCCCGGTGACGTCCTCGCCCAGCTCGGCAACCGGATCCAGCACGCGCTGCGGGCGTTCACCCCGGACGACCAGAAGGCCCTGAAGGCCACGGTGAAGACCTTCCCCGACTCCGCCTACGACCTGGAGGAACTCCTCACCGGCCTGGGCACCGGCGAGGCCGTCGTCACGGTCCTCAGCGAGCGCGGCGCCCCCACGCCGGTCGCGGCGACCCGGCTGCGGGCGCCCGAGTCCCTGATGGGGCCGGTCGACGGGGCGGCCGTCGACGCGGCGGCACGGGCGTCCTCGCTCCACGAGCGCTATGCACAGGCTGTGGACAGGGAATCGGCGTTCGAGAAACTGGCGGCGCGACCGAAGCCGACGGAGAAGGACAAGGAGAAGGACAAGGAGAAGGAGAAGGAGAAGGCGTCCGAGGCCCGGTCGAAGCCGTCCGCCCCCGATCGAACGGAACCCTCGATGCTGGAGCAGGTCGTCGGCAGCGGAATGTTCCGCTCCCTGGCGCGCTCGGTCGGCACCCAGGTGGGCCGGGAGATCACGCGCTCCCTCTTCGGTACGGCGCGGCGGAGGCGGTAGCCCGCCGGGCCCCGCCCCCGCCGTCGTCCCGCTCAGCGGTTCCGGTCGTCCGCCCGCGTCGGCTTCGGCCCGCCGCGCTCGGCGGTCGTCGCCGACGGCTTCGGGGCGGCGCTGCGGGCGGCTTCGGCGCGCAGCAGGGCGCGCAGGATCGCGTAGGGGTCGGTGGGCATGGCTGTGCTCCTCGCATGAGTGCTGACGAATGTGACCCGAGGGGGTCCGTCAGCAGCGCAGGACCACGGTCCGCGAGACGACCAGCGCGTACGGCGTCCCGCCCGGCGCGGGCCGCTCCCGCCCCGTCCCTGGCCATGCCGCCGGTGCGGCGGGAGGCGCGGGGGGTGGGGGTACGGCGGGACGGTGGGCGCCGGGTGCGGGGCGCAGGGCCGGGCCGGCGACGTCGTACTCGACGACCTCGGCCGCGACCGACGCCACCGAGACCTCGGCGGCGGCACCCGGCGCCAGCAGGGCGAGCAGCAGAACGAACGCGCGCAGCCAGGCGCGCCCACGCGAAACCCGTCGTGCGGTGCTGCTCATGGCAGGTGATCTCCCCCGACACGCCCGCGTACCTGCACCGGACCGAAAACTCCACCTGTTCGGCGGACGGACCCCCTCCCCTCGGGCACGGGGCCGAGGCCGCCGACGGTCAGGGCGTCGGCCCAGTGGGTCACTGCGATTCGCGGTGGTGATCCGGGGCGTCGGCATCCCAGTCACGGGTCCGGCCCGTGCCGGGGCCGGACCGAGGCGCTGGCGCGCAGGTCGCCGTCACCCGCGGCGGCGACCCGGATGCGGGCACCGCAGGTCGTCCGCAGCGTCTTCCGCGCCGGAGGCGTCGGTGTCGCCGGTCGTGCGGTCCGGCCCGCGCCGGGGTGTGCCGGAGGGCCCGACGCGCACGCCGCCGTCGCCCGCGGCGGCGACCCGGATGCCGGCACCACAGGTGGTCGTAACCCCGCCCCCACGCCGGAGGCGCTGGCACCCGCAGCCCCGCCGTGCCCCGGCGCGGGCCGGCCCGCTCTAACCCTTGGCTGCCCGCGCAGCCTTTGCTGCCTTTGCCGCTGCCTTCATTTCCTGTTTGTGGGCGCGGACCTTGGTCAGGGAGTCCGGGCCCGTGATGTCCGCGACCGAGCGGAAGGCGTCGGGTTCGCCGTACGCGCCGGCCGCCTCGCGCCACCCGGTGGGGTGGACGCCGAGCTGTTTGCCGAGGAGGGCCAGGAAGATCTGGGCCTTCTGCTTGCCGAAGCCGGGGAGGGCCTCGAGGCGGGCGAGGAGGTCCTTGCCGGTGCCGACGCCCTCCCAGACGGCGCTCGCGTCACCGTCGTAGTGCTCCACCAGGTACTGGCAGAGCTGCTGGATGCGCTGGGCCATGGACCCGGGGTAGCGGTGCACCGCCGGCTTCTCGGAGAGGAGCGCGGCGAACTCCTCCGGGTTCCGCCCGGCGATGTCGTGCGCGTCGAGGTCGTCCGTGCCGAGGCGGTCGGCGATGGTGCGGGGCCCCTTGAACGCCCACTCCATCGGGACCTGCTGGTCGAGCAGCATCCCGACCAGCGCGGCCAGCGGGGAGCGGCCGAGGAGTTCGTCGGCCTCGGGGTCCTGGGCGAGATGCAGGGTGACGTCCATGCGTCGATGATCCCGCCTGGCGGGTCAGCTCGCGCGCCAGTACCCGAGCGCGTGCAGCCGCTCCTTGGGAACGCCCAGCTCCTTGCGGACGTACGCCGACAGCGTCCGGGTGGTCCGCGTGTCGCAGGCGATCCAGACGTACGGGTGTTCGGTCGCCGTCAGTAGCGCGGGCAGCTCCGCCTTGACCCGCTCGACCAGCTCCGCCCGGGACACGTGCCGGGTCTCGTGCCGCTCGGGATCCGTGCGGAAGGGCAGGCCGTCCGCCTCGCCCTCGAACCAGATCGTGGCCGGCGCCGAGCCGAGCGCCCCCTCGCCGAGCAGGGAGTTGATGGCGGGCAGCGAGGCAGGGTCGCCGATCGCGAGGACGTGCGACGGGGCCGGGGCCGGCTCCTCGAAGCCGGTGCCCTGCATGGTCGCGTCGATGGTGTCGCCGGGCTTCGCCGCCCGCGCCCAGTCGCTGGCCGCGCCCTCGTGCAGCGCGAACTCCAGCGAGAAGGTGCCGGCCTCCGGGTCCGGGTCGACCAGGGTGTACGCCCGCTGGTGCGGCTTGCCCGCGTTGGAGAACCACAGCCGCACCCACATCGTCGGATGGACCCCGGTCGCGGCGAGCAGCCCGCCGTCCGTGAGGTGCACCCGGCGGAACGCCCCGGTGACGTCCTCGGCCCCCGTCACGGTCAGCGTGAAGTCCTTCGCCCGCATCAACTTGAGGACCGCGCCCTCCCAGCCCCGCCCCTGCGCCATGACCTCTTCACCTCTCGCGTACGATTCCTGCACCGATTAATTAGGTAAGGCTAACCTAAAGCACGCCCGGCCCCAGAGGAACAGTCGGCCCCAGAGGAACAGCCGGCTCCAGAGGAACAGCGCAACAGAGGGACAGAGGAACCACAGGTGACCACCGAGATCCACAGAGACGCCTGGGGCGTCCCGCATCTGCGCGCCGCCGGCCCCACGGCCCTCGCCCGCGCCCAGGGACTGGTCACCGCCCGCGACCGCTCCTGGCAACTGGAGGTGGAGCGCCACCGCGCGCAGGGCACCTCCGCGTCGTTCCTCGGCCCGGAGGCCGTCGCCTGGGACGTGTTCGCCCGCCGGGTCCGCCTCGACGACACCGCCCGCCGCTGCTTCGACCGGCTCACCGAACGGCACCCGGAGACCGCCGACTGGGTGCGCGCCTACGTCGACGGCGTCAACGAGGGCCTGGCGGAGGAGGATTCGCACACCCCCGAGTTCCGGCAGGCCGGCCTCGCCCCCGGCCGCTGGGAGCCCTGGACCCCGCTCGCCGTCTGGCTCTCCACCCACATCCTGTTCGCCGGGTTCCCCGCCAAGCTCTGGCGCGACCGGGCGGCCCGCCTCCTCGGCCCGGACGCCGTCGGCCTGTTCGCCACCGACGGCCCCGCCACCGCCGGCAGCAACGGCTGGCTGGTCGCCGGCGCCCGCACCACCACCGGGCAGGCCCTGATCGCCGGCGACCCCCACCGCTTCATCGAGGAGCCGGGCGTCTACCAGCAGATACGCCTGGCCTGCGACGAGTTCGACGTCGTCGGGATCGCCGTGCCCGGCATCCCCGGCATCGCCCACTTCGGCCACACCGGCACCGTCGCCTGGGCCATCACCAACGCCATGGCCGACTACCAGGACCTCTACCGCGAACGGCTGCGCCGCACCGGCGCCGGCGTCGAGGCCCTCGGCCCCGACGGCACCTGGCGGCGGGTCGCCCGGCACACCGAACTCGTCCGGGTGGCGGGGGAGGAGAGCGTCGAGGTCGAGATCCTGGAGACCGAACGCGGCCCGATCGTCGCCGGCGGCCCCGAGGGTCTGGACGACGGCACCCCGCTCGCCCTCGCCCTGCGCTACCCGCCCCGCGTCACCGAGGACCTGGGCTTCCAGGCCCTGCTCCCGCTGCTGCGCGCCCGCCGGGTCGCCGACGTCGACGCCGCCCTCGACCACTGGGCCGAGCCGGTCAACGTCGTCCAGGCCGCCGACACCGAGGGCGGCCTGCTGCACCGGGTCGCGGGCCGGGTCCCGGTGCGGTCCGCGGCCAACGGCACCCGGCTGGTGGCCGCCTGGGAGCCCGGCCACGAGTGGACCGGCTGGCACCCGAACCCCCGCGCCGGCCTCACCGACGGCATCGCCGTGATGGCCAACCAGCGCGGCCTGGCCACCCCGCTCGGCGTCGAGTTCGCCGCGCCGTACCGCGCCGACCGCATCCGGGAACTCCTGAACGGCAAGGACGGCAAGGACGGCAAGGACGGAAGGGGCGGAAAGGGCGGCGAGAACAGCAAGGGCGGCAAGGACACCTGGTCCGCGGCCGACATGGCCGCCATCCACACCGACACCCATCTCGCCTCCGCCGCCCCCCTCCTGGACCACCTGGCCGCCCTCGACAACCCCGACGACCTCACCGTCGCCGCCGCCGACCTGCGCGAACGCCTGCTGCGATGGGACCGCCGGATGGACGCCGACAGCCAGGACGCCCACGCGTACGCCACCGTCCGCGGCGCCCTCGTCCGTCGGCTCGCCGCCCACCCCGCCTTCGCCGCGCTCACCGCCCCGCCCGCCTACCCCGAGGTCTTCCTGCCCTGGCTGGCCCTCCTCCCGCGCATCGGCTTCGCCCTCGAACACCTCCTGCGCGCCGAGGAGTTGTACGGCATCGACCGCCCCGCCCTGGTCCGCGAGGCCCTGGAGGAGGCCGCCGCCGCGCTCGCCGCCGCGCCCGCGGCGCGCTGGGGCGACACCCACCGCCTCGCCCCCTGGCGGGCCCTGCCCGACCCCTCGTACGAGGGCCCCGCCCTCTCCGGCGACCACGACTGCGTGCTGTGCACCACGTCCGTGCCCGGCTGGACCGACCTCGCCGCGCGCGGCCCCGCCGCCCGGTACGTCTGGGACCTCGCCCGCCGCGAGGACAGCCTGTGGATCGTCCCGCACGGCGCCTCGGGCCGCCCCGACAGCCCCCACCACCACGACCAACTGCCCCTCTGGCTCAGGGGAGAGCTGGCCCCGGTCGTCACCGACTGGACCCGGCTGACCAAGGAGAACGATGTCTGAGCACCCCAACTCCCCGTATGTGCACGAGCAGTACGTCGACGGCTTCGGCACCGTCCGCGTCCGCCCCCTCGACGCCGAGGGCGACGCCGACGTCGTCCACGGCTGGGTCCGCGAGGAACGCGCCGCGTTCTGGGGCATGAACGGCCTGACCAGGGACCAAGTCGCCGAGATCTACGCCCACATGGCGGGCCTCGACACCCATCACGCCTATCTCGCCGAGCTGGACGGCACCCCGGTCGCCCTGCTCCAGACCTACGAGCCCACCGAGGACCGGGTCGGCGAGACCTACGAGGTCGAACCCGGCGACATCGGCATCCACCTCCTCCTCGCCCCCGCCGACGCCCCCGGCGGCCGCCCCGGCTGGTCGTCGGCGCTGATGGGCGCCCTCGCGGTGTTCGTGCTGCTGGGCCTGGACCGGCCCCGGGTCGTCGTGGACCCGGACGTACGCAACGAGAAGGCGCTCGCCCGGTTCGTACGGCAGGGCTTCGAGCCGGGGCCGCTCGTCACCCTGCCCGAGATCGACCTGCCCGAGGTGTACCTGCCCGAGAAGAAGGCCCAACTCGCCTTCCTGCGACGGGAGGTAGCCTTCCCAGGGTGACGTCCGAGCTGCCCCCGGAAGACCTCGTCGGTCACTACGGCCTGGAGCCGATACCCCGCGAGGGCGGCCTGTTCCGCCGTACCTGGGCGGGACCCGACGGACCGGACGGCCGCCCCGCCGGCTCCGCGATCGTCGCGCTGCTCACCGCCGACGACTACTCGGCCCTGCACCGCCTCCCCGCCGACGAGGTCTGGCACCACTACCTCGGCGACCCCCTCGAACTCCTCCTCCTCGCCCCCGACGGCACCTCCCGTACGGCGGTGCTCGGCCCCGATCTGCGCGCCGGACAGCATCCGCAGCTCACCGTCCCGGCCCGCACCTGGATGGGGGCGCGGCCCCGCGGCTCCTGGACCTTCTTCGGCTGCACGATGGCCCCCGGCTTCACCTACGGGGACTACGAACACGGCACGGCGGAGCGGCTCACCGCCCGATATCCCGACCGGGCGGCCCTGATCGCGCGACTGTACCGTCCATGACCTTGCTGGCGGGCCGGACGGCCCTGATCACGGGCGCGGGCGGCGGCATCGGACGCGGCATCGCGCTGCGCTTCGCCGAGGAGGGCGCCGCGGTCGCCCTGCACTGCCGTACCGCGGTGGCGGCGGCCGAGGCGCTCGCGCGGGAGATCGGCCCCCGGGCCGTCGTGCTGCCGGGCGCCGATCTGACCGTGGAGGAAGACTGCCGGCGGCTGGTGGCCGAGGCCGCCGACTGGGGCGGCGGACGGCTCGACGCGCTGGTGAACAACGCCGGCGTCCAGCCGGTCCGCGCACTGCCCGGGATGCCGGCGGCGGACTGGCGGGCGGTCGTCGACACCAATCTGACCAGCGTGTTCGCCTGCACCCAGGCGGCCGCCGAGGTGATGCGCGGCCACGGCGGGACGATCACCCACATCGCCTCCGTCGAGGCCAGGACCCCGGCCCTCGGGCACGCCCACTACGCCGCCGCCAAGGCCGCGGTGGTGATGCACGCCCGCGCGGCCGCCCAGGAGTACGGTCCGTACGGCATCCGCGTCAACACGGTCTCGCCCGGCCTGATCGAACGGGACGGCCTGGAGGACGTCTGGCCGGAGGGCGTGCGGCGGTGGCGGGAGGCGGTCGCGGTCGGCCGGCTGGGCCGCCCCGAGGACGTCGGCGACGCCTGTGTCTTCCTCGCCTCGCCCCTGGCCTCCTGGGTGACCGGCCATGACCTGGTGGTGGACGGCGGGGCGTCGGCGCGGGCCGCGTGGTGAACCCGACGCGTCCCTGATCTGGACTCCGGGACGGCCGGATGCTGGGGTGAACCGGATGACGGGAGTGAACCGGATGGCGTGTGCATCCGTACGTATCCCGAGCACGCGGGTGTCGAGCAAGGCGGAGCGGTGACGTGAGCGTGGGCATGGGCGCGGGTGTGGGCCTGGGTGTGGGCGTGGGTCTGGGCGTGGGCGAAGGGCGCTATGACGGACGGCGGAGCGGGGGACGGCGGATCGTCGGACGACCGGGCGGCGGACGGCGGGGACTTCAAGGGCTGGTGCTGCTGGGTTCCGTGCTGGTCCTGCTCCTCCTCGGCGGCGGTCCGGCCTCGGCGCACGCCGCCCTCCGCGGCACCGACCCCGCCGACGGAAGCGTCGTCAAGACGTCCCCCCGCGCCATCACCCTCACCTTCACCGAGTCGGTAGGACTGCTCGACGACTCCTTCCGCGTCCTCGACCCCGACAACCAGCGGGTGCGCACGGGCAAGGCGGGTCACGCGGAGGGCCGTGCGGACACCGTGTCCGTCGCCCTGCCCGAGAAGCTGGGCACCGGCACGTTCACGGTGGCTTGGCGGGTGGTGTCCGAGGACAGCCACCCGGTCTCCGGCGCCTTCACCTTCTCCGTCGGCGAACCCTCCGCGACCCGGGCCGTCCTGCCGTCCGGCGCCGACGACAATCCGGTCACCGACGGCCTCTACAACATCGGCCGCGACCTGGCCTACATCGGCGCCGCCCTGCTCATCGGCGCGGCGGCCTTCGTCGCCCTGTGCCGGCCGCCGGACCGCCGCCCGCTGCGCGCGCTGCTCCTCGGCGGCGGCTGGGCGCTGGCCGGCTCGACCGTCTTCCTCTTCTTCCTGCGCGGCCCCTACGAGGCCGGCACCGGACCGGCCGGCATGTTCGACCCGTCCGGCCTGACCAGGACCCTGAGCAGCCGTCCGGGGCTCGCCCTGCTGGCCCGGCTCGTCCTGCTGGCGGCCGCGGCCGTCCTGCTGCTGCGGCAGAGCAGGCGCGAGACGCCGTCCCGCGCGGGCCTCGCCACCGGGGCCGTCCTCGCCGTCGGCCTCGCGCTGACCTGGGCGGGCGCCGAACACGCCTCGGCCGGCATCCAGGTCCCGGCCGCGATGACCTCCTCGGTGCTGCATCTGCTGGCCATGGCCGTCTGGATGGGCGGTCTCCCCGCACTGCTCCTGCTGCTGCACCGTGCCTCTGTGCCGTCCACCGTGGTCATCCGCTTCTCCCGGCTGGCCGGCGCCTCGGTGGCCGTCCTCGTGCTGACCGGCGTCTACCAGTCCTGGCGCGGCCTCGGCTCCTGGTCGGCGCTGACGGACACGACGTACGGCCGGCTCCTGCTCGCCAAGCTGGCCGCGGTGGCGGTCCTCCTCGCGGCGGGCGCGCTGTCCCGCAGGACGGTGCGGAGGGGGACGGCGGTGCCTACGACGACGACGGCGTCTGTGGCGGAGGCGGGCGAGGAGAGCCGGGTGCCGGAACCGGCGGGGGCGGTGGCCGTGGCGGCGGGGGTTTCGGGGGCGGCGGCTTCGTCGGCTTCGTCGGCTTCGGCGGTGTCGGCGAGGGCTTCGGTGTCGGCGGGGGCCTCGGGAGCGTCGGAGACGTCAGCGCCGGGCGCGGACCCGGCATCGGCATCGGCATCGGCATCGGGCGAGGGCGGATCGGCCGCGAGCGAAGGCGGATCGGCCCTGGCCGAGGACGGATCGTCGCCGGGCGAAGGCGGACCGGACCCGGCCGAGGGTGGCGGATCGGCCCCGGCTGCCTCCACCCCCCGCCGCCCGCTCGCCCCGGCCGAGGACACCCGGCGCCGTGCGCTGCGCCGCTCGGTCCTCTTCGAGGTCGCCGTCTCCGTCGTCGTCCTCCTGCTGACGACGATCCTGACGGGCACCCTGCCCGGCCGGGCGGCCGCCGAGGCGGCAGCGGCGGAACAGACCGCGGGGCTGCCGGTCGCCTCGGTCACGATCATCCCGTTCGACGCGGGGCTCGGCATGCGCGGCAAGGTGCAGGTCACCCTCGACCCGGGCCGGGTCGGCGACAACAACGTCCAGGCCGTGGTCTACGGCCCCGACGGCGGGTTCGTCAGCATCCCCGAACTGCGGCTCTCCTTCACCCTCCCGAGCCAGGACATCGGCCCCCTCGACGCCAAGCTCACCGACCGGGGCGGCTACTGGGCCTCCGACGGCCTCAACCTGCCCATCCCCGGCACCTGGGAGATGAAGGCGACGGTCCGTGTGACCGACACCGACCAGGTCAGCGAGACCAAGCCGGTGGAGATCGTCCGCTAGGCCCTGTCGGCGGCGTGGTCGGCGCAGCAGGGCGTCGGGTTCGGGACCTCGAAGGGGGCGAGCGCGCCGCCCGCCGCCGGGACGAGGGCGAGCGTCAGCCGCCCACCCCGCCACTCGGGCCGTACATGGTCACGTGTGAACACCGGCGTCGAGGGGTCCGGCGCACCCCCGCCCGTGGCACCGACCACCACCAGGTGTTCCACGGCGGTCAGGGCGAGCAGCTCCGCGACGGTGACCGTGCCGGTGAGGTGCTCGACCCCCGGGAAGAGCACGGCCCGCCCGCCCTCGCGCCGCGCGTGTTCCCCGGCCGCGGACCCCGCCGCGCGCACCGCGGCGGCGGCCCCGTACGTCCGCCCGTCCAACACGGCACCCGCGCCGCTCAACTCTCCTTCCACTTCCACCCGCGTCCACACCGCTTCGGCCGCGTCGGCGTCGGGCAGGGCGAGGGAGACCGCCGTGCCGCGGCGCTCGGCGGTGCGGATGAGATGGGTGCAGGCGAGCGTGCCGGGCGGGAGGCCGAGCCGGTCCACCAGGTCGTGGACCAGATGATCGGCCTCCCGCAGGCTCACCGTCCCGGCGTCCACCCCGATCACGGAGCGGGCGCCGGGACCGTCGTAGGAGGTGCTCATGCGGGCAGGACCCACATCGGGTTGGAGTAGAACCACAGGTCCTTCCACGGGTCGGCGTCGCCGATGACGTCCATGGCGGGACCGGCCGGGTCGACGGCCGCGCCGTGGACGCCGACGGCCGTACGGTTGCCGTCGGTGCCGCGCAGCCGCACGTAGAACGGCCGGTCGGCGCGGCCGAGCGCGTAGGTCAGCCGTACCGTGCCGGTCGACCGGTTCACCTCGAAGGACTTCACGACCTTGGTGTCCGGCGTGGTGAAGACGTCCCGGTCCGCGACCGGACCGGTGACGGCACCCCGGATGACGTCCACCCGCGCCAGGACCGGTACGAACTGCGACCAGTTGGGGCCGTTGGCCAGGCTGATGTCGACGACCAGCTCGACGGCGGCGCCCCGGCGCACGCGCAGGGTGTCGCCCAGGGTGACGGTGTGCCCGCCGGAGCGCAGCCGGGCGTCGAGCCCGCTGATCAGGCCGCCGTGGTCGACCCAGACGCGTCCGGCGCGGATGCCGTCCATGACGGCCTGGTAGGAGAAGGAGGCCGCGCCGACATGCGTACGGCTGTACTGGCCGGGCCAGAAGTCGGTGTCGCCGAGGTTGAGGCCGCCGCCGTAGACCGGGTCGGCGTAGCGGCCGTCGGTGGCGAAGTCGCCGCCCGGGCCGCGGACGGCCGAGTCGGCGTGCACGTTGTGCGAGTCGGAGTTGGCGGTGATCCACCAGGGCTTGCCCTCGGCGAGCAGACTGTCCCACAGGCCGCCGACGGTGGCGGTCATCCAGTCGAAGCCGCCCCAGGTGCGGTAGCTCTCCAGCGGGTAGGCGGCGAAGGAGTCGGCGCCGGGGTTGCCGTCGTAGATGCCGCGCGCGGCGCCGGGGCCGGTCGGGGCGGGCAGTCCGCCGGCCTGGTGGCCGGGGGCGCCCTCCATGCCGACGGCGATCCGGGGCTGGGCGTCGCGCCAGCCGCGGATCTCGTGCGGGGAGTCGATGCCCTTGCGGGCCGGGTGGTTGGCGAGGAACAGGGCGTCCTTCACCTTGCGGCGCCGCACCTGCTCGGCGAGGAAGTCGATCCCGGCGATGGCGAGCGCCTCGTTGGCCGGGGAGTTGCCGCTCGCCTTGCGCACCGAGCCGTCGAAGGAGGTCTCGAACTCCTTGAGGACGGCGACCTCGTTCTTGCCGGGGTGCACGAAGACCGTGCCGTGCTCGGCGGCCGGGATGTTCCACTCCAGGCCCTGGAAGACGAGGGTGTCGTCCGTCCGCTCCCGCGCGGCGACGATGTCCGGGTTGACCTTCTCCACACCGATCCTGGCGTGCGTCTCGCTGCCGTGGTCGGTGATGACCATCCAGTCCAGACCGTGCGCGTTCGCCTGCCGCACATGGTCGAGGACCCGGTACTTGGCGTCGGAGCTGTACTGCGTGTGGATGTGATGATCACCGGCGAGCCACAGATAGCGGCCGCCTCGGTCCCCGTGCCCCTTCGCCGAGCCGGCCACGGCAGCCGCGGCCTGCTCCGCCCCACCGAGAACACTCCCCGCCGCAAGCCCCGCCCCCAGCAGACCGGCACGCCGCAGCATGGAACGCCGGGACGACTGACTGGGCGTCAACTCACCATCGGAAACGGAGAGATCAAGGGCAGGCGGAAGGGATGAGGCGTCGTGCGGATGGTGATGATGGTGGTGCTGATGGCCGTGACCGTGACCGTGGCTCATGCTCAACTCCCGCGTTTGGCAAGGGTGTTCATGCTCGGGACGGCCAGATTCTGAGAAGTCCACATGAACGACGGGAAGCGGGGCGGAGGTTGGCGTCGGAACGGCTGATGTGAGATGAGGTGAGACGAGGTGGGGGAAGTCGGGAGGTCAAAGAATGTGCCGCAGATACGCCTGAGGATCGTCGAGGTACCGCCGCCAGTGCTCGACGAGGGCGAGGTTCTCCCAGGCGACGCGGCGCATGCCGTGGTCACCGACCTCGACGATGTCCGCGCCGGGCAGCGCGGTCAGCAGCGGGGAGTGCGTGGCGCAGATGACCTGGCCGCCCTGCTTCACCAACGAGTCGATATGACCGAGCAGTTCGAGGCAGGAGGTGAACGAGAGCGCCGCCTCCGGCTCGTCCAGCACATACAGCCCCGGCTGGAGGAACTTCCCCCGGAACGCCGCGAGGAAGCCCTCACCGTGACTGACGGAATCGGGCGCGAACCCCTCCCGGTCCAGCGCGTCCAACGCCGTCTCCGCCCGCAGGAAGAACCCCTTCCGCGCGGCCCAGCTCCGCAACATCGCCCGCCCACCCGGCGCCGCGTCGAACCGGACCCGCTCCCCCAACGCCGACCTGGGCCGATGACTGGAGTGCCGCCAGTCGTGCGACCCACCCCACGAGTCCAGCCCGAACCCTTCGGCAAGCCCCTCGACCAACGTCGACTTCCCGGACCCGTTCTCCCCGACCAGAAAGGTCACGGCACTACGGAACCGCAACCCATCACCCACAAGCTCCCGCACACAGGGCACGGACCAGGGCCATTCCTCCGCGTCGAGCGAGGCGAGGTGCGCGTACGCGCGGTCGACGATCACGCTTCGAGTGTGCCTGGGGGTCGGCTCCGTCGCGAGGGAGAGGTGGTCCCGTCTTCCGACGACAGACCCCCGACCGCACCCGGGCGGACAGCCCGGTGTGCGGCTTCGTGGAGGGCGGCCGACGGTGTCAGAACGAACCGTAGCGGCCCGTCAGATCGGCCTCGGGGCAGGTGACGGAACCGACCAGGCACGCGACGCTGGCGTAGGAGCGCTTGTAGACGTTCGTCACCTTTCCACCGTCGTAGATGTAGATGTAGTTGTTCGGGAACAGTCGGTGCTTGCCGGAGCGGATGGTGTAGTTGCCGCTCTTGGTGAGATTCATGGTCAGGGCGCCGTCTGCCGCGCCCTTGACGCCGCCGAGCCCGCTGCAGAACGGGTTGGTGGCGTGGACGACCATGCGCACGTCCACGTAGTTGCTGCCGGACCCGAGCTTCTTGGCGTACGTGTCCTTCGCGCTGGCCGTCTTCTGCTTGACGAGCTTGCCGTCGGACTTCCGGTAGACCTTGGTCGGGTGGATGCTCTTGTTCGGGGTGACCTTCTTCGAACTCCAGTTGACCGTCGCGTGCAGGGCGAAGCGGTACTTGTCGGACTTCCAGTTGAAGTCGGTGTGCCCGTCGCCGCCGAACTGGAAGTTCCTCCCGTAGTCACAGCCGGCGAGCGGGGCGTCGATCTTCTTCTGCGGGATGAAGCCGACCCAGCTCACGGTGGAGGTGGAGGCGGTGCCGGCCGCTTGCGCCCGGTCGACGGCCGTCTGCCGGAGGGCGGCGGCGGAACCGGAGGCCGGGACGGACACCTTCATGCCGTACGTCCGGGCGCCCTCGCCGCCCGTCTTGGGCAACAGCGGTACGACCTGGTATGCGTAGTCGGTGCCCGGGCGGACGTTCGTGTCGCGGTACGACGTCACACCGGCGGCGAGTGAGGCCACCTCGGCGCCGTCCCGGGTGATCACGTAGCGCGCGTCCTTGGTGTAGCCGCGCCAGGACAGTTCGACGAAGCCGTCGCCCGATGCCGAGGTGATGCCTTCCCGGGCCATGGAGGTGTCGACGACCGCCTTCTCGCCCGACTCGGCCCTCACGACTCCGAAACCCTGCGCCGTGAGCGTCCTGCCGGTGGCGCTGTCCGCACCCACGCCGGACACGTCGGCCAACGTGTGCGCGGCGAGCGCCGACACCGAGAACGCCGGGGTGACGGGCGCTGGTTGCTGGTCGGCGGAAGCGGTCGTGTGAAAGGCGGTCGTCACCAGCGCGAGCGGTGCCACCGCCAGGCCGGCCACCTTGATCGAACGCGAGAGCAGCAAGAGAGTTCCCCCTTCGGTCTTTGCCGTTCCGTGGGAAAGACACTAGAAGAGGGTGAATTGAGGCGTAAGTGACTCTAGGGGCAGTGCACTTGGGGGCATTGCCCGAAAGGGAGGTCAGGTGAGCAGCGCGACCAGGAACACCGGGTAGAGGACGCCCAGCGACCCCGTCGCCACGCCGAATGCGCTGAGTCCCCGGTTCAGCCGGCGGCCGAGGCCGAGCAGACCGAAGGTGACGGCGAGGGCGCCGGCCAGCAGCGGGATCGCGATGCCGATGAAGCCGGACAGCGCGGCGGTGACGGTGGCGACCACACCGAGCACGAGAGAGACCGGGCCGTAGAGGGTCGCGGGGCTGTCAGTGGGTGCGGTTCCGTCGGTCATGTCGATTTCCTCACTGCGAGTCGATGTGAACGACCGGGCATGGAAAGTAAACCGCATTCTTCGGATAACTCCCTCGGCAGGGTTTCCCGCTTCGCGAAGAGCGTGATTCCGGTCGTGAAGAGCGTGATTCCGGATTGTCCCCCAGAAGTCTGTCGCTCCTTTTCTGCACACCGTCCGCGCCTGCGGTGCGGCCGGTGACGTCGTTGAACCGCTTGGCAGCGGACCATGGCTGGGAAGGGCCGGTGCCGGTCCTGGCGGCGGCGACCAGCGCGGTCAGGCGCTTCTCGTCGACGGGGCCGGAGACCGCCGCGGCGACCCGTCCGCGCGGGTCGATGACGAACGTGGCGGGCAGGCCCTGCGTGGTCGTCAAGCCCTCGGCCACGGCACGGAACCGCTTTCCGCCGGGGTCCAGGACGCTGGGATAGGGCAAGTGGAACTCGCGGGCGAAATCGCGGGCCGCGCCGGCGGAGTCGTCCTCGTTCAGGCCCAGGACCACGACGCCCTGGCCCCTCGTTCTTTCGTGAAAGCGCGACAGCGCGGGGGCTTCCTCGCGGCAGGGCCCGCACCAGGAGGCCCATACGTTGACCACGACCGTCTTGCCCTTGTGATCGGCGAGGCTCACAGGGCGTCCGTCGGTGTCGGTGCCGGCGAGATCCGGTGCGGTGGGACGGTGCGCGGCGTCGATCGTGAGCGCTCCGTCCGCGCCACGGTGACGGCCCGGGGAGCCGTGAGGGCCGTCCCCGGAGACAGCCACGCCGACGAGCGCACCGGCGCCGACGAGGGCGGCCAGGACGGGGACGTAGACGCGGGCAGGCGGGCGTTTCATGCTGGTTCCTCCGCGGGGTCCGGCGTGGGGTCAGCCGCCGGTGGAGTCGACGCAGTGGTTGCGCTGGCGGATCGGCCGGACGATGCGGCTCAGCTCGACCAACGCCCTGTCGACAGCGGTGTCCTGGGCGTCGAAGGCGACTTCGACGGCGGGGTCGCGCCCGTAGGTGATGATCACTTTGCGGCCGTCACCTGACTCGTCCTGCCGGTAGACCCAGTCCACACTGTCGACGGTCACACACAGGTCGGTGGTCGGAGCGGGCGGCTCCAGCCCACAGCGCAGAACCACGGACTGGTCTCCCCATACGGCGACGCCCGGCACGCCCGTGTCCGCGAGCTCGTGCCCGTCCAGCGCCGCCGGGTAGCCCTCGGCGATGTCCGCACAGGCCGGAGCGTCGGCATGGGGTGCCTGCTCGACGCCACGGGTCGGAGAGCCCAGTTCGTGGGCCACAATGACGCCCGTGAGCACGACGGCGGCGACCGTGAAACCAAGGCCGAGCCTGAGCCTGCGGGATGGACGGGCCATGCCGGACGTACCCCCGATTGTGCGCTTGGACAACACTGCCTGCTGGTCGTACTGAACAATACGCCGCTGCTCAACTGGCCTTGTGGACACCTCCCTTATGGACGCTGTGCGCACGGAAACGCCCTGCCTACCCTGTCGTGGCCAACTCGCTCTCTGGCCCATAAGGGGAATTTCGCCATGCTCAAAACCGCCAAGGTGCTTGTGCTGGCCGGTGCTGCTGCGACGATGATCGCGGCCTCGGCCCTGCCGGCGGGCGCTGCGCCCGCGGCTGATGTGACGGCGAGCGCGTACAACAACGTACGGCTGGAAAAGGTGTGGGGTCCGACGGGGATCTGCCTCTCCATGAACGGCAAGACCGCGAACAACGCCCCGGTCGTGCAGAAGAAGTGCACCTCGGGGTCGGACCAGAAGTGGACGCTCAAGGGGACGTCCGCCGGGATCTACACGATCAAGAACAAGAAGTCGGCGAAGTGCCTGGGCATCTCCGCCACGAGCAGCGGCACCGTCGTCACACAGCGGCCGTGCAACGCCTCGTCCAAGACCCAGCAGTGGTACCTGGCCAACAGCAAGATCCACAGCAAGTGGGCCAAGAAGTGTCTGACCGAGGCCGGCTCGACGCTCGGCCAGAAGGCCACGATCACCGCCTGCGGCGAGAGCACCGCGAAGCGTAAGGCCCAGGAGTGGGGCACTTCTTGACACCCTGTTCAGGACGCTCTGAACGGAAACTGGGGCAGGGGCGCGGCGCGTGCGGAGCCCCTGCCCCAGTTTGGGTAACGAGCCGGTAATCAAATCGAGTTCACCGTCAGAGGCGATGACTAGGGTGATCCATGACCACCGCCGTACTCGGGGCACGGGGCTCTGCTGGGAACGCGGGGGCGGGAAGGATCTTTCATGACGATGTCGACGTGTGCCTACCGACGCCTGGGTGCTGAACCGGTACACGGATCCGTCAGAGTGGACCATCTGACGGACCGTGAGAAGGAAGTCTTCCTTCTGCTCGGTACGGGCCTGGGCAATCGTCGGCTCGCGAACGAACTGCGCATCTCCGAGCGGACGGTGAAAGCGCACATAGCGCGGATCATCGAGAAGCTGGGGCACCAGACCCGCTTGCAGACGGCGGTGCTGGCCGTCCTCGTCCATGACGCGCTGTGCGCAGACGCGGACTGTACCTGCTAGCTCCCTCCGAATGCCGAAGGGGCCACTGGTGGGCCCCTTCGGCCGTCCGATGGGGAGCGGTCGGACACGAGCAGCCGGTCACAGCCTGCCGGGCGGGACGTCCTGGGGCAGACGACGAACCGGCGGTACGCCGGATCTTCGTCCCCGCCCGCTGAGGAACACCGGCCGCCGCATGTCCATGAAGGTTTCGGCAACCCAGTCGTACACGTCCGTGCAGAACAGGGAAGAGCGTGATCGTCCCCGCCCGCCCGGGAGACGAGTGTGACGATCACCTCTTGCCTTGGTGTCCGACTGACTCACGAGGCTCAGACCGGCCAGGAAGAATCCACCATGGACACGTCGAAGGGCCCCACCGCGAACGGTGGGGCCCTTCGACATCGTGCCCGGTGAGGCACTGGCGGAGGATACGAGATTCGAACTCGTGAGGGGTTGCCCCCAACACGCTTTCCAAGCGTGCGCCCTAGGCCTCTAGGCGAATCCTCCGCGGCAAACAATACAAGACGTTGAGGAGTGCTCGCGAACTCGTTCGCCGCCCCCCGCATCAGGTACTGTTTGCGCAGCCCCTCACGCGGCGCTATCTGACTGAACTCCCCCAGGGCCGGAAGGCAGCAAGGGTAGGTCGGCTCTGGCGGGTGCGTGGGGGGCGCCTGCGTTCACGGGGGCTGCGTCCACGCGGGCTGGGTTTGTCAGTGGGCGCCTATAACCTCGTAGGCGTGTCGTCTCTCGCGCTGTACCGCCGTTATCGCCCGGAGTCGTTCGCCGAGGTCATCGGGCAGGAGCATGTCACCGACCCGTTGCAGCAGGCGCTGCGGAACAACCGGGTCAATCACGCGTACCTGTTCAGCGGGCCACGAGGATGCGGCAAGACGACCAGCGCGCGCATCCTCGCACGCTGCCTGAACTGCGAGAACGGCCCCACCCCGACCCCCTGCGGCGAGTGCCAGTCCTGCCAGGACCTCGCGCGCAACGGCCCGGGCTCCATCGATGTCATCGAGATCGACGCCGCATCTCATGGTGGTGTCGATGACGCCCGTGACCTGCGCGAGAAGGCGTTCTTCGGGCCCGCCCGCAGCCGCTACAAGATCTACATCATCGACGAGGCCCACATGGTCACGTCGGCCGGCTTCAACGCGCTGCTCAAGGTCGTCGAGGAGCCGCCGGAGCATCTCAAGTTCATCTTCGCCACCACCGAGCCCGAGAAGGTCATCGGGACCATCCGCTCCCGGACCCACCACTACCCGTTCCGGCTCGTGCCGCCGGGGACGCTGCGCGACTACCTCGGTGAGGTGTGCCAGAAGGAGGACATCCCCGTCGAGGACGGCGTGCTTCCGCTGGTCGTGCGGTCGGGGGCCGGGTCCGTGCGTGACTCCATGTCCGTCATGGACCAGCTGCTCGCCGGCGCGACCGAGGCCGGTGTGACCTACGCCATGGCCACCTCCCTCCTCGGATATACGGAGGCGTCGCTGCTCGACTCCGTCGTCGAGGCGTTCGCCACGGGGGACGGCTCCGCCGCCTTCGAGATCGTGGACCGCATCATCGAGGGCGGCAACGACCCCCGCCGCTTCGTCGCCGACCTGCTGGAGCGGCTGCGCGACCTCGTCATCCTCGCCGCCGTGCCGGACGCCGCCGAGAAGGGCCTCATCGACGCCCCCGCCGACGTCATCGAGCGCATGCAGGCCCAGGCCGGCGTCTTCGGCGCCGCCGAGCTGAGCCGCGCCGCCGACATCGTCAACGAGGGGCTCACCGAGATGCGCGGCGCCACCTCGCCCCGCCTCCAGCTCGAACTGATCTGTGCCCGCGTCCTGCTCCCCGCCGCCTACGGCGACGAGCGCTCCGTCATGGCCCGCCTCGACCGCATCGAGCGCGGCGTGAACTTCTCCGCGAGCGCCGGTGCGGGTATGCCGGCTGGTGCGGGTATGCCGGCCATGGGGTACGTGCCGGGGCCCGACGCGCATGCCGGGAGCGCGGGTGCGGGTGCGGGTGCGGGTGCGGTTTCAGGTTCGCAGGCGCAGGCCATTCCGCCCGGGGGAGGGGCCGCCGCCGCGCGGGCCGCCGTGCGGGGGCCCGCGGCCGGTCCTTCGTCTCCCTCGTCTCCCTCGGCCCCTTCATCCCCAGCGCCGGCGCCTGCCCCGGTCGCGGCTCCCGCCCCGCAACCCGTCGAGCCGGTCGCCCCCGCCCCCGCGCCCACGCCCGAACCCGCCCCCGGCTCCTGGCCCACCCCCACCGCCGCAGGCTCGGGCGGCGGCAGCGGCGCTCGCAGGCCCGGCGGCTGGCCCACGGCCACGCCCGCGGGCAGCGGCCCCCGGCCCCCGGCCCCACCCGCGACCCCGGCACCGGCGCCCGCCGCCGCACCCGGCGCCCCGGCCCCCGCCCCCTCCGGCTACGCACCCCCCACCGGCGGCCCCGACCCGCGCGCGCTCTGGCCCAACATCCTGGAAGCCGTCAAGAACCGCCGCCGCTTCACCTGGATCCTCCTCAGCCAGAACGCCCACGTGGCCGGCTTCGACGGCACCACCCTCCAGATCGGCTTCGTCAACGCGGGCGCCCGCGACAACTTCGCCAGCAGCGGCAGTGAGGAAGTGCTGCGCCAGGCGCTGGCCGAGCAGTTCAGCGTGCAGTGGAAGATCGAGGCGGTCGTCGACCCGTCCGGCGGCTCGGCCCCCGCGCCGTCCGGCGGTTCCGGCGGCTTCGGCGGCGGTGGCGGCACCCCGGGCGGCCCCGGCGGCTACGGCGCCCCCGGTGGCTACGGCACCCCCGGCACCGCCCAGGGCGGTGCCGGGGGTGCCCCGGCGGCACCCCACCCCTCGGGCCCCAGCGCCTCCCACACCCCGGCCCCGAGTAGACCCGCACCGCAGCCCTCTGCCGCGGCGTCCGGCCCCGCGCCCGCCGCCGCACCCTCGCGCCCCGCCGCCCCGGAACCGGTCGCCCCCGAGGACGACATCCCCGAGGACGACGACCCGGACCTCAACGAGTCGGCCCTCTCCGGCCGCGAGCTGATCGTCCGCGAACTGGGCGCGACGGTCGTGGAGGAGTTCACCAACGAGTGACGGGCGACGGGCGACGGGTAGCCCGCCGAGCCCTTTCGTAGCTTTCTACGGCAACACAGGCCCCGTCCCCTCGGCATCCCGCACAAACCCGCCCCGCCGCCTGCCGATAGGCTGGCCCCGTGAACGTCCTCGTCATCGGCAGCGGCGCCCGCGAACACGCCCTGTGCCGCTCACTGTCCCTCGACCCCGCCGTCACCGCGCTGCACTGCGCCCCCGGCAACGCCGGCATCGCCGAGGTCGCCGAGCTGCACCCGGTCGACGCCCTGGACAGCGCCGCGGTCACCGCGCTGGCCGTCGAACTCGGCGCCGAGCTGGTCGTCGTAGGCCCGGAGGCGCCGCTCGTCGCCGGGGTCGCCGACGCCGTGCGCGAGGCGGGGATCCCGGTCTTCGGGCCGTCCGGGGAGGCCGCGCAGCTCGAGGGCTCCAAGGCGTTCGCGAAGGACGTGATGGCGGGGGCCGGTGTCCCCACCGCCCGCTCCTACGTCTGCACGACCCCCGAGGAGGCCGCCGCGGCCCTCGACGCCTTCGGCGCGCCGTACGTCGTCAAGGACGACGGTCTCGCCGCCGGCAAGGGCGTCGTCGTGACCGACGACCTCGACGCCGCGAAGGCGCACGCCGCCGCCTGCGAGCGCGTCGTCATCGAGGAGTTCCTCGACGGCCCGGAGGTCTCCCTCTTCGCGATCACCGACGGCGTCACGGTCGTCCCGCTCCAGCCCGCCCAGGACTTCAAGCGCGCGCTCGACGGCGACGAGGGCCCGAACACCGGTGGCATGGGCGCGTACTCCCCGCTGCCGTGGGCCGACCCCAAGCTGGTCGACGAGGTCCTGGAGACCGTTCTCCAGCCGACCGTCGACGAGCTGCGCCGCCGCGGCACCCCCTTCTCCGGACTGCTCTACGCCGGGCTCGCGATCACCAGCAGGGGCGTGCGGGTCATCGAGTTCAACGCCCGCTTCGGCGACCCCGAGACGCAGGTCGTCCTGGCCCGCCTGAAGACCCCGCTCGCCGGGGTCCTGAAGGCCGCCGCCACCGGCAGCCTGGACACCCTCGAACCGCTGCGCTGGAGCGACGACGCGGCCGTCACCGTCGTCATCGCCTCCCACAACTACCCCGGCACCCCGCGCACCGGCGACCCGATCACCGGCCTGGACGCGGTGGCCGCCGAGGACGCGCCGCACGCGTACGTCCTGCACGCCGGGACCAGGCGCGACGGCGACGCGGTGGTCAGCGCGGGCGGCCGGGTGCTGTCCGTCACGGCCACCGGCGCCCAGCTCACCGAGGCCCGGGAGCGGGCGTACCGGGCGGTCGCGCGCCTCGGCCTCGACGGTTCCCAGCACCGCACGGACATCGCCGCGAAGGCGGCGGCCGGCGGGTGACCCCGGCCGCGGTCGGCGTGTGACCCACGCGGGATCGCCGTCCAGCCCGCCTCCTCTGCATCACCCGCCTCACCAGGCACTTTCCAGGCCCCGGAGCACCGGGGGATTCCGCAGCGGATCCCCGGGAAATCCGGGGCCTGATGCTTGCCCTGCGTCTCCCACCTTTCCCCAAAGCCATTCCATCGAGTGAGCGCTGCCCCATCCGGCTGACGGGGGCCGGAGTGCCAACTAGGGTGCGGCGCAAGCGTTCCGGCACTTGGCCCACCGGCATTGCGATGTCAGTGGCGGGTGCCACAGTGGGGGAGTGAGCACGACCGGGAAGAGCCGGGCGACCGAGACGGGGAGGGGGTGAGGTCACGACGTGAGCGGTATGGGAGTCGAGGCGGGCGCGCAGATCGCGCGAGCCCGTGCGCTGGCGGTGCTGCGTATCCGCAGCAGGGCGCTCGCGATCGCCCTGCTGCCCGCCGCGGCCGCCGTGATCCTGCTCGCCGGCGGCTCCACCGGGCACTTCGTGGGCCCGGGGTGGCGCGTCGCCCGGGTGGTGGTCTCCGTGCTGGCGCTCGTCGTGCTGCTCGCCGCCGGTGTCGTCGCCCTGGTCGTGGCCCGCGCCCGTCCGGCCGTCAGTCCCACGGTCGCGATCGCCGAGGAGGCGGCCCCCGACCTGTACCGGCTGGTGCGTGATCTGGCCGACCGTCTCGACGTGCCCGCGCCCTCCGCGATAGCCCTGACCCCGGACTGCGACAGTTGGCTGGAGGACCGCACCCACCCGGCCCACGGCCCGCCCGCGCCCCGCTCCGCGGACGAGATAGCCGGGGCCGGATCCGGCCGCCACCTCCACCGTCGTACGGCGACCGCGCCGGTGCTCGTCATCGGCTCGCCGTTCCTGTGGTGGATGCGCGTCGGCGAACTGCGCGCCGTCCTCGCCCCGGTCGTCGCCGGTACGGGCCCCTCCGCGCAGCCGGACATAGCCGCGGCCCGGCGCTTCGTGCGCGGTCTGGACGCCGCGGTGGCCGCCTCCGCCGACCGCGGGCGCTGTCCCGGCCTCCGGCTGGCCTGCGCCGGGATCGGCTGGGTCGCGCGGCTGATGCTGCGCGGCTGCCAGGTGCACGCCTCGGAGATGGAGCGCGGTGTGGCCGCGGCCGCCGCCGAGCGTGCACAGGCTGTGGACTACGGGCTGCGGATCGTCGCCCAGGAGCAGGTGGGCCTGGCCTACGCGGGCTGGGACCGGCTCCTCACCCGCGTGGCGCTGCCCGCCTGGCGGATGGGCCGCTGGCCCTCCCGGCTGGACGCGGGCGTGGTCGCCGCCCTCACCGAACTGTCCCGGCGCGACCGCCTCGCCGAGGGGTTCGCCTCCCGGCTGGGCGAGCGTCCCGCCTGTGACCTGCTGGAAGAGCCCGGCACCGTCGACGAGGCCACCTCCCTGCTCGCCGCCCGGCTCTTCCACGGCGGCCCGGCGGAGTCCGGCCCGGACTGGTCCCCGGTGGACTGGCAGGAGTATCCGGACGAGGTCGTGGACCGCAAGTGGCGCACTGACGCGGCCCGGCTGCACCGCGTCCTCGACACCCTCGGCGTCCGCCGCGCCCCCGACCCGTCCGCGCCCCACTCCGGCGGCCCCGCCCCGGACCCCACGATCCACGCCTCGGTCGGCCCCACGCTGGCCCGCGTCCTGGATCATCTGACACCGGCGGACGGCGCCGAGACCGCGGCCGGGCACCCGGACGCGTACGGCGACCCGACCCTCACCCGGGCCGCCGAGGACAGGGGCCGGGAGCACGACGAGAACGTCGGCCACGAGGGCCCCTCCGGCTACCCCGGCCACGAGGGCCCCGCCGGTCACCCCGGCGACGAGGACCCCGCCAGTCACCCCGGCGACGAGGACACCCCCGCCCCCAACCCCCGCAGCGCCACCCTGGCCACCCACCTCGGCGTCGAGGTGGCCCGCGAGGAGGCGGCCTCCACGCCCCCCGCCGTCGGCCAGAAAGCCGACACACCGCCGTGGGACGACGGCGCGCTCCCCCTCTTCCCGCTCCAGCCGCCCCGCACCGACCGTGAGCTGCTCACCGATCACGTCACGGCGATGGTCTGCTGCGCGGCGATGGACACCGTCGGCGCGACCCCCGGCCTCGACTGGCTCGACGGGCCGACCCTGCTCGTCGACGGCGTCCGGGTGGCCGACCTCGCGCCCCGTGTGCTCAGCCTCGTCGAGGACGGCGACGCGGCGCCGCTCCGCGCCTGGCTCGTCGAGCTGGGGATACGTCCGGAGAAGCCGGTCCGGCTCGGCTGACACCCGACCCCGCCGACACCGTCGTAGCGGAGAACCCGGTTCCACTTTCGGCCAATTCGCAACGAATAGTGACTGTCTGCGCGCGTTATGTGATGTGCTGGGACCGATAGCGCCGTTGGCAAGAGCGTGCGACATAAGACAGGCGCGAACCCCGGCCGGGACGAGGAAACGCGACCAGTACCAGTCGGCATCGATCAGTACCCATCAGTACCCATCAGTACCGGTCGGCACGCCCGATCAGCACGACACAAGACAAGACAGGCCGGGTATCGGCGGGGGCCCGAGGGAGGGGAGCACCATGGCACCGGGACCGGAGAACGTCCGCCGATGGGAATCGGGAGCACTGGCCCACGCCGTGACGGACCCCTTCGGCCAGGGGCCCGTCCCCTGGCTGCGCGGTAGCGAGACGTACTTCGACGCCACCGGCCAGGTCGTCCCCTGGTACGTCGACCAGACCGCCCCGGCGCCCGCCGGCCCCGGCCTTCAGGGCCCGGCCCGCGCACGGCACGGCTCCGACGGCACGGCCCGCGTCCCTGGCCCCCGCACCGCCTCCTCGCCCGGCGGCCCCCGCTCCGCCGACGACGTCCGGAGGCAGATCAAGGGCTTCATCTCCACCGGCGCGGTCGCGCCCGGCGAGGCCGCCGACTTCCACATCACGGTCGACCCGCCGCAGGAGTTCAGCGTCGACATCTACCGGATCGGCCACTACGACGGTGACGGTGCCGCCAAGATCACCACCAGCCCCCGGCTCTCCGGCATCGTCCAGCCCCCGCCGCTGACCGCCGACCGCACCGTCTCCTGCCACCACTGGTGGCTCTCCTGGCGCCTCCAGGTCCCCTCCTACTGGAACGTCGGCGCCTATGTCGCCGTCCTCACCACCGCCGACGGCTACCGCTCCCACATCCCCTTCACCGTCCGCGACGACCACCCCGCCGACCTGCTGGTGGTGCTGCCCGACGTCACCTGGCAGGCGTACAACCTCTACCCCGAGGACGGCCGTACCGGCGCCAGCCTCTACCACGCCTGGGACGAACGCGGCCGGCTGCTCGGCGAGGCCGACGCCGCGACCACGGTCTCCTTCGACCGTCCGTATGCGGGCGCCGGCCTCCCGCTGCACGTCGGCCACGCCTACGACTTCATCCGCTGGGCCGAGCGCTACGGCTACGACCTCGCCTACACCGACGCCCGCGAACTGCACGCCGGACGCGTCGACCCCACCCGCTACCGGGGCCTGGTCTTCCCCGGCCACGACGAGTACTGGTCGCAGAGCATGCGCCGCACCGCCGAGGTCGCCCGCGACAGCGGCACCTCGCTGGTCTTCCTCTCCGCCAACACCCTCTACTGGCAGGTGGAGTTGGGGCCGTCCCCGTCCGGTGTCCCGGGCCGGCTGCTCACCTGCCGAAAACGCAAGGGCCCCGGCAAAGCCGTCCTGTGGCGGGAGATCGACCGCGCCGAACAGCAACTGCTCGGCATCCAGTACGCGGGCCGCGTGCCCGAACCGCACCCCCTGATCGTCCGCAACGCCGACCACTGGCTGTGGGAGGCCACCGGCACCCACGAGGGTGACGGCCTCGAGGGCATGGTCGCCGGCGAGGCCGACCGCTACTTCCCGCGCACCGCCCTCCCGCCCCACGAGGAACGCATCCTCCTCGCCCACTCCCCCTACACCGACCCCGACGGCGTCCTCCGCCACCAGGAGACGTCCCTGTACCGGGCACCCTCCGGCGCCCTGGTCTTCGCCTCCGGCACCTTCGCCTGGTCACCGGCCCTGGACCGCCCCGGCCATGTGGATCCCCGTATCCAGCGCGCCACGGCCAACCTCCTGGACCGCATCTGCAAACGCGACTGACCGCGACCGGGCCGACCCCACCCCACCCCTGTCCCACCCCTGTCCTGGATCGATCCCGATGTACGGGACAATCAAGCCAATAGGACAGAACCACGGGGAGGAACCGTGTCCGGATTCGTAGAAAAGCCCGAGCCTCTTCAGGTGCCGGGCCTGGTGCATCTGCACACCGGCAAGGTGCGCGACCTGTACCAGAACGAGGCGGGCGACCTCGTGATGGTCGCCAGCGACCGAACGTCCGCGTACGACTGGGTGCTGCCGACCGAGATCCCCGACAAGGGCCGCATCCTCACCCAGCTCTCCCTGTGGTGGTTCGACCAGCTCGCCGACCTGGTCCCGCACCACGTCCTGAGCACCCGGCCGCCCGAGGGCGCCCCCGCCGACTGGCAGGGCCGCACCCTGGTCTGCAAGTCGCTGGAGATGGTCCCGGTCGAGTGCGTGGCCCGCGGCTATCTCACCGGCTCCGGTCTCGCCGAGTACCAGGAGTCCCGCACGGTCTGCGGCCTCGCCCTCCCCGAGGGCCTGGTCGACGGCAGCGAACTGCCCGCCCCGATCTTCACCCCGGCCACCAAGGCCGCCGTCGGCGAGCACGACGAGAACGTCTCCTACGAGGAGGTCGCCCGCCAGGTCGGCGCCGAGACCGCCGCGCAGCTCCGCCAGGCCACCCTCGCCGTCTACGGCCGCGCCCGCGACATCGCCCGCGACCGGGGCATCATCCTCGCCGACACCAAGTTCGAGTTCGGCTTCGAGGGCGAGACGCTGGTGATCGCGGACGAGGTCCTGACCCCGGACTCCTCCCGCTTCTGGCCGGCCGACCAGTGGGAGCCGGGCCGCGCCCAGGCGTCCTTCGACAAGCAGTTCGTCCGCGACTGGCTGACCTCCGCCGAGTCCGGCTGGGACCGCCGCAGCGAGCAGCCCCCGCCGCCGTTGCCGCAGCGGATCGTGGACGCGACCCGCGCCAAGTACGTCGAGGCGTACGAGCGTCTGACGGGCACCACCTGGGCGTGACGCCCGCACCCACGAGGCCCCAGGCCGCCCCCGGTCACTGGTGATCGAGGGCGTCCGCGGCCGTCCTCGGGCGGACGGAGACACGAGAAAGCCCCGGTCCGATGGACCGGGGCTTTCTTCCCGAGCGGACGACGAGGCTCGAACTCGCGACCTCAACCTTGGCAAGGTTGCGCTCTACCAACTGAGCTACGTCCGCATGCGCCGTGGCGCGACGCCAACTATACCCAACCCCGCTCGCGCGCGAGACGCACCGCCGCGTGCCGGTTCTCCGCCCCGAGTTTGGTCGCGGCGGAGGAGAGATAGTTCCGCACGGTCCCCGGTGACAGCGCGGCCCGCTCGGCGATCTCCGTGACCGGCGCCCCGTCGGCGGCGAGTTCGAGCACCTCGGCCTCGCGCGAGGTCAGCGGCGAGTCCCCGGCGGCGATCGCGTCCGCCGCCAACTCCGGGTCGACGTAGCGGTTCCCCGCGTGCACGGTACGGATGATCTCCGCGAGCCGCTGCGCGCTCACCGTCTTCTGGACGAAGCCGCGCACCCCCGCCGCCAGCGCCCGCTTGAGGTGCCCCGGCCGGCCGTGGCTCGTGACGATCAGGATCTGACAGCCAGGCAGTTCGGCGCGCAGGGATGTGGCGACCTTCACACCGTCCCCGTCGGGCATCTGGAGGTCGAGCACGGCCACGTCGGGGCGATGGGCCAGCGCCATCGCCAGCGCCTCCGTCCCGGTGGCCGCCTCGGCGACGATCACCAGGTCGTCCTCCAGGGACAGCAGCGCCGTCAGCGCACCCCGGATCAGGTGCTCGTCGTCGGCGAGCAGCACCCGCACCGTCATGAAATGACCTCTCTCACAGCGTCCTTCCCCACCACGCCCGTCCCCGTCTCCGTCCGATCCGCGCCGTCCGGCCTCAGCGCGGCAGTCCCCATCGGCCCCGGCCGCGAGCCCACCGCCGTCCCGGTCCCGGTCCCGGCGCCGGTCCCGGCCCCTGTCTCAGCCGCGGCCTCCATCGCCCGCGCCCCGGCCCCCGACCCTGGCCCCGATTCCGCACTCCGCGCCCCGGCCCCCGTCCCCGATTCCGCACCCCGCGCCCCGTCCAACGGCACCTCCGCCACCACCCGGAACACGCCCGCCCCCGCGAACCCGGCCTCCAGCGTCCCGTCCACCCGCCGCAGCCGCTCCCGCAGCCCGGCCAGCCCGGACCCTCCGGTGCCCTCTGCCGACCCTGTGCCCCTCGCTGCCGCCGTGCCTCCTGCCGTCCCTGCGCCTCCTGCCAACCTCCCGGCCTCCAACCCCACGGCCCCCGCGCCCCCGGCATCCTTCGTGCCCGACACGGCCCCGGCACCCTTCGCGCCCGAAACGGCCCCGGCACCCTTCGTCCCCAAAACGCCGTCGGCAGCCCGCTCCGCCCCGTCGTTCTCCACGGTCAGCACCACCCGCCCCTCGGTCACCCGCAGCCCCACGGAGCACCGCCCCGCGTCCCCGTGCCGCAGCACGTTGGTAATCGCCTCGCGGACCACCCAGCCGAGCGCCGACTGCACTCCGGCGGGCAGCCCGCCGGCCTCTCCGCGCACCTCGCAGGCGATCCCGGCCGCCGTCAGCACGCCCTGCGCACCGGCGAGTTCGACGCCCAGGTCGGCCTCCCGGTAGCCCCGGACGACCTCGCGCACCTCCCGCTGGGACTCCTGCGCTATCCGCTGCACCTCGATCATCTGCTCCACGGCCTCGGGCCGCCCGCGCCGGGCCAACTGCACGGCCAGTTCGCTCTTCAGCGCTATCACCGCGAGGTTGCGGCCCATCACGTCGTGCAGGTCCCGGCCGAAGCGCAGCCGCTCCTCGGCGACCGCGAGCCGGGCCTCGACCTCACCGGCCCGCTCCGCCTCCCACAGAACCGACAGGTTCCAGGCGCTGCACCGGCAGGCGAACAGGGAGAAGCAGGCCCCGAAAGCGGTGATCACGCCGATCATGACGATCCCGCCGACGTGCGGATCGGTCCAGCCGAACAGGGCCATCACCACCACCGCCAGCTCGGCGGACCGGCGCAGGAACAGCCGCACCGGCACCAGCAGCCCGTAGAGCATCCCGAAGCACAGCAGTACGGTCCCCGCGGACAGCCGGACCGTCACCGGGTCGGTGCCGTCCAGCGCGGCGAGCACCAGGGCCAGCGCCAGGCCGGCGAGGGTGAGCGCGGCACTGGGGATCAGGGCCCGCATCGGGAATTCGGAGCGCTTCAGATAGTGGTCGAGGACGGGCCGGGTGAGCCGGTTCGCCGCGACGCACTGGAGGGCGGCCACCAGCAGGAGCAGCCCGCCGACGATCATCGGCGCGGGCCGGCGCTCCAGCCCGCCGAGCAACGGCAGCGCGAGCCAGGCGAAGGGGAAGAACCAGGTCGTCACATACCAGGTGATCACGGTCTGCAACTCGACCCGCTCCGCCTTGCTGCGGTCCTTCCAGTGGCGGCGCTGCCACCCCCGAATACGGCCCAACATGCGTGCCCTCCCCTGCGGTCGACGGCGTGGTCAGCGCCGAGGCTCCCACCGGAACCACCTTCGTACACCAAACACCGCCAGTGCGGCCCAGGCCAGCGCGGTCGCGACGGCGGCCAGGATCTCGCCCGCCGAGAGGTCGCCGGTCCAGCCGCCGCGGATCAGGGTGATCACCGGGGACAGCGGCAGCAGTTCGCAGACGGAGGCGAGCCGGTCGGGCAGCAGCTCCAGCGGGACGGTGACGCCGGAGCCGATCATCGAGAGCAGCACGAGCGGCATCGTCGTGACCTGGGCGCTCTCCACCGTGCGTGTCATGGCCGCGGTGACCGCGGCCAGCGCGGCGCATATCGCCAGGCCCGACAGCAGTCCGAGGACGGCGAGATGGGGTGCCTCGGGCACGGGCACGTCGAGCACGGCCGTACAGCCCGCCACCAGCACCAGGGACTGCACCAGCCCGGTGGCGAGGACGGGCAGCGCCGATCCGGTGAGGATCTCGGCGTCCCGCAGCTCACCGGTGCGCAGCCGCTTCAGCACCAGTTCCTCGCGCCGGGTGGTGTAGATGGCGGTGAGCGCCGAGTACACCCCGAACAGCAGGGCGAAGCCGATACCGGCGGGCAGCAGCACGAGACCGCTGGTGAGGCCGACGTCCTCGACGCCCATGTCCTTGACCACCGACGCCAGGCTGACCGGCAGCAGCAGCGGCACCAGCACGGCCGTCACGAGCGTGCTCTTGCTGCGGCCGAGCAGGGTCAGCTCGGCACGGGCCAGCGCGGCCATCCGGCTCGCCGGGGTCGTCACCGTGCGCCCCGCGCCCGCACCACCGCTCACCCGCCGCACCCGCTCCTCCACCCCGCCGCTAGCCCCGCCGCTCGTCCCACCGCTCGCCCCGCCGCTCACGCCGCCACCTCCGCGTCCGTGTCCCTGCCCGTGCCCGTGCCCGAGTTCGCGTCCGATTCCGCCGACTTCCGTGACGCCTCCCTGGCTATCCCCAGGAACGCCTCCTCCAGTGAGGCCGACCGCACGTCCAGCCCGTGCAGCGCGACCCCGGCCCGCTCGGCCCACACCAACAACGCCGTGGCCGTCCGCTGGAGTTCGGGGGTGCGCAGCCGGACCAGCCGGCCTTCCGTCTCGTGGTCGGACACACCCAGTTCCGCCAACGGCGGCAGGTCGCCTATGAAGTAGCCCTCGGGAAGCCGGAAGGTGATCCGGGAGGGCTGGGCGGCGGTCACCTCGGCGGGTGTCCCGGCGGCCGCGATGCGCCCCTCGTGGAGGATGGCGAGCCGGTCGGCGAGGTTCTCCGCCTCCTCCAGGTAGTGCGTGGTCAGCAGCACCGTCGTACCGGAGTCGCGCAGGGTGCGGACCAGGTCCCAGGTGTCGCGGCGGCCCTCGGCGTCCAGGCCGGTCGTCGGTTCGTCGAGGAAGAGCACCTCGGGGTCGCCGAGCAGGGCGAGCGCCAGGTCGAGGCGCCGCCGCTCACCGCCGGACAACTGCTTGACCCGGACGCCGGCCCGCCGGGTGAGCCCCACCAGGGAGAGCGCCTCGCCGATCGGGCGGGCGCCGCTGACGCAGCCGGCCCACATCCGCGCGGTCTCGGTGACGGTCAGCTCGGAGGGGAAGCCGCCTTCCTGGAGCATCACGCCGGTGCGCGGCCGGACGGCGGCTCTGTCGCTGTGCGGGTCGTGTCCGAGGACGGTGACGCGACCGCCGTCGGGCCGCGCGAGGCCCTCGAGCAGTTCGACGGTCGACGTCTTGCCGGCCCCGTTGGTGCCGAGCAGCGCGAAGATCTCACCGCGGTCGACGTGGAAGGAGATTCCGCGGACCGCTTCGAACCCGCCCCCGTACACACGGCGGAGGTCGGTGACCTCAATCACGTGTTCTTCCGTGTTCGTGTCCATGCGTCAAGACTCCCCGCCTCCGGAGCCCGACGGCAGTGCGCGGTGTCACCACTCCGCATGACAAATGTCAGAAGGCCCAGGCGGACCGACGAAGAGCAGCGGGCCGATGAAGAGCGCACGAAAAGACCCCGGTCCGATGGACCGGGGTCTTTTTCCCGAGCGGACGACGAGGCTCGAACTCGCGACCTCAACCTTGGCAAGGTTGCGCTCTACCAACTGAGCTACGTCCGCATTGCCTCCGACCGGCTTTCACCGATCGGCGCGAGCACCAGCCTACCTGATCCACAGTTGTGGTCGGGACGGTGATGCAGAGCGGGTGACAGGGATCGCACACTGCGCCTTCCCCCTGGAAGGGGGATGTTCTACTACTGAACTACACCCGCGTGGCCTCCGTGAGCTGGGCTTTTCGGCCCCGCCCGGCGGCGTGCTCCAGACATTAGCCGACCATGTGGGGGGTAGCGCAAGTCGGTTGTCCGCGGGGCCCCCTGACGGACCCCGCGGAACTCGTGCACCCCACCCGCCTCACCCGGCCGGGCCCCTCACCGCACCCCGCGCCACGGCCTCACCGCACCCGCGCCACAGCTCTACTGCGCCTCGGTGAACGCCTCGTAGACCTTCTTGGGGATGCGCCCGCGCGCGGGGACCTCCAGCTTGTTGGCCTGGGCCCAGGCGCGGACGGCCGCCGGGTCGGGCGCGACCTCCGTCTGCTTGTACGCCTTGCCGGACCGGGACCGCTTGCGGCCGGCCTCCACGTAGGGTGCGAGCGCCTTACGCAGTTTCTTGGCATTGGCTTCATTGAGGTCGATCTCGTACGACTTGCCGTCGAGTCCGAAGGCGATCGTTTCCGCCGCTTCCGAGCCGTCGATGTCGTCAAAGAGAGTGACCACGACCTTCTGCGCCACGAATATCGGTCCCTTCGTGCGACAGCTCCGCGGTGACGTGCCAAGACGTCCCTGAGATGTCGACTGTCCGCCAGTTGTGGGGCAAAGTATCGGCTATTGCCAATTCATTTGTACAGTGCCCGGCAATCGAATGTGAAGCCCGACTAAATCTCCCCGCGTGTCCCAGCGCAATAGGGAACGCGCAGGTACCCCGGATCTTTCCCTGAACTTTTCGTGAAGGCACTGCTCCGATACCCGATCGTGATGGCGCTCACGTAGTTTCCTACAACTCTACCCGCGTAGAAATTTTGTGCGGGTAGTCTGAAGACACCTGCTGGAGACACCATCAGGAACCTGCTCAGCACCACACCACCGGGAGTGCCAGTGGCACGCGTCGTAGTCGACGTCATGCTCAAGCCGGAGATCCTCGACCCCCAGGGCCAGGCGGTGCAGCGCGCACTGCCGCGTCTGGGTTTCGAAGGCATCTCCGACGTACGTCAGGGAAAGCGATTCGAACTGGAAGTTGACGGGCCGGTCGACGAGGCCGCCCTCGCCCGCATCCACGATCTTGCGGAATCCTTCCTCGCCAACACCGTGATCGAGGACTTCACCGTCAAGGTGGAGGAAGTCGCGGAGGCCGCGAAGTGACCGCTCGTATTGGCGTCGTCACTTTCCCCGGCAGCCTCGACGACCGGGACACCCAGCGCGCCATCCGTCTCGCGGGTGCCGAACCGGTCGCGCTCTGGCACAAGGACAAGGATCTCCATCAGGTCGACGCCGTCGTCCTTCCGGGTGGTTTCTCCTACGGCGACTATCTGCGGGCCGGCGCCATCTCGCGCTTCTCGCCCGTGATGGAGACCGTCATCGAGCAGGCGAAGGCCGGACTCCCGGTCCTCGGCATCTGCAACGGCTTCCAGATCCTGACCGAGGCGCACCTGCTGCCCGGCGGGATGCTCGGCAACGACCACCTCCACTTCATCTGCCGCGACCAGAAGCTGCGGGTGGAGAACGCGGACACCGCCTGGACCGCCGACTACTCGGCCGGCCAGGAGATCCACATCCCGCTGAAGAACATGGACGGCCGGTACGTCGCCGACGAGTACACGCTCGACAAGCTGGAGGCGGAGGGCCGGGTCGTCTTCCGCTACCTGGACTTCAACCCCAACGGCTCGCTCCGTGACATCGCCGGCATCACCAACGAGGCCGGGAACGTCGTCGGCCTGATGCCGCACCCGGAGCACGCCACCGAGCCGCTGATCGGCACGGGCCGCACCGACGGCCTCCCGTTCTTCACCTCGATCCTCAAGAAGCTGGTCACCTCATGAGCCGGACGCCTCTGGACACGGTCGAGCACGCGGCCGCGACCCCCGACGTCGAGCTGCCCTGGGCCGAACTCGGTCTGAAGAAGGACGAGTACGAGAGGGTCGTCGAGATCCTCGGCCGCCGCCCCACCGGCGCGGAGCTGGCCATGTACTCCGTCATGTGGTCCGAGCACTGCTCGTACAAGTCCTCCAAGGTCCATCTGCGCCAGTTCGGCGAGAAGGCGCCCCAGTCGGACGCCATGCTCGTCGGCATCGGCGAGAACGCCGGTGTGGTCGACGTCGGCCAGGGCTACGCGGTCACCTTCAAGGTCGAGTCGCACAACCACCCGTCGTACGTCGAGCCCTACCAGGGCGCGGCCACCGGCGTCGGCGGCATCGTGCGCGACATCATCGCGATGGGCGCCCGCCCGGTCGCCGTCGTGGACCCGCTCCGCTTCGGCGCGGCCGACCACCCGGACACCAAGCGCGTGCTGCCCGGTGTCGTCGCCGGCATCGGCGGCTACGGCAACTGCCTGGGCCTGCCCAACATCGGCGGCGAGGTCGTCTTCGACGCCTGCTACCAGGGCAACCCGCTGGTCAACGCCGGTGCCATCGGCGTCATGCGGCACGAGGACATCCACCTCGCGAAGGCGTCCGGCGCGGGCAACAAGGTCATCCTGTACGGGGCCCGCACCGGCGGTGACGGCATCGGCGGCGCGTCGATCCTGGCCTCCGAGACCTTCGACGACGCCAAGCCGTCCAAGCGCCCCGCCGTCCAGGTCGGCGACCCCTTCCAGGAGAAGCTCCTCATCGAGTGCACCCTGGAGGCGTTCGCCGAGAAGCTGGTCGTCGGCATCCAGGACCTCGGCGCGGCGGGCCTGTCCTGCGCGACGTCCGAGCTGGCGTCCAACGGCTCCGGCGGCATGCGCGTGACGCTGGACGACGTACCCCTGCGCGACTCGACGCTCTCCCCCGAGGAGATCCTCATGAGCGAGTCGCAGGAACGCATGTGCGCGGTGGTGGAGCCCGAGAAGGTCGACCGCTTCCTCGCGATCTGCGACAAGTGGGACGTCATCGCCACCGTCATCGGCGAGGTGACCGACGGCGACCGGCTGGAGATCTTCTGGCACGGCGGCAAGATCGTCGACGTCGACCCGCGCACGGTCGCCCACGACGGCCCGGTCTACGAGCGCCCCTACGCCCGCCCGGACTGGCAGGACGCCCTCCAGGCCGACGACGCGAACAAGCTGCCCCGGCCGGGGACCGCCGACGAGCTGAAGGCCCAGGTCCTGAAGCTGGTCGGCTCGCCGAACCAGGCGTCCAAGAAGTGGATCACCTCGCAGTACGACCACTTCGTGCAGGGCAACACCGTCCTCGCCCAGCCCGAGGACTCCGGCATGATCCGGATCGACGAGGAGACCGGCCTCGGCGTCGCCATCGCGACCGACGGCAATGGCCGGTACGCCAAGCTCGACCCGTACCACGGCGCCCAGTTGGCCCTGGCCGAGGCGTACCGCAACGTCGCCACGACCGGTGCCAGGCCGCTCGCCGTCTCCGACTGCCTGAACTTCGGCTCGCCCGAGGACCCGGCGGTGATGTGGCAGTTCGCGGAGGCCGTGCGCGGTCTTGCGGACGCCTGCCTCCAGCTCGGCACGCCGGTCACCGGCGGCAACGTCTCGCTCTACAACCAGACGGGCGAGGCGGCCATCCACCCGACCCCGGTGGTCGCCGTCCTCGGCGTGATCGACGACGTCGCCCGCCGGACGCCGGTCGCCTTCCAGGAGGAGGGCCAGTTGCTGTACCTCCTCGGCGACACCCGCGAGGAGTTCGGCGGCTCGGCCTGGTCGCAGGTCGTCCACGACCACCTCGGCGGCCTGCCCCCGAAGGTCGATCTGGAGCGCGAGCGCCTGCTGGCCGAGATCCTGATCTCCGCCTCCCGCGACGGCATGATCGACTCCGCGCACGACCTGTCCGACGGCGGTCTGATCCAGGCGGTCGTGGAGTCGGCGCTGCTCGGCGGCAAGGGCGCGCGCCTGGTCGTCCCCGACGGCCTGGACGCGTTCACGTTCCTCTTCTCCGAGTCCGCCGGCCGCGCCGTCGTCGCGGTCCCGCGCTCGGAGGAGGTCCGCTTCAACGACATGTGCGGCGCCCGCGGCCTCCCGCTCACCCGCATCGGCGTGATCGACGGCGACACGATCGACCTCCAGGGCGAGTTCACCCTCCCCCTGGAAACCCTCCGCACCACCCACGAGGCCACGATCCCGGCCCTGCTGGCGTAGCCCCACACCACGACGAAGCCCGCGCCCGGACACCTGCTCCGGACGCGGGCTTCGCCGTGCGCGCGGTGGGGGCGTCCCCCTCGTACGGCTGAGCCCTGGTGCCGCCACCCCGACCCGCCCGCAAGGCATAAAGTCGCGCCCATGCCTCCCGCCAAAAAACGCCCCCGCACCTACGACCCCTCCCGCACCCGTGCCGCCGTCCTGGCGCAGCTCGGGAATGTGCGGGCCGGTGTGGCCGGGCTGTCGGAGGTGCAGCTTGCCGGGGCGACGAGGCTCGCCGGGTGGAGTGTGCGGGAGCTGGTGGCGCACATCGGGATGGCGGTGACCGCCGTGCACCGGGCGCTGGAGCTGCCCGAGCCGCCGCGGGCGGACGCCGTGCTGCTGGACTGGCCGTTCGCCACTGTGGACAGTGCCCCGGCGATCGATGGTTTCACTCGGGACCTCGTGAAACGGCATCCCGATCTCGGCGTCTATCTCGCCGGTGTCGAGCGGAGTCTGCCCGAGCTGCTCGACTCGCATCCCGGCAGCCGGCTGCTCCAGACCAACGCGGGTGCGCTGTCCCTGGCGGACTACCTGGTCACCCGTACCGTCGAACTCGTCGTCCACACCGACGACCTCAACGCGGCCGTGCCGGGCCTGGACATCCCGTACGACCGGCAGGCCCTCGCCGCCGCCACGCGGCTGCTCGCCGACGCGCTCGCCGTGAAGGCGCCCGGTGGCGCGACGGAGGTGCGGATCCCGCCGTACGCCGTCGTGCAGTGCGTGGAGGGGCCGCGGCACACCCGGGGCACCCCGCCGAACGTCGTCGAGACCGATCCGCTGACCTGGCTGCGGCTGGCGACCGGGCGGGTGAGCTGGGGGCATGCCCTCGGGGAGGCGAAGGTCGCCGCGAGCGGGGAGCGGGCCGATCTGGGAGCGCTCCTCCCGGTCATGTCCTGAGCGGGACGAGGGCGAATGATGTGCGACACCTCACTCATGAGACCGGAACGCGGCCGAGGGAGGCGGTCAGGGGGCGATGGACGATCATCGTCCGAGTCCCGTTCAGGCCATCTGACCTGCGGTAATCAGTCGATCATGGAGTGGGTCGCCGAACGGTGATCCAGTTACCCGCGGGTATCCCCAATTCGGACCAGTGGTCGATCTCGCCTACACTCGATGGCGTGCCACGTGGTGACGGTCGACTCAGTCATGATCTGCTCCCCGGCGAGAAAGGTCCTCAGGACGCCTGCGGCGTCTTCGGGGTCTGGGCTCCCGGTGAAGAGGTCGCCAAGCTCACTTACTTCGGGCTCTACGCCCTCCAGCATCGGGGTCAGGAATCCGCGGGAATCGCGGTCAGCAACGGCTCCCAGATCCTCGTCTTCAAGGACATGGGCCTCGTGTCCCAGGTCTTCGACGAGACCTCGCTCGGTTCGCTCCAGGGTCATATCGCGGTCGGACACGCCCGCTACTCGACCACCGGCGCCTCCGTGTGGGAGAACGCCCAGCCGACGTTCCGCGCCACCGCGCACGGCTCGATCGCGCTCGGTCACAACGGCAACCTCGTCAACACCGCCCAGCTCGCCGAGATGGTCGCCGACCTGCCCAAGCAGGAAGGCCGCACCCCGCGCGTCGCGGCGACCAACGACACCGACCTGCTCACCGCGCTCCTCGCGGCCCAGGTCGACGCCGACGGCAAGCCGCTGACCATCGAGGAGGCCGCCCACTCGGTCCTCCCG
Source organism: Streptomyces antibioticus (assembly GCF_002019855.1). NCBI lineage: Bacteria > Bacillati > Actinomycetota > Actinomycetes > Kitasatosporales > Streptomycetaceae > Streptomyces > Streptomyces antibioticus. Next base: position 4,233,724 of record NZ_CM007717.1, on the reverse strand, counting down.
CAGGTCCGGGGCGCCTTCTCGCTCGTCTTCATGGACGAGCACACCCTGTACGCCGCCCGGGACCCCCAGGGCATCCGCCCGCTGGTCCTCGGCCGTCTGGAGCGCGGCTGGGTCGTCGCCTCCGAGTCCGCCGCCCTGGACATCTGCGGCGCCGCGTACGTCCGGGAGATCGAGCCGGGCGAGTTCATCGCGATCGACGAGAACGGCCTGCGCACCTCCCGATTCGCGGACGCGAAGCCCAAGGGCTGTGTCTTCGAGTACGTGTACCTGGCCCGCCCCGACACCGACATCGCCGGCCGGAACGTCTACCTCTCCCGCGTGGAGATGGGCCGCAGGCTGGCCGCCGAGGCCCCCGTCGAGGCCGACCTGGTGATAGCGACCCCGGAGTCCGGCACCCCGGCCGCCATCGGGTACGCGGAGGCGAGCGGCATCCCCTTCGGCGCCGGCCTCGTCAAGAACGCCTATGTGGGCCGGACCTTCATCCAGCCCTCGCAGACGATCCGCCAGCTCGGCATCCGGCTGAAGCTGAACCCCCTCAAGGAAGTCATCAAGGGCAAGCGCCTGGTCGTCGTCGACGACTCGATCGTGCGCGGCAACACCCAGCGGGCCCTGGTCCGGATGCTCCGTGAGGCCGGCGCGGCCGAGGTCCACATCCGGATCTCCTCGCCGCCCGTGAAGTGGCCCTGCTTCTTCGGCATCGACTTCGCCACCCGCGCCGAGCTGATCGCCAACGGCATGACCATCGAGGAGATCGGCACCTCGCTCGGCGCCGACTCCCTGTCGTACATCTCCATCGACGGCATGATCGAGGCGACCACCATCGCCAAGCCGAACCTCTGCCGCGCCTGCTTCGACGGCGAGTACCCGATGGAGCTCCCGGACCCGGAACTGCTCGGCAAGCAGCTCTTGGAGACCGAGCTGGCGGCCGGTCCGGCCGCCACGGCCGCGGCCGACGCGATCCGTCGCCCGTAAGCCTCGTAGAAACCAACCCGAAAGATCCCAGGCAATGTCTGAGACCAGCCCCACCGGTGCTTCCTACGCGGCTGCCGGCGTCGACATCGAGGCGGGCGACCGCGCCGTCGAGCTGATGAAGGAGTGGGTGAAGAAGACGCAGCGCCCCGAGGTCCTCGGCGGCCTCGGCGGTTTCGCCGGCCTCTTCGACGCCTCCGCCCTCAAGAACTACGAGCGGCCCCTGCTGGCCTCCGCCACGGACGGCGTCGGCACCAAGGTCGACATCGCCCGCCGGCTGGGCGTCTACGACACCATCGGCCACGACCTCGTCGCCATGGTGATGGACGACATCGTGGTCTGCGGTGCCGAGCCGCTGTTCATGACCGACTACATCTGCGTCGGCAAGGTCCACCCCGAGCGGGTCGCCGCCATCGTCAAGGGCATCGCCGAAGGCTGTGTGCTGGCCGGCTGCGCCCTGGTCGGCGGTGAGACGGCCGAACACCCCGGCCTGCTGGGCGAGGACGACTTCGACGTCGCCGGCGCCGGTACGGGCGTCGTGGAGGCCGACCGGCTGCTCGGCGCGGACCGTATCCGCACGGGTGACACCGTGATCGCCATGGCGGCCTCCGGCCTTCACTCGAACGGGTACTCGCTGGTCCGGCACGTGCTGCTGAACCAGGCCGGTCTGTCGCTGGAGTCGCGCGTCGACGACCTGGGCCGCACCCTCGGCGAGGAGCTGCTGGAGCCCACCAAGATCTACTCGCTGGACTGCCTGGCCCTGACCCGTACGACCGATGTGCACGCCTTCTCGCACATCACCGGCGGCGGACTCGCGGCCAACCTGGCCCGGGTCGTCCCGGACGCGCTGCACGCCGTCGTGGACCGCTCCACCTGGACCCCCGCCCCGATCTTCGACCTCGTCGGCAGGACCGGCGACGTCGAGCGGCTGGAGCTGGAGAAGACCCTGAACATGGGCGTCGGCATGATGGCGATCGTGCCGCAGGAGTCCACGGACGTGGCCCTGGCCACCCTCGCCGACCGCGGCGTCGAGGCATGGGTCGCCGGTGAGATCACCGAGCGCGGCGAGCACACCACCGGCGCGGAGCTGGTGGGGGACTACGCCTGAGTCCGTGCGGCGGGCAGCCGTACGGACTGTGACCGTGTGGACAGCACAAGACCCGGTCGGTGACCGAAGTCACCGACCGGGTGAGTGCGCAGAACAAGGTCAAGCGCCGCGACGGTGTTGTTGCGAGGAGTCCTCGTCGTCGTCCTCGTCGTCGGCCCCGTACAGCTCGGCGTACCGTGCGTACGGGTCGTCGTCTTGCTCATCGTCATCGTCCTCGAACGGTTCACCATTCGGCGGAATGTTCGATGGCGATGCGCCCAGCTCTTCGGCCAGGCGTGAGAGATCCGTCCCGCCGCTGTTGTACTTCAGCTGGCGGGCGACCTTCGCTTGCTTGGCCTTGGCCCGGCCGCGCCCCATGGCTCGACCCCCTCAACGACGGGGCTCGACGGCCCCAGGTTGACACGCGTTCATGATCCAGGACGGTCTCTCCTCGGAGAGCCCGTCGTAGGGCTCCCACGGTACCTGAGCCCACGCCCGTACGGTACGTCGCCCGTAGCACGCGCGTGTGCGCAGGACCTTTGAGGCGCCCCGTCCTCGCTGGTCAGTGGCGATTTTAACCACTTATCGGCGGACGACCCGCCGGGAAGAGTGAGAGTTCTCTCCAACTTTCCTCCCGGCGGTACCGCCGAAACCCTCGAGGCGCCCCCGCGGAGGCCGTCCCGGAACGTCAGCGTCCGCGCGCGTGCGCCGCCTCGTGCATCCGCTGCTCGGCGATCCGGTCGGCCGCGGCGGCCGGCGGAATCCCGTCTTCCTTCGCACGTGCGAAGATTGCGAGGGTGGTGTCGAAGATCTTCGACGCCTTCGCCTTGCACCGATCGAAGTCGAAGCCGTGCAGCTCGTCCGCGACCTGGATGACCCCGCCCGCGTTCACCACGTAGTCCGGCGCGTAGAGGATCCCGCGGTCCGCGAGGTCCTTCTCCACCCCCGGATGGGCGAGCTGGTTGTTGGCCGCGCCGCAGACCACCCGGGCGGTCAGCACCGGCACCGACGCGTCGTTCAGAGCGCCGCCGAGCGCGCAGGGGGCGTAGATGTCGAGCCCCTCGACGCGGATCAGGGCCTCGGTGTCGGCGACCGCCGTGACCCCTTCGGGGTGCCGGTCCAGGATCCGGCCGACGGCGTCCTCGCGGACGTCGGTGACGAACACCTGGGCGCCCTCGCTCCGCAGGTGCTCCACCAGGTGGTGGCCGACCTTGCCGACGCCGGCGACGCCGACCCGGCGGTCCCGCAGCGAGGGGTCGCCCCACAGGTGCTGGGCGGAGGCCCGCATGCCCTGGTAGACGCCGAAGGCGGTCAGCACCGAGGAGTCGCCGGCGCCGCCGTTCTCCGGGGAGCGCCCGGTGGTCCAGCGGCACTCGCGCGCGACCACGTCCATGTCGGCGACATAGGTGCCGACGTCGCAGGCGGTCACGTACCGCCCGCCGAGCGAGGCGACGAACCGGCCGTACGCCAGCAGCAGCTCCTCGGTCTTGATCACCTCGGGGTCGCCGATGATCACGGCCTTGCCGCCGCCGTGGTCGAGCCCGGCCATGGCGTTCTTGTACGACATCCCGCGCGCGAGGTTCAGCGCGTCGGCGACGGCCTCCGCCTCGCTCGCGTACGGGTAGAAGCGGGTACCGCCGAGCGCGGGGCCGAGGGCGGTGGAGTGGAGTGCGATGACGGCCTTCAGACCGCTGGCACGGTCCTGGCAGAGCACGACCTGCTCATGACCCCCCTGATCCGAGTGGAAGAGGGTGTGCAGGACGCCGTTGGATACGTCGGTCACGGTGGTGACTCCTGGGTAACTCGCGGCGATCGGGACGAGGGCTCCCGTACGGGTGGCGGGGCCTGTGGGACGAGGGTAGGGCCTGCGCGCCCCACCGGCGCCGCAGTGGTCGGGATCACCTCCGCACGGGGTACCGGCGTGCGACGATGCGGAGGGTTCCGCCGTGTCCGCGGGCACGGCCCCGCAGGTTTCCCGGCCGTCCCGGAGGGGAGGGAGCAGGCGTGCCCAAGGTGTCCTCGGTGATCGTCCCGTACGCGTCCTATCTGCGGGTGTACGAGCCGCTGGCCGCCTTCCCCGAGCCCGAGCGCACCCACTGGGCGCGCTACGCCCGCCGCCCCGAGCGCCCCTCCTACCAGGACGAGCTGCGCCGCTCGCTGGCCGATCTGCTGCCCACCCCGCCGGTGCCGGTCCCGGTGCACGAGAGCGCCGACGCGTTCGTCCTCGACGTGGACGGCGTGCTGTGCGTGTGCCCCTGGCGGACCCGGCTGCGCGGCTGGCGGGCGCTGGCCGAGCTGGGCGAGGAACTGCCCCGTCCGGTCCTGGAGGCGGTGCTCCCCGAGGTGGTGCGCCGGCAGGCCGCCCAGGACTACGAGCGCTGGCTGGAACGCAACCCCGACGCCCGGCCCTGGATCCGCACGGCCACCTGGCAGGTGCCGCTGAGCTGGTTCGTCCTGGTGGCCGACGAGGAGCGGACCTACGAGAAGGGCACCGCGGAGGTGGCGCCCGTGCTGCGCTACCGCACCCCGATGGTGCAGGCGCGGCGGCGGGTGGCCCGGGGGCTGCGGGCGCTCAAGGACGCGATGGACGAGGGTCCGCTGATCGACGGACTGCTGGACGTGGGGCGCTGGCTGGAGGAGTTCCATCCGCGTTCGCTGGTGGAACTGGACTACGGCGGTCTGGTCCACGCGGTGCCGGCCGGCGATCTGGAGGACGACCACTCGGCGCGGGACGTGGCCGACGGGATCGCCGCCCTGCGCGGCGGGGACGGCGCGGCGGCGGGGGCTGCGTACGCGCGGCTCGCGGAGCGGTGGCGGTCGGTGCGGGAGCGGCGTTCGGCCAACTGACGGCCGACGGCTGACGATGTGACAGACGCGACAACGTTTTCCAGGAGTGACCTGCGTCACGGACGAAATGGTTCGAACAGCGTACGGTCAACGCCACTTCACGGAACTGACGGGACGTAGGTCCCGATCCGGGCTTATGTCGCAAGGGTGATGGACCGCACGTACACGGCCCTTGCGTCGCTTGCCCCTCCTCGTGCCAAAATAGGACAAGGAGTCCGGGGAGGGCTCCGTCCGCCTACTTATGCTCCATCGTGGGGGGAATCTCGGCATTGCACTGTTTTAGGGGGTCTTGTGACTCCTGCACGCCACTGTGACTGATCGTCACAGTGGCGTGACTGTCCGCTATGGCATGGTCCATCGGCTTCCGTCGCCGATGAACACCTGGGGGGCAATTCCATCGGTTTGGCCGACGCGGCTGGACAGATGGTGTAGTTGTAGTGCCGAGGACAAGCCGTTCGTCCTATAACCGACTCGACTCGCGTCCGCCATTTCGGGCAACGCGGGTCAAGGTGCAGAATTTAGAGGAAAGAACCGAGAAGGTTCGGTTCTCCCGAGGAGGCCGCTCATGACCGCTCGCACCCCTGATGCTGAGCCGCTGCTGACCCCGGCTGAGGTCGCCACCATGTTCCGTGTGGACCCGAAGACGGTCACACGGTGGGCGAAGGCCGGCAAGCTCACGTCGATCCGCACGCTCGGCGGACACCGCCGATACCGCGAGGCTGAGGTCCGCGCGCTGCTGGCGGGCATTCCGCAGCAGCGCAGCGAGTCCTGAACAACTGAATAACCGGGCGAATCGTCAGGTCCCCCAACCTGCCGGGCCGTCCGGACCCTGGCCACGAGCGACGCGGGTCTGCCCCAACAGGCCCGTCGCCCACAGGGAGCGTCTTCGATCGCGCTGGACTCCGCCGGGTCCAGCGCGATCTTTTTTGTGCGTCCGGGGCGACCCGAGGGGGCGTATCAGGTGGCTCTGTGAGCGGGCTTGTCGGAGTCTGGGGAGGCTCTGGGAGGGTTCCGGGAGGCATCCTCCAGAGTAGTGCAATTGCACATATTAAATTGACCTGTTGTAGGAGACCGGTAAGAACACCCGGTTCCAAAACTTATGCGGTGACTCCCGTCACATGCCAGTGGCCTTGTCGCCCGCCGCCCGGGTGCGCTATTGGAAGCGCTTGCCGGTCGGCCTCCCTCCATCGCCCCTTCCCTGTACGGCCGTTGACGCCGTCTCGGGCCTCAGGCGGGCGAGGGGCGCTCGTCCTCGGCGGCGGCCTCCTCAGGGGCCCCCGCGCCCCGTGGGGCGCCGTCCATGGCCAGCCGCTGCAAGCGGTGGCAGATCGGACAGTGGCGGGTCAGATGCCGGTAGGACGACGCGGCCGACAGATGCGCGCGGAGCAGGGCCCGCGTCTCGTGCCTGACCGATGCCGCCATACGCCACCTCCCGAGGGCCGCGCGGGGAACGGGCCCTGAGTTCTGGGGTACCGAGGGAAAGTGACGGCGTCAAGGGCATACGAGGAAGGCCCGCGTCCCTCACGGGATGCGGGCCTTCTTCTCAACTGCGGTCCTGACGGGATTTGAACCCGCGGCCTCCACCTTGACAGGGTGGCGAGCACTCCAAACTGCTCCACAGGACCAGGTTTTGCGGCACTTCGTCTTGCGTTGTGCTGCGAGAAGGACTGTACAGGAGGGTGGGCTCCCTGGTCGAACTCACCCTCCGTACGGGCTCCGTCACGGAGCCGCGGCGTCGATGGCCTTCACGATCCGCTTGTCCGAGACCGGGTACGCCGTGCCCAGCGCATGGGCGAAGTAGCTCACCCGCAGCTCCTCGATCATCCAGCGGATGTCCAGCACCTGCTGCGGCACCGGCATGCCCTGGGGAAGCTGCTCCAGGAGCCAGGCGTACTCGTCCTGCATCTCATGGACCTTCTCCATGCGGGCGGTGTCCCGCTGCGCGCCGGTCGCCATCTGCTGGAGCCGGCGGTCGGCGGCCACCAGGTAGCGCATCAGGTCCGGCAGCCGCCGAAGGCCCGCCCATGTCACAAAACCGGGCTTCACCAGGGCGTCGAGCTGCCCCCGCACATCCGTGAGGTTCGCGAGCAGGGTGGGGCTGCGGACGCCCTTCAGACGCCGCTCGCACGCCTGCCAGGCCGCGAGGACCTGCTGCACCTGCCCGACCGTGCGCACCGTGGTGTCGACGATCTCCGCGCGGACCTTGTCGTACAGCTTCCGGTACGACTCCTCGTCCCAGGCGGGACCGCCGAACTCCGCGATCAGCCGGTCCGCCGCCGCCATCGCGCAGTCGTCGAACAGGGCCTGTATCGACCCGTGCGGATTGGCCGACAGGGCGAGCTTCTGGGCGTTGGTGAGCTTCTCCGACGCGAACTTCGCCGGATTCACCGGGATGTTGCGCAGGATCAGCCGGCGGGTGCCCTTCCACATCGCCTCGGCCTGCTCCGCCTCCGTGTCGAAGAGCCGTACGGAGACCGTGTCGCCGTCGTCGACCAGCGCCGGGTACGCCTTCACGGGCTGGCCGGCCCGGCGGGTCTCGAAGACCCGGGTGAGCGAGCCGATCGTCCAGTCGGTCAGACCGGAACGCTCCAGGGACTCCCCGCCCCGGCGCTCGGCGGTCGCCGCGGCCGCCTGCGAGATGGCCTGGCGCGCCTTCGGCCGCAGGCGCAGCCTGAGGGCCTCCAGGTCCTTGTCCTCGGCCAGCTTGCGGCGCCGTTCGTCGACGATCCGGAAGGTGATCTTCAGATGGTCGGGGACCCTCGACCAGTCGAAGTCCGCCGCCTCGAAGGGCACCCCGACCATGCGCTTCAGCTCCCGCGCCATGGCGGTGGTCAGCGGCTTCTGGAGCGGCACCGCCCGGTCCAGGAAGCGCTGCGCGAAGTTCGGCGCCGGCACGTAGTTGCGGCGGATCGGCTTGGGCAGCGAACGGATCAGCTCGGTGACGACCTCCTGCCGCAGGCCCGGGATCTGCCACTCGAAGCCGTCGTCCGTGACCTGGTTGAGCACCTGGAGCGGGATGTGGACCGTGACACCGTCGGCGTCCGCGCCCGGCTCGAACTGGTACGTCACCCGGAACTTCAGCGGCCCCTGGCGCCAGGAGTCGGGATAGTCGGCCTTGGTGACCGCCTCCGCCGACTCCCGGATGAGCATCTCGCGCTCGAAGTCCAGGAAGTCGGGCTGCTCATGCCGCTTGTGCTTCCACCAGGAGTCGAAGTGGGCGCCGGAGACGACGTGTTCGGGCACCCGCTGGTCGTAGAAGTCGAACAGCGTCTCGTCGTCCACCACGATGTCCCGGCGCCGGGCGCGGTGTTCCAGCTCCTCGACCTCGCTGAGCAGCCTGCGGTTGTCGCTGAAGAACTTGTGGTGGGTACGCCAGTCGCCCTCGACCAGGGCGTTGCGAATGAAAAGCTCACGGCTGACCTCGGCGTCGATCCGGCCGTAGTTGACCTTCCGCTGGGCGATGATCGGCACGCCGTACAGCGTGACCTTCTCGTACGCCATCACGGCCGCCTGGTCCTTCTCCCAGTGCGGTTCGCTGTACGTCCGCTTCAGCAGATGTCCGGCCAGCGGCTCGACCCACTCCGGCTCGATCTTCGCGTTGACCCGCGCCCAGAGCCGGGAGGTCTCCACCAGCTCGGCGGACATCACGAAGCGCGGTGCCTTCTTGAACAGCGCCGAGCCGGGGAAGATCGCGAACTTGGCGCTGCGGGCGCCCAGATACTCGTTCTTCGCGCCGTCCTTCACGTCCTTCATGCCGATGTGCGACAGCAGACCGGCGAGGAGCGAGAGATGGACGCTGTCGCCGGGGGCGTCCTCCTCGTTGAGATGGATGCCCATCTGCTTGGCGACCGTGCGGAGCTGGGTGTAGATGTCCTGCCACTCACGGATGCGCAGGAAGTTGAGGTACTCCTGCTTGCACATCCGGCGGAAGGACGACGAACCGCGCTCGCGCTGCTGCTCGCGGACGTACCGCCACAGGTTGAGATAGGCGAGGAAATCGCTGGTCTCGTCCTTGAAGCGGGCGTGCTGCTGGTCGGCCTGGGCCTGCTTGTCGGCGGGGCGCTCGCGCGGGTCCTGGATGGAGAGCGCGGCGGCTATGACCATGACCTCGCGGACACAGCCGTTCTTGTCGGCCTCCAGCACCATCCGGGCCAGCCGCGGGTCGACGGGGAGCTGGGCCAGTTTGCGGCCGGTGTCGGTGAGCCGCTTGCGCGGGTCCTTCTGCTCCGCGTCCAGCGCGTTCAGCTCCTGGAGCAACTGGACGCCGTCGCGGATGTTGCGATGGTCCGGCGGGTCGATGAAGGGGAACTTCTCGATGTCGCCGAGGCCGGCCGCGGTCATCTGGAGGATGACGGAGGCGAGGTTGGTGCGCAGGATCTCGGCGTCCGTGAACTCCGGCCGGGCGACGAAGTCGTCCTCGCTGTAGAGCCGGATGCAGACGCCGTCACTCGTACGGCCGCAGCGGCCCTTGCGCTGGTTGGCGCTGGCCTGGCTGATCGGCTCGATCGGCAGCCGCTGCACCTTGGTGCGGTGGCTGTAGCGGCTGATCCGGGCGAACCCGGGGTCGATGACGTACTTGATCCCCGGCACGGTGAGCGAGGTCTCGGCGACGTTGGTCGCCAGAACGATCCTGCGGCCGGTGTGCTGCTGGAACACGCGGTGCTGCTCCGCGTGCGAGAGGCGCGCGTAGAGCGGGAGCACTTCAGTGAAGCGGTACTGCTTCTTCTCCAGGGCGTCGGCGGTGTCGCGGATCTCCCGCTCGCCCGAGAGGAAGACCAGGATGTCGCCCGGCCCCTCGGCCTGGAGCTCCTCGACGGCGTCGCAGATGGCGGTGATCTGATCGCGGTCCGCGTCCTCGGAATCCTCTTCGAGCAGCGGCCGGTAGCGCACCTCCACCGGATAGGTCCGCCCGCTGACCTCGATGATCGGGGCGTCCCCGAAGTGCCGTGAGAACCGCTCCGGGTCGATGGTCGCGGAGGTGATGACGACCTTCAGATCGGGCCGCCGCGGCAGGAGCTGGGCCAGGTAGCCCAGCAGGAAGTCGATGTTCAGGGACCGCTCGTGCGCCTCGTCGATGATGATCGTGTCGTAGGCGCGCAGCTCGCGGTCGGTCTGGATCTCGGCCAGCAGGATGCCGTCCGTCATCAGCTTCACGAAGGTGGCGTCGGGGTTCACCTGGTCGGTGAACCGCACCTTCCAGCCGACGGCCTCGCCCAGCGGGGTCCGCAGCTCCTCGGCGACCCGCTCGGCGACCGTACGGGCGGCGATCCGGCGGGGCTGGGTGTGGCCGATCATGCCGCGGACGCCACGACCGAGTTCCAGACAGATCTTCGGGATCTGGGTGGTCTTACCGGAACCGGTCTCACCTGCGACGATGACGACCTGGTGATCGCGGATGGCGGCCGCGATGTCGTCCTTCTTCTGGCTGACCGGAAGCTGCTCGGGGTAGGTGACGGCCGGGACGCGGCCGCGCCGCAGCGCCATCCGTTCCTCGACCCGGGTGACCTCCGCCTCGATCTCGGCGAGGACGGCGGCACGGGCCTCCGGCTTGCGGATCTTGCGCGCGCCTTCGAGCCTGCGCCCGAGCCGGTGCGCATCACGCAGGGACAGCTCGGCCAGACGGGGGGCGAGGGCGCCCACGGCGGGGGCGGGGTGCGTAGACATACGCGATCCAGGATCTCATCCCCGGCAAAAACGTGGCTAACGCTTTTGGGGCCGGGAGGTACGGGGGATACACAAAGGCCCCGATCCGGAGATCGGGGCCTGGAGTGTGGCTGGGGCCGGGGTCGAACCGGCGACCTATCGCTTTTCAGGCGATCGCTCGTACCAACTGAGCTACCCAGCCAGGAGGTTTCACGTGAAACCTCGGCGGTCCTGACGGGATTTGAACCCGCGGCCTCCACCTTGACAGGGTGGCGAGCACTCCAAACTGCTCCACAGGACCAAGCTGTTGTGTGCGAACCAGCGACGCAAGTGTCGCACACCGTACTGCGTGCCCCCAACGGGATTCGAACCCGTGCTACCGCCTTGAAAGGGCGGCGTCCTAGGCCGCTAGACGATGAGGGCTATCGGCCCGCCTGGGCGCTTCGCAGCGCGTCGGGGACGTGAGAAGCATATGGGATGCGGGGAGGGATCGCCAAAACGGTTTACGGGGACGGGGTGGAGGGCCTCGCGGAACGGGGGGAGGGGGTGGAAGGCGAGGGGGAGGAGGGGGACGGGCCGGGGCTCGCGCCCGGCTGGTTCTCCTTGGGCAGATGGCGGCTGACCTCGGCCGTCGTCAGGCCCAGACCGCCCAGTTCGATCTCGTCCCATGCCTGGAGGCGGCGGGTGTCGCGGTCGAAGTAGAGGATCGACGCCTGGATCGGGTCGGGGTACTCGCCCTCGACGGCGCGCAGCCCGCTGCCGCCGGTGGAGCCCTCCACGCGGAGCCGGGTGCCCTTCTCCATGACCTCCATCTCCTCGTGGTGGAGGTGCCCGGAGAGGACGAGCGGCACGGCGCCGTCCGTGCGGCGGGCGGCGGACGGCTCGTGCACGACGGCCACGTCCACGGGGGTGCCGGCCGCCTGCTGGGCGAGCAGGGCCGCCGTCAGCCGGTCGCCCGCCTCCTCCTGGCTCGCGCCGGCGCCCGGCACCGTGGAGCGGTCGGGGGTGAACTGGGGGTCGCCGATGCCCGCGAAGCGCAGTCCGGCGAGGGTCACGGCCCGGCCGTCGTCCAGGACGTGCACGTTGTCGATGCCCTCCAGATAGCGCTGGGTGACGCGCGAGTCGTGGTTGCCGCGCACCCAGACGTAGGGCGCGCCCAGGTCGGCGATGGGGTCGAGGAAGCCGTTCTCGGCGGCCGAGCCGTGGTCCATGGTGTCGCCGGAGTCGACGATCACATTGACCTTGTACTGCTCGACCAGCGAGGCGATGATCTTCCAGCTCGCGGGGTTGAGATGGATGTCCGAGACATGCAGGACCCGCACGGTGGTGGGGTCGGGCTGGAACGCGGGCAGCGTGGACGTGACGTCGTAGAGCTTGGTCACGTTCGTCACGAGGCGGGCGAGTTCCTGCTGGTAGACGTCGAACTCGGTGACGATGCTGCGGGCGTTGCCGACCAGCGACGGGGCCGAGGAGAGCAGCCCGGAGAAGCGGGGTTCCAGGACCGACTTGGGGTTCCAGGTGGCGTACGCGGTGGCGCCCGAGGCGGCGAGCAGGGCGAGGGCGAGGCCGCCGGCGGCGAGGGCGCGGCGGGGGCGGCGGTAGACGGCGAGTCCGAGGGCGGTGGCGCCGACGACCACGGCGACGGCGGAGCGCAGGGCGAGGTCCATGGTGCCGTGCGCGACGTCGTCGGCGACCTCGTCCTCCAGGCCCGAGAGGCGTTCGGGGTGGTCGACGAGGGCCTGGGAGCGGGCGGGGTCGAGCTGGTCGACGTTGACGTCGAGGCGGACCGGGGCGGTGTGGCTGTCGAGGTGGAGCGCGCCCAGCGGGGAGATGTTGATCTTCGTGCCGCCGGTGAGGGAGGGGCGCAGGGTCATGGTCGTGTTCATCGGCCCGACCGGGGTGCGGACGTTCCCCACGATCAGCAGGCCCAGCCAGGCGCCGACCAGGACCACCGCGGTCAGCCCGAGGGCACGGACCCAGGGGTTGGGTCCCGCGGCGAGTTCGGGGGTGGCCGGACGGCGCCTGCGGGGGCGGGGGAGGAACCCGGGGCGCTTGGTTTTCCGGGGAGCGGTGGGGCGGGGGCGGCTGGTGGGGCTGGTTCGGGCACGGGCGCGGGCCATTGGTGCCGTATGCCCGGGTGTGGGGGCGGATATGCGGGGGTGCTGCCCGGGGAGGGCCGGCCGGGGGCTTCGGGTGTGGCGTTCGGGGCCTCGTACGGCGGGGGTGTGCCGGACAATGGGGCTGTGCTGGAGATGACGCGCGAGGAGTTCGAGGAACTGGTCGCCGAGGCGCTGGACCGGATCCCGCCGGAGCTGACGCGGCTGATGGACAACGTCGCGGTGTTCGTCGAGGACGAGCCCCCGGCGGACGATCCCGAGCTGCTCGGGCTGTACGAGGGGACCCCGCTGACGGACCGCGGCGAGTGGTACGCCGGGGTGCTGCCGGACCGGATCACGATCTACCGGGGGCCGACGCTGCGGATGTGCGAGACGCGCGAGGAGGTCGTGGCCGAGACCGAGGTGACGGTGGTGCACGAGATCGCACACCACTTCGGGATCGACGACGCGCGGCTGCACGCGCTGGGGTACGGCTGAGCCGTTCGGTGCCGAGTGTGGGCCGAGCGTGGGCCGACGGGCGAGGGGGCGCGTGTCCTCTTGCGGGCGCCGGGAGTTGAGAGGGCGAACCCTTTCGGACCCTCTTCCCGCCCCGGAGGTGCGCGTGCGCCCCAAGTACGTACCCGTTCGCCTGGCCGCCACCGTCCTGGCCGTCGCCGCGGCCGCCGGCTGCATGAGCGTCGGGGACGGCGAGGACGGCCGGGCCAAGCCCTCCCACTCGGCCGGTGAGCGGGGTGGCAAAGCTCACGACGGCGGCCCCGCGGGGGTGGGTGGCGGCTACATGGGCGCGGCGGGCGGCGACGGCAAGCACGGGCACGGCTCGGGCCGGGGGCGGCCGGGCGCGTCGGCGTCCGGGTCCGGGGAGCCGTCGGAGGGGGCGAGCGAGTCCGCCTCGGCGGGGTCCGGGAAGCCCGGGAAGCCGGGGAAATCCGAGCAGCCGGGGGCGCCGGAGCCGACGAAGGCGCAGCCGCCCGAGCCGACCCGCTCCCCCGACCCGGAGCCGCCCGCGGCCTCGCCGGAACCGCCCGCGCCGTCCCCGGAGCCGACGGTCGCCGAACCGTCGTCCTCCGCACACGAGTCCGGTGGCGGGACGGGCGGAGGCTCGGCCCCGCAGCTCGTCGAGCGGGAGCCGGCGCCCGAGGCCGGGGTGCCGGCCTAGCCGACCCGGGCAGGCGGGGGCGCACCTCCCTGAGCTGGGACGATGGGCTCGGTTTGCCTTGAGGGGGGCAGGGTGCGTATGGTGGTAGATCGTTTGATCCCATTTGCCCGGCGCCACTGCAGAGCGCGCCGTGTGGCGCGTTCTCTCCCTTGCCGTGGCTGACCGCATTGAGGCGGTCGTAATGCGAACACGGAGTTGACGGGCGCGTGCCGACGAGACTCCGGAAGGTTTCGCTTACGCATGTCCATTTCCAGTTCTGATCACGCCGTCCTGCCCGAGAACACCGACGTCGAGATCACCGAAGCGGTCTCCGAAGAGATCGCTCAGGCCGTCGACAGTGTCGAGGCAGTCGCGGCCGTCGAGACCACCGAGGTCACCGACGCCGCCGACGAGGCCGACGAGGCCGACACCGCCGACACCCTCACCTTCGCCGACCTCGGTCTCCCCGAGGGCGTCGTGCGCAAGCTCGCGCAGAACGGCGTGACCAGCCCCTTCCCGATCCAGGCCGCGACCATCCCGGACGCCCTGGCCGGCAAGGACATCCTCGGCCGCGGCCGCACCGGCTCCGGCAAGACCCTCTCCTTCGGTCTGCCCACCCTGGCCACGCTGGCCGGCGGGCGCACCGAGAAGAAGCGCCCCCGCGCCGTCATCCTCACCCCCACCCGTGAGCTGGCCATGCAGGTGGCGGACGCCCTCCAGCCCTACGGCGACGTCCTCGGCCTGAAGATGAAGGTCGTCTGCGGCGGTACGTCGATGGGCAACCAGATCTACGCCCTGGAGCGTGGCGTCGACATCCTCGTCGCCACCCCGGGCCGGCTGCGCGACATCATCAACCGCGGCGCCTGCTCCCTCGAGGACGTGCAGATCGCGGTCCTCGACGAGGCCGACCAGATGTCCGACCTGGGCTTCCTGCCCGAGGTCACCGAGCTGCTCGACCAGGTCCCGGCCGGCGGTCAGCGGATGCTCTTCTCCGCGACGATGGAGAACGAGATCTCCACGCTGGTCAAGCGCTACCTGAGCAACCCGGTCACGCACGAGGTCGACAGCGCCCAGGGCAACGTCACGACCATGTCGCACCACATCCTGATCGTGAAGCCCAAGGACAAGGCGCCGGTCACCGCCGCGATCGCCTCCCGCAAGGGCCGCACGATCATCTTCGTCCGCACCCAGCTCGGTGCCGACCGCATCGCCGAGCAGCTGCGTGACGCCGGTGTGAAGGCGGACGCGCTGCACGGCGGCATGACCCAGGGTGCGCGTACCCGCACGCTGGCCGACTTCAAGGACGGCTACGTCAACGCGCTCGTCGCGACCGACGTCGCCGCCCGCGGTATCCACGTCGACGGCATCGACCTGGTCCTGAACGTGGACCCGGCCGGTGACCACAAGGACTACCTGCACCGCGCGGGCCGTACGGCCCGCGCCGGCCGCACCGGCACGGTCGTCTCCCTGTCGCTGCCGCACCAGCGCCGTCAGATCTTCCGTCTGATGGAGGACGCGGGCGTCGACGCCGGGCGTCACATCATCCAGGGCGGCGCGGCCTTCGACCCGGAGGTCGCCGAGATCACCGGCGCCCGGTCGATGACCGAGGTCCAGGCCGAGTCCGCGGGCAACGCGGCGCAGCAGGCCGAGCGTGAGGTCTCCCAGCTCACCAAGGAGCTGGAGCGCGCGCAGCGCCGTGCGTCCGAGCTGCGCGAGGAGGCGGACCGTCTGGTCGCCCGGGTCGCCCGCGAGCGCGGTGAGGACCCGGAGGCCGCGGTCGCCGAGGCGCAGGAGCAGGCCGAGGCCGAGGTCAAGGCGGCCGTCGAGGTCTCCGTGCCGGAGCAGCCGGCCGCGCGGGACATCGACCGGACCGTGCGCGAGGAGCGCGCGCCGTCCACGTCGTCGTACGAGCGCCGTGAGCGTCGGGACGACCGCGGTGGCCGTTCCTTCGAGCGTCGTGACGACAACCGGGGCGGTTTCAACCGGGACCGTGACGACCGTGGCGGTCGCTCTTTCGAGCGTCGTGACGACAACCGGGGTGGCTTCAACCGGGACCGTGACGACCGTGGTGGTCGTTCGTTCAACCGTGACCGTGACGACCGCGGTGGCCGCTCTTTCGAGCGTCGTGACGACAACCGGGGTGGCTTCAACCGGGACCGTGACGACCGTGGTGGTCGTTCGTTCAACCGTGACCGTGACGACCGTGGCGGCCGCTCTTTCGAGCGTCGTGACGACAACCGGGGTGGCTTCAACCGGGACCGTGACGACCGTGGTGGCCGTTCGTTCAACCGTGACCGCGACGACCGCGGCGGTCGCTCCTTCGAGCGTCGTGACGACAACCGCGGCGGCGGGCGTTCCTTCGAGCGCCGGGACGACAACCGGGGCGGTTTCCGCCGCGACGACCGCACCGGTCACCGGGGCAGCGACCGTCCGTTCAACCGCGAGCGCCGCGACGACCGTCCGGGCTTCCGCTCCGGCGGCCACGACCGCCCGTACGGCCGTCGTGACGACCACCGCGGTGGCACCGGCTCCTCCTCGTTCGGCCGCCGTGACGACAAGCCGCGCTGGAAGCGCAACGGCTGATCCCACGGCCGGCACCGGATGCCGGCACTGATCCGACGCCGTGGCCCCCACCGAATCTCCGGTGGGGGCCACGGCGTTTCCGCGTCCGCCCACGCGTGGGTCGTACACACACGTGTGTCGTACCCGCGCCGTGGGAATTGCTGGGTGCATGACAGATGACGCCACCGGAAGCGGGCTCTCGGACGAAGAGCGGCTGGCCCAGCTCGGCTACACCCAGGTCCTCGCCCGGCGCATGTCGGCCTTCTCCAACTACGCGGTCTCCTTCACGATCATCTCGGTCCTGTCCGGCTGTCTGACGCTGTACCTGTTCGGCATGAACACCGGCGGCCCCGCGGTGATCATGTGGGGCTGGGTCGCCGTCGGCCTGATGACCCTGTTCGTCGGCCTCTCCATGGCCGAGATCTGTTCGGCCTACCCGACCTCCGCGGGCCTGTACTTCTGGGCCCACCGCCTCGCGCCGCCCCGCTCGGCCGCCGCCTGGGCCTGGTTCACGGGCTGGTTCAACGTGCTCGGCCAGGTGGCGGTGACCGCCGGCATCGACTTCGGCGCCGCGTCCTTCCTCGGCGCGTACCTGAACCTCCAGTTCGACTTCACCGTCACCCCGGGCCGCACGATCCTGCTGTTCGCGGCGATCCTGCTGCTGCACGGGCTGCTGAACACCTTCGGCGTGCGGATCGTCGCCCTGCTCAACAGCGTGAGCGTGTGGTGGCACGTGCTGGGCGTCGGCGTCATCGTCGGCGCGCTCGCCTTCGTCCCCGACCGGCACCAGTCCGCGTCCTTCGTCTTCGGCGAGTTCGTCAACAACACGGGCTGGGGCAGCGGGATCTACGTCGTCCTGCTGGGCCTGCTGATGGCCCAGTACACCTTCACCGGCTACGACGCCTCCGCCCATATGACGGAGGAGACCCACGACGCGTCGACGGCGGGCCCCAAGGGCATCGTGCGGTCGATCTGGACCTCGTGGATCGCCGGGTTCGTGCTGCTCCTCGGCTTCACCTTCGCCATCCAGTCCTACCAGGGCGCCCTGGACTCCCCGACCGGCGCGCCGCCCGCCCAGATCCTGCTGGACGCGCTGGGCGTGACCGCGGGCAAGCTGCTCCTCCTGGTGGTGATCGGGGCCCAGTTGTTCTGCGGCATGGCGTCCGTGACCGCCAACAGCCGCATGATCTACGCCTTCTCGCGGGACGGCGCCCTGCCCTGGTCGCACATCTGGCACACCGTCAGCCCACGCACCCGTACCCCCGTCGCGGCCGTCTGGCTGGCGGCGGGCGGCGCGTTGGTCCTCGGCCTGCCCTACCTGATCAATGTGACCGCGTACGCGGCCGTCACCTCCATCGCCGTGATCGGCCTCTACATCGCCTACGTCGTCCCGACGCTGCTGCGGCTGCGCAAGGGGGAGGAGTTCGAGCGCGGGCCCTGGCACCTCGGCCGCTGGTCCCGCACGATCGGCGTGGTGTCGGTGGTGTGGGTGGCGGTGATCACCGTGCTGTTCATGCTGCCCCAGGTCTCCCCGGTGACCTGGGAGACCTTCAACTACGCCCCGGTCGCCGTCCTCGTCGTCCTGGGCTTCGCGGGGCTGTGGTGGGTGCTGTCGGCCCGCGAGTGGTTCCTCGACCCCTCCCACGAACGGACCATCGCCCGGGAGTCGGCACGCGCCGCGACGGTGCCGGAACCGGCGGATCCGTGACCGTTCCTCACCATGTGGCGTACCGCGGCGCGGCCGTGTCCCCGATACCCGATCGGAGAGACGGCCACGTCCGGCTATGCTCGGGGAGGCAACTTTCGCCTGGGCCCTTAGCTCAATTGGCAGAGCAGTGGACTTTTAATCCATTGGTTGTGGGTTCGAGTCCCACAGGGCCTACGGTGCGGGTGGCGGGGGTAACCCCTCTGACCTGCTGTGCAGCGTCCGGGTCGGCTTCGGTCGGCTCGGACGCTGACTCGTTTTCGGCGCTGTGCGTGAGTGATGCGTGAGGGGACGCTCCGCCTGTAGAGCCTTCGGCCTGCTCATGCCGACAGATCGAACTGCTTGAGCCAATCCGGATCGGCGTCGCCGACCGTCGCGACTAGGCCGCCGCAGAGCATCACCATGTACAGGGTGAAGTTGATCGGGTCGCCCCCGTAGTGCTCGATCGCCTCGTTGAGCGTCACATTCGGCGCGTCCGGGTGACCGATGAATCCTGCTGCTTGGACGAGATCATCGTGCTTGATTCCCAGGCTGTCTGAGACCCACCTGACGGCGTCGCGCGCCTGCTCCTCGGTGATCTGCTCCCGCGCTGAGACGAGCCAGCCCATCAGGATCGCCCAGACCGCGGTGGGATCTGAAGGATGCTCACCCTCAATGAACGACCCCCCCGGTCCCTTGGAAGGGTTGTCCATCCACGTTGCTATGTCTGCGCGCAGGCGCTTCGCGGTCCGGGCACGGGAGATCTCAGAGAGGTCCGGCCTGACATCGCGCTCCGCCTTAGCGGCTCGTGCGCTTCGGCGGCGCTGGCTGTTTCGTCCCATGGACCGAGCATGACGCCCGTGCCCGCCTGAGGGAGTGGAAATGGCCCAGAACATGGACGCGGCGGCTCCAGCCGGCCGTCTGTGGCCCGTCCCGCCTCGTGCCCGTGAGGACCGGTTCGGTCTTCACGGGGCATGCGGTCGGCATGAGTGACGACAACGTGATCCCCCGTGCCGAATGCATCGCCGCCGCCCGCGCCGTCCTTGACCGGGCCCGAGCCCGCCGCGCCGCCGATCGTGCCGCCGGCCGGCTGTCTCCCGAGCACGAGCTGATCTGCCGCCGCCTCGAAGCCGAGCAGCGCGAGCGAGAGGCCGTCCGCGCCAACGCGACACGCGAGGCCGCCCGGATCTGGCGTCATGGCATGGACGCCATGGACCGCATGAGTGTCGCGGACGCCGCCCGCGCCTGCTACGAGTCCGGCGGACCGTCGCTCGCCGACCTCGAACAGCGCATACGCGACGACCGTGCCGCCCGCACCATCCTGCCCCGCACTACCGCGCCCCAACAGCGCGGTGACGAAATCGAACAACTATCCGATGGTGTCGCCGATGAGCACCCGCACCTGTGACCACCATGAACCCCGCCTGCAATCAGCGGCGATACGGCGAGCCGCGGATACGAAATCCGCAGGAACACGTCCGCCACCATGCCGCTCGACGTCATCCGCCCCGACGGGGCCGTGCTCATCCCCTCCGCGGTGGCGCGCGACGGGCTGCGTGCCCTCGCCCATGACCTCCTGGCTCGCGTGCGTGCCAACGGGGCGAAGTGACCCCCGAAATCCGGCGGCTCCTGTACGCGCTACAGGTGGCGCACAGCGCGAACTGTTCGGCTTCGCCAAGCTCTGTGCCGAGGCGGCCCGCCGCAAGGCCGGCCGTGCAACGTACCCGAGCATGACCGGCCTCGGCGCCCCCACCGTGCCGGGGCATGCTCATTCCCCACCGATCCGAGGTACTGCGGGGGATCCTCACATTTACGCCAAGCTGCGGATTGCGCGCAATCTCGCGCAATCGCCCAGCGCGGTCCGGCTATCCGCAGCCTTCTGGGAGCCCAACCGCAGCAAGACTGAGGAGGCAGGCAATGGCCCGACGGCTCCGTATGCTCGGTACGACCAGCGAGGAAGGCAAGTGCCCCACGCTGTATGAGGACATCGACACCGGCGACATCATCGTGCAGGGCTACACCGTCACCGACCCGACGACGTTGCCCAACTTCAGAACGTCCTCGACGGTGAATCGTTCGTCGTCGTGCCTCGCGATCTGCTCACCCGGTTCGCTCCCAAGGAGTAGACGACGTGCCCGAGTTCATCGACGACGCGACGTTCGGCACCTACTTCGAGACGTTCGAGCACACCGCATGGAGACTGGAGACCCGCCGCGGCTACGCCTCCGACCGGGAAGGCCCCAACTGGGCACGCTGGCAGGCCGGCGAGGACGTCAGCCACGACGCCCCCCGCGCATGGAGCGAGAACGTGCGACGGCAGACCGCAGCCGGGAAGAGGTTCGAGCGCATCCGCATCGTCGACGACCCGCCCACAGAGGGGCAGCGATTCCTCTTGGCACGTGCGACGAACAATGAGGCGTCGGGCGAGGACATCCGCCACCTGTGGCGTGCTGACGCCGGACGCCTCCGACTGCCCGCGGTCGACTTCTGGCTCTTCGACGACCGGCGCGCCCTGATTCTCCACTTCGATGACGCAGATGAGTACCTCGGCGCCGAACTCGTCGAAGACCCCGCGAAGATCGCGGAGTTCTGCCGAATCCGAGACGCCTCCTGGCCTCGCGCGATCCGGCGCAGGGACCTCGCGGGGCAGGTAGCTTCGAGGGCGTGAGCACCGACTTCCAACAGGCCCGCGAAGCCCTCGGTGCGCGGCTGCGAGAGCTGCGCACCGAGGCAGGGCTGAACGGAAAGGACTTTGCCGCCCGGATCGGCTGGCAGCGGTCCAAGGTCTCACGGCTGGAGAACGGCAAACAGACCGCCACGGCAGCCGACGTCGAGGCATGGGCGCAGGCGGCCGGCGTCTCGGAGACCGCCACCGAGCTGAAAGGCCGCGTGCGCGGTCTGGAAACCACGCACCGAAGCTGGAAGCGCCAACTCTCGGCAGGCCACCGTGCCGTACAGGAGAACCACGGCGTTCAGGAGGCTCAGGCCGAAGTCATCCATCTCTTCGAGTCCGGGATCATTCCCGGCGTGTTCCAGACGCCCGAGTACGCCCGTGGTGTGCTCACGGACGTTGCTGACCGCCTCGGTACCCCACGGGACATCGAGGAAGGCGTACGGGCTCGTATGCGTCGCCAGGAGGCTCTGTACCAGCCTGGCCACCGCTTCCACGCCCTGTTGTGGGAAGGCGCCTTGCACGTCGTACGGTGCGCTCCTACGGCCATGGCCGCGCAACTCGACCGCCTCAGTTCCGTGATCGGCCTCGACACCGTGACGCTCGGCATCATCCCGTTCGGTGTCCGTACGCCGTTCTCGCCTAAGCACGGTTTTTGGATCATTGACGACCGGCTGGTCGTCGCCGACATGTGGAACGCGGAACTGTGGCTGGACACCGCCGACGATGTCGCGGTCTATCGGAAGACGTGGGAACTCCTGAGTGCGTCGGCCGTCTTCGATCACAAGGCGCACCGCCTGATCATGCGTGCACGGGCCTCCCTCGACCTCACGTGAGCAACGTGCCCCAACGCCGGTAGGCACACGCGCAATCGTGAGCAACCGGCGCCCAGCCGTGCAATCACCTTGCCTACCTTGCCCGACATGACCACACGGACACCCGTACCGAGCCCTCAGAACGTTCCGTGGTCGCCTCAGGAAAAGGAGGCGTACCGCGACTTGGTGATGCACGTCAGCCGTACGGAGAAGAGCCCGCCGTGCCCCGACTGCAACAGCCCGGAACGCACTTGTGAGACCGGCAGACGGTTGCGCCAAGCCCTGCGGGACGCCACCCGTGCCCGCAGGGGCGCTGGTCTGTGACCGAGTCGGGGCGCGCGTACCTTCCGTCGCTCGGGCGGCACCGCATCGAGCAGTCGCACGGCATGACCTGCGCACTGTGCGGGCAACCGGCGCCCCCTGAGGATGCTGGAAGCCCGGCCTGTGCAGCCACCCGGCTCGAAGTCGCCTCGCCCGCCGACGCCACCGGAGGCGCCTCATGACCGCGCCTGCACCGCCCGTGCCCTACATCGCAGCGTGGTCCGCGGAGCAGACCACCCAGCGGCGCATCATGTGCCGGACCGACGGCATCGCGTACGTCGACGAACAGCCCGATGACCGCGACCAGCACGGAGTTCTGTGGAACGGCCGCACCCGAGCCCGCGGAATGGGCCGCCCACGGTTCGGCGAAGTGCACCCGGGCAGACAGCGCGAGGCCATGGCGCATCTGCTGTGCCAGGTGTGCGGCGCGCCGGCCGACCGTGACGACCGCGGGACCCTGTGGCTGTTGGAGGACAGCAGAGCCGATTGGTCCGGCTGGCCCGACGCGCTGATGACCACACATCCCCCGGTATGCCTGCCGTGCGCGCGACAGGCCGGTGCCCTGTGCCCTCACCTGCGCGGTCGGTGCGTCGCCGTCCGGGTTCGCGAGAGTGACCCGTGCGCCGTGTTCGGCCGCCTGTGGGCGCCGACCGCGCTGGGAACTCCGCAGCGCCTCGACAAGGGCGTGGTCCCCTACGGAACCCCCGCTGCTCGGTGGGTGACGGCCGGACAGCTCATCCGGTCACTGCACGGCTGCACGTTCGTCGACCTCGACGACGCCCGGTAGCGCTGCCCGCGCCCACGCCGACGGGGGCGGGCAGCAGGCCACGAAGCGGTCCTGCATGGGGCTGGCCTCCTTGATCAGAAAGGGTTCGGATCAAGGGGGCGTCCGATGTTGCGAGCATCGGGTGGCGCCGTCGTCGTGTCGGTGGCGAGGTGGTCACGGGTCACATGAGTGGTCACGGACGCGCTGTAGAGGGCCGACACAGGCCGGTACATGGTGTGGGGCTCTAGCCTGCTGACCTGCGTGGGAAGCAAGAGCCGTCATCAGGCACCATTCGGCGGTACGTCTGTACCTGAACTTCTCATCCACTGGTTGTGGGTTCGAGTCCCACAGGGCCTACTCGCGCGGGCGGGGGGAAACCCCTTCTGACCTGCGATGCGGCGCCCGGTTCGGCTTCGGTCGAGCCGGGCGCCGCGGGGTTTTCGGGGCAGTGCGTCGGCGGATGCCGGGAGCGGCGACCAGGCCCCTGCCGTGCATGAGCGGGCAAAGCGGTTCATGTGGTTTGTACGGTGCATAGCGTGAGCATCCGGTTCGAACCCACCCGTACGGTGTCCGCGCGCCGCAGGGTCGCCCTGTTCCTGCTCGGTGCCCTGGTCTGGATCGCGGCGGGGGCCCTCGCGGTCGTCCTCCTCGGGCACAGCTACATCCTGCGCCATCTGCTGATCGCCGTCGTCGTCTCGTGGGCCGTCTTCGGGGTGGCGCTGCTCTGCGGCCGTGCGATGCGGCTCAAGGAGGAGCGCCGTGAGCTTCCTTGACGTCCTGCTCGCGTTCCTCGCCTTCTATCCCGTGGTGACGGGCGCCGCGTGGATGGTGGGCGGCATCCTCTTCCGCGTCCTGGAGGAACGGCGGGCCGTCGTGGTCCCGGAGGGCGGCTGGCCCGGCGTGACCGTCCTGGTCCCGGCCTACAACGAGGAGCCGGTGATCGCCCACTGTGTCGAGGCGCTCAGAAAGGTGGACTACCCCCACCTGGAGATCCTGATCCTCAACGACGGTTCCGGCGACGGCACGGTGGCCGCCGCGCGCGCCGCGGCCGGTGACGATCCCCGGGTCACGGTGCTCGACGACGGCGTGAACATGGGCAAGGCCGACCGTCTGAACGACGGCTTCCGCCGGGCGCGGCACGACCTCGTCCTCGTCACCGACGCCGACACCCATCTGCACCCGGACGCGGTGCGTCACCTCGCCGCCCGGATCTGCCGCTCGCCCCGGTACGCGGCCGTCGCGGGCAGCCCGCGCGTCACCAACCGGCGCGAGGTCATCACGGCCATGCAGATGCTGGAATCGGCGTCGCTCATCGGCCTGATGCGCCGTACGCACGCGCTGGCCGGCAAGGTCGGGACCGTGGCCGGCGTCCTCGGGCTGTTCCGGCGCGACGCCGTCCTCGGCGTCGGCGGCTACGACCCCAGGATGGCCACCGAGGACATCGAACTCACCTGGCGGCTCCTCGAAGCCGGCCATCTGACCGCCTTCGAACCGCACGCCCTGGTCGGCATGCAGGTACCGCAGTCCGTCCGCGGCATCTGGGCCCAGCGCACCCGCTGGGCGCGCGGCCAGGGCGAGGTGCTGCGCACCCACGCCCGCACCGTCGTCCGCCCGCGCCAGTTCACCCTGTGGCCCATCGCGGCGGAGGCCCTGCTCTCCTACGTCTGGGTGGTCACGATGCTGGTCGCCACCGTGTGGGGTGTCGTCCACTGGATCGGCCACCCCGGAGACACCAAGTTCCGCTGGATGATCGCGTGGGGCGTCGGCATCGCCGTCGTCGCGGTGCTCCAGATCGGCATCGCCGTCGCCGTCGAACTCCGCCTGGACCCCAGACTCCCGTACGCCTGCCTGCTCCTGCCGGTCTACCCCCTGGCCTACTGGACCATCAACGCCCTGGCCGCGATCACCGCCCAGACGAGCGGGCTGCTGCGGGGCCCGCGGAAGAAGCGTGTGGTGTGGGATCTGCCGCGCAGTTCGGCCTGAACCCCGGCGGCCACGGGGCGGCGCCTGTGACCACCCGTCACCTAGGCTGGGGTCTTTGTTCCCATAACCCGAACATCCCGGTGAGGTGAGACCCGATGTGGCCCCGAGTCGACGGTATGCGTGCGCTGGAGCTGGGCAGCCCGGGCGAGATGCGCGGCCGGCTGAACGCGTTGGTCCTGTCCGGCCGTAAGCGCGCCACCACCGGGCGGCTCGCGGAGTACGCGGAGGAGGGCGAGGAGCTGGAGCACGTCGGTGAGCGCCTCGCGCTCCTGGACACCGAGGGGCGTTCCGTCGCCACCGTCGAGATCACCGGGGTGGAGCGGACCACCTTCGGCGAGGTGACGTGGGAGCACGCGGCGGCCGAGGGGGAGGGGGACGCGGACCTCGCGGAGTGGCGGGCGGGGCACAGCCGGTTCTGGGCCGCCGCGGGCACACCGGTCGAGGACGGCACCCCGCTGGTCTGCCTGACGTTCCGGCTGGTGCCGGGGAACTGAGGGAGGTTCAGCCCGCCGTCAGGTCGGTGAGTTCCGGCAGGGGCAGGGTGTGCTGGGTCTGGAGGACCTTCGCGCGGAGGTAGCGGACGTTGTGCGGGGTGGTGAAGACGCCGGTCGGGACGCGCTCGTGGACCGTGATGCCGAGGTCGCGCAACTGGCCCGCCTTGTCGGGGTTGTTCGACAGCAGGTCCAGGCGGGTGATGCCGAGGGCGCGGAGCATCTGGGCGGCGGCCGTGTAGTCGCGGTCGTCCTCGGGGAGGCCGAGGGCGGCGTTCGCCTCGTAGGTGTCGAGGCCCTGGTCCTGGAGGGCGTACGCGTCGAGCTTGTTGTAGAGGCCGATGCCGCGGCCCTCCTGGCGGAGGTAGAGCAGGACGCCGCCGGTACGGGCGATGCGCTCGACGGCCTCGCGGAGCTGGGGTCCGCAGTCGCAGCGGGCGGAACCGAAGACGTCACCGGTCAGGCACTCGGAGTGCAGCCGGACCAGCGGGACCCCGCCGCCCGCGCCGACCTCGCCGCCCGCGCCGAGGTCTGGCTCGCCGAGGTCCGGCTCGCCGAGGACCACGGCGATGTGTTCCCGGCCGTCGGCCAGACCGTGGAAGGTGACCAGTTCGGCGTCGACGGAGTAGCCGTCCGGGAAGCGGAGCGGTACCCGGACGCGGGCGCGCTGGGTGGCGGCGGGGGTGTCGGGCATGCGGGTCTCCCGGGTCCGGTGGGCCATCGAGGCGGCGTACTGCTTCAGATTTGAAGCAGATCGACGAAACGCGACCCTACCCCATGCTTTAAAGTTGAAGCAACCAGTTCCGGGGCGCCTCAGGCGGTGCCCGAGCAGGGCGACGAGCGTCTGCGCCAGGGCAGTTCCTCCGGCGGCCCGGCGTCCCCGTCGCTCTCCTGGAGCCCGCGCGCGACCTGCGTGAAGATCTCCTCCAGTTGTCCCACCTGCTCCGGGGTGAGCCGGTCGAAGAGGGTGGCCCGGACCGTCTCGACATGGCCGGGCGCCGCGTTCTCCAGGACCGTCATGCCCTCGTCCGTCAGGACGGCGACGCTGCCGCGCTTGTCCCAGGGGCAGTCCTCGCGCCGCACCAGCCCGTCCTTCTCCAGCCGGGTCACCGCGTACGTCAGCCTGCTGCGGGTGATCTTCAGCCGCTCGGCGAGATCGGTCATCCGCAGCCGCCGCTCCGCCGTCTCGGACAGGTGCGCCAGGATGGAGTAGTACAGGTGGGGCATGCCGGCCTCCTGCTGGAGCTGCCGGTCGATCGCGTCCTCCAGGAGGAGATAGCCGGCCATGTACGCGCGCCAGGCGCGCTGCTCCTCGGGCGTGAGCCAGCGGGTCGTCATGCCCCCAGTGTAGGTTTGTTTCAAACTTGAACCAAGATCCCCCGGCCCCGCACCTTCCGTCGTCTCCCAGGAGAACCGCGCCGATGCCGTACCCGTACGTCCTGCTGTCCGCCGCCGTCTCCCTCGACGGCTTCCTGGACGACACCACCTCCGAGCGCCTGCTCCTGTCCAGCCCCGCCGACTTCGACCGGGTCGACGCCGTACGGGCCTCGGTCGACGCGATCCTGATCGGCGCCGGCACCATCCGCGCCGACAACCCCCGGCTGCTGGTGAACTCCCCCGACCGCCGCGCCGCCCGGCTCGCGGAGGGCCGGCCGGAGTACCCCCTCAAGGTCACCGTCAGCGGCTCCGGCGAGCTGGACCCGGAGGCCCGCTTCTGGCACAGCGGCGGCGAGAAAGTCGTCTATACGACGGAGAAGGGCGCGGCACGGGCCCGCGCGCTCGGCATCGCGGCGGACGTCGTCCCCCTCGGCGCCGAGCTGGACTGGCGGCGCCTCCTCACCCATCTGCACGACGAGCGCGGGGTGCGCCGGCTGATGGTCGAGGGCGGTGGCACCGTCCACAGCCAGCTCCTCCAGCAGGGCCTCGCCGACGAACTCCAGCTCGTCCTCGCCCCCCTCTTCGTGGGCGACCCGGACGCGCCCCGGCTCTTCGGCCCCGGCGCCTACCAGGGCGGACGCCTCCGGCTGACCGAGACGCGGCGGATCGAGGACGTCGTCCTCATGCGCTACGAGCCCACCGCCCCCGGCACCGGTGACCTCCCCGCCGCGGCCGACCGGCACTGGCTCGCCCTCGCCTGCGAGCTGGCCACGCAGTGCCCGCCGTCGGACACGGCGTTCAGCGTGGGCGCGGTGGTCGTGGCCGCCGACGGGACCGAGCTGGCCCGCGGCCACTCCCGCGAGGGCGACGACCTCCAGGCGCACGCCGAGGAGGCGGCCCTCGCCAAGCTCGACCCCGCCGACCCGCGGCTGGCCGGCGCCACCGTCTACAGCAGCCTCGAACCCTGCGCCGTCCGCGCCTCCCGGCCCACGCCGTGCGCCCGGCTCGTCCTGGACGCGGGGGTGCGCCGGGTCGTCACGGCCTGGCGGGAGCCGGACACCTTCGTGAAGAACGCGGACGGCAGCGGCCTGCTGGCGGCCCACGGCGTCGACGTCGTCGTCCTCCCGGAGTACGCGGAACGGGCCCAGAAGCCCAACCGGCACCTGCCCGGATAACCGATGTGCTTTCCACCCCCGGGATGGCGTAGAGTGGTGTTCATCGACGCGGGGTGGAGCAGCTCGGTAGCTCGCTGGGCTCATAACCCAGAGGTCGCAGGTTCAAATCCTGTCCCCGCTACTGAAGGCCGAGGGCCGGAATCCGAGAGGGTTCCGGCCCTCGGTGCGTTCCGCGTCCATGTGCGGCTACCACCGGTGACCGGCCGTGCGCTCTGCGCATAACAAGTGAGTCACCATCAAAACGGGGATGACTACTGAACGGTTCCCGGGGTAGGGGCGGCGCCGGTCAACTCGCCCGTTTTTCATCGTTCATGGCCTGAAAGTCCAGGCCAGAAATGTTGTTGATCAAGGGGAACAGCTTGGAATAGCGCCCCCGGGTCTATTAACGTTCGATAACGCAGCGCGGTCGTCCCAGCCGTCACAAGCGACGGCTCCGTGCGCACGCGCCGAATCCCGCAAGGGAACCGGGGAACCACCACCTTGGGGTGAATCGCACGGCAGCCGCCCGTGAACTCGCAGAGTCACGAACGGTATACGCGCGTAGGAGACCTTCCCGCTCCGAACCCGTCAGCTAACCCGGTAGGCGGCGGAAGGAAAGGAGTGCGCCCGCGTGGTGTCCAACCGGCCTGCCCCCGAAGCCCCGTTCGTGCCGAGTCAGCGGTCCGCCGACACCTTCGTCTACGGCGGCGCGCGCACCGACGACGAGGGCCCCTGGGAGGAGTGGAACCCCACCGCGGAGTCCGTCCGCCCGGTCCGGGGCAAGCACCGGGTCGCCAAGCAGCGCGGCGGCGGAGGAGGGTTCGCCCGTAGCTCCACCGTGCTCGGCGTCGGCGTCATCGCCGCCGTCAGCGCCGGCGGGATGGCCAGCGCCAACACAGGCAAGGCCCCGGTCTCCATCTCCATGCCGGACCTGCCGAACGTCGGCTCGCTGATATCCGACGACGAGCCCGCCGAGGACACCGCCCCCACGCTCAGCAGCTTCGGCAGCGTGACCACCCCGCAGGCCGACGACACCGCCCCGCAGAGCGCCGCCGACGCCGGCGAGGCCCTGCGCAGCCGGATCATGGCCCAGGTCGAGTCGCAGCAGACGCAGGTCGAGACGCAGGCCCAGCTCGCCGCCGCGGAAGCCGCGGCCAAGGCCGAGGCCGACGCCGTCGCCAAGGCCGAGAAGGAGGCGGAGACCAAGGCCACCGCCGCCAAGGAGAAGGCCGAGGCGGAGGCCAAGGAGAAGGCCGAGGCCGCGCGCCTCGCCGAGCTGGCCACGCAGTACGCGCTGCCGACCTCCTCGTACACGATCACCTCGACCTTCGGTGAGGCCGGCGCCTACTGGTCCTCCGGCTACCACACCGGCCTGGACTTCGCCGCCCCCACGGGCACGCTGATCAAGGCCGTGCACAGCGGCACGATCACGTCGGCGGGCTGGGACGGCTCGTACGGCTACAAGACCGTGCTCACCCTCGACGACGGCACCGAGATCTGGTACGCCCACCAGTCGTCGATCAGCGTCAGCGTCGGCCAGAAGGTCGCGACCGGCGATGTCATCGGCCGCGTCGGCGCCACCGGCAACGTCACCGGCGCCCACCTCCACCTGGAGGTCCACCCGGGCGGCAGTGCGTCGGGCATCGACCCGGGGGCCTGGCTGCGGAGCAAGGGCCTCAACCCCTGAGGTTTCCCGGCTCGGACTGATCCGCCCGCCGCTTCACACGCTGTTCGCACGGCGGGCGGAATCGTCCCGGCACCGGTGACCGTTGGGAAGAGGCATGACTGCTCTTCGCAAGCTCGGCACCTCCGACCTCCAGGTCTTCCCGCTCGCCCTCGGCGGCAACGTCTTCGGCTGGACCGCCGACGAGACCGCCTCCTTCGCCGTCCTCGACGCCTACACCGCCGCCGGCGGCAACTTCCTCGACACCGCCGACTCCTACTCGGCGTGGATCGAGGGCAACAGCGGCGGCGAGTCCGAGACCCTGATCGGCCGCTGGATCGCCGCCCGCGGCAACCGCGACGACCTGGTGATCGCCACCAAGGTCAGCCAGCACCCGGACTTCCCCGGCCTGACCGCCGCCAACATCAAGGCCGCCGCCGACGCCTCCCTGCGCCGCCTCGGCACCGACCACATCGACCTGTACTACACCCACTTCGACAAGCCCGAGGTGCCGGTCGAGGAGATCGTCGGCGCGCTCGACGACCTGGTGCGGGCGGGCAAGGTGCGGTACACGGCCGCCTCCAACATCTCGCCCGAACGCCTCCGGGCGTCCCTGGAGTTCGCCGACCGCGAGGGCCTCGCCCGGTACGTGGCGCTCCAGCCCCACTACAACCTGGTCTCCCGCGACACCTACGAGGGCGCCCTCCAGGACCTCGCCGAGCGCTCGGGGCTCGCCGCCCTCCCCTACTCCGGGCTCGCCTCCGGCTTCCTCACCGGCAAGTACCGGCCGGGCGGTGCGACGGTGGACAGCGCGCGGGCGGGGAGGGCCGCCGGGCACCTGGAGACGGAGCGGGGCCGCCGGGTCCTTCTCGTGCTGGACGAGATCGCCCGCGAGCGCGGCGCCGAGGTCGCCACGGTCGCCCTGTCCTGGCTCGCCGCCCGCCCGACGGTCACCGCCCCCATCGCCTCGGCCCGCACCCCGGAACAACTCCCCGCCCTGCTGGCGGTGGCGGATCTGAAGCTGACGGAGGGGGAAGTGGGACGGCTCACGGCGGCGTCGGACTGAGCGGCGGCGGCGTGCTGGGCGCCGTCGGGCTGAGCGGCGGGGGCGGCGAGGGTGTCGTGCCGGGCGCCGCCGGCGCGGGACGGTCGGAGGTGGTGCTGGCGCGGGCGGACGGTCGTGGGCGGCGCCGGGCTGTTCGGGTCGGGGCGAGCCGCCTATCGGGTCGGGGGCGCGCCGCCTGCGCCGTCATGCGCGACGGCGTACCGCCCCGAGCCCCCGGGGGGACGGGGTGCTTGAGCGGTTCGTCTGAGCCCTGGGGCACGTGGCGGCCTGTGCGGTCTGGCCGGGCCTGGGGCGCGTGGTGTCCGAGTGGTCCGCCGGCGCCGGTGCGTCTGCGGTCCTCCGGTTCTGCGGGGCTGGACCTTTCGCGTCCGGCCTGTCCGGCGGCCTGTGCGGTCTGGCCGGGCCTGGGGCGCGTGGTGTCCGAGCGATCCGCCGGAGCCGATGCGCCCGCGACCCCTCCGGTCCTGCGGGGCTGGACCTTCCGCGCCCGGCCTGTCCGGCGGCCTGTGCCGTCTGGCCGGGCCTGGGGCACGTGGTGTCCGAGCGATCCGCCGGCGCCGGTGCGTCTGCGACCCCTCCGGTCCTGCGGGGGCTGGACCTTCCGCGCCCGGCCCGTCCGGCGGCCTGTGCGGTCCGCCCGAGTCTGGGGTACGTGGTGTCCGAGCGATCCGCCGGCGCCGGTGCGTCTGCGACCCCTCCGGTCCTGCGGTGCCGAACCTTTCGCGCCCGCCTGGGCCTGCGGTGCCGGATCTTCCGCGCCCGCCCGGTCCTGCGGGGCCCAACCGTCCGGCGCCCTACGACTGGTAGGGGTTGGGGAGCGGGTGTGGGGCCGTCGGATATGCGTAGGCCGGGGGATGGGCGTGTCCGTAGCCTGCGGGAGGGCCGTACCCCTGGCCCTGTCCGTACACCCCGTACACCGGCCACGGCGCCACCGGGATCCGTACCGGTGGGGCCGTCATCCGGGCCGCGTGGTCCAGGGCCGGGCGGGCGACGTCCTTGCGGCGCCACAGCTCGTTGAGCAGTTCCCGCTCCCGTACGACGAAGTCGGCGCCGGCCCGCCCGCGCCGGCCCCGGTGCCGCAGGAACGCCAGTGACGTGGCGTACGCCTCGTACTCCGCGACCGCCCGCGCGGCCTGTCGGCCCAGGTGGCGTCCGGCGTACTCGCGGGCCAGCCGCCGGGCCCGCATCGAGCCGAGCGCGAAGGGTTCGGCCGGGCTCAGCCAGCCGGTGGCGGTGTAGGCGGGCAGTTCCTCGCGCACGGTGCGCAGTTCCCGCTGGCGGGTCGAGACCACGAGCCAGGTCAGCAGCCCGAACGCCGGGACCATGAACGACGCGTACACCGCGAAGAAGCCCAGCTCGCCGAAGGCCGCCGAGCCGTTCCACAGGGCGTGCATGCCCATCGCGAGCAGCAGTCCGGCCGGCGGGAGCAGCACGCGCCGCACCCGCTGGCGGTCCCCGGCGAACGCGGCGAAGCCGAAGCCGAGGCCGGTCAGCACGGTGAACAGGGGGTGCGCGAACGGGGACATGACGATCCGCACGAAGAAGGTCGCGGCGGTGACCGAGGCGATACCGCTGTCGCCGGTCATCTGGTCGGTGCCGAAGGCGGTGCCGAGGTAGAGGATGTTCTCGGTGAAGGCGAAGCCGGTGGCGGTGATCCCGGCTATGACCACGCCGTCGACGATTCCCGTGAAGTCCCGTCTGCGGAACAGGAACACGAGCAGGACGGCCGCCGCCTTGGCGGACTCCTCGACGACCGGCGCTATCACCGTCGCCCCGAGGGTGTCGGCGCTGGACGGGTCGGCGGTCGCGGTGGCTATCCAGCGGGTCGCGAAGCTGTTGGCGACGATGGCTATCAGCGCTGCCGCGCAGGCTCCCCAGGCGAACGCGAAGACCAGGTTCGGCCAGGGGCCCGGCTCCACCCGGTCCAGCCACCGGAACGCGGCGACCAGCAGCGGCACGGGCAGCACGGCCAGCCCCAGCCCGACCAGGAACCCCTGGGTGCCGGTCTGCTCCCGCACCAGCGCCAGGATGACCAGCCCGGACAGCGCGAGGAGCGTGATGAGCGCCCCGTAGCGCACCCATGCGCGCCGCCACCAGTGCGCGTGCCGCAGCGCGGCGCCCTCGGCGGGGCCGACGGGGCGCGGAGGGTACGGCGGGAACGGGGGACTGATGGCCACGGCATCGACCCTAACGAGGGAGAGGACGGTGGTGGACGGGGGTTTTCCGGGTCAGCGGTCCTCGTGCGGTACGCGACGGAAGAGCAGGTCGTTCACCACATGACCCTTGTCCAGCCCCTGTCCCTCGAAACGGGTCAGCGGCCGGAAGCCCGGTCTCGGCGCGAACCCGCCGTCGGCCCGTGTGTTCTCGAAGAGGGGGTGCGCCGTGAGCACCTCCAGCATCTGTTCCGCGTACGGCTCCCAGTCGGTCGCGCAGTGCACGATCGCGCCCGGCCGCAGTCGCGTCGCGGCGAGGTCCAGGAACTCCGGCTGGATCAGGCGCCGCTTGTGGTGCCGCTTCTTGGGCCACGGGTCGGGGAAGTACACGCGCAGTCCGTCGAGCGCGTCGGCGGTCAGCATCTCGCGCAGCAGGATGATCGCGTCGCCGTTGGCCACCCGGACGTTGGTCAGGCCGTTGTGGTCGGCGAGGTTGAGCAGATTGCCCTGGCCGGGGGTGTGCACGTCCACCGCGAGGATGTTGGTGCCGGGGTCGGCGGCCGCCATCTGCGCGGTGGCCTCGCCCATCCCGAAGCCGATCTCCAGGACCACCGGCCGGTCGTTCCCGAACAGTTCGGCGAGGTCGACGTGGTGTCCGTCGATGTCCAGCCCCCACCGGGACCACAGCCGCTGGAGGGCGTCGGCCTGCCCGGCCGTCACCCGGCTCCGCCGGGGCTGGAAGCTCCGGATCCGCCGCTCGAAGTGCGACCCGGCGGGATCGGCCTTGGGCCCGTCGGGAAACCGGGGCTCCCCCTTCGCCCGGCTGTGCCGCACGGGGACACCGGCGGCGTGCTCGGACTCGGCGGAGGAGTCGACAGCGGTGCTCGCGGCGGTGCTCGCGGCGGTGCTCACGCTGGTGGACGGCGCGGTGGGCGCCCCCGCGGACGGCGTTGCGGGCGTCGCGGGCGTCGCCGTGAACGGTGTGGCGGGCGTCGCGGTGGACCCTCCCGGCGCGGGGCGGGCGGGTTCGGGGGAGGTGAGGGAATCAGACACAGTGAGGTCGATTTTACGGGGCCGAGCTGCGCGCATGCCGTTCACCGGGAGGCGAGCACCTCCAGGGCCCGCCGGGCCACCTCCCGCCCGATCGGCAGCGAGGCCGTCGCGGCCGGGGAGGGCGCGTTGAGCACGTGTACCGCGCGCGGGCCCTGCTGGATCAGGAAGTCGTCCACCAGCGCGCCGTTCCTCAGCACGGCCTGCGCCCGCACCCCCGCCCCCGCGCGCACCAGGTCGTCCGCCTCCACCGCCGGGAGCATCCGCCGCACCGCCGTCACGAACGCCGCCTTCGACACCGACCGCCGCAGCTCCCCGGCGCCGTACCGCCAGTGCCGGCGGCCCATGTGCCAGGTGCCGGGCCAGGCCGCCGTCGCCAGGGCCTCGCGCGGCCGGACGACACCCCAGCCGTACCCCTCGCGGGCCAGCGCCGGTACCGCGTTGGGGCCGACGTGCACACCGCCGTCGATGCCTCGGGTCAGGTGCACGCCGAGGAACGGGAACGCCGGGTCGGGCACCGGATAGACCAGCCCCCGCACCAGGCCGGGCCGGGTCAGCTCGTAGTACTCGCCGCGGAACGGCACGATCCGCGCCTCCGGCTCGTCGCCGGTCATCCGGGCGATGTCGTCGCAGTACAGCCCGGCGCAGTTCACCAGCACCCGGCCGCGCACGACCTCCCCGCGCGCGGTGAGCACGGCCACGCCCCGCTCGGGCCGCCGGTCGATCCGGACGACCCGCTCGCCGTAGCGGATGTCCGCGCCGGAGGCGTCGCCGAGCCGGCGGGCCACCGCCGTGAAGTCGCAGATGCCGGTGGAGCGCACATGGATCGCGGCGAGGCCGCGCACCTCGGGTTCGTACTCCGCGATCTGGGCGGCGCCCAGCTCCTTGACCACGATGCCGTTCTCCCGGCCGCGCTGGACGAGCGCGTGCAGCCGGGGCAGCTCGGCGCGGTCGGTGGCGACGATCAGCTTGCCGGTGACCGCGTGCGGGATGCCGTACTCGGCGCAGAACTTCGTCATCTCCGCCGCGCCCTGGACCGCGTACCGCGCCTTGAGCGAGCCCGGCCGGTAGTAGATCCCGCTGTGGATCACCCCGCTGTTGCGGCCGGTCTGGTGCCGGGCCGGTCCCGGCTCCTTCTCCAGCACGGTCACCCGGGTGCCCGGCGCGGACCGCGTGAGCGCGTACGCCACCGACAGCCCGACGATGCCGCCGCCGACGACGAGCACATCACAGTCGTACGCGGGGTTCCGCACCTGCACCCGCACCACCTCCCACATCCGATAGTGCACTGCACCACTGACAATGCCTTCAAACGTGGGGGGAGGGGCCCCGGGGCGGGGCGGACGGCGGCGGTCCGGGCGTCAGGCGGGGGCGGCCATCAGCAGCGGCCGGGCCCGCTCGCGCAGCTCCACCACCCGCGGCTCGTCGCCGTACGGCTCCAGGCGGTGCAGCAGGTCCTTGACGTACTCGGTGGTGCGGGCGGAGGAGATCCGGCCGGCGACCTCCACGGCCCGCACACCCTGCTCGCACGCGGCGTCGAGGTTGCCCGACTCCAGCTCGGCGACCGCCGAGACCACCAGCCGCAGCCCGTGGGAGCGCACGAACTCCTCCGTCGGCTGCGACAGCGCCTGTTCCGTGAAACGGCGGACCTGGCGCGGCGCCTTCAGATCGCGGTAGCACTCGGCGGCGTCGGCGGCGAACCGGTCGTAGGAGTAGAAGCCGAGCCAGGACGGGTCGTTGTCGCCCTCGCGGGCGCGCTCCAGCCAGCTCTCGGCCGCCTTGAGGGCGGCCCCGGCGGCCTGGGCGTCACCCGCGCGCGCGTGGGCCCTCGCCTCGACGAGGCGGAAGAAGCTCATGGTGCGGGCGGTGGCCAGCCCCCGGTTGCGTTCCAGCGCGGCCTGCGCGAGGTCGACGCCCTCGTCGCCGAAGCCCCGGTAGGTCGCCTGGAGGGACATCGACGCCAGCACATAGCCGCCCAGGGGGACGTCCGCCGCCGCGCGCGCGAGGCGCAGCGCCTGGATGTAGTACCGCTGCGCCGCCTCCTGTTGGCCGGTGTCGAAGGCCATCCACCCGGCCAGCCTGGTCAGTTCGGCGCTTGCCCCGAACAGGGCGCGTCCGACCTCGTCGGAGTACGCCCCGAGCAGCAGCGGCGCCGCCTCCACCCGCAGGCACTCGGGCACCATCGACGAACGCCAGTCGCCGCCCCCGTACTTGGAGTCCCAGCGCCTGGCGTCCTCGGCGGCCTCCCGCAGCTTCTGCACATCGCTGTGGCCGACTTTGAGCGGTGCGCCGGACCCTTCGAGCGAGTAGGGCTCACGCGCCACCGAACTGTCGGCCGGGGTTATCAGCCAGCGGGACGCGGGCGTCGCGTACGCGCTTACTGCGAACGATCCGGCCAGCGACTGCCAGATGCCCCCGGAGCCGGCCCGGCGGCCGGCGAGGTCGAGGCGGTACAGGTCCGTGGCGGAGCGCACGGCCTGGCCGACGTCCCGCGGGAAGGCGAGGCCGACCTCGGGCGCGGGATCCGCGTCGGCCAGGCCGATCTCGTGGAGCGGTACCGGGCGGCCGAGCTTCTGTCCGATGGCGGCCGCGATGAGGTGCGGCGCGGCGCCCTGCGGCACCATGCCCTTCGACACCCAGCGCGCCACGGACGTCTTGTCGTAGCGAAGCGTCAACCCGCGCTGGGCGCCGAGGTCGTTGACGCGCCGCGCGAGTCCTGCGTTGCTGATTCCCGCGAGGGCGAGAACGGCGCCGAGCTTTTCGTTCGGCCCGCGTTGCTCCCTGGACATTGCGCCACCCCTCGACACAGACGGCTGCCGCGCTTGGCATAACCATGCGGCATTCGTAAACCCAGCGTAGTTCGCCGCATCCCAAGCGTTAAGGGGCATTCTTCCGGATGGCGGGATTGTGGTCCGTACTGAAGTGCGGGCTTCGGCACGGTCTGTCGCGGTGTGCTCCCGCTGTGTGGCCGTGCGCCCGTGCGTGCGCTCTTCTCCGGCCATGGGGGAAGCGGTTCCATGGGCCGTGCGTGGGTCGGCCCGCTGTACTGGATCCAGTGGGCTGGGGGACACCGCCGCCTTCATCCCCGCGGGCGGCGGAGCGGTCCGGGAGGCGGCGTCCGTCTCCCGGACCGGCGCTGCCCGTCACGGGCACGCGCGTGTGTACGGAGCGTGTGCGGAGCCTGCCCGCCGGGACGCCGACTCGGCCCGCACGTACGGGATTTGGCTGAAAACCGACCCTCTGTTCCATGGGTGACAACGCCTCCCACCACGCAAATCGAGGGCGCGCAGGGCGTTTTCGGGGAGCGTAGCGGGGGCGCATTCACGTCGCAGCGGCAGGGGTGCCGTCACCCCCTCCCGTCGGCGCCGACGCCGGTGTGCGGGCGCACTCCCCGGATCGCAAGCCGCGCCGCCTCCCTCTGGCACGCGTTCTTCGTGGCAGCATGTGAACCGTTCGTACGGTGCACTCGTTTGTCCACAGCCTGTGGAGGCGTCGATGCGGTGGTTGGTGGGATGGAGCAGCACCGCCGCGGGTGCCCTCGGCAAGACCGTCGGATTCGACGGCCGGGAGCCCTACGGCGGCCAAGTGGGCGACGAGGGCGAGACCTTGCACCCCGTGGGGTCCCAACTCCTGTGGGGCGACCCGGATCCGCTGTGGGCGGTCGGCGACTGGCGCCCCGACGAGGTGCGCGTCGTCCGGGCCGACGCCCAGACCCGGATCGCCGTTCTCGGCATCTGCGGGGCCAGCGACGAGCAGTTGCGCGTGGGGCTGTTCGCCGCGCGCGGGGGCGCCCTGCGCCACCTCACCGCCTGGCCCGGCAGCTACACCGCGGTCGTCCAGGTCGGCCGGCGCGTCACCGTCTGCGGCGATCTGGCGGGCGCCCGCCCGGTGTTCCACACCCCGTGGGCGGGCGGCACCGCCTACGCGACGGCCGCGCTGCCGCTGGCCGACCTCATCGAGGCCAACCTCGACTTCGGCCACCTCGCGGCGCTGCTGGCCGCCCCCGACGTCCCGGCCGCCCTGCACGACTCCACCCCCTACGACGGCGTACGACGTGTTCCGCCGGGGCACGCGCTGATCCTGCGCGCCGGGGCGCGTGAGATCGCCGGCTACGAGCCGGTCGCCTCCCTCGCCGTCGCGGCACCCCCGTCCGACCCGGACCGCGCGGTCGACGGGGTCCGCGACGCGCTCGTCGACGCGGTCCGCGCCCGGCTCGCCGCACCCCGGCACGTCCCCGACATCGACCCGGGCCCGGTTCCCGGCATGGGCCCCGCCGAACGGCGCGCCGCGCGCGGGATGCCCGTCCCCGGCATCGGCGCCGACCTCTCCGGCGGCCCCGCCTCGGGCACCCTCGCCCTGCTCGCGGCGGGCCTGCCCGGCCGTCCGGGCACGGTCCTGGGCCACGGCACCGGCGCCGGGGAACGCCTCCTGGCGGTCACCTTCAACGACCTGGCCGTCGGCGGCCGCGAGGCCGAGGTGCAGCGGGCCGGCACCCTCGCCGCCAACCCGCGCCTGCACCACGTCGTGGTCGCTGGCGACGAGGCGACCCTGCCGTACGCCGACCTGGACGGCCCGCTGACCGACGAGCCCGGCCCGAGCCTCGTCACCGCCGCCCGGCACCGCGCGCGGCTCGCCGCGGGCAGCGCCGACCACTTCACCGGCCACGGCGCCCGCCAGGTCCTCGACGCCCACCCGGCCCGCCTCGCCGACCTGCTGATGGACCGCAAGCGACGCCACCTGGTGCGCCCCGTCGCGGCCCTCACCAAGGCCGAGGGCTCGGTCCTCGTCCCCGCGCGCGTGTACGGCGCGGCCCGCCGCCTCGCCCGCACCCCGTACGGCGCCGGCGTGGAGGGCCTCGCGGAACGGCTCCGCCAGCGCCGCTTCGACGAGCCCGGCGGCGCCGTCGGTGCCTCCCTCGCCGCCCTCGCGTGGGGCGGCCCCGGCCCCGCGGCACGCTGGCTGACGGGCGAGGCCCTGGCTGAAGTATCGGTTCGCCTGGAGGGCGGGGCGTACCGCAACGGCGGTGGCCCCGGACAGCGCCCCGGTGACCACCGCGCGCGTGCCGCCCTGTCCCGGCACGCCGCCGACCTGCGCGTCCTGGAACAGGCGGCCGAGATCCGCTCCCAGCGCCTGCACGCGCCCTTCCTCGACAACCAGGTCGTCCGCGCGTCCCGCGCGCTCCCCGAGACCCTGCGCGTACGGCCCGGCGCCCGTGCGGAGATCCTGCGTACGGTGCTCAAGGCGTCCGGCATCGCCGATCTGCCGGCCGGCTGGGGCACCCCCTCCCAGGCGTCCGCCGACGCGGCCGCCCGCGCGGGCCTGCGGATGTCCACCGACCCGCTGCTCTCCCTCTTCGACGCGCCCCTCCTGGCGGAGGCGGGCCTGATCGAGGCGAGAGTCGTCCGCAAGGCCCTCAGAGCGGCCGCCTCCGGCGAACGCCTCCCCCTGGACGGCCTGGCCGACCTCGTCTCCCTGGAACTCTGGCTCCGCCGCCTCCTGTCCCGCCGAGGCACCTGCTGGACGGGAACACCGGCACGCGCACGTGCGGTGCCCGCGGGCATCGCACCGCAGCGGCGGGCGGTGTCCTCCGGGGGGTGAGGGGCGTGCGGTGTCCTTCGGGGTGGGTCAGGGGACCTGTGGTGTCCTTCGGGGGGTGAGGCGTCGGGTGGAGCCTTCGCGGCAGCGAGGCGTCCGGGCTGGGGCCGTTGGGTGGAGCCTTCCGGGTCTGAGTGTCGGGGCAGGGCTGTGGGTCTGAGCCGTCGGGCTGGGGCCGTTGGGTGGAGCCTTCCGGGTCTGAGTGTCGGGGCAGGGCTGTGGGTCTGAGCCGTCGGGCTGGGGCCGTTGGGCGGAGCCCTCTGGGTCCGAGCGCCGGGGCAGGGCTTTCGGTCTGAGCCGCCGGGTGGGGCCCTCGGGCGGGATCCTTCGGAGTTCGAGGCGTCCGGGCGGAGGCGCGGGCCGCGTCTTCGGGGGCTGAGCAGCCCGGCTGAGCCCCCGGCCGTGCCTTCGGGCTGAGCCCTCGGGCTGAGCCGCGGCCGAGCCTTCGGGTCGGCCGGTCAGGCGGGTCGGCCGGTCAGGCGGGTCGGCAGGCCACGCCGGGCCGGTCACGCCGGGCCGGTCACGGGAAAATCGGCGACGCCCTTCCCCGCGCCCCGGTGACAATGGGCGGGTGCGGTACAGAATCCTGGGCGTCACCCAGACAGCGGACGACCACGGCATCCCCGTACCCGTTCCCGGCAGCCGGCTGCGCACCCTGCTTACCGCGCTGGCGCTGCGGCCCGGCCGCCTCACCGCCCCGGACGTCCTCATCGACGAGGTCTGGGCCGACACTCCGCCCCAGGACGCCCCCGCCGCCCTCCAGGCCCTCGTCGGCCGACTGCGCCGCACCGTGGGCAAGGACACCGTCACGTCCGGCCCCGGCGGCTACCGCCTCGCCGCGACCGAGGACGACGTGGACCTCTTCGTCTTCGAGAAACTCGTGCACCGGGGCACCGCCGCCCTGCGCCACGGCGACCCGTCCGACGCCGTCCAGGCCCTGGACACCGCCCTCGCGCTGTGGCGCGGCCCCGCCCTGGCCGACCTTCCCGACCGCACCGCGGCCGCCCGCCCCGAGGCCCTGCACCGGGACGCCGTCCGCGCCCGCGCCGAGGCGGACCTCCTCCTCGGCCGTGCCCACGAGGCTGTCCCGCGCCTGTCGGAACTCACCGCCGCCCACCCGTACGACGAACCGCTGCACGCCCTCCTCATCCGCGCCCTGCGCGACACCGGCCGCGCCGCCGACGCGCTCGCCGCCTACGAGACGGCCCGCCGCACCCTCGCCGACGGCCTGGGCACGGACCCCGGGCCGGAACTGCGTGCGCTGTACGCCGAACTGCTCGACGGGGAGGGTGGCGGCGACAGTGACGGCGAGGGCAAGGGGGAGACGGGTGGTGGGACCCCCGCACCGGACCCCGTCCCCGGCCGGTCGGCTTCGCCCCTCACCCCGCCCCCGTCGCCCGAGCGGAACGGCAACCTGCGTCCGCGTCTTACCTCTTTCGTGGGCCGGGAACCCGAGCTGGATGCCATCCGTTCCACTCTGCACAGGGCCCGTCTCGTCACCCTCACCGGTCCGGGCGGCTCGGGCAAGACCCGTCTCGCCGAGGAAGCCGCCGCCGGGCTTCCGCAGGCGTGGCTGGTCGAACTGGCCCCGCTGGACCGGCCGGAGGCCGTGCCGGGCGCGGTGGTCAGCGCCCTCGGTCTGCGCGAGACCGTCCTGCTGGCCTCTGACCTGGCCGTCCCGCAGGACGACCCGGTCGCCCTGCTCGTCGAGTACTGCGCCCCGCGCAGCGAACTCCTGATCCTTGACAACTGTGAGCATGTCATCGGCGCGGCCGCCGCCCTCGCCGAGACCCTCCTCACCCGCTGCCCGGGTCTCACGATCCTCGCCACCAGCCGCGAGCCCCTGGGCGTCCCCGGCGAGCAGGTCCGCCCGGTCGAACCCCTCCTGCCCGACCAGGCGCACCGCCTCTTCCGGGAGCGCGCGGCCGCCGTCCGTCCCGACGCGGCCGCCGCCCTCCGGGAGCGGGACGAACAGGCGGTCGCCGAGATCTGCCGCCGGCTCGACGGCCTGCCCCTGGCCATCGAACTGGCCGCCGCCCGGCTCCGGCTGCTCACCCCCCGCCAGATCGCCGACCGGCTCGACGACCGCTTCCGCCTCCTCACCTCCGGAAGCCGCACGGTCCTGCCCCGCCAGCAGACCCTGCGGGCCGTCGTCGACTGGTCCTGGGACCTGCTCGACGCACCGGAGCGGACCCTGCTGCGCGAGCTGTCCGTCTTCGCGGGCGGCTGGGACCTCGACGCCGCCGAGGCCGTGTGCACCGGCCCGGTCGCGGACCTCGTCGGCGCCCTGGTCGACAAGTCCCTGGTGGTCGCCGCCCCGGCCCCGCCCGGCCCGGACGGCACCGAGGGCATGCGCTTCCGCATGCTGGAGACGATCCACGAGTACGCCACCGAGCGCGCCGCCGAGGTCCCGCACGCGCGCGTGGCCGCCGAGCGACGGCACCGCGCGTGGGTGCGCGCGCTCACCGAGCGGGCCGACTCCAAGCTGCGCACCGCGGAGCAACTGCCGTGGATCGCACGGCTGGAGACCGAGCTGGACAACATCCGGGCGGCGACCCGGCGCGCGCTCACCTCCGGCGACGAGGAGGAGGCCACCGCCCTGTGCCTCGCCATGGGCTGGTTCTGGTGGCTGCGCAACTACCGCCACGAGGGCGCCGAGTGGACCGACAGCACCCTTCGCCTGGCGGCCGTCCTGGACACCCTCCCCGAGGGCTCTGCGACCGTCCCTGGCGACCTCGACGCCCTGGCGGCCGCCGTCGACCCCCTGGAGGTCTTCCTGGCCGAGCCGGCCGGTGAGCGGGACCACCCGCGGCACACCGGACGGATGGACCTGCGGATGCTGCATCTGTTCCTGCTGTCCGAGTCCCGGCCGGGCATGAGGACCGACGGGCGGTACCGCGAGTACCTCCTGCGCCTGCTCGCCCGCTACGAGCGCGGCGGCCCCGAGTCCGCCAGGATGCCCGGCCTGATCTGGCCCGTGACGGCCTTCCAGCTCCGGGACGGCGTCGACCCGCCGGCCCCTTTCGACCCGCCGGCTCCTTTCGACCCGCGGGAGCCGACCGACGCGCGGGTCACGGCGGGCGGCGTGACGGACGTCCGTGTCGTCATGGACGAGGCCGTCGCCAACTGCCGCCGCCACGGCGGGGAATGGGAGCTGGGCTGCGCCCTGATGTTCCGTGCGCACACGGTCGTCGACTCGCCCGGCAGGCTGCGCGGCGTCGACGACGACCTCGCGGAGCTGCGTGAGATCGCCCGCCGGGTCGGCGACCGCTGGATGCGGGCCCAGGTGTGCGGCGCGTCGGGTGAGGCGGCGATGGCGCGGGGCCGTTTCGCGGAGGCGGAGCAGGAGTACCGCGAGGGGCTGCGGCTGGCGTACGAGGTCGGCGCGTACACCGAGACGCCGTTCCTGATGACCCGGCTCGCGGAGATCGCCTACCGCTCGGGTGACCTCGACGCCGCCCGGGCGGCGCTCGACGAGGCGCAGATCGCCGCCGACCGGCACAGCGCCCTGGACGCCCAGGCGTTCGTGTCCCTGCTGAGGGCCCATATCGCGCTCGCCGACGGCGATGTGGCCGGCGCGCGCGAGTTGTGCGAGGCGGCCCGGGTGGAGACGGGGAGGGGCAGCCCGCCGCCCCAGTTCACGGCGGCCCTGCGCATGCTCGACGCGCAGATCCTGGCGGCCGAGTCCGGCCCGGCGTACGGCCTGCCGCTGCTCGCCGACGCGCTGCGGCGGGCGCTGGTGGACCAGTGCTCCGAGGCGATCATGTCGGCGGTGGTGGACAGCGCGGTGGAGCTGTTGGTCCGGCTCGGGGACTTCCCGCGCGCGGCGGGGCTGCTGGCGGCCGCCGACGTGCTGCTCGGTCCGTTCCCCCGCCCGGCCCCGCAGGCCGCGCAGAGGGCGAAGGCGGAAGCCGCGGCCCGTACGGCCCTGGGCGCCGAGCGGTACGCGGCGGAGCGGGCCAGGGGCGAGGCCCTGCCCGTGGCCGAGGTGGTCCGTGAGCTGACCGC
Organism: Streptomyces antibioticus; assembly: GCF_002019855.1. Classification (NCBI taxonomy): domain Bacteria; kingdom Bacillati; phylum Actinomycetota; class Actinomycetes; order Kitasatosporales; family Streptomycetaceae; genus Streptomyces; species Streptomyces antibioticus. The sequence goes on along the minus strand of NZ_CM007717.1, from coordinate 4,190,567 downwards.
CGCCGCCCGCGCCCACGCCGTGCCCGCGCGTCGCTGAGGCGGCCTACGCGCAGGTGAACTTGGAGTCCGCCCAGTCCGCGAGGGCCAGCTTGTCGAAGTGGCTGTGCGGTTCGACCACCAGGCGCACGCTCTCGTGGCCGGTGAGGTTCACATGGACGGGCACCGCGGGGTCACCGCCCTCGATCACCCCGGACCGCCACAGCGGGACCCCGTCGGCGAGGACGGCGAAGGTGACCTTGCCGAGCTTCATCGTCAGGTCGTCGATGCCGACCATCGCGTCGTAGGCGGTGCAGGGCCGGTTGAGGTCGACGGTGACGGCGGAGGCGCCGTGCACGGTCACCCCGCGCGCGTACTCCCGGTCCGCGATGGACAGTCCGGAGCGCTGCCACACCCAACTGCTGCGGGCGAGCCGGATCTCCGGTCCGCTGCCGTCCCCGGTGATGTCGAAGGACAGCTCGCTCAGCGGGAAGACGGCCGGAGCCGGCGGGGGAGGGGGCGTCGGGGTCGGCGTGGGTGTCGGTGTCGGGGTCGGAGTGGGGGTGGGCGAGGGGGTCGGCGTGGGTGTGGGGGTCGGTGTCGGAGTGGGCGTGGCCCGCGGTGTCGGGGTGGGTGTCGGCGTCGGGGCGGTGGCCGGGACGACCACCGGCGGCACCGGCGCGGGCGCCCGGGTGGGGGTCGGCGTGGGTGTGGGCACCTGGGGCTGGACCACGGGCGCGGACGGCGCGGGTTCGGCCTGCGGCCGTGGGGCCGGGCTGTCGTCGCCGACGAGCGCGAGGGCGACGACGGCGGCCGCCACCGCCACCACACCGGCGGCGATTCCGGCCTTCACCGGGGCACCCAGCCCCTCCGAGACGGCCGCCCCGCCGCCGGCTCCGGCGCTGCCCGAGGAGCCGCCGCTCGCCGCGGCCGCCGCGCCCGCGATCCCCGCCGCGCCCGCTCCGGTGCCCCCGGCGACGAGCGCGAGGGCCTTGGCGTATCCGGCGGCGCCGAACCAGCCGATGACCGCGACCGGCACCACCGCCGGGATGCTGCTGGCCACTTCCTCGATCTGGAGGGCGGCCAGCCGGCACTTGGCGCACTCCTCCAGGTGCTTGCGCAGGCCCCGTTCGGCGCGGGTGCGCAGCCGGCGGCGGGCGTAGGTGCCGAGCTGGTCGGCGTAGGCGGCGCACTCCTCGTCGTCGGTGAGGGTGGCGCTGACATGGGCCTGGAGGTACGCCTGCTTGAGGCCCTCGCGGGCGCGGCTGGCGAGCACGCGCGTGCCGTTGGCGTCGAGGCCGAAGAGCATCGCGACCTCGCTGGGCGACTCGTCCTCCACCTCGGTGTGCCAGAGCACGGCCTGCCAGCGCTCGGGCAGCGAGCGGAAGGCCTGCATGGCCATGGACTGTTCGGCCTCGTGCATCGCGCGGACGTCGGCGCCGAGGTCCAGGCCCGCCCCGAAGGAGCCCATGGAGGCCGAGTCGTCGGCCACCTCGGAGGCGCGGGCGGCCTGCGTGGCGAACACGGCGAAGTCGTCGACGAGCTGCTCGCGCTTGGCCGACTGCGTCCAGCCGGCGGCCACCCGCCGGACGGAGGTCAGCAGATAGGCGCGGACGGCGTACTCGGGCCCGGAGCCGCCGCGCACGGCCTGGAGCATGCGGGCGAAGACCTCGGCGGTGAGGTCGTCGGCGGTGTGGGCGTCCCGGCAGCAGGTGCGGGCGTAGCGGCGTACGGCGTCGGCGTGGCGCCGGTACAGCTCCTCGTACGCGGTGTCGTCCCCGGAGCGCATCCGGGCGATCAGATCGGTGTCGGGCGGCGGCAGATCGCGCGGCGGTGGCAGCACGCCGTCGTCGGACCGCTCCCACTGGGCCGGTACACCGCCCTGTGGTGCGCCCTGGGCACCTGGGCCGCCGGAGCGCCCGCCGGGGGCACCGGAGGCACTCGCCCGCCCGCCCTGGCTCGGTACCTGCTCGTCGCGTCCGTCAACGCTCATCGCGGAAAGCCCCCGCCGACTGCCCTACCCGTCCAGACCACCGGGTCAGACTGCCATAGCGACTTTGCTCGCGACCCGCCAGGACGGACCATCCACTCTTCCGTGGGGAACTGTCGAGATCCAGTACTAACTTTCACTCGAACGGGGAAGGTTCAACTGCCGTTTCCAGGGCAGGAGTTGGGCCGCTGTTCCGGGACCGCCGCCGCGACCGCGGCCGCGACGGACGGTCCGAGTCAGGAAGCCGGGGTCGGCCGGGACCGCAGCCCCTCCAGCAGGATGTCCAGCAGTCGCGCCGAGGCCGCCGCCTGCTGTGCCGCGTCCGGCAGCGAGGGCGCGGCCGTGGCGATCACCAGCAGGACGTCGGAGACCGACACGTCCGGCCGCAGCTCGCCCGCCTCGCGCGCCCGCTCCACGAGCCGGCCCACCACGTCGAGCAGCGCCGCCGCACCGGAGTCGTCGCCCAGGGAGGCACCCGAGCCGTCCGGGACACCCGACGCGTCCGAGGCTGCGGCCGAAGCACCCGCAGCCCCCGACACACCCTCGTCGGCCACCAGCCGCAGCTCGCCGCCGCCCGGCTGGGTCCGCTGCTGCGGCACCCGGGCCTGGTCCACCGGCGCGCCCTCGGCGCCGTCCTCCTCGGCGACGCCGACCCGCAGCACCTGCGGCGGCAGCAGGCGGCCGGCACCCGAGGCGACCGACGTCCGCAGGAAGCGCGACAGCGCCGACCACGGCTCGTCCTCCTGCCCCAGCGCCGCCCGGGCCTGCTCGGTCAGCCGGGAGGTCTCCTCCTCGGCTATCCGCCGCACCAGGACGTCCTTGCTCGGGAACCGCCGGTACACCGTGCCCACGCCCACACGCGCGCGCCGCGCCACGTCCTCCATCGGCGCGCCGTACCCCAGCTCGCCGAAGACCTCGCGCGCCGCCCGCAGGACGTGTTCGAGATTGCGCTGTGCGTCCACGCGCAGGGGTGCGCTGCGCGCGTCCCCGCGTCCGCTGTCCACCGCCGCTCCCGCGCCGCCGCTGTGCGCGAGGGCGGAGGCGGACGACCAATGAGTGTCCTGAATGTGCATGAATGATCCCCCGGTAATGACGTCTCCCCCCGGAGACTCCCCGTCATCGAAAACCTGGGGTGTGTGGCACAGGGGATCGCGACCGGCCCGCGTCCGCCGCTCGCGGACACGGAAGGTGTATCCCCCTACACCCCGTCGACACGAACATAGTTGAGAGACAGTCAATTCAGAAGGGGCAGGTTCCGCACGGAGCGCCCCCCGATCGGAGTACGAGCCGCATACGTCCCGATTGCGCCCCTTCCGCCACCCCGGTGCACCCCCGCTGACCTGCGAACTTGCCCCGCACTCCCCGGTTTCGGCCAACCCCGCGGCGCCATGACGTGCGGTCACACAAATTGTCGAGGCTGTGGACAAAGTCCGGCGCCCGGTGCGTCATGGGATGGTGAAGGAACGTGCGCGCATTCTCGTTGTCGGCGGCGGCTACGTCGGGATGTACACGGCCCTGCGGCTCCAGCGGCAGTTGAGACAGGAACTCCGCCGGGGCGAGGCCGAGATCACCGTCGTCACCCCCGAGCCGTACATGACGTACCAGCCGTTCCTGCCCGAGGCGGCCGCCGGTGCCGTCTCCCCGCGGCACGTCGTGGTCCCGCTGCGCCGCGTCCTGCCGCACTGCCGGGTCCTCGTCGGCGAGGTCACCGCCGTCGACCACGCCAAACGCAGCGCGACCCTCACCACCCTCGCCACCCAGGAGGAGGGCACCGGACCCCGGCAACTGGAGTACGACGAACTGGTCCTCGCGCCCGGCTCCGTCTCCCGCACCCTCCCGATCCCGGGCCTCGCCGACTTCGCCATCGGCTTCAAGACCGTCGAGGAGGCCATCGGACTGCGCAACCACGTCATCGAACAGATGGACATCGCCTCCTCCACCCGCGACCCCGCGATCCGCGACGCCGCCCTCACCTTCGTCTTCGTCGGCGGCGGGTACGCGGGCGTGGAGGCGCTCGGCGAACTGGAGGACATGGCCCGCTACACCACGCGCTACTACCACAACGTCAAACCCGAGGACATGAAGTGGATCCTGGTCGAGGCGTCCGACCGGATCCTGCCCGAGGTCGGCGAGGACATGGGCCGCTACACGGTCAGCGAACTGCGCCGCCGCAACATCGACGTACGGCTCGACACCCGCCTGGAGTCCTGCGCCGACCGCATCGCCGTCCTCAGCGACGGCGCCCGCTTCCCGACCCGTACGGTCGTCTGGACGGCCGGGGTGAAACCCCACCCCGTGCTCGCCGCCACCGACCTGCCCCGCACCGAACAGGGCCGGCTGAAATGCACCCCCGAGCTGGCCGTCGAGGGCGTCACGCACGCGTGGGCGGCCGGTGACGCCGCCGCCGTACCCGATGTGACGGCCTCCGCCCCCGGCGCCCTCACCGCGCCCAACGCCCAGCACGCCGTCCGCCAGGCCAAGCTCCTCGGCGACAACATCGTGCGCTCCCTGCGCGGCGAACCCCTGCGCACGTACGCGCACGCGTACGCCGGATCCGTCGCCTCGCTCGGCCTCCACAAGGGCGTCGCCCAGGTCTACGGGCGCAAGGTCAAGGGCTACCCGGCCTGGTTCATGCACCGCGCCTACCACCTCAGCCGCGTGCCCACCTTCAACCGCAAGGCACGCGTGCTCGCCGAATGGACGCTTTCCGGGCTCTTCAAACGGGAGATCGTCTCGCTCGGATCTCTCGAACATCCCCGCGCCGAGTTCGAACTCGCTGCCGGTGGAAAGCCTTCTGACAGGTCTTCCGACGACCCGAAGGGGTCGTCCTGACCGGATCCAGGAACTCCCCCGGCCGCCCCCGCGTCTGACGAATACCGGACCCCCGACGGCGGCCGCACTGCCAGACTGCTCCCTGCCCACAGCCCCCGCGCTCAAGCCCCCTCCCCGACCCCCCGTCCCCACCCATCCCACGACGCCGTTCCCACCCGCTCCACCTCCCGGGTACTGCGACAATGTGCGGCCACCGCCGCGCGGCCCCCCGAGCCCAGGCCGGGCCCGGAGCCGGCCGACGACGACTACACGAGGCAAGGATTCGTGAACTTCACGCGCTGGAGCGCCCGGCTCCCCGGAACGCAGCGCCGCGCCGCCGCGCGGGCCGAGCACCCGGTCACCACCACGGACCGGCGGAGCGAGGGCTCCGTACCCGCGGCCCGCGCCGAACACCTGACCGACGAACCGTCCCCCGTCCCCGCCGTCGACGAACTCCCGGTCCGTGAGGTCCTCGACCGCGTCCCCGCCCTCGTCGCCCTCGTCCACGGCCCCGACCACCGCCTCGCGTACGTCAACGACGCCTACACCGCCGCCTTCGGCCACCGCTCCTGCGGCGCACCCGCCGCCGACGCCCTCCCCGAACTCCGCGACCTCGGCCTGCTCCCCCTCCTCGACCAGGCCCTGCGCAGCGGCAAGCCCCGCACCCTGAAGTCCCGCAAGGCCCCCGACGGCCGCTCCTACACCTTCACCTGCACCCCGGCCGCCGAGAAGAACGGCGAAGGCGCCGTCCTCGTCTTCGCCACCGACGTCACCGACCACGCCGAGGCCGCCGAGCGCCTCAGAGCCAGCGAGCGCCGCCAGCGCGAGACCGCCGTCACCCTCCAGCGCTCCCTGCTCCCCCAGGAACTCGAACAGCCGGACGACCTGCGCATCGCCGCCACCTACCAGCCCGGCGGCACCGAAGCCGCGGTCGGCGGCGACTGGTACGACGTCATCACCCTCGGCGGCGGCCGCACCGCCCTCGTCATCGGCGACGTCATGGGACGCGGCGTCCGCGCGGCGGCCGTCATGGGCCAGCTCCGCACCGCCGTCCGCGCCTACGCCCGCCTCGACCTCCCCCCGCACGAGGTCCTCCAGCTCCTCGACGGCCTCGCCACCGAGATCGACGCCAACCAGATCGCCACCTGCGTCTACGCCATCCACGACCCCAACGAGGGCCGCCTGGTGTACGCCTCCGCCGGCCATCTGCCCATCCTGGTCCGTGACGACCAGGGCCGGGTCCAGCGCGCCGACGAACCCACCGGACCGCCCCTGGGCACCGGCGGCTGGATGCACTCCTCCGGCTCCATCGCCCTCGGCCCGGGCTCCACCGCCGTCCTCTACACCGACGGTCTGGTCGAGCGGCGCAACGAAGACCTCGACGAGGGCATCGCCGCCCTGGAGCGCGCCCTGGCCGGTGCCACCGGCACCCCGCAGGTCGTCTGCGACCGCCTGGTCCGCTCGGCGGGCGTCACCGCCGACCATGACGACGATGTCGCGGTCCTCGTCCTCCAGCACCCCGCCCGCACCGGCCCCGACGGCGAACTGTTCCGCAACGCCGCGCTGGACCTCCTCGGCGGTGTCGAGGCCGCCCCACGCGCGCGTGCCTTCGCCTCCGGCGTCCTCACGAGCTGGCGCTTCCCGCCCGAACTGCACGACACCGGCGTCCTCGCCACCAGCGAACTCGTCGCCAACTCCCTCCAGCACGGCACCCCGCCGATGCGGCTGCGCCTGCGCCGCACCGACCGCCGCCTGATCATCGAGGTCACCGACGGCGACGACCACCTGCCGCGCCGCCGCCGCGCCGAACCGGCCGACGAGTCGGGCCGCGGCATCGCCATCGTCGCCACGATCGCCACCCACTGGGGCAGCCGCCGCACCCCGGGCGGCGGAAAAGCGGTGTGGTGCGAGTTCGCCCTACCGAAGAAACCGGCCGACCGAGCCGACCGGGCGAGCTGACACACGGAACGCGGCGAGGAGAAACGACCGAAACAGGGACCCGAACACCCCTTCCCCGCGCGTAGCACCTAGGCGAACCCGCCCCCCGGTGCTACTAGCTCCCCATGGCAGACGCAACGGGCTTTCACCTCAAGGGAAGCGCCCCCGAGCGCTACGAACACTATGTCGCGCCCCTCATGGCGCCCTTCGTCACGGCACTCGTGGACGCCGCGGACCTCTTCCCCGGCGCCACCGTCCTCGACCTCGCCTGCGGCACCGGCTTCGCCGCACGCGCCGCGGCCGCCCAGGCGGGCCCCACCGGGCGCGTCGCCGGCGTCGACCTGAACGACGGCATGCTCAAGATCGCCACCGCGTGCCACCCCCGCCTCTACCCGGACATCGAGTTCACCCCCGCCCCGGCCGACGACCTCCCCTACCCCGAGGCGGCCTTCGACGCCGTGCTCTGCCAGCAGGGCGCCCAGTTCTTCCCCGACCTCGACGCCGCCCTGCGCGAGACCGCGCGCGTCACCCGCCCCGGCGGCCGCTTCGCCGCCACCGTCTGGTCCCACCTCGACGACTCCCCGTACTTCCTCGCCCAGCGCGACGCCCTGGCCGAGCACGGGGAGACGGTGGTGCCCTTCGAAGCGGCCTTCCAGGCGGCCGACCGCCTGACCGCGGCCGCCGCCCGCGCCGGCTTCCACGACATCATCCGCCGCCGGCTGACCTTCACCGTCACCCTCCCCCCGCTGGAGGAGTACGTCCCCGGCCATCTCTCCGCGACCCCCTGGGGCCAGACCATCGCCGACAGCGGCGACGACGAGGCCCTCCTGAGGACGGCCCGCTCGATCGTCGACCGCCTCCCCGAGGCCACGACGGCCTTCCCCTTCACCGCGACCCTGGTGACCGCCGTCCGCTGACCCGGCCGCGCACACGACGAGAGGGCGGCCGCCGCGCACCGCACGACGACCGCCCTCCCGCACGACGACCTCAGGCCCCCGCGCCCACGGACTCCACAGCGGCCCCACCCTTGGCCACCACCCGGTTCCGCACCCGCCACGGCTGATCCTGTACGGCGGTGAGCTGCCGCCCCAGCCGGAGAGCGAGCCAGCTGATCCCCAGCGAGAACAGCAGGAACGTCACGATGTACGGCGCGTGCAGCGAGGCCCCCATCGGCCCGCCCACCGCCGGACCCACGGCCAGCGCGAGCTGCTTGACCAGCGCGAACGCCGAGTTGTACTGCCCCGCGAGCCCGCTCGGCGCCAGATCGGCGACCAGCGGCGCGACGGTCGGCGACAACATCGCCTCACCCAGCCCGAACAGCGCGTACGTCGACACGAACGCCGCCGTCGCCATCGCCTGGCTGCCGTGCCCGAGACCGGCGTACCCGGCCACGGCCCACGCCACGGCCCAGATCAGCCCCACGGCCGCGATCACCCGGGACCGCTTCTGCCGCTCGACGAACCGCAGCACCGCGAACTGCGCGACGACGATCACCGCGGTGTTGGCGGCGAGCGCGGTCCCCAGCGCCGAGGTGGAGATACCGGCCGCCTCCACGCCGTACGCGCTCAGACCCGACTCGAACTGCCCGTAGCAGGCGAAGAACAGGACGAAGCCCAGGACGCACAACTGCACCATGGCCCGATTGCCCAGGAGCTGCTTCCAGCCGCCTTTGGCGGACCCCTGGGGCGCGTCCTCCACGCGCGGGGCGCGCGGCATCCGCACCGTCGTCATCACGACGGCCAGCATCAGGAAGATCGCCGCCTCGATGGAGAACAGCAGGGTGAACGACGAGACACGCGTGGTGTCCACCAGGTGCCCCCCGATCAGACCGCCGACGCCGAGGCCGAGGTTCTGAAGGAAGAACTGCGTGGCGAAGGCCCGCGACCGCGTCGCCGCGGTCGAGCAGTCCACGATCATCGTCGCGAGCGCCGGCTGCATCACGGCCTGCCCGGCACCCAGCGCGGCCGAGGCCGCCAGTACGGCGGCGGCACTGCCGGCCAGCCCCAGGCTCAGCGCGCCCAGCGCGGCGGTGACCAGAGCGACGAGCAGGACCGGCAGTGGTCCGCGCCGCACGATCGCCCGGCCGGCGAACGGCAGCACGATCAGCGCGGCCACGGCGAAGACGGCGAGCACGAGTCCCGCCGTCATGGCTCCGAGGCCCCGCACCTGCGCCACATAGACGTACAGGTAGGGGACCGTGAAACCGAGCCCGAACGCGCTGAGTGCGTTGCCCACGTGGATCCGGCGCATCGCTGCGCCCATCGCCATGGTCACGTTCACCTCTCTCAACCAGTTAGGAGTGAAGACTTCAAAGCTAAAGTTCGAAGCTAAAGAGTACACATCGAAGAACTTCAAGGCAAAGGGCGATCGTGGGATACTGCCGCCATGGCCGACACCAGCGGCGTCCCGGAGCCGACACTCGAGGAACAGATCGCCGCCTACCAGCGCGAGTTCCAGGACCTCGACCCCCAGGTCGAGAAGATCGTGTCCGCGCTCTCCCGGCTGAACCGCCGTATGAACGTCGCGTACGGCCGCCAGACCGCCGCCCTCGGCATCAGCAACGCCGAGTGGGAGGTCCTCAAGGCCCTCGTGCTCTCCGGCGCCCCCTATCGGATGGGCCCGAGCGACCTCGCCAAGCGGCTGGGCCTGACGCCGGCCGCGATGACCCACCGGATCGACCGCATGGTGACCGAGGGACTGGTGACCCGGGAGCGGGACGAGTCCAACCGGGTCCGCGTCATCGTGGAGCTGACGCCGGAGGGCCGCGGGAAGTGGCTGGAAGCCATGCGGCTCGCCTCGGTCTTCGAGGAGGAGCTGCTCCAGGACCTCGCCGCGGACGAGCGCGCGACCCTGGGCGAGGTACTGACCCGCCTCCTGCGCCGGGTGGAGCACGCCCAGCCGGACGCCGGCGGACGGCTCAGCGACCTGGACTGACCCCTCCAGCAGGGGCAACGAAAAGATCTTGACAGGGGAGCTTGACTCGGCCCGTCGGGATCCGTAGAGTTCTTCGGGTTGCCGCGGAGCCGTAACGGTTCTTCGGTGGCACTCCGCCGCGATAGCGGCACTCACACCAAACGCACGATCTCCCGACGGGGTTGAATTCGCATGCCCGAATTCAATTCGATTCGGGACCGGCAGCTCGATTAGCAACTGCCGAGCGGATCCGCTAAGGTTTGAGACGTCGGAACGGCCCAACAGCCGGGAAGGCAAACCCCCTCTGACTGGGAATCAGACGCCGAAAGGATCTGATAGAGTCGGAACCGCCGGAAAGGAAACGCGAGAGCGGGACCTGGAAAGCACCGAGGAAATCGGATCGGGAAAAGGTCTGATAGAGTCGGAGACGCAAGACCGAAGGGAAACTGCCCGGAGGAAAGCCTGAGAGAGTCTCTTGGGTGAGTACAAAGGAAGCGTCCGTTCCTTGAGAACTCAACAGCGTGCCAAAAATCAACGCCAGATATGTTGATACCCCGTCCATGGCAGTGATAGCCGTGGATGAGGTTCCTTTGAAACAAAACACAGCGAGGACGCTGGATGCGAGGGGATTATTCCTCCTCTCGTTCCGCTCTCGTGCGTGTTGTCCCGATCACGGGAAAACATTCACGGAGAGTTTGATCCTGGCTCAGGACGAACGCTGGCGGCGTGCTTAACACATGCAAGTCGAACGATGAAGCCCTTCGGGGTGGATTAGTGGCGAACGGGTGAGTAACACGTGGGCAATCTGCCCTGCACTCTGGGACAAGCCCTGGAAACGGGGTCTAATACCGGATATCACTCTTGCAGGCATCTGTGAGGGTCGAAAGCTCCGGCGGTGCAGGATGAGCCCGCGGCCTATCAGCTTGTTGGTGAGGTAATGGCTCACCAAGGCGACGACGGGTAGCCGGCCTGAGAGGGCGACCGGCCACACTGGGACTGAGACACGGCCCAGACTCCTACGGGAGGCAGCAGTGGGGAATATTGCACAATGGGCGAAAGCCTGATGCAGCGACGCCGCGTGAGGGATGACGGCCTTCGGGTTGTAAACCTCTTTCAGCAGGGAAGAAGCGAAAGTGACGGTACCTGCAGAAGAAGCGCCGGCTAACTACGTGCCAGCAGCCGCGGTAATACGTAGGGCGCAAGCGTTGTCCGGAATTATTGGGCGTAAAGAGCTCGTAGGCGGCTTGTCACGTCGGGTGTGAAAGCCCGGGGCTTAACCCCGGGTCTGCATTCGATACGGGCTAGCTAGAGTGTGGTAGGGGAGATCGGAATTCCTGGTGTAGCGGTGAAATGCGCAGATATCAGGAGGAACACCGGTGGCGAAGGCGGATCTCTGGGCCATTACTGACGCTGAGGAGCGAAAGCGTGGGGAGCGAACAGGATTAGATACCCTGGTAGTCCACGCCGTAAACGGTGGGAACTAGGTGTTGGCGACATTCCACGTCGTCGGTGCCGCAGCTAACGCATTAAGTTCCCCGCCTGGGGAGTACGGCCGCAAGGCTAAAACTCAAAGGAATTGACGGGGGCCCGCACAAGCAGCGGAGCATGTGGCTTAATTCGACGCAACGCGAAGAACCTTACCAAGGCTTGACATACACCGGAAACGGCCAGAGATGGTCGCCCCCTTGTGGTCGGTGTACAGGTGGTGCATGGCTGTCGTCAGCTCGTGTCGTGAGATGTTGGGTTAAGTCCCGCAACGAGCGCAACCCTTGTTCTGTGTTGCCAGCATGTCCTTCGGGATGATGGGGACTCACAGGAGACCGCCGGGGTCAACTCGGAGGAAGGTGGGGACGACGTCAAGTCATCATGCCCCTTATGTCTTGGGCTGCACACGTGCTACAATGGCCGGTACAAAGAGCAGCGATACCGTGAGGTGGAGCGAATCTCAAAAAGCCGGTCTCAGTTCGGATTGGGGTCTGCAACTCGACCCCATGAAGTCGGAGTTGCTAGTAATCGCAGATCAGCATTGCTGCGGTGAATACGTTCCCGGGCCTTGTACACACCGCCCGTCACGTCACGAAAGTCGGTAACACCCGAAGCCGGTGGCCCAACCCCTTGTGGGAGGGAGCTGTCGAAGGTGGGACTGGCGATTGGGACGAAGTCGTAACAAGGTAGCCGTACCGGAAGGTGCGGCTGGATCACCTCCTTTCTAAGGAGCACAGTACCGATTGCAGGCAAATGTTCTGCACGGTCAGCTCATGGGTGGAACGTTGATTATTCGGT